>JAEZFK010000032.1 GCA_023437715.1 Bacillota bacterium | reverse complement strand
CCTTGGTGCCGATGGAATGGTCGTGGTTTTTCTTATTGGTATGATAGTTTCCATGATAGCCGCCGATAATGCAGCTCATTGGCTCTCCCAGGGAAGCCTCAAAAAAGCTTTCCCCGTCATAGGGCATTAAGCAGCCCAGCTCCATAACCTCATGAGGAAAGATGCAGTAGGTAGTGGCTCCTCCACAAAACTCATAGGAATAACCGGGAGAGTCCAGTTTTCCCTTGTAGTTTAAAGCGGGCTGCTGTGCGAATTTCATGCCGGGCTTAAACTGATCTTTCCATTTATCGCCTACCTCTACGATCACACCCGCAAACTCATGGCCGATGATGATTGGATTGGTGTCGATGTTCTGAGGCGCTCTTTTATGCTTTTTACCCTGCTCCACCAGCTTGTAGGTGGACATGCAGATGCTGTCGCTCATGACCTTTACAAGGATTTCGTCGTCCTTAATGGGGGGAAGCTCAAACTCTTCCAGCCTTAAATCCCGTTCCCCATACATTCTTACCGCTTTCGTTTTCATGCTTTCGCCTTCCTTTCCAATTCTTTAATAATCACTTCTGTCTTTAAGTGCTCCACCAGCTCCTTTGAGGGCGGCTTTGTTCCCACAGTGGTCACCGCACCTGCCGAAGCCGCGATGCAGGTCCGCACCGTTTCTTCGTTGCTGAGGCCTTTATCCCAGGCATATGCCATGGCTGCCACCATTGCATCCCCTGCTCCCACGGTGGAGTGGGCCTTTACGCTTAAACCGGGGCACATGACCTGATAGTCTTCTTTTAAGAACATGGCTCCCTGCTTTCCCATGGAAACAGCTACGGTTTCCATTCCCTTTTCCAGCAATTCTCTGGCTATTTTCAGCAGGTTTTCTTCGGTGGCCCGGTAGTCAATGCCTGCATATTCTTCTAATTCCGCCCGGTTGGGCTTAATCATGTCGGGAATTGCCTCAAGGGACTGACGGAACAGCTCTCCGTCGGCATCTAAAAGCACCTTGGCTTTCTTTTGATGGACCAGATGAATAATTCTCTGGTAAATGTTTTTGTCCACGCCGTTCGGAATGCTTCCCGACAGGACAAATAAACGGTCTTCTCCTGCGTACCCGTCAAGCTTATGAAGCAGCTCCTCAATCTGTTTATTTGAAACCGTAGGACCCGGTTCGTTGAGTTCTGTCACCATGCCATTTTCTTCCAATACCTTGGTATTGGTTCTGGTTTCTCCCTCCACCCATATAAAATCGGTTTTGATGTTTTTTTCCTTCAAGACCTTTTCAATAATGGCCCCGGCGTTTCCGCCCAGGAATCCTACGGCAATACTTTCGCCTCCCAGCTCGCCGATGGTTTTGGAAACGTTAATTCCCTTTCCCCCGGCGTCAAATTCCACCTTTTTGATCCGGTTCAAATTTCCCGGATTCAGCTTCTGAACCTCCACGGTTTTGTCGATTGCCGGATTCATTGTTACTGTTATGATCATCTTAACCTCCACTCTGATTCTTTCCGGTTTATTTTGAAAGAATCTGATACACGGTTTCCGCATCTCCCCGCATTAATTCCTTCATGGTCTCCTCATCCAGAATCTTTTCGGCAATTGAGGCCAGGATTTCAATATGTTCGTCTCCTACCCCTGCCACTCCGATAACGATGTTGGCTTTCTCGGTTCCCCAGTCTACTCCATCCGGAAAGGTCATGACAGCGATTCCCGATGTCTTAACGTCTTTTTTGGCGGCTTCCACGCCATGAGGCAGAGCCAGCCCATTTCCCATATAGGTGGACACAACCTCTTCTCTCTGAAGCATGGCATCGATATAAGAAGACTCTACGTAACCGGAATCTACCAGCATCTGTCCTACCTTTTTTACGATATTCTCTTTCGTATCCGGAATGCAGTTCACACATACGTTTTTGCGGCAAAGCAGCTCCTGCATAGCTATTGTCCTCCCTGATTTAAATATTTGTAAAAGAATTGCTTTAAATGTCTTGTCAGCATGCTTCTGATTTCTTCCTTGTTTCCCTTTCTTATGGTATCCAGAAAATCACAGTCTTCAATAATCATTCCGCTGATGGAACCCATGATTTCCCGGTTGATCCTGCTGTTTTCGTCATCCGGTATGAGCATGACCAAAACAATGGTGATTCCTTTAAAATAAGGATTGCAAAACGGCCCCAGGTCCTTTGTCATACATACGGTAAAGCTGGGACGGAGCACCCCTTTTGTCTTTTCATGAAGAAGGGCAAAGCCCATTTCCCCAAAGATCTGGGAGGCGATTTTTTCCCGCTTCATGATATCTTCCTGTATCATCTCCCTTCGGTCCGCATAGGGCGACAGCTTTTCTCCGATTGCAAGAAGCAGCTCTTCAAAGGTGATGTCATTATCCACCTTGAAAAATCCCAGATATTTAAGGATTGCGTTAATCTGGGCAGCCAGAATGTTGATTTCCTCAAGCTGTAAGGTAAAGGCATCCTCTTCCACGCTCTTTCCCGGAAGTCTTTCATACCGGTAAAGAGTTTTACGGATGGCCTCCATATCATTTTCCCCCAGAAGGGGATTTACATAAATAACCGGAATCTCTGTGACGTCAATAGGAATGCTGGAAACGAAAAAGTCCGCTTTGCTTACAATATAGGGCGTGACCTCATTTTTCCCATAAGCGGTGACCGCCATTCTTCCTTTAAACGCCTTTTCCAGCTTGGCGGACATGAGCCTGGAAATACCGATTCCGCTGGAACACACAACGCCTACGTGCACCTGGCGGATGGATTCGTTTTTCTCTTCCAGACGGACAAGGGCCGCTCCAAAATGCACGGTTAAAAATCCTGTTTCTTCCTCCGGCACCTCTTTCTTCAGCCAGAGGCTTAACACCTCTGCCACCCGTTTGCACCGCTCATAAATATCCGCGTAATTTTCCTTTATATCCTCCAATACAGGATTATGGATCTGCATGTTATGGAGAATGCGGAAGATGGTAGGCTGCAAATGCACCAGCAGGCCCTGTATGAATTCATCATCCTGCTTTAAATAGAGAGCCTTTTCTCTGTCAAATGCGTCAATCATGTGATTTAAGAGCTGCTGGAATTCCCGGTTGTCAATCTCCAAGCTGTAATCCTCCCCGTACTGGAGCTTTTCATGCTTGGAGCCCTTGATATGAAGATAAATATAAGAGGTTTCTATTTCCGGAATCTTTAAGTTAAACTCCTGGGACAGCCGGTCTACCAGCTCTTTTGCCAGAAGATAATCCTCGTCCTCCTTATTAATTTCCTGCCATTTTCCTTCGGATTCAATGGTTTCACTCTGCAGAATCCGGCCGATGGCAATTGTAATGTGTATGATCATTGCCGCATAGGAGGTTTCGGTCATATTTAAGATGCGCTCATGCTTCATAGCCTCAATGCAGTCCTTCACCCGTTTTATGACCTCATCGTCCAAAAGGCCGCCGATGTTTTTCATTCCGGCGCCCTTAAGGCTGTATTCGTCCTCTGCACTGTCATCGTAGAAATCCTTTAATACCCTGGTATCCACATTTTCCCGGATAAAATCCCGGATCGCCTTTCGGTAATTCTCCTCTTTTCCATCAATATAAATGCCGCTTCCGGGCTTGCGGACCACAAAAAGGCTGTAATGGGACAGCCATTGGCTGATTGCTTCCAAGTCCGCGCTTATGGTGGCTTCGCTGACCTGAAACTGGCTGCTGTAGTAGAAAAGCTTCTTCAATCCCTTTTCTTTCAGGATTTCCAGGGTCAGCCTCTTTCTTCTGTCCTCCCGGTTGCTGACATCATAGGAATCTCCCTGGCTGAGGTCAAGGCTTAACCTTTTCATCTCCTGGTCCGGGCCTTCCAGCCACACTCCCACCCCGGTTTTGGAACGGAAACTGATCTGGTAATCCTTCAGACAGCTTTCCACTGACTCCAGCTCTCTCTGTACGGTCCGCTTGCTGATCCCGCACAGCTCTGCCAGAGCCTGCACAGACAATTCCCTGTTTTCCCGAAGCATGATATTTAAAATTTGTTTCAGTCTTGGTGTCATGTCTGATTTCCTTCTCTTCCTATGATGCGGCAGGGACAGCCCGCAGATACGCGGCTATCCCTGCAGTCAAACCTACTTCTTGTTTTTGAGCTTAATATATTCTACCAGTTCGTCATATTCCGGCGCTGCCAGGAAATTGTCGATCAGCACCAGTTTGGCAGTGGCATTGCTGTGAGCGGCCCGTTCCTTTAATCCCTTATGGGTTACGATCACCTGCACGTCGTCTGGAATAGAGGATACGGGCGTATGAATTACCTCGACTCCTTCCAGCCCGGCTGCCGCGATTTTCTTCTTTAATACGGAGGCGCCCATGGCGCTGGAACCCATACCTGCATCGCAGGCAAAAGCGATTTTGCTGATTGTGCCTTCTACTTCTCTTGCCGGCTCTGCTGCTGATTTAGCTGGTTCTTCTGCCTTGATTCCTTTTGCCTGACGCTTCATCTCATTTTTCTTTTCTTCCGCTTTTTCTAAATCCGTGTCCTTACTCATGAACTTCAGGAGCGGAAGCGCTACTGCCATGGATACTGCCGCTGCTACGGCGATTCCCAGTATCAGGCCCACATAGCTGTTTCTTTCTGCCATTAACAGAACTGCGAAAATACTTCCCGGAGATGCCGGTGCTGTCAGACCAACGTGCATTATATTGAATACAAAGATGCCGCTGGCTCCACCTGCGATTGCAGCGATTATGAGCAATGGGTTCATCAGGATATATGGGAAGTAAATCTCATGGATACCGCCCAGGAAATGGATGATGATTGCGCCCGGTGCGGAGCTCTTTGCAGAACCCTTTCCTGCGATACAGTAAGCCAGAAGGATACCGAGTCCTGGGCCTGGGTTTGCCTCAAGCAGGAAGAAGATGGATTTTCCGGCTTCCTGTACCTGCTGAATTCCCAATGGGGAAAGAATTCCGTGATTGACTGCATTATTTAAGAACAATACCTTTGCCGGTTCAATAAATACACTTGCCAGAGGAAGCAGGTTGTGGTCCACAAAGAATCCTACGCCTGCACCCATAACGTGATTGAGAGTTTCAACGATAGGCTGAATAGCCAGCCTCGCCAGTAATGCCAGAATCATACCGATGATGCCGATGGAAAAGTTGTTTACCAGCATCTCAAATCCGGTTTTGATCTTGCTTCTTATGAAATTATCAAACTTTTTAAGAATCCATGCAGCCAGAGGACCAACGATCATGGCTCCCATAAACATGGGTACATCAGAACCGACGATAACTCCCATGGAGGCGATAGCGCCGATAACGGCTCCTCTCTGCCCGGCTACTGCCATTCCGCCTGTATATGCGATGAGCAGCGGCAAAAGAATGGAAGACATAGGACCTACCAGTTCGGAAAAGGCTTTATTTGGAACCCAGCCTGTATCGATGAAAAACGCTGTAATTAAACCCCACGCGATAAACGCGCCGATGTTTGGCATAACCATGCCGCTTAGCGCCCTACCAAAAACTTGAATTTTTTCTTTCATTATTTCATTAAACCCCCGTTTTTATGAATTTTAACGATAAAATCATGGCTGGCCAACCAATTTCTTATTGATAATTTCATTATAAGAGGTGACGCGGGTTTTTTCAACAAATAGAAAAACAGATTTGGCACTAAACATTGGTGCCAAATCTGTTAATAAGGACAAGTCCTTCCTTATTAAAGCTTCCAGATATCCCGGTTGTACTCGAAAATGGTGCGGTCTGAAGAGAAATAACCGGCCTTGCTGACATTGACCAGCATTTTCTTTGCCCATACCATCCGGTCCTCATAATCCTTATAGATTTTCTCTCTGGCAGCCTCATAGGCCTTATAATCCAAAAGGGTCATGAACCAGTCTTTCTTTAATATCTCATCGTAAAGCCGTTTTAAGTTTTCCTTATGGCCGATGGCGGTCATTTCCTCTCCCACCATAAAGTCCAGGGCCTCCCGGATCTCCTCATCCTTCTTATAATATTCTTTCGACACATAATCGGCTTTTTCGTAATGGCGGATTACGTTCTCGCTGGATTCGCCGAAAATATAAATATTTTCCTTTCCCACCAGCTCCGCAATTTCCACATTGGCTCCGTCCATGGTTCCAAGGGTCACTGCACCGTTTAACATGAACTTCATATTTCCGGTCCCGCTGGCCTCCTTGGACGCCAGGGAAATCTGCTGGGAGATATCACAGGCAGGAATCAGCTTCTCCGCCTTGGACACATTATAGTTTTCCACCATTACCACCTTGAGATAGGGGCTTACTTCCGGGTCCTTATTGACCAGCTCCTGAAGACACAGAATCAGGTGGATGATATCCTTTGCAATCACATAGGCGGGAGCTGCCTTTGCGCCGAAAATCACCGTGACCGGCGTGGAGGGCAAGTTTCCTCTTTTTATTTCCAGATACTTGTGTATGACGTAAAGGGCGTTCATCTGCTGCCGCTTATACTCGTGAAGCCGTTTAACCTGAATGTCATAAACAGAGTTTTCGTCGATTTCCACACCCTGGGTTGACATAAGATATTCTTTCAAGGCCAGCTTATTCTGCTGTTTCACTTGAAGCAGTTCCCTTAAAGTGGCCTCATCCTCAAAGGCGGCCAGTTTTTCCAGCTCCATGGCGTCTGTCTTATAGCCTTCTCCGATCCTTGAAGTGATAAGCCGGGAAAGAAGGGGATTGCAGTGGAGAAGCCACCGCCGGAAAGTAATTCCGTTGGTTTTATTGGAAAATTTCTCCGGGTAGATATCATAAAATTTCTTTAATTCGCTTTTTTTCAGTATTTCCGTGTGAAGATAAGCCACCCCATTGACGCTGAAGCCGTAATGGATATCCATATGGGCCATATGCACCAGCTCTTTCTCGTCAATGATGGCCACAGCCGGGTCCTTATAAGCTTTCCGCACCTGTTTATCCAGTTTTTCAATGACAGGCACCAGCTGGGGCACGGCCTCCTTCAGGTATTCCAGAGGCCATTTTTCAAGGGCTTCCGCAAGGATGGTGTGATTGGTGTAGGCACAGGTCCTGCTGACAGCCTCCGCCGCCTTTTCAAAGGGAAGTCCCCGCATGGTCAAAAGACGGATCAGCTCCGGGATCACCATGGAGGGATGGGTGTCATTGATCTGGATCACCGCATAATCCGGCAGGTCGTAAAGCCTGCAGCCCTTTCTGACACATTCGTCCAGAATGTACTGGGCGGCGCTGCTGACCATGAAATACTGCTGGTAAATGCGGAGCTTCCTGCCCGCCTCATCGCTGTCGTCAGGATAGAGAAACAGGGTCAGATTCTTTTTAATATCCTCTTTGTCAAAGGAGATGCCCTCCTTTACGATTCCCTCATCCACAGTTTCTAAGTCAAATAAATGAAGCTTATTGGAGGAGCCATGGTAGCCGGTGACTCCGATATCATACATTCTGGAATAAAGAGTCAGACCCTTAAAGGTTACCGGGTAGCAGACCTCTGTCTTTGTCAGCCAGCTGTTCTCCTCCATCCATGGGTTGGGAGCTTCCGCCTGGAGATGGTCCTCAAAGGTCTGCTTAAACAGGCCCAGATGGTAATTGAGGCCGATTCCGTCTCCGTTTAGGCCAAGGGTTGCCATGGAATCCAGAAAACAGGCGGCAAGGCGTCCAAGGCCTCCGTTTCCAAGAGAGGGCTCAGGCTCCATTTCCTCAATCTCACAGATGCTTTTGCCGTTTTTACTGAGAAGCTGACAAACCTGGTCGTACAGCCCTAAGTTAATCAGGTTGTTGGAAAGCAGCTTTCCGATGAGAAATTCCGCAGATATATAATATACCTTTTTCTTTCCTTCCGCCCTCTGCCTTTTTCCGGTTTCTTCCTGTACGATTTTCAGCAGGGCGTAATAAATTTCCCTGCTGGAGCACTGGTCTGCCGCTTTGCCACATATTTCAAAAATACGCTGTTCCATATTCATAAAGACTGCTCCTTTTTATTCTCTCTTTTACATTATGCCAGTATTATAGTACCCGGGACTGCAGTTTATCTTGCAGCATTCTGGCATATTATGATACAATACTATCATCAATGAATGAAGTCTTTCGAGAAACAGGTGTTTTATGAATATTATACAGTACGAAAACTATCAGGAAAAGCGGGAGCAGGACCCATCCGGCTTTCCTTATCTGACCTATCCCTGCACCATTCCCCTGGATTTTAACAAGGTCCCTCTCCATTGGCATGAGGAAATGGAATTTATTTATATTAAGAAGGGAGCCGGGCTGGTGTCCGTGGATTTTGTCCCCTATGAGGTCCATGGCGGGGATATTGTGGTGGTCTGCCCCGGCAAGCTCCATACCATTGAAAAGTGGAAGCAGGAATCCATGGAATATGAAAACATTATTTTTCACTTAAGCCTTTTAGGTTCCAGACAGCCGGATATCTGCTGGGAATCCTATCTCTCCCCCATCAGCCGGGGGCAGAAAAATCTTCCTGTGCTCATTACAAAGGATTTCCCCTGCTACAGGGGAATCGCTTTCTGCTTAGACCAGATCGACCAGGTCCGGGAAACCTTTCCCGAGGGCTGGGAGCTGTTCATAAAAGGAAAGCTGTTTGAATTATTTTTCCTTTTCTGGGGCAATGAAGCAGCCTCTTTCCCACCGGCTCCCTCCCGGCCTCCTAAGGACCTGGAACGAACCAGGCAGATCCTTAAATACATGGAACAGCACTACAGCCGGCCCATTTCCATAAAGGAAATATCAGAGGCCTGCGGCATGAGCCAGTCCCATTTTATGAGGTTTTTTAAAAACACCATGGGAATCTCCTTTACCCCCTACTTAAATGATTACCGGCTGACCATGGCTTCCAGGCTTCTTCTTTCCTCTGAGGATTCTGTCCTGACCATTGCAGGGGATACGGGATTTAATAATCTGTCTTATTTTAACCGGAGCTTTAAGGAAAAATTCGGGATGACGCCCAGGGAATTCAGAAAGCATACGGAATAAGGAAAAGAGCGGGGACAAAGCAGCTTTTCGCTGCCCTGTCCCCGCTCTTTCATTTTATTTTAAATCCTGCTCCATTGCTTATTTCTTACTCAACTGTTTATTACTCAACTGCTTAAGCCGGAAGCTTTCCCAGCCTGCGGAGCATTGTTTTCTCCACCGCATTTATGATATTCTCATAGCCTGTGCACCGGCATAAATGGCCGGACATCAGCTTTTTAAGCTCGTCTCTGGTATACTCTTTTCCGCTTTCCAGGATCTCCACCGCCGACATGATAAATCCCGGCGTGCAGAATCCGCACTGGACTGCTGTTTCGTCTATAAAGGCCTGCTGGATGTCGGAAAGCTCACCGTCAGGTCCCATAAGGCTTTCTAAGGTCTTGATTTCTTTTCCCTCTGCCCATATGGCCAGATAGATGCAGGAGTTGAAGCATTCATGGTCTATGATCACGTTGCAGGCTCCGCATTCTCCTACCTCACAGCCCTTTTTTACAGAGGTCAGGCGGTAATCATCTCTCAGCATATCGGTCAGAGAGGCCCGCACATCTACCATTGTTTCCGTGTATTTTCCGTTGATGGTGCATCTTACCAGTTTATATTGTACCGACATCAGATTTCACCTCCTGAAAGTTTCACTGATTCTATGAAGCCGCGGGATGCCATTTCCACGGCAATGTGCTTACGGAAATCCTTTGAGGCTCTCCAGCTGTCACGGGGATTAATGTCTGCAAGGACTTCTTTTCCAAAGGCTGCTGCCAGTTCCTTTGACACCGGCTGGCCCTTTGCCAGGCTTTCCGCACTTTTGGTGCGCATTGGAATTGGGCCTGCCACTCCGTAGGCGATTCGGACGTCTTCCACGGTCTTTTTATCCTCCGACAGCTTTACGTTTACGGAGCAGCCTGTGGTGGCAATATCCATGGCGTTTCTGTTAGCGTACTTGATATAATGGCCCTTGTAGCCGTCATAGCTTTTCTTGGGGATAATCACTGCGGTCTGAATCTCTCCCTCCCGGATATCCACGGTTCCTGCCTTTATATAGAATTCACTGATGGGAATCCGGCGGACGCCTTCAGGACCTGTCAGCTCAATGATCGCATCCCAGGCAAAAAGGGTGGAGGCGGAATCCGCCGAGGTAACGCCGTTGCAGGTGTTTCCGCCGATGGTGGCAATGTTTCTTATCTGGGGTCCGCCCACCATGTCCACCGCTTCTCCAAGCACATTGATGTACTTCTGGATAATGGGGTCCTTAGTGATGTGGGAAAAGCTGGTGAGAGAGCCGATGCGGACAGACTCTTCCTCATCCAGACTTACGCCTCTCATCTCATTGATCATATAAATGCTGATCAGTTCTTTTCCGGCGCGCTTTCCTTCACGCATCTGTATCAAAACATCGCTTCCGCCCGCTATAATCTGGGCTTCGGGATGCTCTAAACGAAGCTTTACCGCCTCTTCCACGGTATTTGCTTCATATAATGCTTTCATATCATACATAAAGCTTTCCTCCTTTTATCAGATGAGTCCCTCTTCTTTAAACCGTTTAAACAAAGCCTGGGATGTCATCGGTATCTGGTACATAGAAACGCCTGTGGCATTTAAAATGGCATTGCGGATGGCCGGGGCCACAGGACAGGCCGGGGGCTCACCCAGGGACTTTGTTCCGTATGCGCTGGTGGGCTCATAGTTTTCCACAAACTGGGCCTCTAAATGAGGATGGTCCATGGTGGTGGACAGTTTATAATCCAGCAGGTTGTCATTTAAAGTTCTGCCTGTTTTTTCGTCAATCAAAAGCTGCTCGGAAAGGGCGTAGCCGATTCCCATGCTCATGCCTCCGTGAACCTGGGCCTTTGCAAGAGCCGGGTTGATCAGCTGGCCGCAGTCATGAACGTTGATAATATCCACCAGCTTTACCTTGCACATGGGGATATCCACCTCTACCTCGGCAAAGCAGCAGCCAAAGGAATAAGCGTTGGACTTTATCTGGTAGGTGCTTTCAGAGGTCAGATGCTGGCTGTTGGTCAGGCTGTAAATCGCCTCTGTGGCTAATTCAGCCATGGTCATAAGCTCTCTTCCGTCTGTGGTGCGCACGATCTTTCCGTCCCTGATGTCTAAATTAAAGACAGGCATACGGGTCAGCTCATGAGCATAATTCAAAATTCTTTCCTTTAATAAGAGGCCGGTCTGCTTGATGGAAAAGCCGCCTACATAGGTCTGTCTTGAAGCATAGGAGCCTGTTCCGAAAGGAGTCACATCCGTATCCTGGTTGGAAATCACATGAACCATATCAAAGGGAAGGCCTACCGCATCTGCGGCCATCTGGGCAAAGGCCGTATCCGCTCCCTGGCCGATCTCCGTCTCTCCCAGCTGTACCTGTATGGAGCCGTCCTGGTTCATCACCATCCGGCAGGAGGAAACCTCCAGGCTGATGGGCCATACTGCCGTGTTATACCAGAATACCGCACAGCCGACGCCTTTGCGGACAGGACCTGTCTGGTTCGCATATTCCTTCCTCTTTCTGTCGTAATCTATATATGCTTTTCCCTTCTCCAGACACTGATTAAAGGTATCAGAATAATTTTCATTTTTAGAGAAACCGTCCACATAGCCTACAGGCATCAGGTTTTTACGGCGGAATTCTACCGGGTCCATGCCGATTGCCAGTGCAATGTCCTCACTCTGGCTTTCCACCGGGAACATGGCCTGCGGAATTCCATAGCCGCGCATGGCGCCTGCCACAGGCATATTGGTAAATACGGTATAAGCGTCACATTCCACGTTTTCGCAGGGATAAAGCTGTGGAAACGCGTTCATGCCCTTTGCTGCAATTCCGTGTCCATGGGAGGCATAAGCTCCCTGATTGGAAAAGCACTCCAGCTTACGGGCCGCAAAGGTGCCGTCAGGGCGGACCCAGCTGGTGATATGGCTGCGGATGGCATGCCTTGTACGGTTGCTTACAAAGGTTTCCTCACGGGTCACATCAAGCTTAACCAGACGACCTCCAACCGACTGGGAAAGATAGGCGCAGAGAGGCTCATAGAGGGCATCCTGCTTGTTTCCGAAGCCGCCTCCGATATAAGGCTTGATGATGCGGACATTCCCCCACGGAATTCCAAGGGCCTGGCCTACCACTCGTCTTACGATATGAGGAATCTGAGTGGAGGATACTACGGTTATTTTTCCATTTTCCGCGCTGGCATAGCAAATATGATTTTCAATGTGACAGTGCTGAACAATGGGCGTATCATACCACTGTTCGATTTTGACCAGCCCCGGCTCCTTAATCGCTTCCTCCAGATTTCCTTTTCTGACGCTGGAATGGCCAAGGATATTGTTGGGATATTGCTCATGGAGCTGAGGAGCTCCGTCCTTCATGGCCTCCTGGGGATCAAGAACAAAGGGATACTCCTCGTATTCTACCTTTAAGGCCTTGATTGCCTGCTTTGCGGCTATTTCATTTTCAGCCACTACCGCAGCTACTTCATCTCCGTGGAAACGCACCCGGTCCGTCAAAAGAAGACGGTCCATAACATCCTGATGGTGGGGATCCGTCGACCACGGATGGCCTGCTGTTGGGAAATAGTACTTGGGCACATCAAAACAGGTCACTATCTTGACCACCCCTGGTACTTTTTCAGCCTCTGAAGTATCAATGGATTTTACAATACCGTTTGCTATGGAAGAGTGATAAATCTTAGCAATAAGAGCACTCTTATCACAGAGATCATCGGTGTATTTGGCTCTTCCCGTGACCTTATCAAACGCGTCAACTCGGGTAACACTTTTTCCGACTATCATATATACGCCTCCTCAATTCTAATTCTTAAGTGTAAACAGCTTTCCGGCCGCTTTGTGTGAAAAGGACTGACGAAGACGAGACTTTTTCAAAACACAGACGCATTTGTCAAAGTGATGTCGCCGCCAGCCCATATATTTATTGACCGGTTTCTGAGTTGTTTCTTCTATATTATTAATTATTATATCATTATTATTATATCATTTATATCAATACATATTTTAACACAAATAATACCGCTAGAACATACATAAGTGTGCTGATTTTTTTGTCTTTTGCTTTGCCGGCGATTACATTAATCACAACATAAGCGATGGTTCCCATGGAAATGCCTTCGGAAATGCTGTACATGAAAGGCATTGCGATGATTGTGATATAGGCCGGAATTGCCTCTGTGAAATCTGAAAAATTCACTTTGGTAATGGAGGTCATCATCAGGAAGCCTACCACGATCAGAGCCGGAGCCGTAGCAAAGGACGGAATGGCTAAGAAAAGCGGGGATAAGAACAGGGATAAACCAAACAGGATGGAGATAACCACTGAGGTCAGTCCGGTTCTTCCGCCTTCTGCAACGCCTGCTGCACTTTCTACGAAAGCAGCGATTGTGGAGGTACCAAGCAGTGCGCCTACGGAGGTACCGACAGCGTCTGACATTAATGCGCCCTTGATGTGGGGAAGCTTTCCTTCCTTATCCAGCATATCTGCCTTGGATGCCACACCGATTAAGGCTCCCAGGGTATCAAATACATCTACAAACAGGAATGCAAACATGACCACCAGGAAGTTTAAGGAAAAAACCTTGGAAAAGTCCAGTTTGAAGAAAGTAGAGGACATATCCGGGATGCCGAAGCCCTTGGAAAGATCCGGGAATACGCTGAACATTCCCATCTCCGGGTTTGGCTGGTATAAGCCTACGGCCTGGCAGATCATGCCGAGAATCCAGGTGCAGACAATTCCCCATAAAATATTGCCTTTTACATTCTTTACAAGCAGTACAGCTGTGATTAAAATTCCGATGATTGATAATACAACCGTGATTCCAACGGTGTGGAATGTGCCGTTCTCCATGGCTCCCTTAAAGGAGTATACCGTTACAAGAGTTGAGCTGTCCACAACAATTTTTGCATTCTGCAGTCCGATAAATGCGATGAACAGGCCGATACCAACGGATACTGCGTGCTTTAGGTTCATTGGAATCGCATTGAAAATCGCTTCCCGCACATTGGTCAGTGAAAGAAGAATGAAAACAAGGCCTTCCACAAATACTGCAGTCAAAGCTACCTGCCAGGTATAGCCCATGTTAAGAACTACGGTATATGCGAAATACGCATTAAGTCCCATTCCAGGAGCCAGAGCAAAAGGATAGTTTGCAAGTATTGCCATCAAAAGAGTGGAAAACAGCGATGCAAGAGCAGTAGCCGTAAATACAGCCCCGGAGTCCATTCCCGCAGCACCTAAGATTTTCGGATTGACTGCAAGAATATAAGCCATAGTCATAAACGTGGTTACCCCAGCCACGATTTCAGTTCTCACATCGGTGTGATTTTCAGACAAGTGAAATACCTTGTCTAAAAAACCTCCTTTTTTTTGTGTTTCCATATATCATATACCTCCTCGATAGTTAAAAAGTTTTCCTTACGTATTTTATTTAATTTTTAAAAATCAGAAAATTCTTTTTCCTTCCGCAAACTTCCCCTTTAAATGTCTGTCGTCGGATAAGTAAATAAACCTCTCCAGCCTCTCCCGTAAAGTAAGGGGCTGTGGATGAAGCAGGCTGCTGTCATCCAGGATCAGAGCGTCAAAGTCATAGCCTTCCAAAAAGCTTCCGACCCTGCCAAAGAATGAACCGCCGCCCATGGTTCCCATATAGAAAGCCTCTTCCACGGTAATGGGCTTTAAGCTTCCGTCCATCATCCTCCATCTCAGCTTCGACACCTGAATGGCATCTGCCATGGCCCGGAAAATGGATTCCCCGCTCCCTCCTGCCACGTCGCTTCCAAGTCCCACGTTCATTCCCCGGTCCAGATAGGTTCTGACCGGAGCCACCCCTGAGGATAAGTTGGTGTTTGACTGAGGACAATGGGCGATATAAACGCCCCGCTCTTTTATTAACTCAATTTCTTCTTCCGACGAAGAAACGCAGTGAGCCATAACCGTCTTTCCGTTTCCTCCGAACAGTCCGAATTGATCATAAGCATCCCCATAAAATTTAGAATCCGGACAAAGCTCCTTAACCCATGCGATTTCCCCCTGGTTTTCCGACAAATGGGACTGTACAGGAACCTCATACTTTTTCTGCAGCTCTCCCAGACGCTCCATCAAATCATCCGTACAGGATGGAATGAACCGGGGTGTGAGAATGGGCTTTACGTTCTCATACTTTGAGAAAGTTTCCTCCAGCCAGCGTACAGTTTCCTGTTCAGATGTTTTTGCATCGGCTTCCCGTAAGTAATCCGGCGAATTCCGGTCCATGTTGACCTTGCCGATCAGGGCTTTTATGCCGGTTTCCTCCATCAGATCCATCAAAAGCTCTGTGGCCTGCCTGTGGATCGTAGCGAAAACACAGGCCCTTGTGGTGGCGCTCTTTTTCATGGATTCCGCAAAAATCCGGTAAGCCTTTTCTGCATATTCCAGATCAGCGTACTTGGACTCCTCTGGAAATGTGTTGGTGTTCAGCCAGTCCAAAAGCTCCAGATCCATTCCCAGCCCGCGGAAAGCAAACTGAGGCGCATGGATGTGAAGATCCACAAGACCGGGAACAATAAGCATATCCCCGCAGTCCTCCAGAGGATAATCCGCAAACTGGGCCGGAATCTCCCGAAAGACCCCTGCCGATTTTCCGTCACGGCAGACCAGATACCCCTGCTCCACGGTCCTTAAGGTGTGGGCATCTTCACTGTAACAAATGTTCCCCTTCAAAACAAAATTTTTACTACCAGACATAGAACCTCCTATTCCTTATCAAAATAAAATGATAAATATGAAATACGGCAGCCATGATCGCATTCTGATAATTTTACGCAATAAAAAACTACCGCCATTTCTATTGTCCGCACGCACATTGTAAAAGCTCGGCCATGAAGCCGGGTTTACAACTCACGCGGAAACTTATAGACAACTATTACGGTAGTTGGTAGAAACGCTCAACCAATTATGAGCATATATAAGTTTCTTTTACTGATACTTGAAAAACTTGTGATTTGTGACAGCTAGACTATATCATATTGATCGATTATTTGTCAATATCATTTTTATTTTTGTGCATTATTTCCATCAATCCTTAATTGTCGGTAAATTATCCATAGATTTTTTCTATAAGTATACTTTTCATCTCTTGTGTATCCTCTCATATCTCCCCTTCTATCAACAAAAATATCAACAAAAAAGAGCCGGAAAGGAAAGGCTGCAGTCTTTCTTTTCCGGCTCTTTCCTCTTTAAATTTTTTAGGTTTACAAAAATTCAAATCAGATACTCTCCGCATTCCGCCCAATGGAGCCCTCGTTCTTCCATCCACTTTTCCATATCTCCGCCTTGATCCACAGGCATAGCCCAGGAAAGCCCGCATCCGGAGGAAATCTGCCTGGGGACAGGAATGAGGCGTCCCGGCATTCCCTCTTTCAGGCACTGGGCTTCCAGGGCAATGGCCTCTGCCGTCGTATGGAAAGTGACAACTGTTTTTCGCTCTTTTTCTCTCATAATTTTACCCGCGTTTTCGTCAATAATTTCCGTCTGATCCGCAGTCCTTTTCTATAGAAAAACTCTATATATAAGCATACAGCTCCCGGACAAACCGAATAAATAATCTGGCAGCCTTATGAGGCTTGTGATTTTTGCTCCAGACCATATATAATTTCCGGTAAACGTCCTGCTCTCCTATGGAAAACTGGAGCAGGGAACCCCTTTCCACATAGTCAGCCACAGCCGCGCCGGATATGATGGAAACACCCATATCCGCTTCCACCGATTTTCTTATGGTTTCCTGATTGCTGATGGTGGCCACTACTTCCAGACGGCTTAAATCCACTCCCATATCCCTTAAATGGCGCTCCGCTTCTTTTCTTGTGCCGGAGCCCTCCTCCCGGACGATCCACCGCTCCTTATAAAACTGTTCCATGGGAAATCCTGTTTCCTCGTACTGGCGGTACCTGTCAATGTTGGGGGTGATGATTACCAGACGGTCCGAATAAAAGGGTTCAAACACGCAGGTGGGATCAGAGCCTGCAGTTCCTGTAAATCCCACTTCCACCAGCCCGTCCTGAACCATCCGGACCACCTCCATGCTGTCCGTTTCCTTTAACTCCAGCTGGTTTCCGGGATAGGTTCTGGAAAACAGGGAAAGAATTTTAGGCAGAATATACTGCCCCGGCACCGTGGAAGCGCCCACAATGATTTTATTTGACACCTTCGAGTCCTTCTGGGTGAAATCCCGGAGAATATTTTTTTCCAGCTGCAGCATTCTCCTGGCATTGTCATAAAGCTGTTCCCCTTCCCTAGACAGCTCCACATCCTTTGTGGTGCGGACAAACAGCCTCACTCCCAGTTCCTTTTCCAGAGAGTTGATATGGGCGCTTACGGTGGGCTGAGTTAAATAAAGCTTCTTAGCCGCAGCCGAAAAGCTCCTTTCCTCCGCCACACATACAAATGCCTCCAATTGCTTTAAATTCATAGGCTCAGCTCCCTTACCGCCTCAACGGCTTCGTCAATTTCTTCTTCTTCATTATAATGGGACATGGAAAAGCGCACGGCTCCCTGCTCTGTAGTCCCGAGAGCCTGGTGCATGAGCGGGGCGCAGTGAGCCCCTGCCCTTGTATAGATCTCATAGGAGTGAGCCAGCTCATCGGCCACCTCCCCGGAATCATAATCCCGTATGTTAAGGGTTACTACCGGGGCCCGGCATAGCAGCGCCTCTTTAGAAAAGTCCCCATAGACCCGGACTCCCGGAATATCCTTTACCCCTTCATAGAACCGCCTCATGAGTAAAAGCTCCCTCTTACGAATGGCCTCAATTCCGGTTTTCTCAAGATACAGAAGAGCCCCGTGAAGGCCGGCGATCCCATGACTGTTTAAGGTTCCTGCCTCCAAAACCTCCGGCATCTCCTCGGGCTGGGTCCTTAAATAGCTTTTGACCCCGCTTCCTCCCACCATGAGAGGGCGTATGGAAACTCCCTGGCGGACACAGAGCCCGCCGGTGCCCTGGGGGCCTAAAAGTCCCTTGTGGCCGGTAAAGCACAAAACGTCAATTCTCATTCTTTCCATGTCAATGTCAAACACTCCCGCGGTCTGGGAAGCATCCACCACAAGCAGGATTTTATTCCTTTTGCAGATCCGGCCGATGGTCTCCAAGTCATTTAAATTCCCCGTTAAGTTAGAGGCGTGGGTGCAGACCACTGCCTTTGTATTTTTCCGGACTGCTTTCTCAAAATCTTCATATCGGACCCTGCCCTTTTCGTCTGCCGGAAGGATGGTGAGTTCCACTCCCCTCTCTTCCATGAGATACAAGGGGCGCAGCACAGAATTATGCTCCATCACGGTGGTGATCACATGATCTCCCGGTTCAAAAAGGCCCTGGATGGCAATGTTTAAGCTTGCCGTGGAATTGGCTGTAAAAGCCACCCGGGAAGGGTCTCCCCCGTGAAAAAGCTCTGCCAGGCGCCTGCGGGTATCAAAAATCATGCGGGACGCATCTAAGGATGCCCCATGGGCTCCCCGGCCGGAATTGCCGAGAGAAACCATGGCTTCCGCCACCGCCTGCCTCACTTCCTCCGGCTTCCGGTATGAAGTTGCCGCATTATCCAGATAAATCATTGCCTTACCTCAACTTTACTGATTTTTCTTCCTTTTCCACAACACGCCCGACGATGGCATAAGCTGTTTCCATCTGGGCTTTCTCCAAATCTTTCATGATGCTTTCCCCATCCTTAAGGGAAACGCTGATCAGGAGTCCGCCAGAGGTCTGAGGGTCGCAGAAAATATCCCGGATGTATTCTTCCGTTTCTCCAAAGTCCACCTTGTCCTCAGTATAGGAGCGGTTCCGGTAAGCTCCTTCCGGGATCAGCCCCATCTGGGCAAGCATGGGGGCTTCCTTCTGAATCGGCAAATCCTTAACAGAAATCTCTATGGTGACTCCGCTGCCCTCCGCCATCTCAACCGCATGGCCTGCCAGGCCAAAGCCTGTGACATCGGTGCAGCTGTGAATCTTATAACGCTCCGCAACCTGCTTTGCTTTCCGGTTTAAGGCGGTCATGACCCGGATCACTTCCTCTTTCGCTTCTTCCGAGGCCATATCAGCCTTAACCGCCGTATTGACGATCCCGGTTCCCAAAGGCTTTGTCAGAATGAGAACATCTCCCGGCCTGGCCTCACAGTTTTTAAAAACCTTGTCCGGATGGACAAACCCGGTTACACTCAGCCCGTACTTTGGTTCATCATCCTGAATGGAATGCCCTCCGGCCAGAACAGCCCCTGCTTCAAGGACCTTGGAGGCTCCTCCTTCTAAAATTTTCCCCAAAAGAGCCGGATTTACGCAGTTGGGCCATGCCACAATGTTAAGGGCTATCTTCGGTTCCCCTCCCATGGCATAAATATCGCTTAAGGCATTGGCGGCGGCAATCTGACCAAAGGTATAAGGATCATCCACCACAGGAGTGAAAAAATCCAGGGTCTGGATCAATGCAGTTTCCTCGTTCACCTTATAGATGGCCCCGTCATCGGAGGTTTCAATTCCCACCAGCAGATTGGGGTCCTGAAATTTCGGCAGGCTCTCTAAAATTCCGGCAAGAGTTCCGGGACCTATTTTAGCGGCGCAGCCGGCAGTTTTTGTCATTTGGGTAAGTCTCACTTCCTGATCTGGTATCATACCTTTTCTTCTCCTTGCATTGATAATCGTTTTCTTCTATTATTTTAGCATATTATTACTTTTTTATCATATTATTATTTTGTAAAAATTAAAGTCGTCAGCCCAAAAGGATTTCCTTTTCCAAAGTCAGGGAATAAATGATCTTTTCCCTTACCTTTTTCCCGGTCATCTGCTCCAGTGCCCGCTGGTAATAATCCATCTGCGTCTGATACCGGTCAACCAGCACCTTTTCTTCTCCCGTCCTTATGTGATCCGTCTTATAATCCACCAGAACCAGACCGTCCTTCTCCTCCATGCAGGCATCCATGATTCCCTGGATGAGAATCAGCTCGTCGGAATCTCCTGCGTCCATGTCCCTGGCGGGAATGCCCACCACAAACTGCTGTTCCTTTTTTAAACGCCCTTCTGACTGAGCCGCAGCCAGACGCTTTCCCAGGGGAGAGGTCAAAAAGGTCATGAGCATGTCCTCGGATAAAAGGGAAAGACTTTCCTCATCCATCCGCTGGTCCTTGCGGAATCCGTCCAGGGCCTGATGAAGTTCTTCCCTGGTTCTCACCTTTCCAAAGTCCAGAAGCTCCAGGGCCCTGTGGTAGGCGGTTCCCCGGAAGGTGCCTCCGGCCGCTTCCTCTTTTCCCTCCTCCCTAAGGAAGGCAGGAATGGTAGGAAGAAACTGGCTTTCCTCCTCATCCGCAAACTGTCCCTGTTTTTTCAGCTCAGATACGGTCATCTTCGTGTGGAGCCTTGTATCCACCTCATGGGGATAGCGGTATTCAAAGGCCGCTCTCAGCTCCTCCCCAAATTCCCGGTCATAAACCCTGGCGGTGTCAAGCGAAAGGAGGGCTTCCTTTGTCAGCTTCTTTCCTGCCTGCCGCTCCATCTCTTCTCCCATCAGATCGGAAATGGTCAGTTCCTTTACAACCAGGCTGCCGGTGTCCGCCCCCTTCTCTGACAGAAGCTGGGTAAGGGTATATTTTCCCGACAGACTCATGAGCATCCAGTCTAAGTAAGAATCTGCGGAGCCCAGGATGGTAAAGGGAATCTGGCCCTCCACCCTTAAAATCCCGGCAAACCGTTCCAGCTTCTTGTCCAGATAGCGGTCAAGCCCGGTCATCACCAGCTTTTCCTTCGCCCTTGTCATGGCTACGTAAAGCACCCGGAGTTCCTCTCCCATGGCGCCCAGCTCCATCTTTCTGCGAAGCACGTGCTTTTTTAAGGTAGGAGCCTTAATGCGCCGTTCCAGGTCCAGATGGTCGGTTCCTATTCCCAAGTCCGGATCAATGAGAATTTTTCCGTAAGCATCCTGCTTATTGAACTTCTTTCCCATGCCCGCCAGAAATACTACGGGAAATTCCAGACCCTTGCTCTTATGGATGCTCATGACCCGGACCGTATTCTCCTCCCCTGCCAGGGAAGCTTCCCCGAAGTCTGTATCGTACTTTTTCAGGTTTTCAATGTAGCGGATAAAATGGAACAATCCGGTGTAGCTGGTCTTCTCATAGGCCGACGCCTTTTCCACCAGCATGGAAAGATTGGCCTTCCGCACCTCTCCCGCCGGCATGGCGGAAATATAATCATAATACCCGGTTCCTTCATACAGGTCATAAAGCAGCTCGTGGATGGAAAGATAGGCCGACCTTTCCCTGTACCGGCAGAGCATTTGAAAAAATGATTCCAGCTTTTCCAAAAGTCCCGGATACTCCTCATCACCGTCTGTCCCGGATTCCTCCCCGTATTCTTTCCTGTAATGCTGCCATGCTCCGTATAATCCCCTGTCCTGGCCCTTTTTAGCCGTCTTTTTCCAGACAGCCATCAAATGGGCCATTTCTTCATCCGTCACCCCGCCAATGGGGGACTTTAATACCGCCGCCAGAGGGATGTCCTGCATGGGGTTGTCAATAATGCTCAGCATGGAAAGAATGGTTTCCACCTCCGGGGCGGTGAAATATCCTGTTTTCCGTTCTGCATAAGCGGGGATTCCCTCATTCATCAGAACATTTACAAAGTCCTCCGCCCAGCCGCTTAAGCTTCGAAGCAGGATTACCATGTCCCTGTATTCTGCAATGCGGTAAGCGCCCTTTTCTCCCTGTTCATTTATCAGCTCTTTATCCCAGACAAGAAGACCCTTTTCCGGGTCCGTAAGCTCCCGGATCTTCCCGGCAATGATCTTTGCCTCCACCTCCCGGCTGGTATAGTCGGTTCCGTCCTCATCCAGCTGCTTCAGCAAATCCCCTGATCCGTGGATCATAAGAAGCTCCGGCTTCTCTCCCAGGCGTCCCTCAGCCTCTAAAAACTCCGCTCCCGGATGAAGGGCTGCGTCCTTTGTATACTGTATATTTCCCAGATTCTTTGTCATGATCTGGTAGAACACCTCATTAATGCCCTTAAGGACCTGATCCCTGCTGCGGAAATTCTGGTGCAGCTCGATTTTCTGGTACTTTCCTTCTTCCTTTGAATAGGAATCGTACTTTTCCAAAAACAGCTGGGGTCTTGCCAGACGGAACTGATAAATGCTCTGCTTCACGTCGCCTACCATGAACACATTGGGATTTCCAAACCGTTCTCTGGAAATGCTGTTGATCAGGACTTCCTGGACATCGTTGCTGTCCTGGTATTCATCCACTAAAATTTCCTCAAACTGGCCGCTTAAGTCATCGGCTACCTCTGAGGGAACTGTTTTTCCGTCTTCCCTTGTCAGGAGTATTTCCAGGGCATAATGTTCCAGATCATTAAAATCCACCAGGTTCTTTTCCCTCTTCTTATCCCGGTACCTGCGGGCATATTCCTCTGCCAGGGAAAGAAGAGTTGTTACCGCATCACCGGTTCCCCGGATATCGGAAAGAACTTCTTCCGGTGATTCAAAGCAGTATAGATCGAGAAGCTTTCCAACCGCTTTCTTCACCCGGTCCCGGATTCCGGTCACAAAGGCCTTTTTCTCTGCGTCAATATCCTTGCTGCGTATGGAGGCCAGGCGGTCAAAGGAAGCTTTCTTTAACTGCTCGTTAAAGGCGGCGTAATCCTCCGCCTGACTTAAGCGCTCCAGAAGCCCTAAGTCATTTGCCAGCATGGGCAGATAGGCCTCCGGCCCGTTTTCCTCCTGGCAGACCTCCATGGCTTTCTTCACCTGAAAGCTTAGCTCGGAAAGCTGCATTCCCACGTCCTTCATCAGGAATTTCATCCACTCCGTATCCATGATGGAGCCCATATCACAGGTTTCCAGCTCTTTCCGGCAGCGGTCAAGCCATTCCACGGGCCAGGGATTGCTCTGGGAAAAGGTGTACACCTGCATGATGTAATCCTCAATTCCCCGGTCAGTCTTTCCTGTGGCATAGGTTTCCACAAAGGTCTCAAATAAGGGGTCGGCTTTTTCGTAATATTCCTCCAGCATTTCCTTCATCACATCGGCCCGGAGAAGAATCAGCTCTCCCTCATCTCCCACCCGGAAGGCAGGATCAATGTCCAGCTTGTTGTAATGCTCCCTGATAAGTCCCAGGCAGAAGCTGTCAATGGTGGTGATCTGGGCGTAGGGGATCATGGCCGCCTGCATCTGCAAATGGGGGCTGTCCGGATTTTCCATAAGCTTTTGATCCACGGCCTTTAGCACCCGCTCCCGCATCTCATCGGCGGCGGCCTTGGTAAAGGTCATGACCAGAAGCTCATCAATGCTTAAGGGATTCTCCCCTTCCGTAATCATGCGGATGATCCGTTCCACCAGCACGGCCGTCTTCCCGCTTCCTGCTGCCGCAGACACCAGAAGATTCCTGTTTCGGCTTTCAATGACAGCCTTTTGTTCCTCTGTCCAGCAAATCGCCATTTTACTCTCCTTCCTCCTCTTCTCCCTGGATAGCCGGCCATATTTCCTCGGATTTTAAAGTCTTGAATTTCCGGAAGCCGTATCCGGACGTCTTTAGGTCGAATCCGCAGACCGAATGGTAGGGGCAGTAATCGCAGGCGCTTCTGTTTCCCTGCTTATAGGGATTTACGTCAATCACGCCATCCAGAATTTCTCTCCCCTCAGACTTCAGCTTTTCCCGCACAAACTGCCGTAAGGAGGAAAAATGGTTTCCTCCTGCCACCGAGGACCTTGCCTCCTGTATGATCCCATTCTTCATTGCCACCGGAATTACGTCGGATTCTGTTTCAATCTCATGATCCAGGTGGGAAATGGCATTTAAATCGCTGTTGACCAGGCCGTTCATCCGAAGCTGCTTTAACATCTTCCCGTTAATATCCTCCTCCGTCATCTCCCCATCCCGGTCAATGACAGGATCGTCGATATTGTAGTAAAAGATGCCGGCAGGAACCACAGGCTTTCCGGGACTTTTCCTCTCCTCCATCTCCAGGGCCGCATCCATATAGACCACAAGCTGAAGCTGAAGGCCGTAATATAAGGCAGATAAGTCAAAGGCAGTGGTTCCCGACTTATAATCAATGATCTTCACATAAACAGCTTCCTCATCCTCGCATAAGTCCAGGCGGTCGATCCTGCCCCTTAAATGAAGGGCTTCCTCCTTTGACAGGGGAATCCGCATGGCCTTTAGCTGGTCGGCGGCGGAAAAGGAAACCTCAAATCCAACCGGAGTAAAATCCCCCTTTTTCAGCTGCTCGGAAAGAGCCCATACGGTCCGGTCCGTAATCCGCTCCACCTTGCCCGCCAGATATGCGTACCTGGCAGAGCTTTTTAAAATAGTATTGCCGTATTCCTCCGTCACATGGGTCACGCATTCATGAACCAGAGACTTTCGCTCCTCGGGACTGAGGGTTCGGAAATCCCGCCCCTCTTCTTTCATCCGCTGAAACCACAGGTCAATGGAATCATGAAATAAGTTTCCCACATCCATGGCCGCCAGCTCGTATTCCTGCCGTTCCATAAGCTCCAGGCCATAATTTAAGAAATGGGCATAGGCGCAGGAGGCGTACTGCTCCATTCTTGTGACGCTTCCGCTGATGACGGAGCCGTAAAGCGCCCTGGCAGCCGCTTTTCCGATTCCCCTTTTCTCATAAGCATAGAAAGCAGCCTCTGTCAGCCTTTTTCCCTCCGTCTTATGATCCTCAGAGGAAAGAAAGGCCTTCAAAAGCTCCAGAAATCTTCCGTCTTCCCCATTTTTCCCGTAATCTCTCAGCCCGTCTGCCAGACGGTCCTTGGCTTCCCTCATGGATAATGGAACTACAAGCCTTGAGGGGGAAGTTTCCGAAAGGCCGGGGAACAGCCTTTTTAGCTCTCCCACCAGGGTGGACGGGCGCAGGCTTTTGCCGCTGCCGTCCATAGCTCCATAGGACAAAACCAGCTTTCTCTCCGGCTTTGTCAACGCCAGGTATAAGTAAAACCTCTGCCTGAGCCCTTCCTCCCTGGCGGTGGGAGCCAGCTCCATGTCACGGCTTCCTAAGTATTCCCTTTCCCGGTCCGTAAACAGGCTGCTCTTTTCCTTTTTCACCGGCACGATTCCGTCATTGACCCCGACAAAAAACAAAACCTTAATGTGGTCCAGCCTGGTTCTGGTAATATCGCCTACCACCACCCGGTCCACAGTGGCCGGAATCAGCCCCACCTGGATTTCCGAAAAGCCCGCATCCAGAATTTCCCCATACTCCCTGCGGCTTACGTGCTCTGTCCCCAAAAGCCCGGCCAGACGGTCAAATAAGTCCATGACCAGGCCGTAGACCTGGCTGTATTCCATGGCAAGGGTGAATTCCCCCATTTCCCGGAACTTCTCCTCACAGGCCAGCAGCTTCTCTTCGATTCCCATTTCCATAAGAAAGGAAGCCGCCGCCTCCGTCATGGAGGCCACGGTGGAATCCTCTTTGCCAAATGCCTCTCTTAAACGCCTTAGAGGAGCCATGATCTCTTCCTTAAACCCGTTTAATTCCTCCAGGTTCAGCTCTTTCCCTCCCCGGTACCAGCCCTCCCAGGGGCGGTCCCACTTTTTAAATCCCCGGATTCCCATGGCGAGGACATAATTTTCCATCCGGTCAATTTTCTCCTCATCCTCTTTGGCTGTAATGAGACCGGTTCTCAAATAGCGGAACACGGATTCGTAGGAAAAATCTTTTTGAAGAATCTCTATAGCTCCGCGGATCAGCTCCACCATGGGATTTTTTAAAATGCTTTTTTTATCGTCCAGAAAAAAAGGTATCCCGTTAAGCCGGAACTGATGGATAATCTCATTGGAATAGCTTCCGATATCCCCGGTAATGACAGCCATATCCCGGTAACGGAGTCCCTGCTGCCGGATCTCCTCCTCCATGGAGCGGATCACAAAGGCAATTTCCTCCTTTGGATTTAAGGCCTTTACAAGGCGTATGGAGCCGGGAACCTGCCGGCAGACCTTTCCCTTATAGCGGTATAGGTTCTGCTCCAGAAAATCCAGGGCATTTTCCCCGCAGCATTCCCCTTTCGGGCTTTCCTCCCTGGCCTCCTTTAAGTAGCGGACAGCCGGATGGCCGGCAAGAAAGACATCCTCTTCTTTTCCCGCCCCCGTGCTTTTTGCCAGCTCGTCCAGCTTCCAGATCATCTGACGGCTCATGTAAAACAGCTCCTGAACTCCTGATTTTCTCTTTAAATTTTCGGTAATGTCTATGGTCACGGTGACCATAACCCGTTTGCTGTAACGGAGAAACAGCTCTAAAAGACGGTACTGGACAGGAGTAAAGCCTGTGTAACCGTCAAGGGTGATCACACTGTTTTTAATCAGCTCCGACCGGGGCAGGACCTTGCACAGAACATCTAAAATCTCCTCTGTGGTAATATATTTATCCTGAATGTACTCCTTAAAACCCTGGTAAATGACGGAGATATCGGAAAGCTTCTGGCGGAGCATGGGACTTTCCGCATCCGCGATCCGCTGGTTCAGCATCTCCGGAGATATGCCGTACTGATAAAGCTCCGACAGCATGGATTTTAACTGGGAGATAAAGCCTGATTTTGACAGATGGTCCTTATAAAGGATTAAATCCTTTTTCTTATTGGCAGCCACCTTCCGCAGCACCATGGACTTTCCCATATCGTCAAGAACCTGGGGATTTGAAATGGCAAGCTCTTCAAATACCCGGTAAGCAAGGCGTTTAAAGCTCACAATATCAATGTTCATGACCCCGTGGCTGGGATGAAGAGAAACGATTTCCTTCTGGGTCTGCATGGTAAACTGTTCCGGCACAATGGCAATATACCGGGCATCCGGCTGCTCCATGGACTGTTCAATCAGTTCCGTATAAAGGCGGCAGGTCTTTCCTGAGCCGGAGCCGCCTAATATCAGTTGAAGAGACATAGCCTTTTATCTCCTTTCCTCTTTATTGTCTATCCCTTTTTTATCATCTTAGCATAGATTTCCACCGCCAACAATGAAATCTTAGGCATGAAACCTCACAGCCCTTTCATACATTATAACAAAACTGTACGGAGGGCTTTTTTTATGAGCTCCAAAACAAAAATTGTAGTCTTACGAATGAAAGAAATTATCTATACCGCAATCTTCATCGGCCTTGGAATCCTGCTCATTACCTTGTTTTTAGTCATGTTCCGCCCGAAGAAAGATGTTGTTCCCACTTCCGGCGATCCGGTGCGCTACGTTCCGGGAGTTTATTCCTCTGTCATTACGCTGAACAGCCAGGATATTAACGTAGAGGTATCGGTCGACTCAAAGAAAATCACTTCCGTTACCCTGGTTCCCTTAAGCGAGGCTGTTACCACCATGTATCCCCTGATGCAGCCGGCCATGGATAACCTGTCAGAGCAGATTATCAAGAACCAGTCGACCAAAAACATCTCCTATCCATCCGAGACACGCTATACCTCGGGCGTGCTTTTAAAGGCCGTAGACCAGGCCATTTCAAAGGCGCAGATAACCGAATAAAACAGGGGTTGTATTTTTCCGATTAGACTGTATAATGGGAGAAGAAAATACATAATTACATAAACGAGGAAACGGATATGAGCGAGGCACCTAAGCAGAATCAGATTACAGAGGGAGTGATATGGAAACAGCTTCTTCTGTTTTTCTTTCCCATTTTATTCGGGACTTTTTTTCAGCAGCTTTATAACACCACCGATGCCATTGTTGTGGGACGGTTTGTGGGAAAGGAGGCGCTGGCAGCCGTAGGAGGCCCTACAGGTCCCCTGATCAATCTGTTGATCGGTTTCTTCATAGGGCTTTCTTCCGGCGCCGGAGTCATTATTTCCCAGTTTTACGGGGCGGGCCAGGAGGAACAGGTGAGCAAGGCGGTTCATACTGCCATCGCCTTTTCCATTGTGTGCGGCGCAGTCATAATGGCCGTCTGCATTCCGGCAGCTCCTTTTGCTTTAAAGGCCATGGGAACGCCTGATGATATTCTCCACTACGCGGTGCTGTTCATGCGGGTTTATTTCATCGGAGTCATCCCTAACCTTATTTACAACATGGGAGCGGGTATCTTAAGGGCCATCGGAGATTCCAAGCGCCCCCTTTATTTTTTGATCGCAAGCTGCTTTACCAATATTATCCTGGATATTATATTCGTGGTCTACTGGCATATGGGCGTTGCGGGAGCTGCCCTTGCCACCATCACTTCCCAGCTTCTCAGCGCCGTTTTAGTGGTCCTGATTCTAATCAGGACCAAGGGCGCCTGCCACCTGTCCTTAAAAGCGGTGCGCATTGACCGGGACATGCTGAAGCGCATCATAAGGATCGGATTTCCCGCCGGACTTCAGTCCGTTATGTATTCCGTTTCCAACATCATCATCCAGACCAGCGTCAATACCCTGGGAACAGACACCATTGCCGCATGGACAGCCTATGGAAAGATAGACAGTGTATTCTGGATGATCATCAGCGCTTTCGGTATTTCCATTACAACCTTTGTGGGACAGAATTACGGCGCAGGGAAAAGGGACAGGATCTATAAGGGAATCCGGGTCTGTCTGGTCATGAGCTTTGCAGCCACCGCCCTTTTAAGCACCTTCCTTTACACCTTTGGAAATCACGTTTACTTGCTGTTCACTACCGATGAGGCGGTGATCCAAAAGGGAGCGGAAATACTCCGCTACCTGGTTCCCACCTTCTTTACCTATGTCCTCATCGAGATTTACTCCGGCTCCCTCCGGGGAGCAGGCGACTGCTGGATCCCCATGCTGCTGATCAGCCTGGGCGTCTGCGCCCTCCGGGTGGTCTGGATTTTTGTGGCGGTTCCTCTTAAGCCAACCATTGAAACCGTAATTTTCAGCTATCCCCTGACCTGGTCCACCACCTCCCTGCTGTTCTTCATATATTTCAACTGGTTCGGCAAGCTTAAGCGGCGGCGGATTCCAAGACATGGGAATCATTCCATGGGAGGCCTGTAAAAGGTTCCGTAAAACTGCTGGGTCCTTAAGGTATTCACGATCACATGCTCATCCACCTCGCGGAGCAGGGCTATAATATCGGCCACCTCATAGGAGGATACTACGGTATGAAGCAGATACATCTGCTTCTTGCTGTAGCCTCCTATGGCGTCCACGCAGGAGATGCCGTGGCGGAAAGCTTCCACGTATTTTTCCGCAAGCTTCGGCCCCTTGGCCGTGGTGATCTGAAGGGTGACTCTCTCATACCTGTGATGAAAGGTGGAGATGACCTTTGTCCCTATAAACTGGAACAAGATGGAGTATCCTGCATAATCCCAGCCGAAAATCGTTCCGAAAATACAAAGCAGAATCACATTTCCCACAAAAACCTGGGACCAGATGGAATTGCCCGTTTTATTGGATACATAAAGGGCGATAAAATCAGTTCCCCCGCTGGAAGCATTGCCCCGAAGCGCCAGGACAATTCCAAAGCCATAGAGGACCCCTCCGTAAATTACGTTTAAAATTCTGTCATCGAATACAGGGGCGAAATCAAATATCCTTAAAAATGCGCTGCACAAAAAAACCTGCATCAGGGAAAAGAACGTGAACCGTTTGCTGATGCTTTTGCTGCAGGCCCAGGCAACCGGAATATTTAAAACAACCATTCCCAAAGAGGTGGGAAAGGAAAACCCATACAGGGATGTCACCCGGTCAACCAAAATCGCAATTCCCGTAAAGCCTCCTGACAGAAGACCTGCGGGCTTAATAAATGCCTGTATTACAAAAGTCTGTATAAGTGCGGATACAATCACCGCCATTGCCGTCATGACATTGCGGACCCGCTTATCTCTCCTTAATCTTTTCCACATAAAGTCCTCCTCATCGTTCCCTGATATTATATGTAAAACCTTGTCTTATATCAAGACTTTTCACGATTAAATCCTGAAATTAATAGAGGACTGCCCTTCCCCCACAGAAGGCAATCCCCTGTCACGATCTGAAACCGTCACATTATTCAGTTTTTGCATCCGGCATCCCCATGCCGGAATCATGCACCTAAGAAATCTTTCTGTGCTTCTCACATGGACGATAATACCACCCCTTGCTTAAAAAGTCAACATTTTTAGTACATTTGACTAAAAATCTTTTTAGATGAGTGGAACATTCTCATATCTTTTTATACAACCTCTAAATAAAAGTCCTTGTCATACGTACAGAATTTATAAAACATAATTTCATGAAAAATGCGCATACTTACTTTATTATCGCCCGGTATTACGGACAGAGACCGCCCGCTTCACCGGGCTTAAAGATTTGTAAGGAGACGATTGCCATGGAATTTTCCAAAAGCCTTTCCAATAACATAAAGTATTTAAACAGTAAGCTGGATGAAGCAGGAAACTTTGACTTAGTCTACCGGACCATTTCCATTGGAAACCGGGAGGCCTGTCTTTACTTCATCGAAGGCTTTACAAAGGATGACGTATGGCAGAAGCTTATGCAGAGCTTTTTATCCATAAAACCAGAGGACATGCCGCCTGATGCTCATGAATTTTCAAAAAAATACGTTCCCTATGGGCAGGTAGGGCTTGTAAGAGACGATGAAACCATGATCAAGCAGCTTCTTACAGGAATCTCCTGCCTGCTCATTGACGGCTACGACAGCTGCCTGACGGTGGACTGCCGCTCCTATCCCTCCCGAAGTGTTTCCGAACCGGAAAAGGATAAGGTTCTCAGAGGCTCAAGGGACGGATTTGTGGAAACCCTGGTTTTTAACACCGCCCTCATCCGCCGCAGAATCCGCGATCCCAAGCTCACAATAGAAATCATGAATGCCGGGGAAAGCTCCCATACGGATATTGCCATCTGCTACTTTAAGGGGCGGCAGGATGAAAAGCTCCTTGCCATGATCAAGGACAGGATCACCAAGCTGAAAGTGGATGCCCTGACCATGAATCAGGAAAGCCTTGCGGAATGTATCTACCCCCATAAATGGTTCAATCCCTTTCCCAAATTCAAATACTCAGAGCGGCCGGACACTGCCGCGGCTTCCCTGCTGGAGGGGAACATCATCATCCTGGTGGACAACTCTCCCTCTGCCATGATTCTGCCGTCCTCTGTTTTTGATATTATTGAAGAGGCTGATGACTATTACTTTCCTCCTGTGACAGGAACCTACCTGCGGCTGTCCCGGTTCATCATCTCCCTTCTGACCCTGTATTTAACGCCTATGTGGCTGCTTTTCATGCAGAATCCGGAGATCATCCCTTCCTGGCTCCAATTTATCCGCCTGTCGGAGGAGCCTCAGGTTCCTCTGCTCTTCCAGCTTCTGATTCTGGAATTTGCCATTGACGGCCTCCGGCTTGCCGCGGTCAACACTCCCAGCATGCTGACCACTCCCTTAAGTGTGATCGCCGGTATTGTACTTGGGGAGTACTCCGTAAAATCCGGCTGGTTCAACAGCGAGACCATGCTTTACATGTCCTTTGTGACCATCGCCAACTATTCCCAGTCCAGCTTTGAACTGGGCTATGCCTTTAAATTCATGCGGATGATCATGCTGCTCACCACCGCCCTGCTGAACTTCTGGGGATTTGTAGGAGGCGTGCTCCTCTCCATCTGCGCCATTGTATTTAACAAGACCATTGCCGGAAAAAGCTATATCTATCCCCTGATCCCCTTCCACATTTCAGAGCTGAAAAAACGGTTTTTCCGGGGAAGGCTTCCTCACAGGCAAAAATAGAAGGGCTCTTGATTTCTTTCTTTTCCTATACTAAAATAAAGGGTGAGGAGGATTGCCATGAAAATCGTTGTTATTGACGGGCAGGGCGGAAAAATGGGACAATCCGTCATCGCCCAGCTAAAAAAGTCCTTTCCCCGGCTTCCGGTCATTGCCATCGGCACCAATTCCATCGCCACCTCGGCCATGCTAAAGGCAGGGGCTGACGCAGGAGCAACCGGTGAGAATCCGGTTCTTGTGGCAGCCCGGGATGCGGATATCATCATCGGACCCATAGGAATCATCATTGCCGATTCTCTTCTGGGCGAGGTCACCCCGGCCATGGCAGAAGCCATCGGCAAAAGCCGGGCTTTCAAGATCCTTATACCGGTGAATAAGTGCAATCATTATGTGGTGGGCTGCGAAAATCTTACTTTGACAGAATCCATCGCCCTGGTAATCAAACAGGTGGAGAATCTTTTATGATCTCCACCTGTTTTTGTTTTATGATTATGTTTTATTTACCTGTCTATTTATTTGTTTTACTATAAGGAGTTATTCATCAATGCTGTAGTTAGGCGCTTCCTTTGTGATATGAATGTCATGGGGATGGCTTTCCTTAAGAGAGGCTGCCGTTATCTTTATAAATCTTCCCGTCTCCTGCAGGGTCTTGATGTCCGACGCGCCGCAGTATCCCATGCCGGACCGTAAGCCGCCTAACATCTGGAATACCGTATCCTCTACCATTCCCTTATAGGCCACACGGCCTTCCACGCCCTCTGGAACCAGCTTCTTGGCGTCGGACTGGAAGTAGCGGTCCTTGCTGCCGTTTTCCATGGCTGCAATAGAGCCCATGCCGCGGTATACCTTGTATTTTCTGCCCTGATACAGCTCAAAGGTTCCCGGGCTCTCGTCGCATCCGGCAAACATGCTTCCCATCATACATACGCTTCCTCCGGCTGCAATGGCCTTTGTCAAGTCGCCGGAATATTTGATTCCGCCGTCGGCGATAATGGGAACGCCGTATTCCTTAGCTACCTTATAGCAGTCCATAACAGCTGTGATCTGGGGCACGCCGATTCCGGCTACCACGCGGGTGGTACAGATGGACCCAGGTCCGATTCCTACCTTCACCGCATCAGCTCCGGCTTCGATAAGGGCTTTTGTGGCCTCTCCGGTGGCTACATTTCCCGCAATCACGGAAAGGGACGGATAAGCTTCTTTAATCATTCTCACGCACTTGAGAACATTCTCAGAATGGCCGTGAGCGGAGTCTAAAACCACTGCATCCACCTTTGCCTTTACCAGAGCACTGACCCTGTCAAGGACATTGGCTGTAATTCCTACGGCAGCTCCGCATAAAAGCCGTCCCTGGCCGTCCTTTGCAGATAAGGGGTATTTGATCTGCTTTTCAATATCCTTGATGGTGATAAGGCCTTTTAAGTTAAAATCATCGTCAACAATAGGAAGCTTCTCCACTCTTGCCTTTGCAAGGATCTTCTTGGCCTCCATAAGGGTAATGCCCTCCCTGGCCGTAACCAGATTCTCAGAGGTCATGCATTCCTTGATCTTCCGGCTGAAATCCTCTTCAAATTTCAAATCCCGGTTGGTTATGATGCCCACCAGCTTTTTTCCTTCTGTGATCGGCACACCTGAAATGCGGAACTTGCCCATGAGCTCATCCGCATCCTTTAAAGTATGTTCCGGAGAAAGATAAAATGGATCCGTTATGACGCCGTTTTCCGACCTCTTTACCTTATCAACCTCTTCCGCCTGCTCCTCAATGGACATATTTTTGTGGATGATGCCGATGCCCCCCTGCCTTGCCATGGCAATGGCCATACGGTGCTCCGTAACGGTATCCATTCCTGCACTCATAAGCGGAATATTAAGCTTGATGGTTTTTGTAAGGTTGGTTGTTAAATCAACCTGATTAGGAATAACTTCTGAATAGGCCGGAACTAACAGCACATCATCAAAAGTAATGCCTTCGCCAATAATTGTACCCATTAATCTTTCCTCTCCTTCTATATATTTTTATTAACATTACTAATAAGCCTTTTCACTTGTTAGTTACATAGTTTAACAAATTTTACAGGGGTTGTCAACGGACATTTTCCTGTTTTTTTCCGTCCCTCATGGACAGCAAAGACAGGCTTTCCTGCAAAGACAAAAGGAACCGGACAGTCTTTTTCAAAACTGTCCGGTTCCTTTTTCTATTTATACCTCTTTTACCACCTTGCGGGGCGCCGTCATTCTCATACATTGGAGCAGCTTGTCGTTGGGCTCAAATATGACCTTGAACGTATCTGCGCCGGATTGGCTGATTAAAGTATAGGTCTTTACACCAGGTGCATGGGAAGAAAAATCCAGCACTTTCATATTGTTCGTTTCGTGGTCCCTGGCTTCTGTGGAGCCGGTGGGAGCAACGATCCGTATCTCTTCCATCGAGCTTTCCCAGGCTTTCTTTCTCTTGCTTCTGCCGTAAATCCGGTCAATGGAAAGGGTATTGGTCACGTAAAGATATTCGTATTCCACCTCACTGTTGCGGAATACAAAGTATGTTCCTGCAGCAACAATGAGCAGAATAACAAGTCCGAAAATTCCAAGAACAGGAGATATGGAAAGGAAAAACGCGATCACGCATAGAATTCCCATCGCAACTTTTAACACCATGGTATAGGCCGGGGCTTTCCGCCTCACAAGCCATTCTGCATACATTTCATTCATAACGATCGAATCCTTTCCTCTTTCCTGCATCACTTCTGCGAAAGTACGCAGTGCAGCGGGTAAAGCCGCAGGCTTTACCCGCTCACGGGCATTCGCCCTATGAAACAAAATCCGGAATAATTTTCTTATGTGCAGGCACAACGAAAATTATTTCGTGTTCTGTTTCGCACTGCTCATCGCTTTCGTGAATGTTACATCATATCCATTCCGCCTGGAGCTGGCATTGCAGGTGCTTTTTCTTTAATATTAGCAACAACTGACTCTGTTGTCAATAAGGTAGATGCAACACTGGTTGCATTTTGAAGGGCGCTTCTGGTAACCTTTGTAGGATCCAGGATGCCTGCTTCCACCATGTCCACATATTCTTCCTTGTATGCGTCAAAGCCGGTTCCTACCTTGGATTCTTTCACCTTGTTGATGATGACGCTTCCTTCCAGTCCTGCATTGGCTACAATGTGGTATAACGGAGCTTCAAGAGCCTTTAAGATGATCTTTCCTCCGGTCCTCTCATCGCCTTCCAGTTCCTTTACAGTATCTTCGATCTGAGTGATGGCATGAATGTAAGCAGAACCGCCGCCTGCAATAACGCCTTCCTCAACCGCTGCTCTGGCTGCGGATAAAGCATCTTCCATACGAAGCTTTGCTTCCTTCATCTCGGTTTCTGTTGCAGCGCCTACACGGATAACTGCTACGCCGCCGGATAATTTTGCAAGTCTTTCCTGTAACTTTTCTTTATCGAAATCAGAAGTGGTTTCTTCGATCTGGCTCTTGATCTGACCGATTCTGGCGTTGATGGCTCCCTTGTCGCCGCAGCCGTCTACGATCACGGTATTTTCCTTCTGAACCTTAACGGATTTTGCACGGCCTAAAAGATCAAGGGTTGCGCTCTTAAGCTCATAGCCAAGCTCTTCGGAAATCACGGTACCGCCTGTTAAAACAGCGATATCCTGCAGCATCTCTTTTCTTCTGTCGCCGTAGCCAGGAGCCTTTACAGCGATTACATTGAATGTTCCTCTTAACTTGTTGACGATCAGGGTTGTTAAAGCTTCGCCTTCCACATCCTCTGCAATGATCAGAAGTCTTGCGCCGGACTGAACCACCTGCTCCAGCAGCGGAAGGATTTCCTGAATGTTTGAAATCTTCTTATCGGTAATGAGAATGTAAGGATCGTCTAAATTGGCTTCCATCTTCTCCATGTCGGTGCACATGTAAGCGGAAATATATCCTCTGTCAAACTGCATACCCTCAACCAGATCCAGCTCTGTCTTCATGGTCTTGGATTCTTCAATGGTGATAACGCCGTTGTTGGAAACCTTTTCCATAGCGTCGGCTACCATCTCGCCTACCTCGTCATCTGCTGCGGAAATAGCCGCAACTCTTGCGATGGAGGCTTTGCCCTTAATCGGCTCGCTCATCTTTGCAATTGCTGCAACTGCTGCTTCTGTGGCTTTCTTCATACCCTTTCTTAAAACGATTGGGTTTGCACCTGCTGCCAGGTTCTTCATTCCTTCATTAATCATTGCCTGAGCTAAAACCGTAGCTGTGGTAGTTCCGTCGCCGGCCACGTCATTGGTCTTTGTGGCAACTTCCTTTACCAGCTGAGCGCCCATATTCTCAAAAGCGTCTTCCAGCTCGATTTCCTTTGCAATGGTCACACCGTCGTTTGTGATTAAGGGAGCGCCAAAGGATTTATCCAGTACAACGTTTCTTCCTTTCGGTCCTAAGGTTACGCGGACAGTATCCGCTAACTGATTCACTCCGGATTCCAATGCTTTTCTGGCTTCTACGCCATATTTGATCTGTTTTGCCATGATTCATTCCTCCAGTTTTCTTCCAAAATAATAATGCGTATTATCTAAAACCTTCTGTTATGACTGCGGTATCACTTCCGTAATTATTCGATCACTGCTAAAATATCATTCTGTTTCACGATTACATATTTCTCATCGTCTTCCCCTGTTTCGATTTCTGTTCCTGAATATTTGGAGAAGATTACCTTATCGCCCACCTTAACCTGCATGGTGACTTCTTTGCCGTCTACCAGACCGCCAGGTCCTACTGCGATGACTTCCGCCTGCTGCGGCTTTTCCTTTGCCTGACCCGGCAGAACAATACCGGACTTTGTTGTCTCCTCTGCAACCAATGGCTTTAACACAACTTTGTCAAATAATGGTACTAATTTCATTGCAATTCCTCCTCATAACTTTCTGTTTATTTCTTTCTTTTGATATTTGGAAAGAAACCTTATTTTTTATTCACTATTATGTTATATCACTCATTATTAGCACTGTCAATAGTTGAGTGCTAACTTTATATTTTTTTTACATTTTTTCCATATTTACGCCCATTTCTCCTTTACTTACATAGTTTATAGAAATTTTCTTATTATATACCTTTATTTTTTTCTTTGGACGTATTACAATGGATAAGAGAATGAAATGCCCGGAAATATGGGCATATAACAGGAAAGGAGTGTTTAAATGACAAAAAAGGGTAATGGTTTTGGGAAGTTTGTGGCCTTTGCTACTGTAGCCGGAGCTGTTGTTGCCGGTATCTCATACTTCACAAAATACAAATCTTTCCACAAAGAACTGGAAGAAAATTTTCACGATTTTGAAGACGACGGCGAAGATGACCTTTCCAAAATTGACAGTACGATGAACCGCAACTACGTTTCCTTGCATGCGAACAGAGACGAATTTAAGATCGCTGCCTCCGATATGGCGGATGCGGCAAAGGACGTAGCCAATGCGGCAAAAAATCTTATGAAAGATGCGGCAGCCATTGTTTCCGATACGGCAAAGGAGGCGGCTTCCGCCGTTAAATTTACCGCAAAGGATATGTTTGACGGGACAAAAGAACTGAACGATAAAGCTGAGGAAGACGAAGATATTACAGAAGACGGAGGCTTAGATTACGTGGCCGGTGCAGCAAAGCAGGCGGCGGAAAAAGCCGGAAACGCAGCGGAGCGCATGAAAGATTTTGTGCAGGACGCAGCCGGTGAAGCTGCGGAAGCGGCTAAGACTGCGGCGGAAAATGCAGCCTATACAGCCAGAACCTCGGCACAGGATGCAGCTGAGACAGCTAAGGATATGGTGGAAGATGCGTCTGATGCAGTCAGGAATATGGCTGGAAATGCGTCTGATGCAGTCAGGAATATGGCCGGAAATGCAGCCGACACAGCCAGAACTATGGCCGGAAATGCAGCCGACACAGTCAAAACTGTGGCTGGGAACGCAGCTGATGCGGCCCAGGACGCCGGGGAAACGGTAAAAAAGCTGGAAGATGAAGCCACCACCATTGTGGAGGAAGAGATCTAGTAATTAAAGGGACATGATAAAGAAAGGCGTTGATCCATTTTGGAGGATCAGCGCCTTTTAAATTTAATTAAATTCCCATTTCTTCCTTTACGCATTTAAAGCGTTCTACTGCAAAATCCAAATCCTCCTTTGTATGGGCGGCAGATATCTGGGTGCGGATTCTGGCCTTTCCCTTTGGCACCACCGGATAGCAGAAGCCGATGACGTATACGCCACGTTCCAGCATCCTTGCGGCAAATTCCACAGCCGTCTTTGCATCATACAGCATAATCGCCACAATGGGATGATCACTCTCTATAATATCGAATCCCACCTCTTTTATCTTCTCTCTGAAATAACGGGTGTTTTCGTGAACCCGGTCCCTGTACTCCGTGCTCCGCTCCAGAATTTCCAGGGTCTTTATGGCCCCGCCGGCGATTGCAGGAGCTACGGTATTGGAAAACAGATAGGGTCTGCTCTTTTGGCGGAGCAAATCTACGATTTCCTGCCTGGCACTGGTATATCCGCCGCTGGCTCCGCCCAGGGCCTTGCCCAGTGTACCGGTGATGATATCCACCCGGCCCATGACGCCGCAGTGCTCGGGTGTGCCTTTTCCGAGTTTTCCCATAAAGCCTACCGCATGGCTGTCATCCACCATCACCAGCGCGTCGTACTTGTCGGCCAGATTGCAGATCGCTTCCAGATCAGCCACAATGCCGTCCATGGAAAATACGCCGTCCGTGGCGATCAGACGTATCCTGGCATCCTGGGAATCCTTTAAGCACTGTTCCAGCTCCTCCATATTATTATTGGCATAGCGGAAGCGCTTTGCCCTGCACAAACGCACGCCGTCGATGATGCTGGCATGATTTAACGCATCGCTGATCACCGCATCTTCCTCTGTCAGCAGTGTCTCAAATAAGCCTCCGTTGGCATCGAAGCAGGAGGAATATAAAATGGTATCATCCATGCCCAGGAAAGAAGAGATTTTTGCTTCCAGCTCCTTGTGTATCCCCTGGGTTCCGCAGATGAAACGGACGGACGACAAGCCGTATCCCCATGTATCATAGGTGGCCTTGGCCGCCTCTATAATCTCCTGATTGTCGGAAAGTCCAAGATAATTGTTGGCACACATATTGATGACATTTTCTGTCTTCGTAGTATTGATTCTGCTCCTCTGGGGAGTTGTGATAATGCGTTCTTCCTTGTAGGTTCCGTCTCCCCTGGACTGCTCCACCGCTTCCTTAAAATAGCTTAATGCTTTTTTCATAATATTACCTCTCTCCTATGGTTTATTTTCTATGACAAGTCAAATAACTTTCTCCTTGCCAATTCGTTCTTCCTTTCTTCTAGATCTTCGTCCAGTCCAGAACCACCTTTCCGCACTGCCCGCTGTTCATTACGTCAAAGCCCTTCTGGAACTCCCGGAAATCGAATTTGTGGGTGATAATCTTCTCTATCTCAAGGCCGCTGTTCAGCATGGCCATCATCTTGTACCAGGTTTCAAACATTTCCCTTCCGTAAATTCCCTTTATCTGCAGACAGTTAACCACGATCTTATTCCACGGCACCACGGTATCGCTTCCCTGAAGCCCCAGAACCGCAATCTTGCCGCCGTTGTACATGTGGTCAATCATTGAAGTAAATGCCTGACCGTTGCCGGACATCTCAAGTCCGATATCAAAGCCCTCCTCAATATGAAGCTCCCGCATCTTATCATCCAGGCTCTCCCTGGCTACATTGACGGTATGGGCATTGCATATTTCCCGGGCCAGGTTCAGCCGGTAATCATTGACATCCGTAATCACCACATGTTTGGCTCCCACATGGCGGCAAATCGCTGCAGCCATGATGCCGATAGGACCGGCTCCTGTGATCAGCACATCCTCTCCCACCAGATCATAGGATAAAGCTGTATGCACCGCATTGCCCAGAGGATCAAAGGAAGAGCATAATTCCTCGGAAATCCCTGGCTCACAGATGATGACATTGGTCTGCGGAATCACCAGATACTGTGCAAATGCTCCGTCACGGTTTACCCCTACGCCAACGGTATTTTTGCAGAGATGGCGTTTTCCTGCTTTACAGTTGCGGCAGTGCCCGCATACGATATGTCCCTCCCCCGATACGATATCGCCGATTTTATATTCCTTCACCAGGCTGCCTGTCTCCACGATTTCCCCTACAAATTCGTGTCCAATGGTCATCGGCGGTTTTATTGTCTGCTGAGACCACTTATCCCAGTTATAAATATGTAAATCCGTACCGCAGATTGATGTGTAGTGAATCTTGATCTTCACATCATTTTCCCCTGTTACGGGAATGGGGACCTCTCTAAGGGCCAGACCACTCGCCGCCTGCTCTTTTACAATTGCATACATCATTTTTTCTTTCATTGTAACCTCCACCTTTCTTATACATTATATGTCTTTGTGAGACGAAAAATGTCTTTTATACAAAGACACTTTCCCTTTTAACGTCTCCCCCTCAAGGACATAATATCACGAATGAAAGTAGATTGCAATCCGTTTTCTTATGATTCTTGCCAGGAAATTTTGAGTAAAACAGCGAAAAAACTATAACAATCTTTCCCTGATTTTATTGTTATTTTTGACAGGGGATATTCTTCGGGTCAAGGCGGGCAGTGTACAAGTTTTGTTCTGAATACAATCATAAAGAATAGATTCTTATATAGAATGTAATAAACCTTACTGAAAGAGCCGGTTCATATTAATATCTGAACCGGCTCTCTCTTTTTTGTTGTTCTTGACAAAGGGTACAGTTTGTACGTTCTTCCAAGATATGTTATTCCAGAATGGGGTTCTTATATACTTACTTCTTAACCCCCTCAATAAAATCCTCTCTCTGCGGCGTAAATATATCCAGTATCACAGAGTCCTCCAATGCCGCTGCTCCATGTGCCACCCCCGGCTCCACATAATAGCTGTCACCGGCTTTCAGCATATATTTTACACCGTCAGCCTCATATTCAAACGAACCGGATACAATATAGCTGACCTGCTCATGAGGGTGCTTATGTACGCTTCCCACAGCTCCCTTTTCAAAGGAAGCCTCCACCCCCATCATGGTGCCGCCTCTTGCGAGAATACGCCTGGTAATTCCCGGCTCCGGATTTGTAGCAGCTATATCTTCATATTTCAATACCATTTGAACACTCCTTTTCCATCATTAAATAAATGCCTGGCCGCCGTTGATCTGAATAATTTCCCCTGTAAGGAAAGAGGCTTTTTCTGAAACCAGGAAGCCGATAACTGACGCCACCTCTGACGGGTCTCCCAGACGTTTCATGAGAATTCCCTCCTTCCAGGATTCCAGAATCTCGCGCTTTGTAGCGGAATGGAATGCAGTATCAATGGTGCCCGGAGATACGCCATTTACACGGATTCCATACTCAGCCAGATCTTTGGCCAGCGCCCGGGTCAGGCCTTCGATAGCCGCCTTGCTTGCCGTATATATTCCTGCACCGGGGCCTCCGCCGGAAGTGACTGCAATGGTACTGTAGTTAATGATCGACGGGTGATTTCCCTTTTTCAGCAAGGGGATTGCTGCACGGCTTGCAAAAAATGCACTGTCAAAGTTAAGTGCCATTACCCTTCTCATAAAAGAGGTTTCCATATCTTCAAAGCGCTGCCTTCCGCCAAGGCCTCCCACATTGTTCACCAGCACATCCAGAGAATCATATTTTCGGGATATTTCTTCAAAGCAATGATTGACATCCTCTTCTTTCATGGAATCCGCATAAATAAATTCGCTGTTTGTGCCCTGCTCCTTCAGCTCCTTTAATGCATTCTCCGCATCCTCATGATTAATACCGGTGATGATAACGTCATAACCAGCCTTTCCCAGCTCCTTTGCAACGCTTAAGCCGATTCCACTTGTTCCACCTGTTATTACTGCTCTCATTTTTGTTCTCCTCTCACAGCTTTAATTATTATTTTTACTCCTGCACTATTTTTAAATGATAATGCGGATTGATCCCTGTGTTCCTAAGTAAAATAGTATTTCTCCTTTGACTGACCGGATTGTCCAATGTCTTTAACAGGTACAGTTGGTGGCCGCCGGACAAATCGATCCATATATTCCACCTCACATCTTCCGCCGAGGCCTGCAGGACAACATGATCTTTTTCTGTTCTCACCCGTTTGGTTTCCAGGATATGCTGATAGCCATTTTTATCAAAGCCCAGGGCTGCATCCTCTAAGACCAGATCCGTCTTCAGGCAAAGAGCGGATTCTAAATGAAAAACATAATCAAAAATCCCTTCTGTTTTGCTTTCCACCTGAAAATCATCCAGAAAGGCATCCTCCGTAATCCCGATTGTCCTGATATAGTTAATTCCTTCATAGACATTTCCGGCCGCTGCAGTGACCTTATTTTCATCATAATACAGGCATTCTCCAGGGCTCACTGAGGTAATGTCCGTTCCATTCCAGCAGACGGTATTGTGAGACAGGGTTTTCCGATGCCATTCATTGCACAGGCGGGCCCGGTATCCCGCATTGGATAAATCCCTTGATATCCTGTGATCCCCATACATCAGTTCCACATTCATGATATCCGGGTGGGCGTGGGACTTCCCGTTTAGTCCATATTTCATAAACGCATTCCAGCGGGCATTTTTCAAAATCACAAAATTCGATTCAGGGAAATTACCGGACTTCGTTTTTATGGGAGTAAAGCTCTGATAATCAAAGTCAATGTTAAACAGCAGCTGCTCCAGACAGACGCTGTTGCGGCAGTAATACGGCTCCGACAAGGGCAGGGTTGTACGAACCGAACCGTCGGCCTCTATGTTCTTTACAAGGTTACCGATTTCGCTGTCCTCTCCAAACGCCCTTGCTGCCGTATGGTAGATGTAGCTGAAGGTACGCAGATTTAAGTTGGGCCACCCGTCATTGGGATTGGGGAGATAGTGATTATCGAATGCGTAATTATAGGCCTGTACAAACATCTTTTGTAATATTTCAGTGCCTGTTTTTCCAAAATCGTAATCATAAATCCTGCTGAACAGAAAAAGATAGGAAATGCCTTCCAGCAGGAAGAAATTATAGTGAATGGATCCTTCATACCAGAAGAAGTCTTTTGTCACTCCGGTCTCCAGCTGTTTTCTGATGTTAAACTCGCTATTAAATGCAAAATCAATCATTTCCTGGTCCTGGAACGCCAGCCCCATAACACCGATGGCAGACAGATTCCAGCAGCTTATATTATGGATTCTTGTGGCCTGAGGCGCCAGCAGCCCATACATTTCCCGAAACATATTACCATACACCAGGTCAAGAAGCTCCGGGCTCAATTCATCTCTTAGGATTTCAATAATCTGGGCAAAACGGATGGCAACGATGGACTCATTGAGCCCCTGGGGCATCATTTTCCCGCAGCCCCACGGCATTGTATCATAGGAATCTCCCATGAGATTTTCCTTGTTATGCAGCTGAAACTCCTTATAATGGCCGGCATAAAACTCCATGACTGATACGGAATAATCATAGTACTTCTTTTCCCCGGTTGCTTTATAGATAACCGCAGATACCAGAGCCATGATCACCGCCTTATTCCGGTAAAAATAAACCCATACGCCGTCTAAAATCTCACTTTCAAACACTTTCCCGCATACTTCGCACCGATGCCTGCCGGGAGAGTTTAAATCGAAAACCAGCCTGCCTCCGTCATCGTCACAGAAATAGTAATGGCCCCACCGGCTTAACCGGTCCGGAGAATCAGAAAAATAAGGAAGAAACTCATCCACCTCCTTTTTCATATCCCGTATCAGTTCCCGGTTCCTGCCATCGTCATTCATCAGCTCATAAAACCTGTCATTTACATACTTCATTTCCTTTCCTCACCTTTCCCTATTTTACGGAATCCGGAAGCTTTTTCTTTCTCCGTTTTTGCTGCAGGCCTCTATTATATTTACAGTCATCTCGTCTCCGAAGATCAGCCGGTATTCCTTTTCTCCCTGCCTGACATGAAGCTCCCCGCCTTCCAGTGAGAGTTCCGTATTCATTCCGTCAAAGGTAAAGCATTCTATGAACGTCTGCTTTTTCACAGGAGAAGCCGATTGAAATGACAAGGTATTGATAAAAGATCTGCAAAGCTTATCCGGCTCCTGGGTTGTCATTATGCTGACGATTTCCTGGGTGTACTGATCCGAACATATTTCATGATCGGAAAGAACCGTATATGTAATGCCTTCCGTTTCCATGGGATAATAATAGGTATGATCATCTTTCTTTTGCGCCGGCATATCCGTATTTGAAAGAATGCGGTAGATATGTTCCCTGTCAGACATGCACACGTCAATGAACAGGAAAAAGTACAGCCGGTCGGTAAATAACAGCCTGCTCACTTCTTTCATGCCGAGTTCTTCCGGGTATATGCCTGAGGTTTCTCCTTTGTAAATAACCATGGAATCATCCAGCTCTAAATAGACCACTTCTCCCCGGTATTTCTCTTCAATTGGATAAAAGGGATCTTTTTCAAGCCTTTTTTCGGCGCTGCTCATATATACGTCATTTACATTGGCTTCGTCGGTGTATTGACCGTCCACCAGAATGACATTGTGGTTATCCGGCATTAGATTCCGGTTATATCCGTCTTCACAGGTCAGATATTCACTTCCCCTTGCAAAAATATAGGAAAGATTGTCCGGATGATGATGGGACAGGGAGAGACATTTGATTCCTTCCCTGCGGTATAGGTCCCAGCCGTTCATCCATTGCTTTCTGCCGCCGGGACAGCCGCATTTCATGGTCAGAACCTTGCTGTTTTTACTCCAGCTTTCCCTGATGGAAAGCAGGCCCAGATCTTCAAAAAACCTCGCTGTGGGCAGGAGAGAAAGGGGCTTCTTTACAACTCCGGGATCATACCATAAAAATTCAAATACAGCCTCCGGCAGGATTCCCGGCTTGATTTTGCTCTTTTGGGCTTCCGCTGTCAGAAATTCATCAAGAACCAGGTCCCCAAAGGTCTGGGCAAAGCCATCCCCATACTCGGCAGCCACTTTATAATAGACGCAGGGGGCATGCCCGCTGTGACGGTCATGACTGTCCCCGAAATTCATCTGCTGCTCAAGATCGCCGCAGGACTGGTATAACCGGTAATAAAAGGTATGCTTTAAATAATTGCTCACCTGAAAATAATCTATGCTTTCCTGTATCTTAAGGAGATGGGCATATACAAACAGCCACATACCCCCATATCTCCAGTAAGGAACCCCTTCATAATTTGATCCGTCATCTGCAAGAAGGGAAAATACTCTGGAAAAATTCTTTTTTACTTCCTCTACATATTGAAGGGCTCTGTCATAGGTCCCGGAAAGCACGTATCCGGCCGCTGCCAGACCCGTCATATTGATCCAGTTGTGATTCTGATAATAGTTGGTTGACCAGCCGTGTCCGTAAGTATCCAGTTTGTACTGATACATGATGTCCGCGTGATGCCTGATCTTGGCCATGATTTTCTCTTTTTCTTCTTCCCTTAAAAATGGCTTCAGCCAGTCGTAACCAAGGGACAGCCCAAATAAGATCCAGGAAGCCGATAAATCCACATTTACCAAATGGGCATTTCCCCACTTCTCATAGGACAAAACCGCTCCGATGAACCGTCTTGCTTCGGACAGATACTTCTCCTCCCCGCTTAAGCGGTATGCAAGTGCAAGATTCATAATTGCAATGCCCATATAAGTGGTGCTCTCTTTGGGATGCCGGGAGGGCAATTGATATGCCTCATACCGGTCGGCCTGTTGAAGCAGTCTTTCATACTGCTTTTTCCTCACACCCTGGGCCTGTTCTTTATAGAGCCTTAAATCACCAATAAATACCAGACTGCTCATGCTTCTATTTCTCCTCTTTCTTCCTCAGCTCGGCCACTGTATCCATCAATCCTGTCAGCAGGTAATAGTAAATCGTGTAAATGACCGCAAAACCAATGGGCTCTCCCGGAATGGTGACCGTGCCCTCCGAAAGGTGAAGCAGGCTTTCCAGCAGAATGTTTACACTTTGGTAGGTTATATAAATCAAAAACACAAGAACCAGATTTTTTAAGATTTCACCCAGTTTCAGAATCGCATTCTGCCAGCCGCTTCTCTCAAAATAGGATTGGTTGTAAATTTTCCCTTTTCTTACGATATCAAACATCCGGTAAGCAACCGGATTATAAAGAAATAAGGTTGCCAGTCCAAGTGCCAGTCCAAGGAAAAAAATCATATCCAGCGGATCGGCAAAGATGCCGGACTGTGTGCCGAACCCAATAAAGAAATAGCACATGCCTGCAATCCACCACCTGAATACGCCTGCTTTCACATTGTCTGAAATCTTCTTTTTTCCATATTTTTTTTCTTTGCCCGCCATGCTCCCATCACCCATTCTTTATTAAATCAGCAATTATCAGGATACCGGCAATTACATAGGCCAAAATGATTACCGAGCTGAAAATCACCGCACGGTTTACCACGCTCACATCAAGAGCACGCTGCACAGTAATTGCATTCCGGTAAATGGTAACCAGATAAAAGCCTAATCCTGCTGTTACAAAACTTATCAAGGCTGTAAAAATCCGTTCTGCCACTTCTCTTTTCTTTATGCGGGTTGTCTCAAACAGGGCAACCAGTCCCATAAGGACAAAGAGAAACATTACAAAGCCACACAGCTCATGTTCCAGGAGAAGCAGGGCCTTTACATGAATATTGGTAAAAATCAGATGCACCACAGACGAAATCATAATAATCGCTTTTGCTATACCGGTAAACTGTTTACTCATCATCCCTGCCCGCCTTTGCATGAATCACCAATTCTGTTGTCTCCTTATCAAAAAAGTAGATATGTTCCATTCCGAAGTGGATATTTACCTGCTTGTCAAACCGGTCTTCCATGCTTTCAATCTGGCATGCCAGAACCGTCTCCCCAATCCTTACATACAAAATATAGTAATTGCCCAGAAATTCCTTGTTCTCCAGTTCTCCTGTAACCGTATTTTTCTCTTCCCCATTGGAAAGCGAAAACTGCTCCGGTCTGATTCCCAATATGAGTTCCCTGCCGGAATACTTTTTTAAGGAATCCGCAGCTTCCCGGGGCAGGGAAAGAGCGTGGGAATCAAACACAAACCGGTTTCCTTCAACCTTTCCTTCAATGAAATTCATCTGGGGAGCTCCGATAAAACCTGCTACAAATAAATTGCAGGGCTCATAGTAAATCTCATTGGGGGTCCCTGCCTGCTGGATGATTCCGTCCTTTAAAACCACCATGCGGTCTGCCATGGTCATGGCCTCTGTCTGGTCATGGGTTACATAAATAGTTGTAACCTTTAATTCTCTCTGGAGCCTTACAATCTCGGCCCTTGTGCTGGTTCTCAGCTTTGCATCCAGATTTGACAGCGGCTCATCCATGAGAAATACCTTTGGCTTTCTTACTACGGATCTGGCCAGAGCCACTCTCTGTTTCTGCCCTCCTGATAACTGCCCGGGCAATCGTTTCAGCAGGCTTCCGATTCCAAGGATTCCGGAAGCTTCCGTCACCTTGTCGTAAATAACCGTGTCTTTTTCATGTCTGACACGGAGGCTCATCCCCACGTTGTCATAAACCGACATATTGCCGTACAGTGCATAATCCTGAAACACCACCGCAATATCCCGTTCTACCGGCGGACATTTATTAATTACCTTATCATCCAGAATCAGATCTCCGTCCGATATTTTTTCCAGTCCGGCTGTCATGCGCAGGATGGTTGACTTTCCGCAGCCTGACGGACCTACAAGAACGATAAATTCCCCGTCCTCAATCTCCAGATTAAAGCCCTTGACCGCGCAAAATCCATTTGAATATGATTTGCTTATATTTTTAAACAGGAGTTTCCCCATACCTTTCACCTCGTCCTAGCTGGCATCTGACTGCCCTAACTGTCCCTGAAGCCTCTCTCTTCTTCTGGTATGCTTCAAGCTGATGAAGCCGGCCGCCAGAAGTATGATTCCTCCGAAAATATTTGCGGCTGCAATCCCCGTCTGCCTGGCATATGGCTTCAGCACAAGGGGGACCAGCACAGACATTCTGACCAGCATGTAAATACCGAGAAAAACAGCAATGACCGCCCATCTTTTGTGATAGGTATTGACCTTCACAGCACAGGTAAAAAGTACAAACAGTATTACAATATTGATCATTACCGTAATTCCCATCAGGTAACTTACCGGCATAACATCCAGAACCATAATATCATAGATGAGTTCCGCCAATATGGCGCACAGGATCAGTGAATATGGCAGCACATCCTTTTTATATAATGACACGTATGCCTTTTTTTCTTTTTCAAGCAACCGATTATCCATTCCTTGTGCCTCCCTTTTTCTGATTCCTCTGGAATTTAAAATGGCTCCTGACAATGGCAAAGCCATAATAAGCACAGCAGAGGATATTGGCAATATAGATCCCCAATCCAATTCGGAAGGTGGTAAAGTGAGGCCTGTAATCACCTGCGCTCTCTAACCGCAGATACTGGAAATCCAATCCGGCATAATAGCTTTCTATGGCCTGGATATTGAACAGGGCATAGGCTGAACATGCGCAACAGAGAACCAGTGACACCTCCATTATAATTAAAGCGAAACGGTCCGGTATTTTACTGAAAATCTCCAGCAGAAAGGAAAATAAAATTACGAGAACTCCAAATACCGCAAAGGTAAAAATCTGTTTATTAAATATCTGCAGGATGTAATCATGAAAGAAAGAAATCTGATTATTCTGCTTTAATTTCAATCCGAACAAGTCCTTATACTCTGTCATAAAGCAAAGAGTATAGATAAATACAATAATTACGATCCCGGTATATAATCCTGCTGCTAATCTTTGGGTTTTTAAACACTTCTGCATCATCAGCTCCCACCTTTTTATCAGGGGAGGAGAACCCCCCCTCCCCCGGGTTTAACTACTCTTTTCCTAATGTCATAACATCATAGGCCGCCTGATAGGTTTGTTCATAAATATCAAGTCCCCGTTTCTTAAATTCTTCCAAATACTCTTCATAGCTCTTTGCCACTTCCGCTCCCTGAGGCGCATTGCCCTTTGCCTGATAGCGGATAATATTAAACATGTATTCCACAATATCCTCTGTATCCAGGGATGTTGAATCTGAAATTGTTTCTTTCTGTCTGGAAGTCAGGGAAAATACCGGCGGTACCATCTTATAATAATTGGGGTTATCCCCTTTTATCCCGTCTCCCGCATAAGTTGCAAAGTGGGTGGTTGAATTTTGCAGAAGCTCCCAGCCTGCAAATCCCCGTTCCGAAGTGTACTGGTATTCAAAACCGATTTCTTTCTGATATCCAATGGGCATCAGACAGCCCATCCAGTCTCTTAAGAACGTGGACAAATCTCCCTTTGCCACCTTGTTTGAAGTATCATACACCCAGCTTGTGAATAAGGGGTATTGGAATCCATCCGGCCCAGTATACTTTTTTCCTCCCTCTAAGTTCATGGCCAATCCATAATTCTGCAGTCTGCTTCCATCCTCTGTAAAAAGGTAATCCATAACTGCACATGCTCTGTGGATCTGGTCATCGGTGGAGCCTGCTACGGAAATCGCCCAGCCGTCCGGCTTGATGGCTCTTCCGTTGTCCAGATAATACTGCCATACGCCGTTTACCTTGGCAACCGGCGGCAGAATCACAACCGTATCGGGATTTAAGGAATCAGCGGTAGACGAAGCAATCCAGTCATAAGTCATAAAGCCAAAGGACGGAGCTTCTCCTTCATCAGTTCCCCATAAGGTGGAACGGTAATTGGTTTTTTCATTCAGATCATAAGCATCGGAATAGATCAGGCCTTCCGCTTCCATGTTGGATAAATACTGTAAAACATTGTATACGCCTTCTTTTGAGTAGGTATACTGGATATGTCCGTTCTCATCAATATACCACCTGGCGGCGTAGGAATCCGCTCCATGGACTTTTATGCCGTCAAAATATGTAGACAACCGAAGCAAATCCTCCCGGTAATTGGACTGCCTCACAAAAAGGGGCCATACAACATCCGCTTTTCCCTTGGTCAGAAGGGCCGGATTCGCTTTAATGCAGCGCATCAGTGCGATCATCTCATCAATGTCATAGGCGGCCTTTTCTCCCAGGAATAATTCCGACGGGCTGGTGTAATCGTAATTATCCTTAATGTACCGGATCAACGCCTTGGTTAAGGTTTCTCCGTTTTTCACTTCCAGTGCATTCTGAATCTCAATAATATTCTGGTCCGTCTTCTTTACAATGTTTGTTCCTTCCTTGGGAGTAACGGTGCCGCCGTTTTCTCCTGTTCTGCGGTTGTTATCCACATAAAAGCCTTTATAATGTACATCAAAGGGGTTCTGGTCATAGGCGGCGCCTTCTGCATCCAGTAGACCGGTAACCCAGGATTCCCGGATACAGAAGGTTCTTGCGATCTGATTCAGCTCGGCAATATAAGGCACATGATAAATATTTCCGTCGTAAGCGGTAATTGCAGACTTCACGTCCGGATTTTTTGACAGATACTCTTTAAAATTAGGCATATAGCCGTCATCCATCATTTTCGTCAGATTCACGAATTTTCCTTCTGTTCCGTAAAACATGAGGCGTTCTGCAATTGATTCGCCTCCATAGATATTAGCCCCGGAAAAATCGGAGGTGGATTCCGTCTGAATCATATCCGTGGCTTTCACATCCTGTAATGTCACATCGGAAAACTTGCTGTTTAATTCCTTTTCCAAATAGGACCACATGGGCTTGAGCATGCCGGCGGTTACAACCGTTCCATCCGGCAGGTTTAACGGAGTCTCCTGATTGTAAGTCATGGTTCTTGACTTGTTCCCAGTGGCAATATTAAACTTTAACGGAACCGTTTCTGTTAAATCGGTTTTGTCACTTACCGCCTCACTGGCTGCCTCACTGGCCGCCTGTTCTGTTTCTGCCGCCGCCTTGGTTGATGCCTGATCCACAACGGAAGAACCGCATCCGGTCAGTGCCGATGCAAGCATAACGGCGCACAGAATACCCCCTGCTACTTTGTTTCTCATAAAAATCCTCCTTCTGCCTTTACGGCGAATAAATCACTTATCCTTTTACTCCCCCCATATTCACACCTTTTGCAAAGTATTTTTGAATATAAGGGTAAATAACCAACACTGGGATGATCGAACATATGATAATGGCATAAGCCAGACTGTCCGCGGAGTATGTCAGATTAACCGGAGATTCGTCATACAGCTTCTGATAATTTTCAATTAACTGACGCAAATATACCTGCAGCGGCTGCTCATAGGGGTTTGCCAGCAGCATCCTTGACCAGTAATACCCATTCCATCTTGAGATGGCATAAAACAGGGTTACTGTTGCAATGCTGGCGGTGGACATGGGTATGTAAACCTTTCCCAGCATCTGAAATTCATTGGCTCCGTCCATAATTGCCGCTTCTTCTATTTCCTTTGGAATGCTGCTGAAATAATTTCTGAGAAGAATAATATTATAGGCCTGAACACCAAAGGCGATAATCATTCCCCACCGGTTGTCCACGTGCATGGTCTTGTAATTCAAATACAGAGGAATCATTCCGGCACTGAACCACATGGTAAATACCAGTAAAAAGTTCCATTGTCTCCGAAACATCAGCTTTGTTTTCTGAAGGGCATAGGCACCTGTAATGGAAATTGCCATGCTCCACGCAGTACCGAGCACGGTATAGAACAGGGTGTTGGTATATGCAATCCAGAAGCCCTTATTATGCAGCACCATGTCATAGGCCTGAAATGTTACTGCCTTTGGCAGAAGCACAATCTGGCCGCTTTCGTATGCCACCTTTCCGCTGATTGACACGCTGAAGGCGTACAAAACCGGATACAGGGAAAGCAATGCAAAGATGATAACCATTGTGTAGGAAAATACTTTAAATATCTTTTCACTTCTGTTTAAGCGCTCCATCGTTTCCGCCTTTCTAATCTACCACAGGGATGTTTCTGATATATTTCTGCTGATTGTATTGGCGCCGATCACCAGGGCAAACGCAATCAGTGAATTGAATAAGCTGACTGCGGCTCCGATTCCGTAATTGCCTGCCAGAATACCGATTCTTTGTTCATAGGTGGAGAGCACATCCGCCGTCACATAAATATTGGCGTTGTACAAAAGTAAAACTCTTTCATAGCCAATGGTCAGCATGCTTCCGATTCTCATAATGATCATAATAATCAGAGTAGGGGCCATGCCCGGAAATGTGATAAAGCGGATTTCCTGGAATTTATTGCCCCCATCCACCTTTAGAGCCTCATACAGAGACGGGGATATCCCCATAATTGCTGCAAAATAAACGATGGAATTGTACCCGCTCTCCTTCCATATCCCTACCATAATATAAAGAGGCCTGAAATAATTGGATTTCTGCATGATGGACACTCCCGGCTCAATCAACCCCATATGCTGAAACAGGGAAGCGATAATTCCGCTTGACCGGACGCCGCTGTACACCAGCATGAGCGCAATGCCCGTAATGGTAACCTCTGAAAGGAAATGAGGAAGATAGGTTGCTGTCTGGGTCAGCTTTCTGACCGTATCATTTCCGATTTCAGCAAACAGCAAGGCCAGGATGATCGGTACAGGAAACCCGAATATAAGGCTGTAGGCGCTGATAATAAATGTATTTCTGAATGCCTGCCAAAACTCAACCCTGTTGACTCCTGCAACCAGGTTAATAAAATTGTCAATTCCTTTAAATTCACTTCCCCAGACTCCAAACTGAGGGTCAAACCGCTTAAAGGCAATGAGAAGCCCTCCCATGGGCTTATAAGCCCACAGCGCAAACCAGATCACCAGGGGAAGCAGAAGCACGTATAAACGCCAGTCCTTTCTCACCGCCTTCCATATTCTTCTGGTCTGGGGCTCCCGCATCTTAAATTCTTCTTTTTCCATTCCCTTCTCCTTCTTTCTCAATAAAGTAATATCTCATGTCACATATAAGGCCTTTCCGCATCTGCAGCACACAGCACACAATAATATTGATAACCAGGATGAAAAAGGTTGCTCCAAAATAATCTATGGCTCCTGTGATTTCCCCGGTTAATAAAAATATGACGATTCCTTTTCCCAGAGACAGGCTGCAGTGAGAAAGCAGTATGTAAAGCAGCAGATAAACATGGCCGCCTGCAATGCTGTCCCTGTTTCTGTCTCCGTAAAGCAGCATCGGAATTCCGATCAACGCATTTGGCAGAACATAAAACAGGATTCCGGACCAAAGGGGCATACCCGATAACAGAATGTCAGGAATTCCTCCGATCACGTAAACCACTGCTCCGGCGGCGCCCCAGCGAAGCATTGATATGAGGCAGAGAACCATGGAAAAGCTGAAATAGAAGCTGCTGTTCCAGAATTCCAGCAGCACATGGCTCATAATTTCTGAAACAACGGCCAGTATGGAGAAAAACAACAGATCAAAATACTGGAAAATAAATATCTTTTTGTTGTAGTTCATAATTAAGAACTCCGTTCATGATAGTGTTTATAAATCAAGATCTCTTTTAAGAGATCAAGGGATTAAAAAGTTCATATATAGGAACTCGTTTCTCAATATAAGCACATTATACATTTTGTTCGGATTATTGTCAATATAAATGTGCACTTTATATCACTATTTTATATTTCCCAAGGTTCTGCTTCCGGAAAGACAAAAATATATGCGGAAAAGACTTTTGTATTTTCGTCTTTCCCGCATAATCAACAAACAATCAAAGGGGTATTAATTTGGATGGTATCCTAAATTTTTCGAAATTTGCATGGCTACTTCTTTAAGTTCCTGAGCCACCTGCTCGTCATCAATATTTTCATTGTAAATATCCGACAGGGAAACCGCAGCGATCACCTTTCCGGTATAATCGAAAACAGGAGCCCCGCAGCAGCTGGTTATGTCCTCCAGTTCTCTTTGGTCCAAGGAAAATCCCCGCTCTTTTGTTTTTTTCAGTTCTTCCACCAGCTGTTCTTTGGAAGTGATTGTATAGTCAGTTAAAGGCTTAAAATCAATTTTATCTAAAATGGAGCTCTGTTCATCCTTTGGCAAAAATGCCAGAATTGCCTTCCCCAGGGAAGTCGCATAAGCATCCTTTCTGGTCCCGATGGCACATGAGGCCAATCTGGCGTTCTGAGCTACGTACTTATGCACATATACGATCTTGGTTCCATTCAAGACTGCGACAAACGCTGTTTTATTATATTTTTCAGCTATGGGCTGCAGATTTATGGTGCATTCCTTTATAAGGCTCATATCATCCACATATTTCATTCCCAGGGAAAAAGTCTCGATCCCCAGGCAATATTTTTTATCATTATCCCGAAGCGTTGAAATATAGTTCAGCTCCAGTAATGACTGAACAATAACAAAGACACTGCTCTTGGCCATCCCCATCTCATTGGTGATCTCCTGAAGGGTTATCCCCCTTTTACTGCCTGCGATCAGCTGCAAAATCATAAATGTGCGTTCTACGGTTCGATTCATTCAGCACCCCCAAAGTTTATATATACGAATTAAATTCATGAATATATTGATTGTATTCTTTTTTTGTCATGATGTCAATATTAAGTCATGTTTAGAGCGCACAAATGCCGCTGCAAAGCATCTCCCTCTGCAGCGGCATTTTTATCATTTACAGCCTATTTCTCATATAAAAATTCTTCCGGCAGCGTCACCTTAAAATCAACCGCCAGATCCCGGAAGTTCTGGGGCGTAATGGTCTGCAGCTTATCCGGTCTCATAGACATCACCTTAACAAGGATCTCGGCAGACTTCTCTACGGTGTGCATGAGCCCAAAGGTCAAGTCAAAATCTTCTCCGGAAGCAAACAGCCCGTGATGGGCCCAGACAGCCACGTCATATTTCTTCATCAGCTCGCTGGTGGCAACCGCAATATCCCTGCCTCCCGGAACCATCCAGCCTACCACGCCGACGCCTGAGGGGAACACTACCGGACATTCCGTCGCCATTTCCCACAATTCCCTTGTAAACACCTTGTCTTCCAGGGGAAGAACAAAGGTAAGGGCAATCACATTGGCGGGATGGGCATGATAAATCACCCGGTGCTTTCCGTCTGTAGCCGCCTTTTTCACCTCATGATTCATGAGATGGGAGGGAAGCTCGCTGGTAGGACGGCCGCCGTTTACAAGACCCCAGCAGATCCGGTAGCTCTCTCCGCTTTCATCGATTTCAATGATACATGTATTGGCCGCCGGGTCCAGGATCACGTTGCGGAAATACTTTCCGCTTCCTGTCACCATGAAGTACTCTCCTGCCAGTCCTTTCACAATGGTGCCGATGGGCTGCCACGGATTTTCAAAGCTCAGCTCTTCCTTTACGGTCTCCACCTCTTCCGGCTTGATGCGGTAGCTTAAATTGCCGCCGTTTCTCTCATGCCAGTTCTGTTGGAATCCGTCGTCACACATGCGGATAAAGCCCTTTACAAATTCTGCGTCTAAAATCTTCATATTTTCCTCCTACATCCGTTTCATCAGCACTTCTTTTTCGTAGCTGCGTATTTCTTCAAACCAGTCTTCCTTTGCAGGAACTCCGTTTATTTCACAGAAATAATTCCATACATCTCCTACCGGGTAAAGCTTAAGCTCTTCCTGAAGCATCATCAGCTCTGTGAAATTCCGCTCCTCCTGTAACTTAGCAAGCTTCTCATTGGGAAGCAGCAGGGCGTTTAACAGGGCTTTCTGCATGTTTCTCATGCCCACCACCCAGGCGCTTAAACGGTTGATGCTGGCGTCAAAGAAGTCAAGGGCCAGAAGCACCCGGTCCGCTCCTCCTCTAATGATCTCCTTTGCGATCTCCTTTGTTTCGTCGTCAAAGAGCACCACATGGTCGCTGTCCCAGCGCACCGGTCTGGTCACGTGAAGGGCCACCTTGTCAAAGAACAGGAGCATGGAAGAAATCTTATCGGATACCACCTCTGTGGGATGGTAATGTCCGTTGTCCAGAAGGCAGAGAATATCATTCTTGGAAGCGTAATTCATGTAGAACTCATGAGAGCCCACGGTACAGCTTTCCATGCCGATTCCAAACACCTTGGACTCAACGGCTGCATATACCTTAGACTTATCGTAATCCATGGAAAGAATCTGGTCAAGAGAATCTTTCAGCCTGGCTCTGGGAGCCGTGCGGTCTGCGGGAATATCCTTAAAGCCGTCAGGAATCCAGATATTCATGGTGCAGGGAGTTCCCTGCTCTTTTGCAAAATACTCGGAAATGCGGATGCAGGCCTTTACATGGTCAATCCAGAAGCTGCGGATCTCCTCATTTTCACTGGAAAGGGTGGCGTTTTCCGCCTTTGGATGGGAAAATAAGGTGGGATTAAAGTCAATTCCCAGGCCTCTCTCTTTCGCAAATTCCACCCATTTTGCAAAATGCTTTGGCTCCAGCTTATCCCTGTCCGCCCACTCCCCGTCCTCAAAGATGGCATAGCTTGCGTGAAGGTTGATTCTGTGCTTTCCAGGAATCAGGCTTAAAGCCTTATCCATATCAGCCATCAGCTCCTGGGGATTTCTCGCGCGCCCCGGGTAATTGCCGGTGGCCTGGATTCCGCCTGATAAGGCTCCTGCCCCGTCAAATCCGATTACGTCGTCCCCCTGCCAGCAGTGCATGGAAATGGGGATGTTTTTCAGCGCCTCAAGGGCCTTATCCGTATCAACACCGATTGCCTTATATGCTTCCTTTGCCGATTCATATCTTTCTTTCATCATCATAGCTTGTATTCTCCTTTTCATATTTTTATATAAAGTCTCTGTCAGTCTAAATGAAACACCGGCTTCAAATCCACGGAAACCGGGCTGTTATCCGGGTTGGTGGCCATGATGTCCGCCATGAAGTCCCACCATTTCCGGTTAATGGGCGTGTCCGCAGACTTTGCCCACTTCTCTTCGTCCTCAATTTCGATATAACCGTAAAGGACATTGGTTTCCTGGTCCAGAAAAATGGAATAGTTATGGCCGCCGCATTCATGGATCATGTCCTTCATCTCCGGCCAGAGCATGTTGTGCCTTTTTTCGTATTCCTCGGCCATCCCCTCGTTTAAAAACATTTTAAATGATTTTCTTATCATGTAAATTCCGCCCTTTCCTTATTATTGTATATCTTATTGTATATCCGAAAGTATTTCCCTGATTACTGTTCATGCCCTTTGACACCGGGCTTGTATTCCCTGATGGCAAAAGACCGGTAAACAGCTTCCCTGGCCGCTTCCAGACTGTCAAATTCCCCTGCCGCAAGCATCTGGGCCAGCAGATTTCCGATGGCCGTAGCCTCTCCCGGTCCTGCATAAACGGTCTTGCCTGTAAATTCGGCCGTAAGCTGGTTCAAATATTCCGCATTGGAGCCGCCGCCTACCACATTGACAGACGAATAGGTCTTTCCGGTAATGGCTTCCAGCTCTCTGACCGTCTTTCCGTAGCAGGCCCCGAGGCTGTTGTAAATGACCGCTGCCAGCTGGCCCGGGCTTTCAGGCACTTCCATTCCCGATTTCCTGCAGGAATCCTGCACCGCCCGGATCATGCTCTCCGGCGCCAGGAACACGCTGTCATTGCAGTCCACAAGGGAAGCAATATCTTCCTCCGCTGCCAGGCTGCAAAGCTCTGCAAAGGTGAATTTCTGGCCCTGATTTTCCAGTTCCTTTTTTACGGACTGGATCATCCACAGGCCCATGATGTTCTTTAAATACCGGAAGCGGTGATCATAGCCCCCTTCATTGGTAAAATTGGCTTCCATGCTCTTTTCCGAGCAATCTGCGGCCTTCAGTTCCGTCCCCATAAGAGACCAGGTCCCGGAGCTGATATAGAGAATATCTCCTGCAAAAGCGCTGCTTCCCGGAGCTACAGGAACCGCCATGACGGCGGAGCCCGTATCATGGGTGGCCGGAAGCACTACCTGACAGGTAAAGCCCACTTCCTCCCTGATCTCCTCCGTCAGCTCTCCCACAAGCCGGCCGGGCATGGAAAGCTCTTTAAAGAGCCTTTCCGGCAGGCCCAGCATGGAAATCAGCTCATAGTCCCAGGTCCCTTTCACCGGGTCCACCAGCTGAGTGGTGGTGGCATTGGTGTATTCCTGCTTCTTCACCCCGGTCAGCAGATAATGGAAGTAGTCCGGGATCATCAAAAAGTCTTCCGCTTTTTCAAGCTGCTCCGGATTTGTTTCCCTGACGGCGGTCAGCTGGTAAATGGTGTTGAATATCTGCTTCTGAATCCCGGTTCTTTTGTACAGCTCCTTTAAGGAAATGGTCTCATATACCTTCTCGTCCATTCCCTTTGTCCTGTCATCCCGGTATCCGGCCGCATTTCCCAGCATCCGGCCTTTCTCATCCAGAAGAACAAAGTCCACGGCCCAGGTGTCAATGCCCATGGAGAAAGGAATCTTTCCCAGCTTCCTGCATTGTTTCATTCCTTCTTTAATTTCTGCAAATAAGGACTCCACATTCCAGCATAGGCGGCCGTCTTTCCATTCCATGCCATTGTCAAACCGGTAGACTTCCTCAAGGATGACCTTCCCCTCTCTTACGGTCCCCAGAATATGGCGGCCGCTGGAAGCGCCGATGTCTATGGCTAAATAGTATTTTTCCATGTAAACCACTCTCCCCTTCTTTTCTTCTTTTATCATAACGGATTTCCACATAAAAAATAAGGACGCTGTTTAATTAAAACTGCGTCCTTATTTGCATAAAAGCCATGAAAATGCTGTTTCCCATTCTACTCTGTTTTTGATGAAATAAGTAATTCCTTTAAATCCATGATAGACATCTCATGCTCGTCTAAGATGGTGGATACTTCCTTAAACTGTTCCAGCTTTATTTTATCCTGGATTTCTTTTTCTTTCTCGCCTAAAGTGACCAGACTGTCCTTGTACTGCTGAATGGAATCCTGCACATCCTTTAATTCTTCCTGCAGCTTTTCAAGCTGTGTTTTTCTTACTCCTCTTGGCATATCGGTTCTCTCCTTTAAAGAAATTTTTAATCAACCATATGTTACCAATTATATGCAGGATTTCCTTGGTTTATTACAGAAACAGCCTTCTGATAAATAAAATATCAGATCTTATTTCAGCCTGAAACCGGCGGTTTTAAAGTTTTTCAAATACTTCAATTCAAGATTTTCAAAAGCCTGGCTTCTTTAATTGCATCCTTGTTTTTAATGGTTAGTTCCAGCGTTATTTTCTTTCTTCCCGGTTCCCGTTCTTACGGTTATTCCCTTTCTTTTTGACTCCGATTTCCTTCATTTATCCCTTTACTCCCGTATGTGCCACACCCTCGATAAACTGCTTCTGGAAAGTAAAAAACAGTACAATCATAGGGATAACGGCCAGGACAGCGCCTGCCATTTGTGCCGGATAATCATTTAAATGCTGGCCCTGGAGCGTAGAAAGAGCCGGAGCCAGAGTCATCTTTGCGGTGGAAGTATTTACGATCAGAGGCCACATAAAATCATTCCAGGCGAACTTCGCCGTGAAAATGACAAGGGCCACGATCCCTGATTTGATCAGGGGAGCCATAATTTTGACCAGAACCTGGAACCTGCTGCAGCCGTCCAGTATGGCCGCCTCCTCCAGCTCATTGGGAATTGACAGGAAAAACTGCCGCATTAAAAAGGTCCCGAAAGCGCTGAAAAGGTTAGGCAGAAAGAGGGCAAAAATCGTATCCAGAAGGCCAAGCTTCTGTACAATCAAGTACTGGGGCACCAGGAAAATCTGTCCCGGCACCATCAGCACGGAAAGCACCAGCAAGAATAAAACATCTCTTCCCGGAAATTTGATTCTCGCAAAGGAATAGGCGGCCAGGGTACAGATTACCACCTGGCCTGCAACCGTGATGACTGTGGAAAGGATAGTATTCATATAAATTCTTCCGAAAGGAAGGGCAGTCACCACGGAGAAATAGGCCTCTGTCACAAACCGCTCCGGCAAAATGGTGGGAGGTATGGCCATGGCCTCTCCCTTTGTCTTAAATGAGGTACAAAGCATCCAGAGAAAGGGAAGCACGGTAATGCCGATCCCGGCAATTAAAATCAGATGGATCAGTAGCCTTTTTCTTCTGCTCATTGTCTTCATCCGGCTTCTCCTCCTTTATTCATAATTTACCCATTTCTTCTGTCCGATCATCTGGATCACCGTTACCAGCATAATCAGAAGGAAGATAAAGATGGATATGGCTGCCGCATACCCCTTATGACCGTAATCAAAGGCATTGCGGTAAAAGATCATAACCAGGGTCTGTGTGCTCTTGTAAGCCATTCCGGCCTTTCCGATCATGATGTAAATAGTGTCAAATACCTGAAAACCGCTGATGATGGATGTAATCAAAACAAAAAATATGGTGGGCGACAGCATGGGGATGGTGATGTAGAAGAAACGGTGAAAACCATTTGCCCCATCCACAGCCGCCGCTTCATAATAGGACCTTGATATGCCCTGCATACCGGCAAGGAGAATAATCATGTTGTAGCCCACAGTTCCCCATATTCCCACGATCATGACCATGAAAAGGGCCGTCCGGTTATCCGTCAGCCAGCCGTGGCCGGGAAATCCGAAAAATTTCACCGCCGCATTTAAAAGGCCGTACTGCTCGTTATAAATCCATCTCCACACCATTGCAACAGCCGCGGACATGGTCACGGAGGGCAGAAAGTAAATGGTGCGGTAAAGGGAAGTCCCCCTGATCTTCGTATTGAGCAGGGCTGCCACAAGCAGGGAAAGCATAAGGCCCGCCGGTACGGTGACCGCCACATAGAGGGCGGTATTGCCCAGGGCTTCCCACAGCTCCTTATCCTGAAGCATTTCAATATAATTGCCCAGGCCGCAGAAAGTGGCTAAATTGAATTTATTTACTTCATTAAAGCTGAACCAGAAATTCTGAATGAAAGGGAAAATATAAAAGAGGCAGATCCCGGCCAAAAGAGGCGTGATGAATAAATATCCCTCCCCCCATTCTTTCCATTGCCGTTTGGTTATTTTCATTCCCCGCTCCTATTTCTTATTCTTTGCCAGAATGGCATCTGAATCTGTCTTAAGCTGTGCACATACGTCTGCCAGGGGCTTTTCACCGGAATATGCTGCCTTTAAAGCCTCTGCTTCCAGATCATATATTTCTGCAACAGACTTGCAGACAGGAAGCGGATTGGCCTCACCGGAATGATTGGTATAAGCGGCCAGGTTTAAGTCCTTGTTGGAATCTCCGAAGTATTTCTGGGCATCGTTTCTGGCGGAAATGACGACTCCGCTTTCTCCCTGGATCTTCATGGCTTCTTCGCCTCCCATCCAAAGGGCGAAATCTGCGGCAGCGTCCTTATTTTTGCTTCCTGAGTACACGGCATAGCCCAGGCCGTTTATGATATTTGGCTCCACGCCGTTATATTCCGGGAACTCCACCAGATTGATCTTTGTGTTGATGGCGTCATTGCTGGTGTATTCAGGCGTCATGTAGGAGCCTGCCAGAGTCATGGCCAGCTGTCCGCCCTCAAACATGGCATCAGCAGTCGTTTCCGACAGTGCGGCGGCCGACGGGGAATAGCCGTCATTGATCAGGTCAATCCAGCACTGGATGCCCTTCTGTGTCTTGGGATCTGTATATCCGGTTTCCGTCTTATCCTCATTTAAGATCCAGCCGCCGGCCGCATATACGGTGGGATAATACCAGGTCTGGAAGTCAATGGGACAGGCAAACGGATAGGCTCCTGACGGAAGTCCCCCTGCCGCAAGGTCCTTGCAGGCCTTTACCAGGTCCTCATAGGTCCAGTCATCGGTAGGATATGCAACCCCTGCTTTATCAAAGAGCTCCTTGTTATACCACAGGGCATTGGTGTCAAAATCCTTTGGTATGGCTATCAGCTTATCTCCGAAGGTGTAAGCCTTTACCAAGGATTCCGGGAAATTGCTCTTGAGGTCTAAGCCTGCCTTTTCCGCATAATCCTTTAAATCCAGCAGAATTCCTCCGTCATTGTAATCCTCTGCATGGAGCACATTCAGCCAGAATACGTCCGGTGCAGTTCCACCGGTTGCGGCAGCCTCCAGCTTTGTCCAGTACTCTCCGCCCTTATAGGGAGTGAGCTGGATTTCAATTTTTACGTTCTCATGAGTCTTTTCATAGGCCTGAACCATGGCCTCCATGGTGGGACGCTGCTTTTCATCCCAGATACCGAAACTAAGTGTGGTAGTTCCGCCCTTTGTGCCTGAAGCTCCTCCGCCTCCGTTGCACGCTCCCAGGCTCAATGCGGTAAGGACCGCCATTCCCATTGCCATTGCCTTGATTCCATTGCTCTTCTTCATAATCCATCTTCTCCTTTTATTCATTTTTATATGATCAGAGTCCTTATCGGACATCTTCCAAATGTATTAAGGTTCCTCCTGAAGTCCTGGATAATTCGGCTGCCAGGGCGACGAAATGGCTTTCCAAAGATTTTTCCAGGGTGGTCATGGCTAAGCCCGGCTCCTTTCCCTCTCCGATCATCTCAAGAAATTCCAAAACCATCCGGTTGTCACCGCCTGCATGGCCGGAAAAATCATCGGACAATTGGGAAACATCTATGGTCTCTTCTTCCTTTCCAAAGGGCCTCACCTCTATGATGTTGTCATGGAGCCTTGCGACGATCTCTCCCTTTGTTCCCATAAACTTGGTATAGCGGGAGTTCTCCTCTGTAAAGCCTGTCATGGTAAAGCTGATGGTGGAGCCATCGGTCATACATAGGTTCACCACCTGATGATCCACCACATTGTTGTCGCAATGGTATACGCATCTTCCGTAGGGGCCTGTCTTTATGGCTTCCAGAACCGATTCTCTTGTTGGATGAAGGGTCAGCACATTGCAGGGCCACTCGTCATGCCCGTGGTCGATACCGGTTTTTTCATTGGTGATATAGATTTTCTCCGCATCAAAGGGGCACTCCCCCTTTACCCTGCAGCCGTCCAGACAGCGGCAGGCAGCTCCCTCAGGGGCCATTTCCTCTTTGAATAAATAGGTGCTTCCAAAGGAGGACACGGACTTGCAGGTCTTTCCCGTAAGCCACAGCAAAAGATCCATGTCATGGCAGCATTTTTGAAGGATCATGGGGCTGGTGATCTCCGAATTTCTCCAGTTTCCCCGGACAAAGCTGTGGGCCTGATGCCAGTAGCCTACATTTTCAATTCCCATGACAGTGACCACATCGCCGATTACGCCGGAGTCCAGAAGCTCTTTCACCCTTGTGTAAAACGGCGTATAGCGCAGCACATGACAGACCACCACCCTGCGGCCCCATTTTTCAGCCGCCTTAAGAATCTCCCTGCACTCCTTTAAATCCGGGGAAATGGGCTTTTCCAGCAAAAGGTCATACCCCTTTTCCAAAGCCGGAATGGCATGCCCCACATGCTGCCTGTCCTGGGTGGTAATGAACATCACGTCTGCCAGCTTATCCTGGGACAGCATTTCCTCTGCGCTGTGATAGCATTGTTCCCTGGGAACCCCGTATTCCCGGGCCACCTCTTCTACTTTTGCTTCATCGATATCCGCCACCGCAGCTATTTCCATTTTCTCCGGGAACAGCTTTGCAGCCGGTGCATAAGCATCCTTTCCTCTGCTTCCAAGTCCCGCCAGGGCGACTTTGATCTTCTCCATCTTATCCTCCTTCATTTCCCCTTAATTCTTTTTTTCCATTATATAATGAACCCTGAATATATGCTTATACTATTGTCCGAACTCATTGTCAAATTCGTCGTTTTTCTGTGATTGTGCACAATTATTTTCCGGCAGACAGGAATCATTCCGGCAATTCAGACAGGGATCGCGTAAAAAAAAGACAGGCGAACGATTCACCTGTCTTTTTCTATGTCGATTATCTGCTTATTTTTTCTTTTTCTTGGAATAGAATGTGTCTTCCATAGGAAGCTTTGTCCTTAACACATGGTCCATAGCATAATAAGCTCCCTGGACAGCAGGCGCTGTGGGTATGGTGGCAATTTCGCCGATTCCCTTTGCACCGTATGCTGCATCAAGCAATTCTTCCTTTTCCACATAAATAGCGTGGATATCCGGGATCTGATCGGCCCTCATTAAGCCAAGGGTTCCGAATTTTGCCTGGGGAACGCAGTCCTTTAAAGGCCAGTCCTCTGTCAGGGCATAGCCAAGGCCCATTAAAACGCCGCCTTCGATCTGTCCCTGGATGGCGATGGGGTTGACTACCTTTCCGGAATCATGGGCAGCATACACCTCTGCCACACGGCCGTCGTCATCTAAGATCACCACATGGGTTGCAAAGCCATAGGCAACGTGGCTCTTGGGGTTAGGCAGATCCGCTCCAAGCTTATCCGTAGGCTCAAAGTATTCGTAGAAATATTCTTTTCCGTTGAGCTTGTTTAAATCTCCGCCGGCTTCCTTTAAGTCTTCCACCAGCTGAACGGCTGCACCGCGGATGGCTTCTCCTGAAATGAGAGTCTGGCGTGAACCTGAGGTTGTTCCTGAATCAGGGGACAGCTCGGAATTGCTTCCCATATTGCGGATGTTCTTTAAAGGCAGGCCTGCTGTCTCTGCAAGCATCTGGTTAAATACTGTGGCACAGCCCTGTCCGATATCAGAAGCCGCCGCATAAATCTCCACAACGCCGTCATTGACAATCAGCTTGGCGCGTCCCTTATCCGGCAGGCCAACGCCAACGCCCGCATTTTTTAAGGCACAGGCAATGCCTGCACGTCCCGGATTCTTTTCATAAACTTCTTTTACCGCTTCCAGGGTTTCCTTCAAAGCCGTTGAACAGTCGGCAATCTGTCCGTTAGGCAGAACCTTGCCCGGTTCAATGGCATTGCGGTAACGGATCTCCCATGGTGAAATCCCCACCATTTCCGCCAGTAAATTAATATTGGATTCCAGGGCAAACTCACTCTGGCACACGCCAAAGCCCCGGAAAGCGCCTGCAGGCGGGTTATTTGTATAATAGCCGAAGCCGCGGATATCCGTATTCTGATAGCAGTAAGGTCCTACGGAATGGGTACAGGCTCTCTCTAAAACCGGGCCTGTCAGAGAAGCATAAGCGCCTCCGTCAAAATAAATCTCGCAGTCCAGGCCTGTGAAAATGCCGTTCTCATCGCATCCTAAGGTAAATGTACCTTCCATGGCATGACGCTTCGGATGGAAATTCAAAGACTCCTGACGGGTGAACTTTATCTTTACCGTACGGTTTACGTGCAATGCCGCCAGGGCCGCCAGATGCTGAATCGACACGTCTTCCTTTCCTCCGAAGCCGCCGCCTACCAGCTTGTTTTCAACCACAATCCGGTCCATCTGGTCTTCCCAGCCGAACATGAGCGCAATTTCATGACGCGTATCATAAACGCTCTGATCCGAGGTATACACCTTTACACCGTTCTTGTAAGGATGGGCAATCGCGCACTCCGGTTCCATAAAGGCATGCTCTGTAAATGGTGTGGAGTAAGTCTTTGTCACCACATACTTTGACTCGGCTAAGGCCTTCTTTGCGTCCCCTCTTGTCACATGGCGGGACTGGCATAAGTTGCCGGTTGAATGGACGAGAGGAGCGCCTTCCGCCATGGCTTCATGAATATTCCGGACAGGCTCAAGCTCTTCGTAATCGATCTGAACCAGCTTCTTGGCCTGGGCCAGAATTTCTTCTGTTTCGGCAACCACCAGGCAGATGGCATCGCCTACGTAACGGGTAATATCCCCTTTTGCAATCATTACATCCCAGTCGTGCATAAGATGGCCCACCTTATTGTGAGGAACATCTTCTGCAGTCAATACGGCCAGAACCCCTGGAAGCGCCAGAGCCTCTTCCGCATGGATGTCAAGAATTTTCGCTCTTGGGTATTTGGTGCGCACTGCGGAGGCATAGACCATTCCGTCCATCACCATGTCATCCGTATATACGCCGTAGCCCAATACCTTTTCTCTGACATCGATACGGAATGCCCGTTTTCCTACGCCGTAATCGTTTCCTTCTTCCAGCTTCGGATCAATCTCTGCATCCCCTCTTAAGATGGCAGCGGCAAGCTGGATTCCTTCGATGATTTTCTTGTATCCGGTACAGCGGCATATATTGCCTCTTATGGCTGCCTTGATCTCCTGCTCTGTGGGATCAGGATTCTTATCAATCAGTGCTTTTCCGGCCATGACCATTCCCGGAATGCAAAAGCCGCACTGAACAGCGCCCTTTGCTCCGAAAGCATATACGAATGCTTCCCTTTCGGCTTCATTTAAGCCTTCGGTGGTAATGATATCCTTACCCACCGCCTTTTTTGTTGTCAGAATACAGGACCTTACCGCTTTCCCATCTACGATAATGGTGCAGGTTCCGCAAGCTCCCTCGCTGCAGCCATCTTTCACAGAGAAGAGATGAAGATCGTCGCGCAGATACCGAAGTAACGGCTTATCCTGTTCTGTCTCGTAATAAGTTCCATTGACTGTAAACCCGTATGTTACGTTTTCCATTTCACAACCCCTATCTTTATATTATTTTCTTTCATCGTTTCCTTATTTCGTTGTAAATATTCCATTGGATGAACGACCGTAAGCTCCGCTTTCGCCTTTGCCTGAGCGCTCTTATTCCTCTTCTTTTGCTTTGCCTGAATAGCATCCCTCCCACTGCAAATTCTAAGTACCTAAATTTTTTTTAGATTATCGCATATTTCCCTTTCGTCCGGTTATAAATTTTACGGAAAAATATTCCGCTTTTTCCTGTGATGCTAAAGATGTACCGAGGAAGAGCATTGTATATATTAAAGGGACCTTTACGATAAAACCGGTTTCACGCTTCTGTACAAAATTCTAATTCTTTTCTGTTGAAAGCCAAATTTTCTTCCTCTATGTAGCTATGATAATATATTAAACAAAAAAAATCAACTAAACTGGAACAATTTATATAAACTTGCCAGAAATATTTTTTTCTGTTAAAATTTACATAAAGCTCAAAATCCAGGAGGTGTGTTCATGGCGTACTGCAGCACAGAGTTAAAAATGGAATTTGAAATTCGTGAAATTGTTACCGTCCACTACTTTGAATACCTAAAAGATTTTGTATTTTCCGGAGAATCTCATGACTTTTGGGAATTCCTCTACGTGGACAAGGGAGAGGTTCAGGTACAGGCAGACCGCTCTTTTTATCATTTAAAGGCCGGCGATATTATTTTCCACAAGCCCAATGAGTTTCATGCCATAAGGGCTTTGGGAAACAAGGCGCCTAACCTGGTGGCCGTTTCTTTCCGATGCACTTCGGAAAGCATGCGTTTTTTCGAAAGTAAATCCTGTTCCTTAAGCCGGGAGGAACGCTTTTTCATTTCCAGCATCATTGCCGAGGCAAGACAGGCTTTTTCCACTCCCCTTCATATCCCGTCCGTGGAAAAGGTGGAATTGTCCCCTTCTCCTCCCTTTGGAGCCGCCCAGCTCATTCTTTCATACTTACAGATTTTCCTGATCCATGTAAAGCGGAATCATTTTGAAGAGGGGGCTGCTCCCATTCACGCCATTCCCATGGAACAGGCGTCCCTTTCCTCCGACTCCAGCCATTTAGAACAGATCATTCAGTTTATGGAGTTTCACATCTGCGAGCATCTCTCCATTAAAACCATCTGCGATGAATTCTCCATAAGCCGTTCCACCCTTCACGCCCTGTTTCACAGAGAAAAGAACTGCGGAGCTATAGATTATTTCAATATGATGAAAATTGAACGTTCCAAGGAGATCATGCGCAGTGGGACCATGAACTTTACGGAAATCGCATACTTCCTCTCCTACAGCTCCCTTCAGTATTTTTCCAAGCAGTTTAAACAGACAACCGGGATGTCTCCTCTGGAATATTTCCATTCCGTTAAAAAGTATTCCAATGAAGTCACAAATTCGGGAAAAAAAAGAACAGAAGATAACCGGATAATTTGACAAGATTCTGCGATGATTCCGTAAGGCTTTTTTCCGGAAAAGTGCTATATTAAAACCATCAATTCAGTGGAGGATCAATCATGCAGGATATTATATTCAACCGGACAGCCTTGGAATTTGAGGAAAGCTCTCTCTTATTTTCCATAAAACACGGGAGCACACTCTGGAAATGGGATACCGGATACAGGCCCCGCCTTATAATCGGAGGACAGGCGGTTTACTTCCGTGATGCCTCTTCCATCACCCATAACCAATGGAAAACAGGGGTGGGAGAAGGGATCATCAGCCATTACCAGGGCTTCCGGTTAAACGGCATGGATCTGGGCCTTGCCTTTGAAACGGTTTCATGGATCGAGTATGCCACGGAGGACATCCATTTTGAATGGATTCCCCTGACGGAAAGCAGCGTCCCTGTTTCAGAAATATACTGGCCCGGATACATGGAATTTGAAGAGGAAAACAGCCGCTGGTATACCCTGTTAAATGTCCGGCAGGGGCTTCTCATACCGAATACCTGGGAAACAGCTCTTAAAGACCTGCCCTTTGGCGGCATGATGTGCACTGCCGGCTCTTACATGCCATGGTTCAGTCAGGTAAAGGACGGAAACGGCTACTTGGCCATCTGTGAGCAGCCCTGGGATGCCGCCTATTATGCGGACCATCCGGCAGAGGGTCCCTATACCCACGCCGGAATCAAATGGCTGCCAAGCCTTGGCAGGATGAACAGCCGCAGGACCATGATCTATTCTTTCCTGTCCGGCTGCGATTACAATGACATCTGCAAGCATTACCGGAACTATGTGAAGGAACAGGGCACTTTCTGTTCCCTGAAAGAAAAGGAAGCCAAGGCGCCCGTTCACAAGCTGGTGGGCGCTTCTTTCATCCATAAGGGAATCAAAACCCAGGTCATGCCGGATTCCCGTTTCTTTGACCGGTCAGACCCGGACAAAAACAATCATGTATACCGTTTTGAGAAAAGAACAGGGGATATTCATCATTTCTATAAGGACCTGGGACTTAAAAAGCTTTATCTCCATCTGGACGGCTGGGCGGAGCCGGGCTATGACAACCAGCACCCCGATTATCTTCCCGCCTGCAAGGAGGCCGGAGGCTGGGAAAAAATGAAAGAGCTGGCGGATACCATCCGGGGATACGGCTATTCCTTCGGCGTCCATGACCAGTACCGGGATTATTACCGCAGGGCAAAATCCTTTGACCGGAATTTTGCAGCACAAAAGCCTGACGGAACCATTACGGAGCATGCCAGCTGGGCCGGCGGGCCTCAGACCTATCTGTGCGCCACCCAGGCTCCCTATTATGTGAAACGGAATTTTACGGAAATCAGAAAAAACGGAGTGGAATTAGACTGTGCCTACTTAGATGTGTTCACCTGCAATGAGCCTGACGAATGCGACCACCCATGGCACCGGATCAACCGGAAGGAATGTCTGGACTACCGGAACCTTTGCTTCGAATACCTGCTCTCCCAGGGAATCCTGCCAAGCTCTGAGGAAGCGGCGGACTGGTCCATAAAAAGCCTTGTGTTCTGCCACTATGCCCCCTATTCCTTTATGATGGATAAGCCGGGGGCAGAGCGCCAGGGAATCGACGTTCCCCTCTTTAACCTGGTATACCATGACTGCCTGATCATACCATGGATGATGGAAAAATACGAAAATGAGGACTTCATGCTTTACGCCCTCTTAAACGGCGGGGCCCCCTACTTCATACGGGATGGAGCTTATGAAAACATCGACGGCTCCTTTGAAGGCCATCAGACTCTTTCAGAGGAAGAAATGGCGGCCCGCTGCACGGTTGTGGCTTCCCTTCATGAAAGGGTGGCCATGTGTGAAATGATATCCCATGAATTTATTGACGGAGATCTTACCCGGCAGCGGACGGTTTTTGCTGACGGGACTTCCGTGGAAGCAGACTTAATTCACGGGACCTATGAGATCAGAACGGGACAGGCGGATTGAGGCTAGGAGCTGCAATCCCTGTACTCTTTTGGGGACATCCCGTAATGGCTCCGGAATATCCGGTGAAAGTAGCTGGTATTGTCATAGCCTACGGCCAGGGAAATATCCGTCACCGAAAGCTTGGTATTTAAAAGCAGGAAAGAAGCCTGATTCAGCCGCTTGATCTGCACCAGCTCCTTATAGTTGCGCCCGGTCAGCCGCTTGATGGTCCGGCTCAGCCAGTAGATGTTGTAGTTCAGCATGGCGGCCAGCTGGGTCAGTTCTCCGTCCTTATAGTTTTCATCTATAAACCGTAATACCTGGAAAATCAGCTTTTGTTCAAAGCTTTCCGAGGTGTGGCTGATCTTGTCCGTATAGTGCATGAGCTGAAGAAACAAAAGCCCCATGGTGACCTGATTGATGCTCCTTTTATTGGGCTGGTCATTTAACAGGGTCCATACCATGTTTTCCACCAGATTCTGCACCGGCAGGACATCCGCCACCTTGAAATGGAGATAGCTGGCGTACCGTGGATCAAAACAGAGACAGCCTACGAGAAAATCCCGCAGAAGATTTTCCTCTTCTCCCATCATCTCAAAGGCTGTGTCAAAAAATTCCGGCAGGATGATAAAGTTTACGGCAATGTCCTCCTCTCCTGCCGGAAGGATTTCCTGGGAGGCGTGCTGGTTTAAAAACAGCAGCTCCCCGGTTCTTAATATTACCTTTTCCCCATCAATGAAATGGGTTGTCTCCCCTTTGCACATATAGATAACTTCTATATAATTATGCGTATGCTTTGGGAAATGGACAAATCTGGTATGAGGTCTGATGCGGATCATTTTCCCATGCTCCAGGACCTTTTTGCTGTCGATCACCAGTTCCCTGCTTTCCGTATATCTTCTGCGGTCAATTTCCGTCCGCCCGTTCAGTATCTCCCGTTCTTCGTCTGTAATAACTGCCAGACGGTCTATGATTTCCTGATTCATCCGTAAGCCCCCTTTTTAAATACATTCTCAATACGGACCGCCGAAAGAGATCAGATTCTTCCACCGTTCCTCTCCCGCGGCGCTGCCGCTTAAGGTGTAGGCGCGGGCCGGGTCCTCCTGGGCCGTCAGCTTGTAGATCACCGCTCCGGCGCTGTCCGTACTCTTTAACCACCTGTCATCAATCACGATCACCCCATCCGCCACTTGAAACTGCCAGGTGGATGTGACTCCGTCCTCTCCGGTGCTGGTATAGGTGATTTCCCCTTCCATCCGGTTGTCTTTAAACATGCCCTTCTTCGCATTTTTTCTGGCAATATCCGGTCCGGCTCCATCATAATAATTATAGCCGCACTCCCCTTCTCCCTCCAGCTCTCCCTTTTCCCAGATGCCATAGGCATAGTCATAGCGCCGCCCTTCCTCCAAATCCAGAACCTGAAGAGCCGTACAGCTGCCCTGGGGCATTCCATCTGAGAAATCACCGTAAAACAATGTTGACGCCTTTGTAAATACAAGGCCGTGAGAGGAGAATACGTCAGCTTTCATGTCCTCTCCATCGTACATGCAGGGAAATTCCTTCCAGGGAATTTCATAATCGCTTAACAGCCTGGCCCCGCCTTCCAGATCCCCCTGGTCGAGAGTCTTCATCAGATCATCCAAAAAGTTCTTGTCAGCCTCTGTAAGGGATATTTCATCTGACACCGGAATCTCCTGGGATTCTTCTTCCCCGGTTCCGGCTCCTTTCAGAGCTGCCGGTCCGGTTTTTGCTCCATTTTCCGCCGCCCCCATCAGCAGCTTCGGTCCGGCATCCTGGGCCGGCTCTGACTGCTGCCCGTTCCCCGGCGTCGCACCCTCTGCCGCTTTCTTTCCGCTCATGGGAGCTTCTTTCCCGTTTCTTGCAGTCCCGGCGGCGCTTAATCCAAACATCAGAAGAGCGGTCAGTCCTGCGAAAAGCAGGATGAGCTTCCAGTCTCTATTCTTCACCCGATCCCTCCTTACAGGCCTCCACGTCCCATGCCTTTCTCAAAAGCTCAAGCCCTTTCCTGATTTCTTCCTCTGTCAGGCTTGCAAAGCCCAGAACTATGGTAGGCGGATAGGTATTATGCTCCTCGTGGATAAAATACCCCGACATGCCGTAGACCCTGACGCCCAGCCTTTCCGCCTTTTCTATCAGCTCCCTCTCCCCCCGTCCCTTACGGTCCGTCAAAAGAAGATGAAGCCCTGCGTACTCTCCCCGGATCAAAAACTGGTCCTCAAAGGCCTTGAGTCCTCCTACCAGCACGTCGTGCTTTGATTTATAAACTGCCCGCATCCGATTTAAATGGCGTTCATAGTGGCCTTCCAGCATGAACTGGTAGAGGATGTTCTGGTCAATGCGGGATACGGTAGAGGCATAAAAGCTGACCTTTTCCTCATATAAGGACAACAGGGACTTGGGCAGAACCATATAGCTCACCCGGATGGCCGGGGCTATGGATTTGGAAAATGTCCCGCAATAAATGACCCGGCCCTTTTCATCCATGCCCTGCAGTGCAGGAATGGGCTTTCCCTTATACCGGAATTCACTGTCGTAATCGTCTTCAATAAGAAACCTTCCCTCTTTTTCATAAGCCCATGCAAGAAGCTCCTGTCTCCGTTTCACAGGCATCACAATTCCTGTGGGGTACTGATGGGAAGGCATCACATAGGCAATATCCGCCCGGCTTTTCTCCAGCAGGCTCACAGCCATGCCGGACTTGTCCATGGCTACAGGTACCACCCGGTATTTCAGGCTCTCAAAGACCCGGTAGGCCTGCTTGTAGGTGGGATTTTCCATGGCAATGATCCGGTCTGTCCCAAGAATCTGGGAAAGCAGCATCAGAAGGTATTCACTTCCCGCTCCTACAATGATCTGATCCGGCGAACAGTTCACTCCCCGGGCGGAATGGAGATAGTCGCGGATTGCCTCCCGGAAAGCCGGCTCTCCCTGGGGATCTCCGGTCACGAACATTTCCCGGTTATCATCCACAAGGGTATTTTTTGAAATCTTTCTCCATGAATTAAAGGGAAAGGTATCCAGATCAATTCCTCTCGGGGAAAAATCCACGGCCCATTGTCTGTCATCCTCCTTTTCCCTTGGGTTATTGGCAGCGCTTAAAAAGGATTGCGCTCTCTCCCTCTGCTCCTGTCCCGTCTTCACCAGCCCGTCAATGCTTAAGACGTAATAGCCTCTGCAGGGAACCGCTTCGATATATCCCTCGGAAAGCAGCTGTTCATAGGCCATCTGGGTGGTGCTTCGGCTGACCTTCAAATGCTCCGCCAGCAGTCTTGTGGACGGAAGCCGGGTGGACGGTTTTAGGTTTCCCTTACTTATCTCTTCCTTAATAAAGGTGTAAATCTGGCTGTAATAGGGAAGACCTGGCTGGTTTTTCAAAGGTATCATGAGCTCCATAGGGGAACATCCCTCCATTCTCATCGGGTAAGAAAAAATGCCCCACGTACCTGTTTTTTTCGGCCATGCAGCATTTCTTCTATTGACCGGCACTCCAGCCTGTCACGGTTATTTAGTTGCTTGTTATTTTAAAAGAACTCTTTAATGACACGATCCGGTTAAATACCAGGTGCTCGGGGGTGCTGTCCTTACAGTCTATGCAGAAAAATCCGTTTCTCACAAACTGGAAGCTGTCATAGGCCTTTGCATTGGAAAATCCCGGTTCCACATAGCAGTTCTTTACTACGGTCAGGGAATTTGGATTTAAGTTTAAGGTTCCGTCCTCGCTCAGCTTTCCCTTTTCCTCATCCACAAGGTTTTCGTACAAACGGCATTCTGCCTGCAGGGCGGTCTTGGCGGCCACCCAGTGAATGGTTCCCTTTACCTTTCTGCCTTCGAAGCCGGAGCCGCTTCTTGTTTCCGGATCGTAGGTACAATGGACCACGGTAACATTGCCTTCCCCATCCTTTTCGCAGCCGGTGCAGGTCACGAAGTATGCGTTCATCAGACGGACCTCATTGCCGGGGAAGAGGCGGAAATATTTCTTAATAGGCTCTTCCATAAAGTCTTCCCGCTCAATGTAAAGTTCTTTTCCAAAGGGAAGCTTTCTCTCTCCCAGCTCCGGATTCTCCAGATTGTTTGCGGCATCCAGATATTCTATGGTATCCTCCGGATAATTGTCGATGACCAGCTTAATGGGATCTAAAATCGCCATCATTCTTGGCTTTTTCAGCTTTAAGTCCTCACGGATGCAGTATTCCAGCATTGCATAATCCACAGAGCTGTTAGCTTTTGATACGCCCACCAGATCTACAAACATGCGGATGGATTCCGGCGTATAGCCTCTTCTTCTGAGAGCTGCAATGGAAACCAGACGGGGATCATCCCAGCCGTCCACCACTTTATCCTCCACCAGCTTTTTGATGTAGCGCTTTCCTGTCACCACATTGGTCAGGTACAGCTTTGCAAATTCAATCTGCCGGGGCGGATTTTCGAATTCGCATTCCCTTACCACCCAGTCATACAAAGGTCTGTGATCTTCAAACTCCAGGGTGCAGATAGAATGGGTGATGTGCTCAATGGCATCCTCAATGGGGTGGGCGAAATCATACATGGGATAAATGCACCACGCGTCCCCGGTGTTGTGATGGGACATATGGGCCACCCGGTAGATAACCGGATCACGCATGTTGATGTTGGGAGAGGCCATGTCGATCCTGGCACGGAGAACTCTTTCCCCATCTTCATATTTTCCGTCTTTCATCTCTTCAAACAGCTTTAAGTTTTCTTCCACGCTGCGGTTCCGGTAGGGACTTTCTTTTCCGGGAGTCTTAAAATCTCCTCTGTATTCCCTTATCTCTTCCGCTGTCAGATCACAGACAAATGCCTTTCCCTTCCTTATTAAAAGGACAGCACAGTCATACATCTGCTGAAAGTAGTTGGAAGCGAAGAACAGGCGGTCCTCAAAGTCAGCCCCCAGCCACTTCACATCCTCCATGATTGATTCCACGAATTCTGTTTTCTCTTTTGTCGGGTTTGTATCATCAAAACGGAGGTTGAACTTCCCGCCATACTTCTGAGCCAGGCCATAGTTCAATAAAATGGATTTGGCATGTCCGATATGCAGATAACCGTTGGGCTCCGGCGGAAACCTGGTCTGAACATGATCGTAAACGCCTTCCGCAAGGTCCTTATCTATCTCCTGTTCAATAAAGTTTTTAGAAATCACTTCTTCTTTGTTCTCTTCCATCTCTCTTCCTCCATGTAAGTCTCTTCAATAATACACTATCATATCATATTTCCTTCATTTAGAAAAGGGGGAAATAATTGACGTAAAAAAAGCACCTTCCGAAGACTAACTTTTCTTCCGTCGGTGCTTTCGTTTTATCCTATCTTGCAGCCGTTTTCCACAGCGGCTGGTTTTTTTCGTACTGTTCGTTAATCCAGTCCACCGCCTGGGCTACCCCTTCCCCGGAAAAGGGGAAAGACGCCCGTATCTTCTGTTCCTCAGGCGTTACCTCATAGCAGTAAGGGCCGGGATATACCGCAGCCTCCAGCTCTTCCCCGTTTTTAAAGACCCGGTAGCGCATCCCTTTCATGCTCCCGGTATAGGCTTCCTTTTTGAAAAACTGGATGGGCACAAATGTTTCTTTTTTCAGCATTTCCAAAACCTCCTAAAATCCTACTTAGATACTCCCGGACCGGTCTGATGCTTTTTCGACCCCTGGCTGCCGACTCCCGGGCCCACCTCTCCGTCTTCAGAGGAAGTTTCCTCCGCCGTTGTGGACGGGGCCACTGTGGCCTGGGGAGCCGTGGTCGGTGCTGCTGTGGTTGGCGCTGCCGTAGTTGGCGCCGCTGTGGTCGGTGCTGCCGTTGTCTGTTCTGTAGACGGCTTTGTTCCTGTGGTCTCTTCCGGCTTTGTGGTTCCGTTTGAGGTTTTCTTGGATTCCGTTCCCGGCAGATGGTAGCAGAGAACCGGTATACCGGCATTTATATTTTCAAATATGGTCTTTGCCACTGACGGAGGCAGGTTGACGCAGCCATGGGAGCCGCTGGTCTTAAAGATGGACCCGCCGAAGCTGCTCCGCCAGGAAGCATCGTGAAGACCGATGTTTCCGTTAAAGGGCATCCAGTAAGACACCGGGGTGCTGTAATCCTCACCCTTTAAGGTAGCATTCCTCTCCTTATAGGTAATGGTGTACACGCCCGCAGGTGTTGCCCAGCCCTTGGACTCGTTGCCTGACACGAAATCCGAATCCACCACAAGCTTTCCATCCTTGTAATAATACAGATGCTGGGCCGTCAAATTGATTTCCACATAGGTGCTGCCGTAATCATTGGGCCCATGGCTTGCCGCTGTCTGCTTGTAGATCGGCTCTCTTGTCTGGCTCTCTCCGGTACGGATGAGCTGTGCCAGCTCATCGGCTTCGGCGCTCTGGTTGATCTTCCAGCCGTAAACGCCTCCCGTAATCCTCACATTCTGGCCGTAAGAGGTCTTTAAATTTTTTGCGCTGGTGGCCGTATCATACTTGGATGCCAGATCCTTTACGTAAGCGGTGACGGCGGAGCTGTCCAGATAGACCTTTCCGTCCTCTCCCACTCCCACCCATTTGGAAATGGTGTCCCCGCTTAACACCTGCTTTTCGTCTCCGAATTTATATGTAATGGTGGTATTCACATACCGGTTTAAGGTCTGGACCTGATCCAGAAGCTGGGGATCGTCGCTGGGGACGGACGGCCTTACATAGGCTTCCAGCTCTTCCAGGGACAGCTCCGGCTTTAAGTCCATAACCGCCTCGGAAATCCCGTTTTTTGTCTTTTCAGGGTCCAGGGTGTTCCCTTCCTTTGCCCCCACAATGCTGTAGCCCTGTCCGGGCGTATAGTCGGATATGTGGGCATCCTCCGGCTTTTCCGCCGTTTCCTCATTGAGACAGGACAACCGGCCAACTGCTTCATCGAATTTATCCTGATCATATTTTATCATGGTATCTATTTCAAACGCCTGGGGTGTTTTCAAGTGCTTTAACCACTTGCCCGGCTCCTGTTTTGCCAAAAGAGCTTCCAGGCTTCCGTCAAAGACGGATTCCAGGCCGATATCGCTTCCCTTAAGCTCCTCCGTCACATCTCCCCGTTCCTTAATCGACAGGACATAGCCGTCAACACCTGAGGCAATCAATTCCTTAATTTCTTCCACGGATTTTTTGGAGGCATCCATCCCGTTTATCGTTGTGTTGGGGAAAAATACCTTTTCATACTGTCTGCCTATGTGGATGTACGTCAAAGCAGCGATCATCGCAGCAGCAGCCACTGTCCCGCCTCCGATCGCCGCCCAGCCCTTTAATCCCAAGGGCTTTTTCTTTCTGCTGCCCGGTCTTCTATTTTCCATTTACTCCTACCTCTTCGCTAGCCTTTTCTTCCAAAAATCATTATACCTTATACCTGCAAAATATGTCTAAATTTTTATGGTATATTTTTTGACGTTTTTATTACGATTCATAATAGTTCCCGCCCTCTCATATGATAGGGTAAAGAATGATGCAAAAGGATGTCACATGACACGCTACGCTCCCATCTATGGTACGGTCACTGACCTTACCCCTTTAAGGACCACCTCCTCCGATTCCAGCTGTTCCCTTCTCGTTTCCGTAACAAGCGAAAGCATTGGGCAGGTAGATTTCATCGTCACTCCCCAGACCTATGTTCTGGATCAGCATACCTTTATGGTGGGAGACTCCATCACCGCCATATATGATACGAAGGCTCCCGTACCTCTCATCTATCCTCCCCGTTTTACTGCAGTAGTTCTTGTAGAGGATGATGACGGGTATGAGGTCATGCTTGACTATTTTGACCAGGACCTTTTAAATCGGGATCAGACCTTAAAACTCAGCCTGTCGGACCAGGATGAGACGGAAATTCTGCTTTCCAACGGACAGAGCTTTTTTTTCAATCCGGGAAACCACTATCTTCTTGTTATGTATATGTTCACCACCCGAAGCATCCCGGCCATCACCACGCCTCAGAAGATCGTCGTTTTCTGCTCTCCCGACGAAAATCCCTGACTCCTCCTTCTGTCCCGTGGACCCGGGAAGCTTTTCAGCAAGGAAAACACCTGGCTTTCGGATTTCCTTCCGCCAGGTGTTTTTTTATTTTAAGTGGCAAGATAGCCCTTTTTTCTAAGCTCCTCTTCGATCTTGTCCAGATTCCTCACCGAATCCGCCGTCACCGTATGGTAATGGCAGCCTCCGGTCAGGGATTTTAGGGGCAGATCCTCGGAATGATCCAGCATATCTACAAATTCTGCCGCATCCAGGCGGTTATTGATAACTAAATCCGCATGAATCTCCCCATATACATCATGTTCGACGAATACATCCAAAATTCTGCCGCCATAATCCACAATGGTCTGGAGCTCATCCAGGATATCCTCTGTCCTGTGGCTGCTCCGGAATACCCTGATACAGGCCTCTTTCTGATCTCCCGGCAGGCGCCGCAGGATGTATCCCTTATTGGTGGACAGAATCTTTATATCCTCCGCCCGCAAAAGGGCCACATCCTGAACCACCACCTGCCTGCTCACGCCCAGCCGCTTTGCCAGCTCTGTCCCGGATATTGGGAGATTTTCCTGGCTCAGTATCTCCTCGATCTTTTTTCTGCGTTTTCTTCCATCCACGTTCTGTTATAACCTGCCTTCACTCTTAATATCTTCTGCCGTTAAAAATGCGCCTTCATAGCCCAGAAGCCCGCACAGCCTTGCGGTATGGGGCTGCTCCAGGCGGGCCTTTAAAAGGCTTTCTTTCTCATAAAACACCTTTTCCCCCGGTCCGTCCGCCAGCACCTTTCCGTGAGCCATGATAATGACCCGGTCAAAATATTCGGCCACAAAATCCATGTCATGAAGGATGGCAAGGACAAATTTCCCCTTTTCGCTTAAGGAGCGGATGATCGCCCCCAGCAGGGCCTTTCCCTTTGCATCCTGGGCAATGGTGGGCTCGTCTAAGATCAGCACCCTGGGGTCCATGGCAACCACGGAAGCGATTGCCACCATTTTTCTCTCAGATAAGTCCAGGTCATAGGGGTTTTCCTCTGCGGCGGAAAGAAGTCCCGCCATCTCAAGAGCTTCCTCCGCCCGGTTTTTGGCTTCTTCACGGCTCATGCCGATGTTTAAGGGGCCCACCATGACCTCATCCAGCACCTTGTTTTTAAAGATCTGGTCATCGGGATTCTGGAACACATAGCCTACCCGGCCGGCAAGCTGGGCCACGGTCTTTTTGGAGATATCCTCATCCTCAAACAGAATGCGCCCGTCCTGAGGCTTTAAGAGGCCCTTTAAAAGCTTTACAAGGGTGGTCTTACCCGCTCCGTTCTGCCCGATAATGGCCGTAGGCCTGTTGTCAAGGCAAAGGTTTAAATCCTCCATTACCGGAACCCCTGGCAGATAATGAAAGCCCAGATGCTCAATGCAAAAGATTTCCTGTGCTCTTTCTTTCCTCTCCTCTGTGGAAGGTCTGCCGGATAGGGTTTCCGGGAACTGGTGCTTTAGGCTCCGGGTCTGCTCAAGGGTCACAGGATAAAGCCTTTCTTCCCTTTCCCTTCTGCATACCCCAAGGGCTTTGCACACTTGGGTATAGACAGGAGGCTTCACGCCCAGCTCCTCCAAATCATCTCTGGAAAAAATCCTCTCCGGCGTGTCATAGGCCACCTGCTTTCCCTGATGGAGCAGGAGAATCTTATGGCAGTAGGAAGCCATCTTTTCCATCTTGTGCTCCACCATGATAATGGTAATTCCCGCCTTCGCCAGCTTTTCAACCACCCGGAACACTTCCTCGCTTCCCTGAGGGTCCAGCTGGGAGGTGGGCTCATCCAGCACAATGACTTCCGGCTCCATGGCCAGTATGCTGGCAATGGCCACTCTCTGGGTCTGTCCTCCCGATAAGTCAAAGGGGTTCCGGTCCCTGTATTCCTCTATGTCCAGAAGCTTTAAATTCTTTTCCACCCGCTCATAGATTTCTTCCCGGGGGATGCCTAAGTTCTGCAGCCCAAAGGCGATTTCCTCAAAAACCGTTTCCTTTGCGCCCGACAGCTGGTTAAAGGGGTTCTGGAATACCAGACCCACGGTCTGGCAGAGCTCTGCAATGGGAGTCTGGGCCGCTTCCGCCCCGTTAATGAGAAGCTTTCCTCCGTAGGCTCCCCGGAACATGGTTGGAACCAGCCCTGCAAAGGCCTGGCACAAGGTGCTCTTTCCCGCCTTGTTCTCACCTACAATCCCGATAAACTGCCCCTTTTCCACTTCAAATTCAATGCCGTCAAGGGCCAGATTCTTCGTATGGGGATACCGGTATTTTAAATTTTTCACTTCAATCAAAGCCATGCAGCAATCCTCCATAGGGCCGAGCCCAGAATCAGCACTGCCATAAGAAGCATAAATGCCTTGTCCCGTCCGTTTAATCTGTGATCCCTTAAAAAGGTTTTCTTATTTTTCGAATCAAAGCCCCGCACCTCCAGGGCGATGGCCCTCTCCCTGGTATTGATGAGGGAGCTGCTGACCACAGGGGAGATCAGGGGAATAAATGCCCTGGCCCTTATGAGCAGGCTCCCCTCCGTCTCCATTCCCCGGCTTCTCTGGGCATCCATGATGGTATTCATGGTCCCCATCATCTGGGGAATAATCTGGAAAACAGAGCTTATCATATAGCCGAACCTGGGGGAAAAGCCGGCCTGCTCTAAGTCATCCACCAGATCCGCAGGCCTGGTGGTCAGCACAAAGGTGGCAAAGGCCAGAAGCATATTTAAAATATTGAGGCCGATTCCGGCTGCATAGAGAAGCCCTTCCCGGTAAAAGGCCACAGGCCCCAGATTAAAGAGAACCGTCTCATTTTTCTGGTTGAAAAGACCGTGGATCAGGAAGATGGTAATAATAATGGTAAATGAAAAAGCGATCAGCGGAAACACTTTCCCTATGATCTTCCCGCTGACCAGGAGACAGAGACTGATGGCCAGAAACAGGCCGTACATCCACAGCGCGCCCCCGATAAGGGGCACGCTGACGGCAGCCAGGATATAAAACAGCTTTGCAAAGGGATGAAGACGGGTTAAATAGGTTTCCCTGTCCACGTAAAGGCTGATGCTTTTCATCGGTTCATCCTGCCTTTCCTGCCTTAATCCAGGCTTGTGACTTCATCATCCAGCTCATAAAGAGAGGTGAGTTTCCTTGGAAGACCCTTGATGATGGCAAAAACGATCAAAAGGGTGACCAGCTTATCCGGCACATCCACGATGACTTCATCGAGGAAAGAGCCAAGAGCCACAGGAAGCCCTACGGCCTGGGACCATGCAAAGACGGCGTCTCCCCAAATATTGCCGGTGGTTCCTCCCCAGAAGATGATGTTTAAGGGGGTGGAGATCACAACAGCCGCAAGACCTGCCGCACAGGCCGTAAGAAGCGCTCCCGGAAGGTCGTTCATACGTCCAAGCCTTGCCATGATTCCCACCACAACACCGATTCCAAGGCTGGTGAGGGCATATACCAGAGTGATGGAATCACCGGTGGTAAAGCCATAGATTAAGTTGTTGGCCGCACCGCAGATTCCGCCGATGATAGGCCCTCCCAGAATACCTCCGATACAGGTGCCGATGGAATCCAGCCAGAGAGGAAGCTTTAACACGGAAGCAAAAAGTTTCCCTAAGTAGTTGATTCCGATGCAGGCCGGGATCAGCACGAAGCAGGCCGCATTCAACTTGGTTTTGAATAAATTGTTCATCTCATTTTCCTCCATTAACACTTTTGATTTATCCGTACAAACGCTTCAAGCGCTGTAAGAATCTCCAGTTGCTCACCCCTCATCATGGCGGATTCCCCATCGGTATAGCTGTTGATGTTTTCCTCTAAGTCCCCTTCATACTCCACCACGGTGTTTAATATGGACGCGGTTTTTACGCCCCTGAGTCTTCCCACCACAAATAAGGCGGCTGTTTCCATATCAGAGCCCAGAACCCCCTTTTTCTGCCAGTATGCGCAGACCTCTTCCTCTTCGTCAATGTAGAAGCTGTCGTGGCTTCTGGCGATCCCCACGTGGGCCTTGGCCCCCAGCTCCCTGGCTCCCTCCATGCAGGCTATCAGCAGCTCCGTATCCGGAATGGCGGGATAGATGGAATAGGCATAGGAAGCGGACGCCCCCTCATCCCGCACCGCACCGTTTACCAGGATTAAATCTCCCAGCCCGATTCCTTTCTGAAGAGCTCCGCAGCTTCCGATGCGGATCATGGACTTCACCCCGATCCGGGAAAGCTCCTCCACAGCAATGGCAGCCGATGCTCCTCCGATTCCCGTGGATACCGCCATCACCGGAATTCCCTTATAAATCCCCCTAAGGCTCCGGTATTCCCGGTTGTAGGCCAGCTCTCTCACGTCGGTTAAGCAGGCCCCGATCCGGTCCAGCCGTGCCGGGTCCCCCGGCAGCAGGGCATAGGGAACCGTCTGTTCCTCTGACAGTTTAATGTGAGGCATGATTTCAGCCACAAGCTTCATCTCCTTCCAATTTTCCATAAACCTTCCAATTATATCTATCTCTGAATGTAACACAAAGAGGCTGTCCTGTCAATCCATGGTCAATTGACAAGACAGCCTCTTTAAAACCTGCCCTTAATAATGACAGACAACAGGAATCCCTGTATAAATCAGGCCGTAAAGAACCTTTGCCTTTTCCGGGGGAAGATTGACACAGCCGTGGCTTCCGCTGGTCTGATAAATTGCTCCGCCGAATTTGCTCCGCCATTCAGCGTCATGAAAGCCGATGCCTCCGTTAAAGGGCATCCAGTAATTCACATGGCTCTCATATTCATAGGTCCCGTCCGCCTTTTTATCTCCCCGGAGAACCCGGTCCGTCTGCTTGTAGGCCACGGTGTAAATGCCCTCCGGGGTGGTGCGGTTTTTGGAAACATCCCCTGTTACGCAGGGGGAATCCCATACCAGGGCTCCATCCTTGTACATGTAAACATGCTGGCCCGCCAGATCAGCCTCCACATAGGTGCCTCCCCAGTCATTGTTCCGGTCAGCCGCCTTTTGGGAGTAAAGGGGCTCCCTCACCTGGGTCTGACCGGTCCGTATTACGGCAATCAGAGCCGCCGTTTCCCCGGCCTGGTCAATCCGCCAGCCATAAGAGCCGGAAAGGCTTAAATCCTTTCCATCTGCGGCCCGGAAAGGCCTGGGCTTTCCCGCCGTATCGTATTTGTCCGCCAGGGACTTCACATAGGCTGCGGCCTTATCCACGTTCACATCAATGACCCCGTCTGTCATGCCTGTGACCCAGGAACAGATTTCTTCCCCGTTTAAGACCTCCGACCGGTCCCCGAAGGTGTAGGTGACGGTCATCTCCCCCAGGCGGTTTAAGGCCTCACACCGGGCTTTCAGCCCCGGATCCTCTGAGGTTACGGTAACCGCATCGTAGCAGCCGGACTCCTCCAGGCTTATTTCCGTAAGTCCGTTATTTAAGGCTTCCTTTACCTTTTCCTTTAAAATCCCGGCATTTACGCTGTTTCCCTGTACCTCCGGGACAATGGAAAAGGGCTCTCCCTGCTTCCAGGGCGAAATATGGGCGTTCACAGTGGCCACAACCGTCCCGCCGCTTATGCAGGAGAGAGAACCCAGCTTTTCTTCCAGCTTTTCCTCGTCATAGCTCACCTGGCTTTTTAAGGCGTGGGCGTTGTCTGCCGCAGGTCCGGCCACCCGCCCGGAAGCGTTCTGACCGGCCAGGACGGAAGAAAGGCCGTCGGTAATGAGAACCTTATAGCCGATGTCCCGCCCTTTTAAAACCTCTGACGCTCCTCCCCTTTCCTTGATGGCAAGCTTGTATTCCCTGCCGTAAAAGCCTTCTATCTGTACTTTCGCTTCATCCACCGTCATTCCCCCTACAAGGACCCCGTTTATCCTGGTCCCGGGAACGAATTTGGAGGAATCATCTGCCCGTACCGTCGTCGTCCCGGCTAGCAAAAAAGCTGCCGCCAGAAAAACGATTTTTCTCATCGTGACTGAATGATTTCTTTTACTGCTCATTTACCCAAATCCTTTTTTTATTATATGGAAAATAATTCCACACCATCTTAGGTTATCACGATTTTCCGGAAATGACAAGAGGCCTTTCTCACTTGCCGCACCTCTCCTGGTATTCCGAGGGAGATACCCCAAGAAGCTTTTTGAACTGGGCGCTGAAATAAGCCGTATCCGAATACCCTACCTGATCCGCCACCTCATAGACCTTGACCCGGCAGTCTTTTAACAGAGACATGGCTACCTGCATCCGGTAAAGGGTGAGATAGCTGGTAAAGGTATAATCTGTTTCCTTTTTTAACACCCGGCTCAGATATCCTTCGCTGATTTCCAAGTACTCCGCCACCGTGCTGATGGTGATGTCCTCCTTATAATGCAGCCGGATGTACCGGGTGGCCTCATCCACATATTTATTCTTGGATTTTTTATCCGCCTGAAAGCGGAGCACCGGCGGCGCCGTCTCTCCCTCCGCCTTTTCCGTCCCCTGCTCCATCTGGCTTTTAATATGCAGGATGGCCTGCTCCAAGTCCCCATCCTTTAAGGGCTTTAAAAGGTAATCGCTGACCCCTAAGCGCAGGGCGCTCTGGGCGTACTTAAAATCCCCGTAGGCGGTTAAAATAATAAACCTGGCCCCGCAGCCCCCTTTCCGCAGCCTGGTGATCATCTCCACCCCATCCATGCGGGGCATCTTCACATCCGTCACAATAATGTCCGGGGAAAGCCTTTCCGCCAGCAGGGCTCCTTCCTCTCCGTTGGCGGCCTCTCCCGCGATGACACAGTCCAGGGCCGCCCAGTTAATGGTAAGAATGATCCCCCGGCGGACCATTGTCTCATCCTCCACAACAATGACCTTATACATCCGTTACCTCCCTCTGAACCGGCAGCCTTAAAGTGATGGTGGTTCCTTCCTTTGTAACCTCGGCCCTGATGCCGTATTCCTGTCCGTAATAAATTTTCAGGATGCGGATCACATTGTAAAGCCCTAAGTGCCCTTCCCTTTTCACCGGATTGTCGCTGTTGATCCAGTCCGCCATCTCCCGGTCCATGCCGCAGCCGTCGTCTGTGATGGAAATGCTTAAAACCCCGTCCTTCTGGTCCGCAAAAATACAGATATATCCGTTCTCACATCCATCCAGCCCGTGGATGATGGCGTTCTCCACCAGGGGCTGCAAAAGCATCCGGGGCACCATGCAGTCCTCCAGCTGGTCCGGGATCTCTGTTTCGTAGAGAAAACGTCCCGTAAACCGGATTTTCTGGATCTGTATGTAGCTTTCAATGGTCTCCAGCTCCTCCCTCAGGGTGATGAAGGGGCGGCTGGAAATGCTTTTCCTCAAAATCACCGCCAGATTTTCCGCCAGTATGGCAATTTCCGGGATCTGATTGATTCTGGCATTCCATTTGATGGTATCCAGGGTATTATAAAGGAAATGGGGGTTTAGCTGGGTCTGGTACAGCTTGATGGTGGTCTTATTCAAGTCCTTCTGCTTCTGTACCGTATCCTCCAAATACTTCTGCAGATCTCCTGTCATCTGGTTAAAGCTTTCCGTCAGCCTTCCCAGCTCATCCTGCCGGCTGGTATGGATGCGGATGGATAAATCCCCCTTCTTCACCTTTGCCATGGCCTTATCCAGCTGGCTCACCGGCTGGGCAATTCCCCTTGACAGGGCTCCGGAGATCAGCAGGCAGAGAACCAGCCCCAGAGCGGATAAAAGAATGCTTACGGTTCCCATGGTGCGGATGGCCTCGTCGCTGATGGGAGCGGAGCGCCTCAGAATGATATAGAAGCCCTGGGAAGGCTCCCTGGTCCATAAATACCTGGTGTGGACTCCCTTTTCCTTTTCTCCGTCCTGTTCCGACGCCCCATGGCGGATGATATCGTTGATCTCCTCTTCTCCGTATTCCGGTCTGGAGCAGTAAAGGGGCCGCTGGTGGGAATCCAGCACCAGAAGCGTATCCCCGGAGGAATAAAAGCCGTTCAGCAGATTGTCAAAGTTTTCACGGGAAAAGTCCATGACCACGTACCCGGTCCTGACCCCATGGGAATTTTCCAGGGAGTAGGCCCCCTGCATCAGAATGTTTCTGTCCGTTCCCGGAAGATAGGGATCGGTCCTGTAGTAAATGATCCCCTTCGCTTCCCGGACCTTCTTTAAAAGCCCCCAGTGAATAGGAAGGGAGCTGTTTTTAGGGGAAGTATCCGTTGTAAAACGGAGCTTTCCGCCAGAATCATAGATGCTGAACCGGGCGTTGCTGTACACCTCCTGCACCGCCTGATATAAGGACAGGTACAAATCCTTCTGCATGTCAATGGCATCCTTATCCACCATGACCCAGGCTGCGGAGCCGTCCGCCGTAAAGACTTCACAGGCTTTCCCGCAGTTTTCCAGAAGCTGGGTAAGCTTTTTGCTTACCTCGTCCAGCTGCCGGTTTCCCTCCACCGCCAGCTGCCGGTTAATGGAAACGGTAAAAAGCCTGGTCACCACCACGCTTGAAAAGGTCAGGGGAACTATGGCCACCAGCAGACAGCCCAGAAACACCCTTGCCTTAAATGAAAGCCTGCGGTACCATTTCATCTTCTATCCCCCCTTCTTTCAGGGACAGAGACCTCATTCCACTGTTTTAAAATCTCTTCCTTTTCCCGGGACAGCTCCTTTAAATCCATGTTAATCACAAAAAGCCTGCTGACAGGAGAAAGTCCGGGAAGAGGCTCTACGTCCATGCGGACGGAACGCCTGTTTAAGTCTGAAACAAGAATCCTCTGGGTATCCTTGATAGCCGTAAAATCCAGAAAACGCCTGGCCGCCTCCTGATGGGGGCAGCCGTTTACAATGGCCGTACCGTCAGGCAGCACCCAGGTTCCCTCCTCCGGGTAAATGTAATCCACATCCGCTCCCTCCGAGCGCAGGGCCTGGGCCGTCCCCTCTATGGTGACCCCCAGGGAATACCGGCCGTCCAGAATACCGGAATTCACCTCCGATAAGCTGGGAAGAGTCTCATATTCTAAGTTCTCCACCAGCCTCTCCATATAGTCTCCCTCTCCCTTATACCCATGGACGGCCGCAGCCAGGGCTGAGGAATAAATGTCCGACAGGCGGGGATCCATGAAAGCCACCCGACCCTTCCATCTTGGCTCCAAAAGACTGGCCCAGCCGGTAGGAACCTCCCGGTATGTCACTACATTGGTATTGTACATGATGACCAGTGGACAGGCGGAAAAGCCGGTCCACTTCTGGTCTTCGCACCGGAATGCCCCGGCTATGGCAGGGATTTCCGGGCTTTCGTAAGCCTGCCAGTGGTCCTTTGCCTCTTCTAAGGTCTCGGTTCCGATGCCGAATACCACATCCCACGTTTCTCCCCCGTCCCTTAACTTCTTTAAAAGCTCCTTTGAGGACCCGGTTTCCACCTTGACGCTTAATCCGGTCCTCTCCTCAAATTCCTTGACCACAGGCTCATAGATTCCTTCCTCCTGGACCGTGTAAACCACCAGATCAGACTGAAGAGGCATAGGCGGCCTTTCCGCTGACTGCCGGCAGGAGGACAAAGAGACACAGCAGATAAGAGCCGCCGCCCAGGCTGACCGCCGTCTTCCCGCAGCTTCCTTTATAAGCCTCATGAACATCCCCCTCCCAGGCCCCCATACAGCCTCGTTTTATTCATTATATCATAAAAAGGCCGATGCAAAATAAAATCATTGCTTTTGCACCGGTCTCTTTGTTCCTGCTGCACGAACCGTCTACAGACAGCTCTCCTGCAGCCCCAGATATTCCTCAAGCAGGCCGCAGACTCTCACGGCATCCGCCTCTGTTTCCATCTCACAGAAAATCCGCAGCAGCGGCTCTGTGCCGGAAAATCTTGCGATCACCCAGCCCCCGTTTTTAAAGTAGACCTTGCAGCCGTCCATGTAGGAAATCCTTTCTGCCTCAAAGGGGAGCTGAGGCAGCTTCCTGTCCTCCATGAGAATCCTGCTGATCCTCTCTTTTTCTTCAAATGTAAACCGGTACCCCCGCTCCGTCATGTGGATGGCTCCGTATTCCTTCCGTATATCCGCAGCAATCTCAGACAGCTTTTTTCCGGATACGGCCATCATTTCCACCAGAAGAGAGGCGGCATAAATTCCATCCTTGCCGTGAATATGTCCCTTGACCGTCAGGCCGCCGGAGGATTCTCCGCCGATGATGGCATCTGTCTCCTGCATCTTTGAGGACACGTACTTAAATCCCACGGGAACCTCGTAGCACTTCTGTCCAAAGCTTTCCGCCACCCGGTCCAGCACGTGTGTGGTGCAGAGGCTCCGGACCGCAGGCCCCCGCCAGCCCTTGTATTTTAAAAGATAGTAGTACAGCATTACCAGGATGTTATTGGCATGAAGATAACGGCCCTGATCGTCAATGACTCCCAGCCGGTCCGCATCCCCGTCGGTGGCAATGCCGATATCGCAGTACCTGTCCAGCACGTAATTTTGTAAGTTCCTTAAGGTCTGCTCCGTAGGGGCCGGCATTTTCCCTCCGAACAGGGTGTCATGCTGGGCGTTGATGGTTTCTATGGTACACCTTGCCACGGACAGAATGGTGCTTAGGGCCGTAAGGCTCACCCCGTACATGGGGTCAATGGCGACCCGGAAATCCCGGGAACGGATGGCATCCATGTCAATGACGGATATGATATTGTCCAGATATTCATTCAGGGGATTGATTTCTTCCACCGCCCCCTCTTTCACCAGCTCTAAGTAAGACAAGGGCGGCATCTGCCCTGCCTCCTGGTGGTTGGGCAGGTACACTTCCTCGGCTTCCAGAAGATATTTTTCAATATCCGCGGTCTGGGCTTCATCCGCATCCCGCCCTCCGTAAGTAAACACCTTAATCCCGTTGTAAATGGCCGGATTATGGCTGGCCGTCACCATCATGCCGTAGCTTAAGCGGTGCTTCATCACATAAAACATGATAAGAGGTGTGGGCGAGCTGCGGTTTACGAAAAACACCTTAATTCCCTGCCTGCCAAATATTTCACAAGCCCAGATAACCGCCTCCTTGGAGAGGAAACGCCTGTCATAGCCAATGACAATCCCTTCCCCCTCCACCTTTTCTGCCTTCATCTTAAAGCTGACGGCAAGGGCCAGCTTCTGGATATTTTCCTTTGTGAAACCCTCTCCGATAATGGCTCTCCAGCCACCGGTACCAAACTTTACCATCCTTCGTACACCTCCTGTTTTTCTAAGTCTTGTGCTTCACCCCTGGATTATCACACCACGGAAACTCTCCCCTTGCTCACCCTTAAGAAAATGAGCAGGGATATGACCGTGCTGACGGTCAATATGGAAGCCAGGGCTGCCGCCGTACCATAACTGTTTCTCACAACCTCCGTGTAAATGGCCACGGATATGGTGCTGGTCTTTCCGCCGTAAAGCATGACGCTGGAGGACAGCTCATTGATACATGTGATCCAGCTTAAAATAGCTCCTGATAAAACTCCCGGCGCCATAATTCTTGCCGTCACCTTGACAAAGGTCTTCATGGGCGATACCCCCAGGCTGATGGAGGCTTCCTCCACACTGGGGTCCATCTGCTGCAGGAAAGCACTCCCTGACCGCACCGTGTAGGGCAGCTTCCTGACCACAAAGGCTATGATCATGATAAGGGCCGTGCCCGTAAGAATCACGGGCTGCTTATTAAAGGCCACGATCAGGCTGATACCCAGTACAGCTCCCGGAATGACAAAGGGGAACATGATGAGAAGATCCATCAGCTGCCCTGCCAGCCCTCTCTGGCGCACCACGACATAGGAAATCAGCATGCCCAGAACAATGATAATCACAATGGCTGCGGTAGAAAATACGAAAGTATTCCTGATATTGGTCCACAGCCTGTTAAAAATCGTCACATAGCTTTCCAGGCTGAAGCCCTTTTTAAATCCAGTGAAATCGCTTTTCACAAAGCTGCTGACCACCACCACGATCTGGGGAAGAATGCCCACAAAGGTCACCAGCAGAACCGGCAGAGTTGCCAGAAAACGCTTTGCTCCGTGAAGCTGTTCCTCTTTCGGCGGCCTCATGGCCGTCATGACGTAATTTTTTCTGGTTATGAAATACTTCTGGACCAGAAGCACCGTAGTGGAGCAAAGGACCACAATGACCGATAAGGCGCTTGCCAGATGGGCATTTCCCCCTATCTCACTCATATATTCGTTGTATACAAGAACCGGGAGGACCATGTAGCCTTCGCCGATGAGCATGGGCGTACCGAAGTCCGCAAGGCTTGTCATAAATACCATAATGGCTCCCGCGGCGATGGAGGGCAGGATGACCGGTATGGTGATGGTCAAAAGCCGGCGCAGCTTGTTGCTTCCCAGATTCTCCGCCGCTTCCTCAAGGCTTGAATCAATGCTTCCCATGGCCCCTGACGTATACAGGTATACATAGGGAAAGAGCTTGAAGGTGAAAACCAGAATGATGCCCAGCCTTCCGTAGATACTGGGAAGATGGATGCCGATTTCCTCAAAGAACCTTGTGACAAAGCCGGCCCGCCCGAACAGCATGATCCAGCTGTATGCGCCGATAAAGGGCGGGCTCATAAGGCTCATGATGATGAATATGTGAATCAGCCGTTTTCCGAAAATATTGTACCTGGACATTAAATAGGCCATAGGCACCCCCACCACCAGGGTGGTGGCTGTGGTCACAATGGACACGAACAGGCTCCGCCCCAGGGAGGAATAATAATATTTCTTCGTAAAGAACCGGATGTAGTTCTCAAGGGTAAAGCCCTCCACCTTTCCGGAGAAGAAGCTCCGGGTGATCAGGGTGCAGAAAGGATAAATCAGAAACAGCAGCATAAAGCCTACCACCGCTACCTTCACCCAGAACCAGAAGTCCGGCTTCCAGCCTTTCCTTACCATGAAATCACCTCCTGGGTCTGGGCATCGTATACGCCCACGGCGGCGATATCAAAGTTCACCCGCACCTCCTGGCCGTCCGGACGGACAGAGCGGACATCCTTTGTGTATTCATTTAACTGGATGGTCTGGCCGTTGTTCAGCTGGATTTCATACTCAATGAAATCCCCCAGGAAAGTAGAAATGACGATCCTGCCGGGAAGCCCTTCCTTTTCGTCAAAGAACAGCTGCTCCGGCCTTGCAGAAATAATCCCTTTTCCATTATAAGCGGATTTCAGCCTGCAGGTTAGGCTGCATTCATCCTTGATATTTAAAACAGCTCTTTCCGGGTCGCTTCCCTCCACCTCACAGCCGATGAAGTTGGAAACCCCGATAAATCCGGCCACAAAGGTGTTCTCCGGCTTTTTATAAATCTCCTCCGGCGATCCCACCTGCATGATGTTCCCCTCCTTCATGACCGCAATCCGGTCGGAGATGGCCAGGGCCTCCTCCTGGTCATGGGTAACGTAAATGGTGGTGATCCCAAGCCTTCTCTGCAGCTTTTTAATAACCGTTCTCATCTGCACCCGGAGCTTTGCATCCAGGTTGGACAAGGGCTCATCCATGAGAAGCACTCCCGGCTCAATGACAAAGGCCCTTGCCAGGGCCACCCGCTGCTGCTGGCCGCCGGACAGCTCATTGGGCTTCCGGTCCTTTAAATTCTTAATCTGCACCAGATCCAGGGCTTCTTCCACCTTGGCCCCGATCTGGTCCTTGGGATACTTTTTTGCTTTCAGGCCGTATGCCACATTTTCCGCCACAGTTAAGTGAGGGAAGATGGCGTAGTTCTGGAACACCATGCCGATATCCCGCTTATGTGCATCTAAGTTGTTGATCACCTTATGGTCAAAGCATATCTCCCCGCCATCCACAGAATTGAATCCTGCAATCATGCGGAGCAGCGTGGTCTTTCCGCAGCCGGAGGGGCCAAGCAATGTGAAAAATTCCCCCGGCTTCATCTCCAGATCCACCCCGTTCAGCGCTGTAAAATCACCGTATTTTTTCACGGCCTGTTTAATAATTACTGCATGGCTCATACCTTTCGCTCCTCCTTAAACCTTTGGCTGCTTTCCCGCCTTACAGGAAAAGACCGCCCTGTCCCCGAAGGGCCGGGACAGTCCTTTTTCCATCAGAATATTTCCTATTCTTTTCCTAATTGACCATTATGTCATTGAACTTCTCGATAATAGCTTCCTTCTCATTGGCTGCCCAGTCAAAATCATAATCCACCAGCACCAGGTCTTCCAGCTTTGCCATTCCCTCGCCCACTTCCATGTCGCTTCTCACCGGACGGCGTCCCCAGTTCTGGCTCTGCTCTGTCTGGCATTCCTTTGAGGTGACGAAATCAATGAACAGCTTTGCATTTTCCTCGTTGGGAGCACCCTTTACAAGAGCTACGCCGTCAGGAACTGCACTTGTTCCATCCTTGGGATATACGAATCCGACCGACGGATCATCCTTATACTGGACTGCGGATTTCTCCAGGGTCAGGCCCACGTAGAACTCGCCGTCTGCAACCATCTTGTGGCATTTTCCGGAAGAGTCCACGATCTTGCCGTCCAGATTGTCATATAGCTTCTTAATGAAATCCCAGCCTGCTTCCTTGCCGCCGTGGCCCAGGATCATGGTGCACAGCTGGGTGTAAGCGGAACCGGACTTGGATGGCAGACAGTATGCGATCTTGCCTTTCCACTCAGGCTTTATCAAATCCTCCCATTTCTCGGGAATGGTAAGTCCGTCCTTCTGGATCAGATCCTTGTTGTAGAAAATGACCATGGGCAGAGGGCTTTCACCGATCCACAGATCATCAGGATCCTTATAGGATTCGCCGATGAATTCGTCATTGGCGCACACATAGGGTGCGAAGTATTCCTTAAAAGCCGCCAGGGAGTCGGCGCCGCCGCCCCACAATACGTCTGCAATGGGATTTGCGGATTCAGCCGCAATCCGGTTACACAGCTCTCCTGTACCTGCTGCCACAACCTCCACCTTAACGTTGGGATACTTCTCCATAAACAGGTTCACGCCTGCATTAAGGGGGTCCGCATCATGAGGAGAATATACCACAACGGTTCCCTTGTAATCCTCCGGCGCCTTTGCCGCTTCTGCTCCTGCCTTGGACTCCTCTGCCTTTGTCTCTGCCGGAGCTGCTGTGGTTTCCGCCGGAGCCTGGGATGCTGCCGTAGTTTCCGCCGGTTTTCCTCCTCCGCTGCAGGCGGATAAGCTCAATGCCGCCAGAGCTGCCAGTGAAGCTGTAAACAATCTTTTTTTCATATAAACCTCTCCTTTATTAAAATTATTTTAATTCACGGATATTAGGGAATGTTTTACTTCCGATGGTCTAATTATATGATTTTGATGTGCATTTTTCCATTTAATATTCTTACATTTCTTTTGTTATCCTGAACTTTTGCATAATTTTCAGCACTTATCGCATATATACATATGCAATTTTCATAATTCCCCCAAAAAGCAGAGAATGAAGAAAACCTTTTCAGAGCGGAGCACATGTCCGCCGCAGCGCAAAAAAAACAGGCAGACAACTTTCTGTGTTGTCTGCCTGAATCATTCATTATTATATTTACCGGATTATATTTTCCGAAGCCTGAATCTGCTCATCAGCTCACGTAAGTTCTCTGCCTGGGCGGAAAGCTCTTCGCTGGCTGCTGCGCTTTCCTCTGCGGTTGCGGAATTGCTCTGAACCACAGCGGATATCTGCTCGATACCGGCGGTTATCTGATTTGCATTTTCGCTCTGCTGTCTCAGCCGTTCCGCAGATTCCTGGATGGCTGTAACCATGCTTCTGGTTTCCAGAAGAACCCCATTTAAGGTTTCCCCTGTGGAAGCCGCAATGCCGGTTCCCTTATCAACGGCAGCGATGGTATCCGCCACAAGGCTGGAAGTATCCTTTGCCGCATTGGCGCTCTTTCCTGCAAGGTTGCGCACCTCATCGGCAACTACGGCAAAGCCTTTTCCTGCCTCTCCTGCCCTGGCTGCTTCCACAGCCGCATTGAGAGCAAGGATATTGGTCTGGAACGCGATATCCTCGATCAGCTTGTTGACCTTCTCAATCTCCTTGGACTTCCGGCTGATTCTTTCCATGGACTGCATCATTTCCTGCATCTGGGCGTTGCCTGCTTCCATGGCCTTTCCGACCTTTCCGGCCTGTTCGCTGACGCCCTCTACGGCCTGGGCCGTGTTTGTGATGCCATAGGATATTTCATTGACGGAGGAGGACAGCTCTTCAACGGAAGCCGCCTGCTCTACAGCGCCCTGGCTTAAGTTCTGGGCTCCGGAGGACACCTGGGCACTGCCCTTTGCCACTTCCTCGGAAGAAATATTGATGGTCTCCATGGTCTTTGAAAGAAGGTTTTCGGTTCTGTCGATGGAATCCTGGATGATTTTAAAGTCTCCCTTGAATTCCATGCCCACGGACCGGCTGAAATCTCCGGAAGCGATGGTTCCCAAAACAGCCGCAATTTCGTTGATATAGGATTTGACGCTGTGTACGGAGTTGGTGATCTCATCCGCCAGCAGGCCGATCTCGTCATTTCTCTTTACAACCGGAACATCACTGGTTAAATCTCCATCAGCAAAAAGCTTCATTCTCTTTGCAATGGCAGATACCGGGCTGGCAATGGCGCCTGCAAACCAGAAGGCCAGAAGGCATCCGATTACAATTGACAGTACTGCAAATGCTCCCATGGCAAAAACTACCAAAGTGATGGAAGTGGTGGTCTCTTTTACCGGAGCTACCACGCCCAGAGCCCAGCCGTCGCTGCCTGATACGGGGCTGTAATAGCAGAACCGGGTTTCCCCTTTATAATCGTACTGGCCCACGCCCGAAGCTCCTCCGATCATGATCTGGTACATCTGTGCTGCGGAGTCATAGGATTTGTCTGTCTTTGCAAATTCTATAAAATTCTGTCGCTGTTCTACCAGCTCCGGACTCATATTGGCGATCATGGTTCCCGTACTGTCGATCATAAAGGCATTGCCTGTTTCCGCAATTCTTAAATCCTTTACAAGATCGCTTAAAATGTGCCCGTCATAGGTTGCCAGGAGCACGCCGTAATCATAAGGCGTTGCCACACGGATTACCAGAGCGTTGGTGCTGTCGAATTCTGTTGTGGAAATAGTGGTTTCGCCGTTTATGGCTCTTGTTATGTAATCCTTGCCAGCAAAGCTCTCACCGATATCATTGCCGCTGGCACTTCTGGTTATGGTGCTGTCAGGTCCCAATACTGCAAGATCCTTATATCCGTAAAGCTTGCACTGATTGGTAAGATACTCTGTCACAACCCTGGAATTAATGGATTTTAAGCTTCCGCCCTGGGCGCTGGCTTCAATGCTGGTTTTCATCTGGCTTAAATTCTGCACCATAAGACTGTTGACAAGCTTCCCCGTGGATTCCAAATCATTCTTTACTACGCTGGTGATTCCGCCGTAGCTGACGGATATGCTGATCACCATATTTGCAACGGCCAGCCCTAAGATGATGGAGATAATGAATATCGTCATCTTCATTTTCAGAGTTTTAAACGAAAGCAGATTCTTTGCTGGCTTCTTCGCTGACTTTCCCCGACCCGCTCCTTTCTCTGATTTTGACATTTTCAGGCTACGCTTCTTTTCCCCCGATGTTCTCATCTCTTATGCTCCTCGTTTCGTATTATATTAATCGCGTAAGTTATGACATAATCTTACTCTTATCTTTCATTATATCGTATTTTGTAACCTTTTGTCAATATTTCCCTTTTTTTGTAATTGTAGTTGACATAACCCAGAATAGCAAGATTTTTTATACAAAATAAAAAAGATATCTTTTTCATGCAATTAGCAGAAAAAAGATACCTTTTCCTTATCATTTATTTGATTTCATCCAATTAATCGATTTTCCTTATACGCCGGAATAAGCCGAAAATCCGCCGTCAATAGGCAGCACCACGCCGGTGATAAAGCCTGCCGCCTGATTGTTCAAGAAAAACAACAGTGCTCCGTTTAATTCCTCCGCCTTGCCGAAGCGTCCCATGGGGGTGGCTGCCAGAATCTTTCCGGTTCTTGGGGTCGGGGTTCCGTCCTCATTGAATAAAAGCTTCTCATTCTGGCTGGTGACAAAGAATCCTGGGGCAATGGCATTTACCCGGATGCCCGCCTTGGAAAAATGAACCGCCAGCCACTGGGTAAAGTTGCTGACCGCAGCCTTGGCGCCGCTGTAGGCCGGGATCTTGGTCAGGGGAGTAAACGCATTCATGGAAGAAACATTGATAATGCTGCAGCCTTCCCGTCCGATCATGTCCTTTGCGAAAATCTGGCAGGGAACCAGAGTTCCCAGGAAGTTTAAATTGAAAACAAACTCCACGCCGGACTGGTCTAAGTCAAAGAAAGACTTGGTATCCGCCTCAATATCTCCCATTTCAAAATATTCCTTATCTGTATTGGCTCTGGGGCTGTTTCCGCCTGCGCCGTTTATCAGGATGTCACAGGGTCCCAGCTCTGCCAGAACCTTGGCGTGAACCTCTTCCAGGCTTCCTCTCTCCAGCACGTTTGCCTTATAGGCTATAGCCTGGCCGCCGTCTTCCCTGATGGAAGCGGCAACTGCTTCCGCTGCCGTCTCATTTAAATCCAGGACCGCTACCTTTGCTCCCGCTTCCGCCAGGGTCTTTGCGAACATTCCGCACAAAACTCCGCCTGCTCCGGTCACTACGGCCACTTTTCCGCTTAAATCCGTTCCGAATGACAATGCCATAATTTTTCCTTCTTTCTTATTCGCTCTTGCTGGATTTGTCAATGGCTTCCCAAAGACCGTTCAAATAGGTTGCTCCCAGAGCGCGGTCATAAAGGCCGTAACCCGGTCTGCCTGTCTCTCCCCAGATCATCCGGCCGTGGTCAGGGCGCATATAGCCTTCAAAGCCGTTGTCATGGAGCGCCTTTAAAATAGCATACATGTCCAGGGAACCGCAGGAGGATAAGTGCGCTCTCTCCTCAAAGCCTCTGTTATCATCAAGAATCGCCACATTTCTCGCATGGACAAAATGGATGCGGCCCATGGCTGCATACTTTGCCGCCATTTTTACCACATCGTTCTTGTTGGAGCAGCCTAAGGAGCCGGTGCAGAGAGTGATGCCGTTATGCTTATCATCCACAAGGCTTAAGAAGCGGTCCAGGTTCTTCTCATCGGTAATGATTCTTGGAAGGCCGAAGATGCTCCAGCAGGGATCATCCTCATGGATGGCCATGTTCACATCGCATTCTGCTGCCACGGGAATGACTTTCTCCAGGAAATATTTTAAATTATCCCACAGAGTGTCCTCGGACATGGCGTTGTATTCACTTACTACCTTCTTCAATTCTTCTCTGGTATAGCTGGAATCCCATCCCGGAAGAGATAAATCGCTGTCGCTTTCCAGAGGATTTACCTTATCCACCTGATCCTGGTAGTAAACAAGAGAGGTGGAGCCATCCTCCAGCACGTGGTCCAGCTGGGTTCTTGTCCAGTCAAATACGGGCATGAAATTGTAGCAGACACATTTGATGCCGGCTTCCGCCACTCTTCTGATGTTCTCACAGTAGTTTTCAATGTACTTGTCCCTGGACGGCTTCCCCAGCTTAATGTCCTCATGAACCGGAATGCTTTCGATCACCTCAAAGGCCAGACCTGCTTCCTCTGTTTCCTTTTTTAAATGAGCGATGGTTTCCCTGCTCCACACTTCTCCGACAGGAACATCATAAACAGCAGTTACAATGGAATACATACCGGGAATCTGGCGGATGTTCTGCAATGTGACCTTGTCGTCGTCCCCGTACCAACGGAATGATAATTTCATAAAGCTACCTCCTTATTTTTTTAAATTGTTTTATTGACTTAAGTATAAACAAAAGGGGGTTTTATTACCATGGATTTACTTGCCGTTCACATTGCAAAACTTGCGGTTATCGTTTATAATGGCATCAAAAGAACAGACTGGAAAGCAGAGGAAGAAAGGGATTGAAGATGAAAAAAGAGCTGTCCACCGGCTTCAATGAACGGCAGTACATGAATTCCGGAGAATTTGAAGTGTTTTTTTATAAAGACATGGACTTAGATCATGTCCTGGATCACAGCCATCCCTATTATGAGGTGTATTTTTTCTTGAACGGAGACGTGAGCTATGAGGTGGAGGGAAAGCAGTACCGCCTTCAATACGGAGATTACCTTTTAATCCCGCCCGGAATAAAGCACCATCCCATATTTCATTCCACCGGAGAAAACTATCAGCGCTTTGTTCTCTGGATCAGCAGGAACTATTACGAAGCCATGTGCTCCTGGTCCCAGGACTTTGCATACAGCTTTCGTTATGTATTGGACAAAAAGCATTACCGCTTCCGCACGGATTTCATCACGTTCCAGGACATTCAGGGCCGTCTTTTAGACATGCTGGAGGAGATTCACGGAAATAAAGCATTTCACAGGCTGAACGCAGAACTTCAGATTCATTCCTTTCTGCTGTTTTTAAACAGGATCACCTTTGACATGCTCCATCAGGTTCCTGCTGCCTATGAAAATGTACTCTATTTAAACATCTGCGACTATATCAACAATCACCTGGGAGATGACCTTTCCTTAGACCACCTGGCCTCTTTCTTCTATACCAGTAAATACCACATTTCCCATGTGTTTAAGGACAATATGGGAATCTCTCTTCATCAGTACATCATTAAAAAGCGGCTCCAGGCCAGCAAAAACGGAATCCTCTCCGGCATTCCTTTCGGAGAGCTTTACCACCAGTACGGCTTTTCCGATTACACCAGCTTTTACCGGGCCTTTAAAAAGGAATTCGGCCTTTCTCCAAAGGAATTTAAGGAGCAGAAAGCCCTGCCCGAGGGATATTAAAATACTGCCTGAATGAGGACCATATAAAGGGCGGTCCCCGCCCCAATGCTCAAAAGGGAATTTCCCTTCCATAAGTGAAGCGCCACAATGGCTCCAATGGAAATCAGCTCAGGAAGTCCGTGAGGATAGGAAGCAAACTGAAGCCCCCTTAAGCAGTAAACCACCAAAAGCCCGATGGTGGCGTATGGAAGGGTGAGGCCTAAATAGGCGATGTATTTGGGAGTTTTCTTCCCTGCGGGGAAGAGAATGAAGGGGAGAAAACGGGTAATTACGGTGGCGAGCATCATGGCTCCCACAATAAGAATGTATTTTATCATATCCTGGCTCAAGATTTTTCCTCCTTTTTCTTTTTCCGGATAAAACGTCCGGCAAATCACCTTTTATACATCAGAAAGCTCTTCCCCGGCTTTCCGGCGCATAAAATACCGGCCTGTAATAATGGTAAGAATCAGGATCATGGCCGGAATGATAAACACATCCTGTCCGAAAAAGAAGACGCAGGCCGCAGAGGATAAGATTCCCACAAGGGCCGCCTTATGCCCTTTCCCTGATTTCCACTGATCTACGAAAATCACCACAAAAAGGGCGGTCAGGGCAAAATCCATCCCTGCCGTATCAAAGGTTATGACGCTTCCCGCCAGGACGCCGATGGCTGTCCCTGTGACCCAGTAGAGATGATCCAGAAGGGACACCAGGGCATATACCCGGTTCTTGGAAATCCCTTCCGGTACCTTTTCACCGCATAGAACGGAAAACGTCTCATCCGTCAAGGCAAAAATCAGATAGGGCTTCACCTTTCCCCCATCCTTATATTTATCCAGCATGGAAAGGCCGTAAAACAAATGCCTGGCATTGAGCATCAAAGACATAAAAAAAGCGTACCATGGATTGACCGCAGCCACAAAAAATGTGATTCCCAGGTACTGCAGGCTTCCTGCATACACAAATACGCTGATGAGCAGGGCCCACCAGATCCCATAGCCGTTGACATTCATCAATATCCCATAAGCCGCCCCCAGAACCAGATAACCGGCCATGACAGGCAGGGTTTTGGGAAAGGCATAGCGGAGAGCCGCCAGCTTTTTCGTTTCATTCATATCCATCATTCCTTTGTACATCACCTTTGACTTGCAATATTTCTGCATATTGTTTACTATATTAACGTACAAAAGCCACTTTGTCAATAACAGGAGAAACTCACATGAACCTTGAACATATGTATGAATCCTGCAGTCTCTGCCCAAGGGACTGCAAGGTAAACCGCCATGTAAAAACCGGCTTCTGCGGCTGCGGCGCCGCTGTAAAAGCTGCCCGGGCCGCTCTTCACCATTGGGAGGAGCCCTGTATCAGCGGCACCAGAGGAAGCGGAACCGTGTTTTTTTCCGGCTGTACCCTGGGCTGCTGCTTCTGCCAGAATTATAACATCAGCCAGGAACACTTCGGAAAAGAGCTTGCGGGACGCCAGCTGGCTGATATCTTCCTGAAGCTTCAGGAAGAGGGAGCCCACAATATCAACCTGGTCACGGCCACCCAATATCTGCCTTCCATTGTAAAAGCCCTGGACCTCATAAGGCCGGAGCTCTCCATTCCTGTGGTATACAACTGCGGCGGATATGAATCGGAGGAAACCGTAAAGGCCCTGGAAAGCTATGTAGACATATGGCTTCCTGACTTAAAATACTTCAGTTCCCAGCTTTCCGCCCGCTACAGCAAGGCTCCGGATTATTTTAAGATTGCTTCCAGGGCCATAAAGCAGATGATTGAACAGGCGGGTTCTCCTCAATTTGACGCTTCCGGGACTCTTATGAAAAAAGGCGTCATCATCCGCCACATGGTGCTTCCGGGGGCAAAGGAGGATTCCATCCGGCTTCTTCACTGGATGAGAGAAGAGCTTCCTCTGGGAAAGTATTATATCAGCCTTTTAAGCCAGTATACGCCTTTCTACCGCAGCGGAGAATTTCCGGAAATCAACCGGCGAATTACTTCCTACGAATATAACAAGGTGCTGGATGCCGCCATGGATCTGGGACTGGATCAGGGATTTATGCAGGAGAAAAGCAGCGCAAAGGAAGAATACACGCCGCCCTTTGATCTGGAAGGGATTTGCTGAAAGGGAAATAAAAATACACAAACAAAAGCGGGCACCGATTTTCATTTCAACTAATCGATACCCGCTTTTATACTACTTCATCCATTGGAATTGATACCTCTTTTCCAGCTCATGCTGCCTACATGTAATACATGCACATGATCTATATTAAATTTTTCCGCTCTCCGTTGTTATACGCCCATCTATGGATATTTCATTTCTGTATTCAACCGTTTGTCCTTCACATGTTTTACAAATCTTTCATTTGTCCCAGTATCGGGAACCGATTACAGTTCTTTTCTCCATAGATTTATTTTTTCAACCAATACTTCTTTTTTCTGATTCTTCAATCATCACTTTCCATTCTGATCTCGCAAATTGGCTTCTAACATCGGTAGATTGGTTTTTCCTTTTGTTTCATTTATAATTTATAAATGAAACGAGATTTCATTTTCTGGTGGAGTGTACCTCCTTTCATTAATTTTAACTCTTCTTCTTTTTTCTCTTTCCTTTCCTTTGTTACGTCTTTATTATAGCGTACAGGCTTGTATTTGTCAATACTATTTTAAATATTTTATCACATTATTTATTAATTTTCAAATTGTATATAACTATTTAGTTTATTCAGTTTTTTATCTCAAATTATTCCAAAATATTTTCTGGTTTTTTGCGAAATTCCATGCTTTCCTGTATATTCGTACAAGTCAAATACTCCCAAACGGATCTCAAGATCAGAAGTGCCTGGCTGTCGGCCAGTGAATATGCAGGCATGTCCATCCGGCCTGCCGCCGGCGTAAAAAAACAGACGGCTGCCCGGCGTCTGAAACACCGGAGGCTGCCGCCTGTTTATTCTCTTCTTTATTTCTACTCTTCCCTCAAACGGAACCTCTGTACCAGTTCGCTTAAACGCTGGGCCTGATGGGATAGCTCTTCGCTGGAGGCTGCGCTCTCTTCTGCTGTGGCGGAATTGTTCTGCACCACGGCGGAAATCTTTGAAAACTCTCTTGTTACTGCCGCTACTGCGTCAGCTTCCTTGCTGGCCGAGGCGGATATGGAATCCACGTAATCCACGGCCTTGGCAGAGTCCTCTAAAACTCTCATCATGGAATCCACGGTCTCATTTAATATATCGGTTCCCTTTTCCACCGCAGTCATGGACCCCCGGATCAGAGCCGTGGTATTCTTTGCCGCCTCCGCGCTTTTCGCCGCCAGATTTCTCACCTCACCGGCAACCACGGCAAAGCCCTTGCCCGATTCTCCTGCCCTTGCCGCCTCAATGGCCGCGTTGAGAGCCAGAATATTGGTCTGGAATGCGATATCCTCAATGACCTTGATGATCTTTCCGATTTCACCGGAGGATACCCGGATCTCATCCATGGCGCCGGAAAGGTTCTGCATGGACATATCACAGGTTACGATTTCTGTTCCTGTCTGCTGCACCTGTAAGGATACTTCTCCGGCCGTCTCCGCAAGATGCCTGATCTTTTCCGATACATCCTTAAAGGAATGAGACAGCATTTCAACGGTCTTTTCCTGCTCCTCTGCGCCGTCCGCCAGAGACTGGGAGCCGTCGGCCACCTGGTCGGCGCCTGCTGCTACCTGGCCTGCCGCCTGGCTCACTTCATTCATCACCACGTTTAAATTCATGACGATCTGTTTCACCGAGTCCTCAAGCCTTGTAAAATCTCCCTTAAGCCCGAGCTCCACATCCAGGTCCAAATGGTTGTCCGCAATTTCCTGAAGCGCAAAGGAAATACGGTCGATGACCTCTTTTAGGTTTTCCTTCATCCGGTCAAAGGAATCTGCCACAAGGCCGATTTCATCGTTGGTTTCCACATCAACGAAGACATCCAGATCTCCCTCTGCGATCTTTCCGGCAGCGGACACCACCTTATGGATGGGCTTCAGCTGCCTTCTTATGACAATGGTGATAATAAGGAGAATCACAATCATAGCTGCCACGGAAATGACGGTCATCAGCCTTGACATCTGATCCGCATCCCGGGACATATCCTTTTGTGCTACCGCTGTAACAGAATACCAGCTGGAACCGTTTAGCTGGATGGGCTCAAAGAAATAATATTCCTTTCCGTTTTTGCCTTTATCAAGAGTATAGAAATTGGCGCCGGAGGCAATTCCTGCCCCGATTTCTTCCTTGCTTTTTTTCGAACTCACGTAATCCGAAACATTGGTCCCCACAACTCCGCTGTCGGTGCTCTCGGAAATAATGGTTCCCGCTTCATTGGTGATCAGGGTATGTACGCTGGGATAAGAGCTGTTGGTCGTTCCCATCTGGCGGAAGCGGCCCAGTCCCACATCGGTGGAAACAATGCAGAGCACCTTGTCATTCACGATCACAGGTACTGCCATGGTAACCAGCATGGTCCCGTTTGATTCATAGGGGTCGGTAATGATGGTTGCCCTTGCCGCCAGGGCTTTCTGGTAATAATCCCTTGCAGAATAATCCTCGTAAAGACCGCAGTCTATAATATTTCCGTTCTGATCCGCATAGAGCCCGTAGCTTCTGACCGCAGTACTCATGCCGTACTGCTCAAACATAATGCCTATGCCCACAATGTCCTGGGAATTAAGAACTGAGGATTTAATGGTGGACAGCATGTAATCCTCGGTTTTCATTCCAAAGCTGTCCAGAGTGGTTCCCTCAAACACCTGGCTCTTATAAAGAGGCTCTGCCGTCCCCATGGTCTTGAGCCTTAAATCCTGAATGACCTTTCTGTTGACCGCTGAATTTTCCAGGTAATAGGTGATGCCGTTGGAAACCTGTACCGCCCTGTCCAGAACCTGCTGGACCTCTTTCCCGTTTTCCGATGCCAGAGTTTTAAGAGCGCCAAAGGCGGACTCCTGCATCGCCCGTTTCGTCATCATGGAGGTAATGCTGATGAGGACCGCAAATACGATAATCAGCATGACCCCGGCGATACCGGCGATTTTGTTGGAAAGATGACTTATTCCTCCTTTCTCTTTCTTCTTAAAACCGGGCTTCCATTTAAGCCCCGATTGAAAATTCCCCCATTTTACCAAAAGCTTTTGCACCATAACCTGATCCTCCTTATGATATGTTACAAACATCATATGGATTATAGCATATTTTCCCAAAAAATAACACCAATTCTTAACAAAATTTGATTTTTTTGTCAAAAAAACTTCTACAATTTTATGATCCTCGTTTCAAATGGCTCCAGCACGGCCTCCGACAGGCCAAAATCCGTTTTTATGAAAGTCCGCTGGGACTTTTCGCTGTTATTTATCACCACAAGCCGGCGGCTCCCGGGATACCAAGCACATTCCGTATGAGGGTTGTCGGTAAGATACCTCTGGTTTAAATCCATGTTTTTTCCAAAGAGCATCAGATTCAGAAGCATTCTGGTATTTTCGTTGTTTACCTGAAAGCTGCTTAAATAGATTCCCATGCCCGCACCGAACTTCTGCCATGTAATGGAGGGAATCCTATTCTCCTCTGCCAGCACATGGGTTTTTTCTCCGGTCAGATAAAGGCCTTCTATGCCTTTAACAGCGGCCCCGGACGGAATCAGTCCTTCTAAGGCCTCCGTGAAGAATTCCAAACGTCCGTGGCACACTTTAGCCCCTGTATCCTTATCCACTCCCAGTACATGGGACATCCGGAAGAAGGTGTTATAGCCTTCCAGAGCCGATGGCTCTCCCACTCCCAGGAAAACGCCTCCGTTGTACACAAACCGGGAAAGCTCCTCTATGACCCTGGTATCGGCCCATTCCATGCCCCCGCTCCAGGCACTCCCTGCAGTTCCGGCGTTTATGACAATGTCCGCTTTTTCCAGGGCTCCCTGTTTTAGGTCCTCAAAGCTTATAAATTCCACCTTCACAGGCAGACCGGACAGGGCCTCATTGATGTGGATCAGATCATGCATCCAGGTCTCATGGAAATGGCCGGACAGGGTCCAGGACCTGAGCCTTCCCCAGGAGTGAAGAACCGCAGCCTTTACAGGAATACAGTATACCTCTCCGTCCTCATGAAAGGTTTTTATGAGCCGGAATTCATCGGCGATCTTTTCCATATAGCTGCAGAAGTCCGGGTAACCCTCCACCAGATGCAAGTATCCGCCAAGGCCGATGCGGTCGATTTTTTCCCGCAGCAGTGCCCTCCGGACCCGGTTCCAGTACTCTCTTGCATCCTTTACGGGATCGCCGTCCCCGCTGAAAGTAGGGGCTCCCCCCAGACCCACGGGAAAGAGATATGGATGAAGCCGCAGCTCATGAACATCCACGTCCACCCCTGCACACAGCCTTGCTTCGTAGCCGGAAAATACGCATTTGATCAGTCCGTCAAAGCCGAATTCCTTAAAACGGCTGTTATAGGGCTCCAGGCCGATCCAGCTGTCGTCATAGAAGACATAGGCTTTCTTCTGATAGCTGTGAACCAGGTCCACAAGCTTCTTTCCATAGTCTACTACAAAACGGTTTACAAAAGCCATATAGTCCAGCTGGCGTTTTCCCGGCGGCATATGGGTCACATGGAATTTTCCCTGGTTAATGAAGTCCTCGGCGGTCAGGCCGTAGCCGTATTCCCTTTCAAACTCCTCAAGAGCCTTTGTGCTGACCGTAAAATCATAGGAGCCCCAGTCGCTGAAAAGGTTTCTCTTTCTCTCACTGCTCCCCCACATCCAGGCGAAATTGTAAAAGAGAGAGGTAAAGCGCACCACCGTCGTGGAGGGATGGTCCTCACACCATGCTTTGAGCCATTGGTACAAATAATCCCTGGTTTCCTCATGGCGGGGATCCACAGGCATTAAATGCTCCTTATCCCAACTGTTGGTCACGTGATTGTACATGGAAATTTCTTCCCATATACGATAGGCCAGGAAGCTTACGGTATACTGGTGGAACAAAAGGGCGTCGGGAATGACCGCGTTGCCTGTTTCCTTATCATAGGTCCATAAAAGGGAGGAAAGCTCCTGGTTTGTCGTACGGTCATAGACCTGCCAGTATTTCATGGCCTCCCGGCTGTCATTGACCTCAAACTGGTCCTTGTAAAAATCCTCCATCAGAGGAATCACAAGAGGCCCTCCCTTTGCAGTCCTTGGCTCTGTCATCAGAAAGGTCTGCTGAAGCTGGTTTCTATGGGCCTTTGCCCATTCATTGTGGTCCCGAATCAGACAAATGGTGGAATAGATCCCATATCCCGCTCCCGTTATCTCCTCGGAGAGCACAGTGCCGTCACTGTCCCTGATCATATCGGCTCCCCAGCGGTCAGCCAGCTTTAAGGTCAGCTCCTCGTAGCCTGATTCCCCCGGAAGCGTAAAGCTTCCCTTTTTTATTTCTGTCATATAGGTTCTTCCTTTCCCTCGTCATATTCCAAATCTGTATAAAATGGCGGCGGCCTCTCCTCTGGTTAAGGTCCTTCTCCAGCGTTCTTCCGGCTCCGCCGCCCCCAGGGCGCAGGCAGCAGTCACGGCTTCCCTGGTCCATGGAAGAGTTCCTTTTATTGTATAATCCCTTTGAAAATCCAGGCTCTTTCTGCTTTTATATCCTGTCATAACCATATAGAGAAATTCTTCCAGGGTTACGGCCTGCTCTGGAAAAAAGCAGCCCTTCTGAATCATTTCCTCCGGAATCAGCCCGTTCTGAAACGCGCATTCTATAATTCCCGCATACCATTCATGGCCGATAACATCGGAAAAGAAATCATTGTACACATTGATGGGAAAATAGTTCACGGCCCGGATGATAAAATCCAGGGCTTCCGCCCGGGTAAGGACCTCTTCCGGGCGGTCCGTCTCAGGAGCCCTTTCTTTTTGCGGCTCTGCCGCCTGCATCCGGCCTTGAAAATGCTCAAAGACTTTAAAATCCTTTGGCGGCTCCCATGAGCGGGGCTTTTCTCCTGTGTAAGAAAACAGTCCGCTGTTTAAAAGCTCCTCCCACAAAAAACCTGCCATTTTCCATGCCCCGTAATCATTGGTGTGGGTGTAGTCCGATGGGTAGAACCACCGTTTGGAAGCCTCAAGGCCGTGCTCTGTAATAAAGGCCATGCTTTTTCCGTGAAGGTCCAGAACGGGAACCGCCATGGCCTCTCCGATCCTCTGGACCTCTTTCGCATATTCCTTAAGCAGGTCGTTATAGGCTCCGTCATTTCCCCTCCAGCTGTTTCGGGCAAGGGGGGTGACCAGCAGGGGAAAAGCCCCTTTTTTCCTGATTTCATCTATATATCTTACCAGATTTTTTTGGTATCCTCCCTCTGGCCTCAGGTTTTTCAGCTTCTGGTCATTGTGGCCGAACTGAAAAAGGCAAATATCCCCGGGACCTATGGCTTCCGTCAGGATTTCATAATGTCCTTCCTCCCGGAAGCTTTCTGTGGTAAGGCCGGAGTGGGCGTGGTTGGAAACCGCAGCGGCTCCCTTTAAGAAAGCGGGAAGCATCTGGCCCCAGCCGCTGTAGCTGGCCTCCGGAGCATAGGGATATTGGGTGCTCTGGTCCGTGACCGTGGAATCCCCGGCAATAAACAGTGTTCTTCCCTTCCACGGTTCCAGGCTGATGCTCACAAGGCGGACCGAGCTGCCGATTACCGTTACTGCGGCGGACTGGACCTTATGCCGGACCGTTTCTCCCCTGGGTATGATATCACAGACATGGATGGGAAATGATCCCGTCCATTCCTCTCCCCCTTTTAAGCCGCCCCGGAAGACAAGCTGCCGTCTTCCCGCAAACAGAAGGACCTCCTCCTGATCTTCCGGGGAATAAAGGGTAACCGTCAGAAAATACTTTCCCGGCGCCTTTAAGTCTGCCCGGAAGGACAGGGGCAGCCTCCCGCCCTCCGCTGCTTCCGGGGATATATGGCAGCCGTAAGCATCCTGCTCTGCGGAAATGGTTCCCTGAAACCAGGGGGCAGGCACAAAGCCTGAATTCAGTTCGGGAATTCCCCATTGGCCGGTGAAAAATCCGAAGCCGGCTTCTCCTGAATATTCTGCAAAGGGCCGGACGGGAATTTTGTTCTCAGGTATGGAATCTGTCGCATAAAAAATATATTCCCCCATGATACAACCTCTTTCATCAAATGAGGGCCGCTGCGAAGCTGCAGCAGCCCTCCATTTCTTTTTTGAATTTACTGCGTATTAATTGGCAACGTAGCTTCCTTCGTCAATCAGCGCCTGCTTCTCATCAAGAATTTCCTGATATCCTCCGTCCAGATATTCCTTGCAGTATTCCTCATACTTTGCATCCAGTTCTTCCGGCTTGCAGGTTACCATGTCAACATAAAACTCCTGCCACATGGCGGTTAAATCTGACGCATACTCGCCGGTAGATTCCACGCTCTTGGTAAAGATGGGGCTTACAAGCCCGTACTGCTCCTGAGCCGTGGCGAAATCATAGGCCTGTTTCACTAAATCCTCATATCCGGCGGGAGCCAGGAGTCTGACATTTGCCGTTAAGTTCAATGCCTCATCCCCGTAGTCTGCTCCCTCTGCAATCAGACAGTAGTAGTCCTTGTTGTTGTTATTGGAAAGCTTTGTTTCTCCGCTGAAGCCGGCCACAGGTACGGGAAGGCCTTCGGAATCCAGGGTATAGTTTTTGCCTTCCTCGCCGTTTTGCAGATAGAATAAGTTATCCGGCTGAGACATCCAGTTTAGGAACATCCAGACAGCGGCTCTCTGCTCATCGCTTGTTTTGGAATTGATTCCCATGATCATGCCGTAAGGCGGATACTCGTAATAGTAGGGATGGCTGTCCGCAGGAGCCAGGGCTGAGGGATCCATTACGGAAACCTTTGCGCCCGGATCATTTGCCAGCAGGCTGCTGATCACATCCGTATTGGCAGAAATGTAGAAAGAATAGGTTCCCACATTGCCGGCCACAAAATCAGCTTTCCATGCGGCGTCATCGGCATTTAAATAAAATTCAGGATCCAGGATGCCGTCGTTGTATTCCTTATTTAAGGTTTTTAAATAAGCCTTGGAGGCGTCCCAGGTAAGAGGCGCTACATTTAAATCCAGATACTTGTTTAAATCTTCCTTATCCGGGTTTGCACCGATAAAGGGATATTCATAGGTATAGCTCTTGTTGATGATCTGAGCACCCAGCTTTCCAAGTCCCGCACTTTTCCATGCCGTGGCTGCCGCGTCAAGCTCCTCCCGGGTGGAGGGAGATTTTACGCCTACCTTATCCAGCCAGTCCTGGCGGATCAAGGTCACCCAGTTGTAATAAATGGTATTGCGCTTGGCAAAGAAGAACGTGTTCTTGCCGTCCAGCTTTCCATAGGTATTGATCAGGTTTTCTGCCATTTTGTAATAATCGGGAGCATAGTATTTGATTTCATCCAGATCCAGCTCCTGCATGGCTCCTTCGGCATTATAATTCACCGCCTGGGGCATGTCGTAGTGGAAAATGATATCCGGCGCATTGCCTGCGGCGATCATCTGCATATAGTCTGCAACCTCATTCTGGCGGTTGATGGCCACATACTGGACGTTGACGTTGTATTTATCGCCGAATTCCTTCTGGATCCACTGGGTATAGTAATTATTGGCCGGATCCCAGCCTTCAAAGCCTCTGTCATATACGGGAATTTTTATGGTCACCTTCTCCGGAAAGCCTTTGGAATAATCGGTATAGCTTTTGCCGCTTTCCGCCTTTGTTTCCTCCGCCTTTGTTTCGGCTGCTTTGGTTTCCTCCGCCTTTGTTTCCTCCGTCTTCTGTCCGGAAGCAGCCTCCTGCTTTTGACCGCACCCGGCTACCATACCGGCTGCCATTGCCGCGGCCAGACCTAAAGCAGCCGCTTTTCTCCATGTTTTCACTTTTTCCATGAATGTTCCTCCTTTTACATAAATTTTATGACTTTTGCTATGAGCCTCAGCCTTTTACCGCACCTATCATGGTTCCCTGGACAAAATACCTCTGTACGAAGGGATAGATACAGACAATAGGCAATGTTGCAAAGATGATGCAGGAAGCCTTCAAGACCTCCGGGCTGGTGATCTGTCCCGTAGCAACAGCTCCCTCCGCCTTAAAGGATTCGCTGGCGGCCACCACCAGGTAGTAGAGCTTTAGCTGCATAGGGCGTAAGTCCACCCTCTGCTTGATGTAAAACAGGGCATCCGAGTAGGCATTCCATCGCCCCACCGCATAGAACAGGGATATGGTAGCGATGATGGGCTTGGAAAGAGGCACCACGATGTTTGACAGGATCTTAAAATGGCTGGCTCCGTCTATAAGGGCCGATTCGATCAGGCTGTCAGGAATGGAAGCCTTAAAATTATTCTTCATAATCAGGAAATTATAGGCCGCAAAGGATAAGGGCAGAATCATGCACCACCAGGTATCCAGCATGTGCAGATCGTTCATCAGCAGGTAATCGGGAATGGTGCCGGCCGTAAAGTACATGGTAAACATGATCAGGAAAGTCATCAGCTTCCGTCCCTTTAACTGGGTCCTGCTTAAGGCATAGGCCGCGCTGATGGTCAGAAACATTCCGATTGCCGTAAATGCAACAGTCACGATGACGGACACGTATAAGGATCTTACAATGGACGCATCCTGAAATACCTTCTGATAGGCTGCAAAATTAATATCCTTTGGAATCAGAAATATCTTATTGGCAATGACGTAGGCTTCCTTACTGATGGATTTTGCAAAAATATGGATAAAGGGAAGCAGGCAGGTAAGGGAAATGAGAAGAAGTGACAGGTAGAAGAAAGCGTCTACCGCGACCTTCTTTATTCTGGCCCGGGTCCATGCCCTATGGTGTTTGTATGAATTCCTGTTCATGGTCATTTCCTCCTTAAATCAAGCCGTCTTCGCCGAGACGCTTGGCTGCATAATCGGCTGCCAGTACCAGCAGAAGCCCGATCACGGACTGAAACAGCCCCAGGGCCGTGGCCTCGCTGAATTTTCCGCTTTCAATACCCCATCGGTAAACCAGCACCGGAATGGTAGTGGTGTACCCGGTCGCTTTGGCATTTGCCAGGGCGTAAATCCGTTCAAAGGAGCCGCCCATAAGCTTGCCCAGATTCATAATCAAAAGGGTCACTATGGTACTGCGGATACAGGGCAGGGTCACATGGAGGCATTGCTTCCATCTTCCGGCCCCGTCCACCCTTGCTGCCTCGTAAAGCTCAGAATTTACTCCCGTAATGGCCGCCAGATAAATGATGGTTCCCCAGCCCATGGACTGCCATACGCCGATCATCACATAGCTGACCAGCCACCATGTATTGTCCTGGAGAAAGGGTATGGGGCTGTGGCCCGCATTCTGGATCAGGACATTGACCACTCCGCTGCTTATGGAAAACATGGAATAGCCGATTCCTCCGATAATAACCCAGGATAAAAAGTGGGGCAGATATAACAGTGTCTGAATCGCGCTTTTAAAATACCGGTTCCTGATCTCATTGAGCATAAGGGCAAGTATGATTGGCATGGGAAAGCTGAAAATCAGATCCAGGACATTTAACAGCAGGGTATTACCCAGAGCCTGGCCGAAATCCCTTTTTCTGAACACCTTCTCAAATACGTCGAAGCCCACCCAGGGGCTTCCCGAATATCCCTTTGCCACCTTATAATCCTTAAATGCAATGGACAGCCCTGTATAGGGCAGGAACTTAAATATCAGAATAAAAAGCATGGGAAGAGCCATGAGTACGTATAACTGCCAGTCACGTCTTAAATACCACAGAACCCCGTGCCTTTTCCCCGGGCTCGCTGCGGCCGGGGACACCTGATTTTTGTTACTTTTCACATTCATTCCTCCCTCCGTGGGCTTCATTTATGGAATTATTATACAAAAATAATTTTACCCTTTCCATTCAAAACCTTTTTAAAACCGTGCAGTTTCAACCATTTATTTTCGCATAATTCATTTTACACAAGGCTTTTTTCCTTATTTTCAGGTGTTTTATATAGTCTCTTCTATTTAAAAAGCCTTTTTTGACATTTTTCTGGTTGAAACAGAGCTTAGACATCATGTATAATAAAATCAGAAAAAAAGCGGGAGGAAAAGAAAGAAATGTCCAGAAAGAAAAAGACCGTCATTGAATTCAGGAATTATGACCTGCCGGCCCATTTTCCCGTCCTGCTCCTGACAGGGGAGCACTGGCGCATCTCCGACGTGCCTTCCGGGCGCCTCCACATCCACAACTGTCTGGAAATCGGCCTCTGCGAGACGGACAGCGGGACCATGAAATTCGAGGATACCTCCCACCCCTTTCAGGCCGGGGATGTGACCGTGGTTTCCTGCGACATCCCCCACACCACCTACAGCTCACCGGGAACCGCCAGCAAATGGTCTTATCTCTTCGTGGACGTGGGAGAGCTTCTCCATCCGTTTTTCTCCGGGGCGGACCTTCACCAGGTGGATCTGCTTTCCCTGTCCCAGCATCATTTGAGCCTGATTATGGGGAAAAAGGATTATCCGGTCATTCATTCCCTGGTAACGGAGCTCATTGAAGAAATGAAGAAAAAGGAGGCAGGGTACGAGCTTGGAGTCCGGGGACTTTTTCTGGCTCTGGCATCCAATCTCCTGCGGATCGACGCAGACAGCCACAGGCTTAAGGACAGCCAGCCGGAAAACGCCCTGGTCATCGCACCGGCTCTGGATTTTATCCGGTATCACTATATGGAGGACTTCCCCATGGAAAATCTGGCGCTTTTATGCGGCTTAAGCCCTACCCATTTCCGCCGGCTGTTTTCCTCCATCATGGGGTCCCGGCCCCTGGAACATCTAAACGCCACCCGGATCCGGAAAGCCGCGGACTTACTGCGGATGACAGAGGAATCGGTCTTAAGCATCTCCGAACGGGTAGGGTTTCACTCCATATCCAGCTTCAACCGCCATTTCCTGGACCTTATGGGCCAGTCTCCCCGGGGCTGGCGCAGGCAGATGTCTATTTTAAAGGATCAGTCTGTCTTTAAATACAACGGCTGGATGTATGCGGAAATATTAAAGAAAACATAAGGATCAGGTCGACAATGGAAGAGAAAAAAAGGAATTATAAAATGGACAATGAAAAAGGGGCGTTGATTTTTCTTGTGGTATTGGGCCATCTGCTGGAGCTCTGTCCGGGAGGAGCTGAGAGCTTTCTTTATCTGGCAATCTACTCCTTTCACATGCCGGCCTTTGCTTTCTGCTCCGGCTATTTTGCGAAGTGGAATCCAAAACGGCTGGTTCAGGGAGTCCTCTATCCCTATCTCTGCTTTCAGATTCTTTATGTGGCATTTGACAGGGGCTTTCTTAAGGAAACCTTTTCCCAGCCATTTACACGGCCCTACTGGCTTCTGTGGTATTTAATGTCCATAGCTTTCTGGCTCCTGCTCCTGCCTCTCATAAGCCGGTATCTTCACCTGGGGCTTTGGCTCCTTGGGGTATCCATAGCCCTGGCCCTTTTCATCGGCTTTGTTCCCTGGATCGGCTACCGGTTCAGCCTTTCCAGGACCTTTGTCCTGTTTCCTTTCTTTCTGGCAGGGTACTTATACCGCAATGGGAAACTGTTCTGCAATGGAGAACCAATCCGCAGGGGAAAACTGCTCCCCAGCGGGGAACTATTCCATAATAGGGAATCAGGAATACTTCCCCGACTTGTGCTTCTGGCTGTTCCCGCAGCCGCTTCCGGCCTGGTTCTTCTCTGGCTCAACCGTTCAGCCATGGAGCCCGGCTGGCTGTACCACGCTCTTTCCTACCAAAGGGGAAACTACACCCTGTGGATACGCGGTCTCCTGCTTTTAAATGCCGGAGCCTGGACCTTAAGTCTTCTCTTCTTCCTGCCGGACCGGAGGCTGCCTTTCCTGTCCCTTTTGGGAGAAAATACAATGGCCGTCTACCTTTTGCACGGCTTTTTTATCAAAGCGGCAAAGGCAGACGGCCTCTCTTGGGACAGCCGGCCCGAAAGCCTGCTGCTCCTGTTGTTTATATCACTGGTTCTCTGTCTTCTTCTTGGGAATCCGGTGACAAAGCGTCTGTTTCATTTTCTGTTTTCGGGGGAGTGGCTGGACCGTCTTCTCTGTTGAAGATTTCCATAAACTCCTCTCCTGTAATGGTTTCCCGTTCCAGAAGGTATTCTGCGATCTCATGAAGCTTTCCCTCATGATCCTTAAGGATCTGAAGGGCTTTCTGGTGCTGTCCTCTGACGATACGGATGACGGCGTCGTCGATCTGCTTTGCCGTATCCTGGGAGCAGGCAAGAGAGGTATCTCCACCTAAGTACTGGTTGGTCACCGTTTCCAGGGCCACCATGTCAAATTCTTCACTCATGCCGTAGCGGGTCACCATGGCTCTGGCAATTCTGGTGGCCTGTTCAATATCATTGGAGGCCCCGCTGGTAACTGTCTGAAAGATCAGCTCCTCCGCCGCTCTTCCTCCGGTGAAGGTGGCGATCTTGCTTAAGGCCGCCTCCTTGGTCAGAAGATGGCGTTCTTCCTCATCCACCTGCATGGTATAGCCTAAGGCCCCGGAGGTTCTGGGAATAATGGTGATCTTATGGACCGGAGCCGAGTGATTCTGGGAGGCCGCAACCAGGGCATGGCCCACCTCGTGGTAAGCGATGATCTTCCGCTCTTCCACATTGACGGAAGCGTCCTTTTTCTGGTAGCCGGCAATGACCACCTCCACGCTTTCCTCTAAATCTCTCTGTGTTACGGTCTTTCTGCCCATGCGGACTGCCCGCAGGGCTGCCTCGTTAATGATATTGGCAAGCTCCGCACCGCTGGCCCCTGCCGTAGCCAGGCCGATTCCGTGGAAATCCACATCATCGGACAGCTTCACATTTTTGCCGTGAACCTTTAAAATGGCTTCCCTTCCATTTAAATCGGGAAGCTCCACCGGAATCCGCCGGTCAAAACGGCCCGGCCTCAAAAGGGCCTTATCCAGGGAATCAGGGCGGTTGGTGGCGGCCAGAATGACCACGCCCTTCTTGCCGTCGAATCCGTCCATTTCCGCTAAAAGCTGGTTTAAGGTCTGTTCCCGTTCATCGTTTCCGGAGAAACCTCCTCCGTCACGTTTTTTTCCTATTGTATCGATCTCATCGATAAATACAATACAGGGTGCTTTGTCATTGGCCTGTTTGAATAGGTCTCTGACCTTTGCAGCGCCCATGCCCACAAACATTTCCACAAATTCCGAACCGGATATGGAGAAGAAAGGCACATGGGCCTCTCCGGCCACTGCTCTGGCAAGAAGGGTCTTTCCTGTTCCGGGAGGGCCTACCAAAAGTGCGCCCTTTGGCAGGGAAGCTCCGATATCCGCGTATTTCTGGGGATTGTGAAGAAAATCCACGATTTCCTTTAAGGCCTCCTTGGCCTCCTCCTGCCCGGCCACATCCCGGAAGGTTTTGCCTGTCTCTGATTCAGCATAAATCTTTGCATTGGACTTTCCAAAGGTCATGGCGTTTCCGCCGCCCATCCGCTTCTGGACCTGCCCGGACAGGAAATTTCCCAGGAAAATAAAAATCAGGATGGGAATGATCCAGGTCATCAGGAAAGAGAGAATCGGAGACATCTGCACCACAATGGTCTTTTCAAACTGCACATCATGGGCCAGCAGCCTCTCCGTTAAGGTATCGTCGGGCCAAAGTCCCGTTTTATAGACATCGTAAACCGGCTTTCCCTCCAGATCCTTTTTTCCCGTATCGGACTTAAACTGAATCTCTGTCTCTGTCTTTGCCACTGCCTGGACCTTTCCCTGATCCACCATTTCCAAAAACTCGCTGTAGGAAACCTCTTTTACGGCCTTGGATTCAATCCATGGAACCGTCAGGGAATTGAATACGATCATCAGGATCATAACGATCGCGTAATAATAAATAAATGACTTTTTCGGATTTTTCTGCGAACCGTCGTCGTCTTTTAAACCCATTCTGCTCCTCCTTTATCCTTTGTTACCTTTAATAACCGACTCTGCAAATTCGCAGGCATTCTGAAAATCCTGTTCATTGGGATGAAGCATCCCGTCCTCATAGGCGGATATCATGGCCCTGATCTGGGGCGTGTCGTGAACCGCCTGCATCTGTCTGTACTTTTCCAGTATCTGAGGCATCATCTTGCCTCCGCAGAGAAAGCATCCCAGATATTCGTTATCCTCCGGCAGAAAGACAGACACCTGCTTTTCCACCTGCTTATAATATTCCTTGTTTCCAGCCATGCCGCAGGTGCCAAAGAGAGCCACCCGCTTGCCGTGAAGATCGGAAAGAAAATCCAGCACCTCCTTGTTGCAGGTGCCGCGGTTGTTCCAGAATCCCACGAAATAGGTGTCCGCTTCCTCCCCATGCAAATCCTCCAGCCGGACAATGTCCTTGGATTTTTCGGGAAGGGCCTCGAAAATCTTCATGGCTACCTTCTGGGTATTGCCGGTTTTACTTGTATACACAACCAAATAGTCCATATAATATTCAGCCTCCTTTGGTCCCATTTATTATCGTTGTACATAGGTATAAAATATACCAAATTGGCTTATTTATCAATAGATAATCGGAAATGTTAATACAATTTATGGTTCTTTTAGATTCTGTAAGGCAAAATTTACGGTTATAAAGTTTTACTTTCCGCCCCTTTTCTTATGACCTCACATGTTTTTTCAATGTCTTCCTCCGTGTGGGCCGCTGATAAGAAAAGGATCTCAAACTGGGAGGGAGCCGTATAAATGCCGTGGTCCAGCAAATAGTGAAAATATTTTGCATACTTTCCCGTATCAGAGCTTAAAGCGGATTCATAATCCACCACCGGATGCTCAGAGAAAAATACGCTGAATAAGGAGCCTGCCTGATTTACCTGGGCTTTGGGGAGATTTTCCCGAAGAGCCGCCACAAGCCTTCCCGCTTTCTCCTCCAGAGAAGCATAGAGTCCCGGATTCTCCATCAGGGCCTTAAGGGTGGCAATGCCCGCCGCCGTTGCAATGGGATTGCCGGAAAGGGTTCCCGCCTGATAGACCTTTCCCACCGGGGACACCACTTCCATGATCTCCTTCTTTCCTCCGTAAACTCCCATGGGCATCCCGCCGCCTGCGATCTTTCCCAGGGTGGTTAAATCGGGAATCACTCCGTAATATCCCTGAGCTCCCCCAAGCCCCATGCGAAAGCCGGTAATCACCTCGTCAAAAATGAGAAGGGCTCCGTGCCGGGAAGTAATTTCTCTTAAAAATTCCAGAAAGCCTGGCTTTGGTGCCACAAGGCCCATGTTGGCGGCTACCGGTTCCACAATGACCGCAGCAATATCCCGGGGAAACTTATGAAACAGCTCTTTCACGGAATCCTCCCCATTATATTGGGCAAGAAGGGTGTGCTCCGTATAGGAAGCCGGAACGCCTGCGCTGTCAGGGGCAGAGCCTGTCAGGGCTCCGGAGCCCGCCTTTACCAAAAGCCCGTCGGAGTGGCCGTGATAGCAGCCCTTGAATTTCACGATCTTGTCTCTGCCCGTATAGCCTCTGGCTGCCCGGATGGCGCTCATGACCGCCTCTGTGCCGGAGCTGACCATGCGCATCATTTCCATGGATGGGATGCACTCCCTGATAAGCTTTCCCAAAACCAGCTCTTTTTTTGTAGGAGCGCCGAAAGATAAGCCGTCCAGACAGGCCTCCCGCACCGCCTCAACCACCGGACCATAGCCGTGTCCCAGAATGCAGGGCCCCCAGGAGTTTACATAATCAATATATTCATTTCCGTCCTCATCGTAAATATGAGAGCCCGACGCTTTCTTTACAAATACGGGAACGCCTCCCACAGAGCCAAAGGCCCGGACCGGACTGTTGACTCCTCCTGGAAAATATTCCCTTGATTCCTCAAATAATGCTTTTGACTGCTCTGATTTCATTTAGACCTGCCTCTCCTTTCCTTCCAGTCCCGGCAGATGGCTTCCGCCATGCCGGAGACAGTATATGACTCTGCCACAATATCGGCCTTTCTTCCATGATCCATAAGGGCTTTTGCCGTAATATCCCCAATGCAGGCAATGGAAACCCCTTCAAGGGCTTTTCTGGTCTCTTCCGCTCCGTTTTCAAAAAATGCATTTACACCGGAAGCGCTGGCAAAGGTCAGATAATCCAGGGAGCCTAAGGCTTCCTTTCTGGTTTCCCCCTCTTTTCCTTCACAGGCCACCCGGTACAGGGCCACATCATCATAGGAAATCCCGGCTTCATCCAGGATCTGGTTCAGCTCCTCAGAGCCTCCCAAAGACCGGGGAATCAAAAGCCTGTCTCTCGGAGAAACAAGGCTTTTCAAGCCCTCTGTCAAATCCTTTGTACAATAGTTTTGAGGCGTATAATCCGCCCGGAATCCGAACCGGAAAAGCTCCTGTGCCGTTCCCTTTCCCACTGTTCCAAATTTCACATGGCCCAGGGACCGAAAATCACAGCCGCTCTCCAAAAGACCGTTAAAGAATTCACGAACTCCGTTTGCACTGGTAAAGACCACCCAGGTATAGGTAGCCAGGTTTTCATAAGCCTTTTTCATGGCCATCTCTCCCCGGAAGGATTTCACCGAAAGGCTTAAGAGGCATTCTGTCAGCCCTCCCATGGCTTCCAGCTCCTGCCTCAGCTTTCCGGCAAAGGAGGCCGTGCCCGTCACTCCGATGCGGCATCCTTCCAAAGGCTGCTTTAAGGTGGAGGAAAAATCCAGAGCCGCCGTTTCCCCCACCACCAGAATGGCAGGGCTTTTGATTCCCTCTTCTAAAACTTTCTCTCCGATGCGGCAAAGGGCTGCCCGCACGGTTCTTTGCCCGGGAAGGGTTCCGTTTTCAATGACCGCAGCCGGCGTTTCCCCTGATTTTCCCTGTTCCAGAAGCCCCTTTACGATGAGGGGGAGATTTCCAAGGCTCATCAGGAACACCAGGGTTCCGGAAAGCCTTGCAAATGCATCAAAATCAAGGGGAAGAGTTCCGTCCCCGGAAAGGGTATGGCCTGTCATGACGTGGAAGCTTCTGCTGACGGCCCGGTGGGTCACCGGAATTCCGGCGGCCCCAAGGGCTGCCACCGCAGAAGTGACGCCGGAAACCACCTCAAAGGAGATTCCGGCGCCGGAAAGAGCCTGAATTTCCTCCCCGCCCCGCCCGAAGACAAAGGGGTCCCCCCCTTTCAGCCTGACCACCTTGTGGCCCTCCTTGGCAAGCTCCACCAGCAGGCGGCTGATGTCCTCCTGCTTCATGGAATGGGCCCCGGCCCGTTTTCCAACATAGATTTTCCGGCACCCCTCTGGCACTTCCTCAAGAAGGCGGTCCGAAATCAGGGAATCGTAGACCACCGCATCGCATGTGCGAAGCCTGGAAAGCCCCTTTTCCGTAATAAGTCCCGGATCTCCGGGCCCTGCTCCCACCAGATAGACAACTCCTGTTTCTTTCATTCCATTCTCCCTTATGCTCCTATACTTATGAGCGGTTTTCTGTGATGGCTTTCGCTGTATCTGCGCCTTCGCCGTTATGACAGACTATCTGCAACGAGGCGGGCCAGCCGCTCCACTTCGTCTGTTTCTCCCCATATGTGGACCTTCTTTGTATCCTCTCCCCGCCTGCTGATGCCGAAAATCTCCAGACGCCCGTACATAAGCCTTGCGTACACGCCCACAGGCTCATGACAGCCTGCTTCCATAAGCCTTAAGATCCTTCGCTCCAGGGTCAGGCACAGCCTGGCCTCTTCATCCTCAATCATCTTTACCAGGGCTTCATGTCCGGAGCCCAGCCGTCCTTCCACCGCAAGAATGCCCTGACCCCCGGCCGGAATAAATTCCTCACAGTCAAAATAATGGAAATCATATTGGCTGTCATTTTGCAGGCCAAGGCGGATGAGTCCGGCAGCGGCCAGAAGAATTCCGTCAAATTCTCCCGCCGCCAGCTTTAAAAGCCTTGTCTGCACATTGCCCCTCAGATTCCGGCATACCACCGAGGCCTCCGGCCACATGGTCTTTCCTATCTCTTCGATCTGGACCTTTCTTCTTAAGCTGGAGGTTCCGATGGTGATCTCCTGCTTTTCCAAAAGACTGCTGCCCCTTAAGGTCACCAGCACATCTCTCGGGTCCTCTCTCCTTGGGACGGCAAGAATCCCCAAGCCCTCTTCCAATTCCATGGGCAGGTCCTTTGCGCTGTGGACGGCCAAATCAATCTCTCCCTGCAAAAGCGCCTGTTCGAATTCCGCCACAAACACGCCCTTTCCTCCGAATTCCAAAAGGGGCTTATGAAGAATCCGGTCTCCCTCTGTCTGCTTTAATACCAGCTCTGCGGCCAGAGTGCTTCCCTCGGCGGTAAAGGCGGCGGTCAAAGCATCGGCCACCAGCTTTGCCTGGGCTACCGCAAGGGCGCTTTTTCTCGTTCCGATGCGAATTGTCTTATTCATGATGATTTGCCAGCTTCCTTTCTGTCAGTTCTTTTTCCGGCTTCTTCTGCCAGCTTCCGCGCTATCAGCACTTTTGCCTCTTCCTCTGTTAAGGTTCCTCCCCGGCGGATTCCCTCCTCCACCATGGCCTGGAAGATTTCCTTTCGCAGGGACGGAGAATCCACCTGGTCCTTCACCGTTTCCCGGTAAGCTTTCAGCTGCCGGGAAAGCTCTCCGAAGCCCTTGGGAATAACCTTTTTAAAGCTCGCCTTCAAATACTGGGCAATGGTGGGGGAGCTTCCTCCGGTGGAAATGCCCACAACGATCTCTTTCTCCTTAATCAGAGCCGGAAAGATAAAGCTGCATTCCTCCTGCATATCCACCACATTTACCGGAATCCCTTTCTCCCTGCACAGAGCGGATATGCGGCGGTTTACGCTCTCATCCGAGGTCCCTGCCACCACAAAATCCACGTCTTCCAGATCCGACTCCCTAAATTCCCTGTATTTTAAGTGAAGCTGGCCGCCCATTTCCCTTGAGAGAGCCTCCATCTCCGGGCTCATCTGCGGCGCTGCTGCGGTGATTACCGGGCCGTAATCCTTAAGGACCAGGGCTTTCCGGTAGGCCACCCCTCCTCCGCCCACAATGAGGCACTTTTTCCCTGCGATATCCACAAAAAACGGAAAATAAGCCACAGTCATCCCTCCCTGATCCAGCCTTCCAGGCCGTCTAATGTTCTCAATACCACCTTTAGGTCCTCGCTGGAAACGTGGTCCCTGATCTGATACAGCAGGGTATCCAGCCCTTTTCCGGAAAATGCCTCTTTCAGCTCCTCCATCCTTCTGACATAGGGATGGAATACCATTTCCTTGACTGCCTCATCCAGTTCCTCTTCCATAATGGCTTTCGCCCGGTCAAGCTCTTTCAGCTTTATTTCCGTATTATTCCTCGAAAGGGTTTCAAAATAATCGATGTCATAAAGGGTCAGGCCTTCCACTGTGCCGACCTCAGGGTCCACGTCCACAGGAACCGCCACATCCATAAACAGCCGCTTCTTTTTCTCCGAAAGCTTCCCGGACAGCTCCTCATAGGTTACGGTATAATGAGGTCCCGAGGTGGCGCTGATAACGATATCCATCTGATCCATGTATTCATAGCGGTCCCTGTAATGGATGATCTCCACCCGTTCTCCCCTCGCCTCCACGGTCATATCCGCCTTATGGCTCCTGACCGTTCCGGTGACCCGGATGCCCGGTTTGCTCAAAATGTTTTTCGTGATGGTGGTTCCCATCTTTCCTGTCATGCCGATGACCATTACATTCTTTTCTCCCCCCTCTTTTTCAAAGCGGAAGACCTCGTTAGCCACAAGGGTTGCAACGGATAAGGGGGTTCTGGATAAATTGGTATCCGTTTTGATCCGTTTTGCGCAGGCCATTGCTTTCTGGAACAGCACATTCAGCTCATAATCCGCCCCTCCCCGTTCCCTGGACAGCTGGTAGGCGTCCCTTACCTGGCCCAGGATCTCATCCTCCCCCAGCACCATGGAGTCAAAGCCGCAGGCCACCTTAAACAGGTGGCCAATGGCATTTTCCCCGCTGTAAATATTTAAATATTTAAGCAGCTCCTCCAGCCTGACCTGTTTAAAAGCCGCCACCTCCCGCTGGAGAACGCCGATTGCATTCTTGGTCCCTGAAACATAAATCTCGCTTCGGTTGCAGGTGCAGAGCACCACAACGCCGGTCACCGCCTCCTGGGCCGTCAACCGTTCCATAAATTCCGCCTTTTCCTCCTGGCTGAAGGAAAACCGCTCCCGGATGCTCACGGGAGCTTTCTTATGGCTCACACTCATACAATACATTTTTTATCCTGCCTTTAATTTCTCATTCGCCTATTTTACCATATCTGCCCGCAAAAGGGCAACCGTCCATTATACCGGATGGGGGATGCAAAAAAAAATATGCCCTCCCCAAAGGAGCGTTTTCACGGGAAAACGGCTCCTTACAGGGAGAGCATGGAATATTAAAGAACCTTGCTTAAAAACAGCTTCAATCTGTCATTCTTCGGATTGGCAAAGAACTCTTTCGGTTCGTTCTCTTCCAGGAAATAGCCGCCATCCATGAACATGACCCTGGTGCCCACCTCACGGGCAAAGCCCATTTCATGGGTAACCACCACCATGGTCATCTTTTCCTCGGCCAGCTCCCGCATAACATTTAACACCTCGCCCACCATCTCAGGATCCAAGGCGGAAGTCGGCTCGTCAAAGAGCATTACCTCAGGATTCATGCAAAGGGCGCGGACAATGGCGATACGCTGCTTCTGTCCGCCGGATAACTGGTTGGGGTAAGACTGGGCTCTGTCGGAAAGCCCTACCTTTTGAAGAAGCTGAAAAGCCTGCTCCTGGGCCTCTTTCTCACTTCGTCCCTGAAGCTTCATAGGCGCAAGGGTCAGATTTTTCATGATGGTCATGTGGGGGAATAAATTAAACTGCTGGAATACCATGCCCATCTTCTGGCGGTGCTTGTCAATGTCGGTTTTCTTATCCACAATGTCCACACCCTCAAAAAGAATATGGCCTCCGGTGGGCTCTTCCAAACGGTTTAAGCAGCGGAGAAAGGTGCTCTTTCCGGAACCGGAGGGGCCGATGACGCAAACCACGTCCCCCTTATAAATGTCCACGGAAATATCCTTTAACACCTCTATGTCCCCGAATTTTTTCCCCAGGTTCCGCACCTGGATCAGAGGCTTTTCTGCGTTATTAATGTTCACTTCTGTGCAGCCTCCTCTCTAACAATTTTACAAGATAGGAAAATACCATGACCATGACCAGATAAATGAGAGCCACGGCCATCAGGGGCATAAATGCGGAATAAGTACGGCTTTTGATAATATCTCCGCCCTTTGTCAGATCCTGAAGGCCTATGTAACCGGCCACAGAGGTTTCCTTTAACAGAACGATAAACTCATTGGCAAGGGTTGGAATCACGTTTTTAAAGGCCTGGGGCATGATGATGAACCACATGGTCTGGGCGTAGTTAAAGCCCAGGCTGCGGCCCGCCTCAAACTGCCCTCTTTCAATGGAGCTGATACCGCTTCGGAAGATTTCAGCCACGTAAGCGCCGGAGTTGATGCCGAAAGCCATAACCGCCGTAAACACCTGACCGGGATCACTGACGGCAAAAATGACAAAATACATGATCATCAGCTGTACAACCACCGGCGTACCGCGGATCACCGTTAAATAAATGCTGCAGACAGCGTTTAGTATCTTAAGCTTTCCGGTATTTTCATAGGTCGAACGGACAACCGCAACCAGAAATCCCAGCAAAATACCGATCAATACCGCAAAAAACGTGATCTTTAACGTGTTCTGCAGGCCGTCGGCAATGTATTTCCAACGGTTATCTGCGATAAAATTCTGGTAAAAATCATCTCTTAGCTTTTCCCACATGGCTCTCTTCCTTTTTCTTATTCAGCGGTAATGTACTTATCCACGATCTTCTGCAGTTCGCCGGATTCCTTTAATTCCTTAATGGCGCCGTTCATTCTGTCAAGAAGCTCGGTATTGCCCTTTTTCACTGCAATGGCGTATTCTTCCTCTGTAAATGCTTCGTCTAAGATCTTTAAGCCGGCATTTTCTTTCACGAATACTTTTGCAGGCTCACGGTCAATGATGACTGCATCGATCTTTCCCTGGTTAAGGGCCATAACTGCTTCCATGCCCTTGTTAAAGCGCTGGATCTCTCCGTTTTCGATATCCTCTGCATAAATGTCTCCGGTGGTACCGGTCTGCACGCCGATCTTCTTTCCTTTTAAGTCATCGGGAGTTGCGATCTCGCTGCCGTCCTTTACGATGATTACCTGAGCTGCTTCTGCATAAGTATCAGTAAAGTCCACATTTTTCTTGCGGTCCTCGTTGACGGTCATTCCTGCTGCGGTAAAATCAGCCTTACCGGACTGAACCGCCGGAATCAGGGAATCGAAAGCCATATCCTGGATTTCCAGCTCCATGCCTAATTTTTCAGCAATGGCCTTTGCGATATCGGCATCAATGCCCACAATATCGTTGTTTTCATGGAATTCATATGGAGGGAATTCTGCGTTGGTTACCATGACCAGCTTTCCTCCCGCTTCCGTTGTTGCCTCCGTTTTCCCATCGGCTGCGGAAGTTTCCGCTGCGCCTGCTGCTGTGGTCTCCCCTCCTGCCGCCTTGGTTGTCTCTGTTGTTGTTCCTGAGCCGCCGCAGGCAGTTAACACTGCTGCCATACAGACAGCTGCTGCTATGGATAATACATTCTTTTTCATAATAGTTTCCTCCTCTTATATGCAGAAGTCTGCATAATTATAAAGTATCATTTATACATTATATAGCATTTTCGGAATTAATCAAGTCCCCAATAAAAAGAAGCTTCTTATTTTTCTTAAGAAACTTCATTTATCTTGCAGGTTTTCGGGCTATCCTATATAATAAGCTTGAATCAGAACCAGTGATAGAAATGAAGGAAATGAATTATGAAAAACATTATTGAAAGCACCGCCTGGCCCATGAATCCTCCGGCGCCCTACTCCCTTTTTCATATCGCATTTGTCGCCATAGGGCTTTCTGCGGCTGTCCTGCTGGCTTATTACACCGCCAGGGAAGTGAAGGGGTCCAGGCTTCACCGCCTGTTTTTTTTCTGCGGCCTTCTATTGGCGGCCACCGAATGCTGGAAACAGCTTTTTTTGTATTACGTGGTAAACCAGCAGACCTATAACTGGTGGTATTTTCCATTTCAGCTGTGCAGCCTTCCCATGTACTTCTGCCTGGTCCTGCCCTTTGTGCCCTCCAGGGACAAAAAAACAATCCTCTGCACTTTCATGCAGGATTTTAACCTCTTAGGCGGTATCATGGCCCTGGCCGAACCGTCGGGACTTTTCCATTCCTACTGGTTCTTAACGCTCCATGGGCTCATCTGGCATCTGCTGCTCATCTACATCGGCCTTGCCATCGCCTTTTCCCGCCTTTCCGATCCTTCCCTTCGGGGATTTGCCCGGACGATTCCCTTATTTCTGGCCTGCTGCATCATCGCTTCTATTATTAACAGGACAGCGAAGCCGCTGGGGCAGGCGGATATGTTTTATATCTCCCCCTATTACCCCTCGGCCCAGATCGTTTTTCATGAAATTGCCTTAAAGTACGGAATCTCCATAGGAAATGCGGTTTATCTGTTTGCCACCTGCCTGGGCGGCTTTATCTTTCATGTTGTTTTAGGGAAACTTCATTTTAAGTCTCTTTAGAATGAACACGTTTTTTCCCTGTAAAGGCAATCAGAACTACACTTGCCAGAATACAGATGCATCCCCCGATCTTTCTCGCCGTAAAATACTCCCCAAGAACCAGAACGCCCAAAATCACACTGGTAATGGGCTCCAGTGTGGAAAGAATTGCTGCGCTGGAAGCTCCGGTATAACGGATTCCAAGCTGAAGCAGGGTGATGGCCCCCACAGAAGCAAAGATGGATACGAAAAATGCGAAGAGCCAGGCCTGGCCGGTCAGATGGAATGTAAGCTGACCCGTCAGGCCTCCGTAAATTCCTGACAAAACAGCGCCGAATAAGCATAGGTAAAAGGACAGCTTAAAATAATACATATCCTTAACCCTTGACTTATCCATCACAATCATATGGATGCTGAAGAGAAGCCCGGATATGAGGGCCAGGAAGATGCCCTTTCCGCTTCCCGAACCGGCGGAAAAGTTCTCCATGAACAGGAAAATACCGACGATCCCGCACACCAGGGCCATCATCTTTTTCAGGGTAGCCCTTTCCTTAAAAATAAGAATGCAGCCCATATTTACCAGAACCGGATAGATAAAATGAAGGGTGGTTGCCATCCCAACAGGTATGTAGGAATAAGACCCATACAGGGTAACCGTTGTTGCAAACGCCCCGAAAAAACCGCACAGGCACACAGGTATTCTGCTGTCCGGCTCCAATGCCAGAGGCTCTCCCTTTATCTTTAAAATCCCAAATAAAACCGGCAGGGCGAGAAAGCAGCGCAGAAAGGTCATGGTGATCCCGTTCGCCCCTCCGTCATAGGAAATTCTGGCCAAAATAGGCGTGAATCCGAAAATAACGGCGGAAGCAGCCGTAAACAGTATTCCCTTGTATAGTTGATTTTTCAGCATATCACACAGGTTCCTTTTCTTTCAAATAATATTTCACTTTCTGCAGGATTTCCCTGACACATTGTTCCAGAATATCATGTTCTCCGGTGTCTGTAAAGCATTTCAAGCTTTATCTACTTTTCCTCCCTGCGCTCCATCTTCACGGACTCACAGGTTTCTTTCAGCATCCGGTGAAGCTTTCCCTGGGCTGTCTCATCGCAGAGAACCACGATTTTATCCCCTGCCGCAAGCTTTGTCTCTCCTCTTGGGACAAATTCCGCCTCTCCCCGCATCAGGGATATGAGAAGACAGGTGCTGGGCCACTGGATTTGGCAGACCTTCCGTCCCTCTGCTTCGCTTCCGTGAAAAATTCTTCCCTCCACCAGGACTTTCTCCCCTGTGGGAAAGGAGGCCTTGTCAGGATTCAGCCTGGAAAGAAGGCGGTGAAGAAGCTGGTCATATACGGGCGCACATTTCATCAGGTCCGGGACCACATAGGCGACAAGGGAAACCAGGGAAAGGGACAGCAGATGGGAAAGGGAGCCGGTCATTTCACTGATTAAGATAATTCCCGTAATCGGCGCGCGGACGATTGCGGAGAAATACCCGGCCATACCAAGAATGATGAAGCTACCTAATAGTCCGTCCAGGGAGTCCGTCACCATTCCTGCCCCGCTGTAATAGATGCTTCCGATAACAGCTCCAAGGACCAGAAGGGGCAGGAAAATTCCGCCGGGCGCACCGGAGCCAAAGCTTATCATGGAAAAGCTGAATTTTAGAACCAGAAGCAGGAATAAAGCCCCCAGCAGCATATTTCCCGAGGACAGGACTTCAACCAGGGGATGACCTCCGCCTAATACGGACGGATAGCAGAAGCCAAATACTCCCGCCAGGAAAAACGGGATCATAAGCCTTAAAGTCTGGCTGGGAATCCGCTGGTATAAATCCTGGGTCTTTGAAAGGCAGGTGTTATACACCACCCCCAGACCTCCCAGAATTACGCCCAGAAGAATGACATGACCATAGACGGGCAGGGGAATCAGCCGGTCAATCTGAAAATTAAAAACAGGCTGTAAGCCGAAAACATTTCTGGATATAAAGTCCGCAGTGATGGAGGATGCCATGGTGGACAGCAGAACCTCCGGGGAAAAATGCTTGTGAACCTCTTCCAGGGAAAACAGGACACCTGCAATGGGTGCATTAAAGGCGGCGGAAAGTCCCGCGCTGGCGCCGCAGGTAATCAGCAGCTTTTCCTCTGTTTTTGCCGCCCCGGTAAAGCGGGAGAAGCCCTTGGCCGCCATGGCCCCCAGCTGGATGCTGGGACCTTCTCTTCCCAGAGACAGGCCGCAGCCTATGGACAGCAGACCGCCTGCAAGCTTTGCGGCAAGTACTTTCCACCAGCAGGGGTCCAATTCCCCGATCATTTCTCCTTCTACCTGGGGAATACCGCTTCCCGATATAAAGGACTCCCATTTAAGCAAAAGGGCCACAACGCCTGCCGCGGCGGCCAAAAAGACAAACCACACCAGCAGGAACCAGGTGTGGTCTTTCCCATAACTCAGAGCCGAATGAAGCAGCCCATCCATGCAGGTTAAAAGATACCGGAACAATACAACCATAAATCCGGATATGGCTCCTATAACAATGCCTTCCAATATCAGTGCATAACGAAAACTGCGGTAACGGTTTACAATATTCTTTACCGTGTGACCTTCAGTCTGCATACTTCTACCTCCTGTATTTCGATTCATCTGTAAATAAACACTTTGCAAACAGTATAAAATTATATCTCTGAAAGCTCCGCTCTGCAAGAGGAAATGACATTTTATAGGATTTGCTTCTATAAAAAAGCAGAACCGGTGCAAATTTTCATTTTACACCGGTCCCTTATTACTGTTCAAATCAGCTAGCTTGAAAAGAAATTGGAAAACAATTGATCCTTCTTTCTCCTTTCCAATCGGACTATGGCCTTGAATTCATGATACCACACTTTATGGCGGAGTCAATACTGCCAAACCGGCTGCAGCCCGCCCTGTCCTGGGGGAAATGCAGCCGATCTGTAAAGCACCTGGAATTCTTAATATTTGCCTAAAGCTTAAATTTTCCTACTTCCTCCCGCAGGGTAACCGCCTGGGCGGACATTTCTTCGCTGGTGGCGGAGTTTTCTTCCGCAGTTGCCGCATTTGTCTGCACGACCGAGGCCACCTGGGAAAGCCCGATTTTCACCTGTTCAATGGCACTGGCCTGATCTGCAGAGGACCGTTCAATATTGGAAAAGCTCTCCGTCACCTTAAGGGTATTCATCCCTACATCCTTCAATATCTGGGCGGTCTGGGCGGTTATCTCCACGCCCCTGGATACGGTATCAATGGAATTCCGGATAAGGGCCTCCGTCTGTCTGGCAGCTTCCGCAGACTTGGCCGCAAGACTGCGGACTTCATCAGCCACTACCGCAAAGCCTTTTCCCGCACTTCCTGCGCGCGCCGCTTCAATGGCGGCGTTAAGGGCCAGAATGTTGGTCTGGAAGGCAATATCTTCAATGACCCTGGTGATATTGGAAATCTGATCTGACGAGGAGCCGATGTCGGTCATGGCTTCGGTAAGCTGCTTCATATGCTGGTTACCGGCCTTTACGCCTGCCCCTGCTTCATCTACGTAGCGGGATGCGGCTTTTACGTTTACTGAGTTTTCGGCCGCCTGCTCCGCAATTCTTGTGACAGAAGCATTCAGTTCTTCAACAGAGGCCGCCTGCTCCGTGGAACCCGCCGCCAATGCCTGGGCTCCCCCTGCGACCTGGGATGCTCCGGTACTGACCTGTTCGGATGCAGTGTTGATTAAGGTCAGGGTCTGTTTCAGAGACGACGAAATGCCAAGAAGAGCTGTCTTTATAGAGGCAAACTCTCCCTCATAGGCCTGGGACAGGCTTACGGTCATATCTCCCCGCTTCATGGTTTCCAGCACCGACGTTATTTCACGGATATAGCCGTAATATTCACCGAGCCTGATTAAGATCTGCCCCATTGCCTGGGACAGCTGTCCCACTTCATCCTTTGTAAATGTTTTTTCATCAATGGAAAGTGTCAGCTCTCCCTGTGCAATGCGCCTGCTGATACCGGTTATGTACTGTATATTTCTTTTCAGATAGAGAAGAACCCGGACCGCCAGCACAGCCAGCACCACAACAATCATTCCGACTATAAGAAATGAAGTTGTTGTGGAGGTTTTGATCTGCCCTTGAATCGCAGCCGTGCTCTGCTTTGCATATTCCTCCAGCAGCTCGGTCATGACATTGATATTTTCCCTGGCTGAATGGAAAGCCTCAATATGAGCGTCATAATCTCCTGTTCCGGCAGCTACATCATAGGTTTTCAGCCATTGGTCATAATTGGCGGTAAATTGCTCGTAAAGCTCTTTGAGCGTAACATCTTCCGTTGGATGCTTAAAGTTTTCATATAAGTCTTTATTGTCCCGGATGTTCCCATATGCAGTCTCCAGACGTGTCTGTACCTGCTCTGCATTCTCCTTAAAATCAGCGGTAAGACTTTCTTTCTTATCTTCCGGAATAATGTTTCCGCGGGTCCGCAGAAGGATAAACTCATCCTCCGCCACATAAGCCTGGTAAAAATCTCTGTCGGCATTGATCAGGGCTGCCGTCGGAACAAAAAGCTCGTCATAAAGGATTTGCCGGGTGTTATTATTAACAGCGTTTATGTTGAAGAGAAATACCACGGAAATCACCATAAGGGCAATTAACGCAGGAATACTGATCAGCAGCAGCTTTAAGGTAATCGATAGGTTCTTCATAAAATCCCCCCATAGGAACAGATAGTTGTCTTAATATTTTCCCGAAGCAAATCCTGCCTCAGGCAGCGGTTTTGGGGACCGTGGCAAATCCTTGAGCATGGAAATGCTGCCTGTCTCCTTATCCAGCGTAAACCTGCCGACCTCCTCCCGCAGAGTGGCAGCCTGGGCGGACATTTTCTCGCTGGTTGCGGAGTTTTCTTCTGCTGTGGCCGCATTGGTCTGGACAACCGCGGAAACCTGTGACAGCCCCAGCCGGATCTGCTCGATGGCACCGGCCTGTTGGGCAGATGCCTGTTCAATTTTGGAAAAGCTTTCCGTCACCTTCAGGGTATTTTCCCTCACCTTATAAAGAATCCGGGCTGTCTGTTCCGTTATCTGCGCACCTTTTGACACAGTGTCCGCAGAATTTCGGATCAGCTGGCCGGTCTGCCTGGCAGCTTCCGCAGATTTTGCCGCAAGGCTGCGGACTTCATCGGCCACAACCGCAAAGCCCTTTCCCACGCTGCCCGCACGGGCCGCTTCAATGGCGGCGTTAAGGGCCAGAATGTTAGTCTGGAAGGCGATGTCTTCAATGACCTTGGTGATACTGGAAATCTGATCCGAGGAGGAGCCGATTTCCGCCATTGCTTCCGTAAGATGCTTCATATGCTCGTTCCCGGCGTTTACGCCTGAACCGGCCTCATCCACGTAGTGAGCGGCCATTTTTACGTTTGCCGAATTTTCTTCCGCCTGTTCCGCGATTTTTATGGCAGAAGCGTTCAATTCCTCAACAGAGGCCGCCTGCTCCGTAGAGCCTGCCGCAAGAGCCTGTGCTCCGCCGGAAACCTGGGAGGCGCCGGTGCTGACCTGCTCGGCAGCGGTGTTGATGGTATACATGGCGTGGTTGATGGATGCGGCGGTATTGATGATCGCTTCTTTCAGCGCTGCGAAATCGCCGGGGTAATCCGTCTCCACCTTGATCCGCAGGTCTCCCTTTGCAATATGAGTAAACTTTTCGATTACATCCCCAAGGATAACCGCCTGCATCCTGTTGCTGTTACGGATGAGCTCGGCCATCTGTCCCAGCTCGTCACGGCTTTCATAGGTGATCTCGACACCCACATTGCCTTTGGATATTTCCCGGTAGGCACTTACAATTTCATTCACAGGGGTCAGTATGGACTTTCGGACAGAGTTTATGACAATGACCGTCAGCAGAACAGATACCGCAGCGAAAACAATCAACGTCAACCAGGCCCTGGCCGTTGTAGCCTGTGAATCAACATTTTGCTGTGCGGCCCGGTCCCTGGCGGTTGCTGAAAAACCAAGAAGGGTATCCATGGCCTGGTCAATTCTGGGCTTGTATTCCTCCTGATACAGGCTCAGGGCCTTGGCAAGATTTGCATCGGAGCGGTCGGCCATAACCTTGTTAATTTCAGCCCGTTCCCCGGCGGCCTCAGCGATTACTGCCCGGAGTTTTTCAATGTCCGCATCCCGGTCATGATTCCGCTGGTTATTTTCATAAGCATCCAGTTCGGCTACAATGGATTTGCCGTAGTCTGCCGCTGTGTCCAGCGCGGCTTTGGCGGCCTGGTCGTCATCTGCTGTTATGGCTTCCAGCAGGGTGTGAAGAATGCCCTGCATATCCACCTGCATGCTCCTGACATGCTCCGCATTGGGAACCGTGTACTGAGTGTATAAAGTGATCTGGCGGTCAATGCTGTTTATGTTGTACAGAGACAGCGCAGCAGACAGCATCATTAAAATAAGAACGATTCCAAACCCGGCAATTAATTTCCCGCCCACAGACAGATTCTTTATAAAGCTCCCTTTTTCTTCTTTTATTCTGGTTGTATTCATAAGAGTTCCTCCACTTAGATTTTCCGGCTTTAAGCTTTTTAAATATGCTCACATCCCCTTTCCCTGTGAATCCACCTTCGGCTGCCGGAATCCTGCCGATTAACTCCATCCCGTTTCGTGCCTCTGTTATTTTAGCGGTCTTACTTTGAGATGGCGTGATATTTCCGTAAATATAAAAAAAGTAATCTATTGTATAAAAGAATACAATAGATTACTTTTTTTTACATACCCAATTTTGTAGTAATTTTCGTTTTTTCGTCAAAATTCCTTCAAATTCAACTCTGCTTTTGAATGAATGTCCAGCTTACTGTATACATTTCTGAGAGTCGTCCGGACGGTGGTTTCCGCTATGAACAGCTTGTCGGCAATTTCCCTGGCGCTTAACCGCTCCCTGGCAAGCCGGGCGATTTCTCTTTCCCTGGGCGTCAGGGGAGATTTCCCCTGAAAGACGGCTTTTCTTATGATGCTGACGCCTCTTTGCTGGCGCCTGCAAAGTTCACTTAAGACCGTGCAGCCGCTGATTTCAGAAAGAAGGCTTTCCATTCCATCCATCTGGGCAAAGGGAAGGTAAATCTGATCCGGCATTGCGATATCCAGCGCCTCTCTTAAATGCTTCTGCGCTTCCAGATGATTTCCGCTGTCTCGCTTTGCCATGGCAAGAAAAATGTGCTGGTACACTAGGGGCATTAAATATTTAACGCTTCCGGTTGGATTCTGGGACATATCCGTAACAAACCGGCAAACTCCATAAAGCTCGTTATAACGCTTATCCACAACCAGAATCCATAAGTAAAAAATCTGTGCGATGGGAACAACCGGCGCATACAATACCTTTTTTATGGACTCCATGTCATAAAACCACTGTGCCACATAATCCTTGATCCCCAGTATGAGACCAATAACTGACATGGTATGCTCCATCAGGCGCAGCACGGAAAGACTGGAGCTCTCTTTCCCATAAGCCTGAATATTCTTTACGGCCTTAAAATACCCTTCCGCATCCCCCCGCAGGATAGCAATGCGGGCAAGGGTCAGCTCTCCGCAGAAACAAATATAAATCTGTTTATAGCTGCGGGCCTCATAAAGGGCCTTATAGCAAAGGATCTCGGCTTCACTGTCCTCCCCCCGCAAAAGCATTGCCTCCGCGCGTATCATGCTCTTCGCACCGGCCCACTGGCCCTGGGTTAATTTACGGTATATCGATGACATTTCCTCAATCTGCTGTATGGTGTATTCCAATTTGCCGCTTTCCCGCCAAAACAAACTCAGGGAGGATGGGGTTGTGTATCCCCATACCGTATCTCTCTTAATAATCTCAGAAGGCTTTCCCAAAATCTCCCAGGAGGCCTTTTGTGCTTTCTTTAATTTAGCTATATCGTTATAATCCTTCATGGAAACCAGAAGTGCATACTCGCCCTTTACTTTCCGAAGATACTCCTCATCAAAGCCCCTGTCATTTTTGATAATCAGGCTGAGCAGGCCGCAGATTCTGCAGTATACCTCAAACTGCCCGCAGGCAAGAGTCTGATAGCCTAAAACAAGAAGGGTAAAGGGGTATCTGCACAGCGTTTCTTTCGGGCAGACATTGATTAACTTTTCCATAAAGTCGGGTTTATATATGTCCCTGTGGTTATCAAAATATTCACAGCTAAAGGGTAAGGACAGGATGGCGTCAAAATCTTTTACACGATAAAAGAAATGGGCGGCCTGACAATACTCTTCCACTGCGGCGCAGGCATTCCCGGCTCTGCGGTATACCGTGCTCTGATCTGCTTCGCCCAAGTCATGGTATAAGCGGTTTAACAGATAATCCCGTAAAATGCTGTGCATAATATACCGGCGCTGATCGGGAATAAAGCGAATGAACTCATTACACATTAATAAATACCGGATACTTTCAGGCAGTATTTCCAGACCCATCATGATGGCCGCCTGGCGCGCCGTAAAGCTGCCTAAAACCGATACCGCCAGAAGAAAGTTCTTTTCTTCCGTGGTAAGCCTGTTCCATATGGCGGTTTCCACCAGGCACATAACATCAGCCGTAAGATCGAGCGAGCCGCTTTCTTTATAATTGATGAGCTGCAGCCTGATGGCGGATACCCAGCCTTCGGTATATGTATATACGTTTTCCGCTTCCTCATTGGTGAGCTGAACGCCTTCCAGACGAAACAAATTGGCAGTTCCTTCTTTATCAAAGAAAAACGGGGACGAATTAATTATATAAATCTTGTCGTTAAGAATTGAAAATTGATGCCCGGCCTTTACCTGCTGGGTAATAAATATCATGTGCAGACGGGAGTTCCCATGCCTGGAAAAAACGCTCATTAACTCAAAGGGAACCTGGCAGTCAACAAGCTGGTAATTATCCACTATCAAATAAGTTTCTGCACGGCAGGAAATATTCCTGAGACACGACGCCGTGTAAAAAAGCGTATCCATCGTAGGCATATTTAAGCTTCTCAGGTTATCCGCTGTTTTATCATCCACATTGGAAAACAGCTCGCAAATACCCAGCCACGCTGTGGAAGCCGATTCCCCCAGGCAGGTATACCAATATTCACACGCATCCGGCGGAAGATTCTCTTTTAAATATTCCCTGACCGCAGTGGTCTTCCCAAAACCGGACGGGGCTTCGACAATGGTTAAGGGGTATTGCGGTATCTGGGCAAGTTGTTTTTTGAGCTTGTCTGAGAAATAATACTTTTGCTGTTGGTCCGATCTTTTACACATATCAATTCCTCCATTATGATGGGGGAGAATATGCCCGTGTGCCTGCAGCTTTCCTTGATGTCTTTCTCCACGTATCCTGTTGTCCCGGAATTTTATCCCAGCCCGTTCCGGCTTCCGGTTCCCCGCTTTTTTTCCAGCTTTTCTAACGGTTCAATGATCTGTAATTATATCTCTGATTAAGGATTATTTTACCATGGAATGCGACAAATTTCAACAAATAGCGACATCTGAATCGACATAAATGTACGGAATACATCTGTTTTTTATCAAATAGGATGAACAATTAACTTGATGAATCCTTTGTAATCAGCAAAGCATCAACCTGGAAATCACACTATGATTGACAGCCAAAATGGAAGAAGATATAATATATTACAGATGTAATAAAAATGGAGGGATGGGTATGATACCACAGATATCAGATGCAGAATACGAGGTTATGAAAATCATATGGAAATATTCACCCATCAGCACCAATGAGGTGACCGAAAAGCTTTTAGCCTCTACATCCTGGACTCCGAAAACAATTCATACGCTCTTAAATCGTTTAGTCAAGAAAAACGCTGTCACATACAGCAAAGAAAGCCGCGTTTTTGTTTATACTCCCCTTATTACTCAAGAGGAATATCTGGAACACAAAAGCAATACTTTTCTCAGTCAGTATTTTGACGGTAATTTATCGGCACTCATGACCAACTACATGCATAGCGAAAGGATTTCAGATGAGCAGTTAAACGATCTGAAAAAGTTGTTCAGTTCTCCGGAGGAAAGATGAAAATAAATATGTTTGCTGTAAATTTTACCTTTTTGCCTATTTGCTTTCCACCACTTTCCTGGTCCGTTCAACCACATAGCCGCTTCCGCCCCGCTCTTTCACATCCTCCACCATAGTCACCAGCAAAAAAGCATCTTCTCCCTGTGCATCCGGTGTAAATACGACAAACCATCCAAGCTCTGTCCCATTCTGGTCTCCCTTGCTCTGTTTAATCTCCGCGGTTCCTGTTTTTCCAGCCAGGCTCAGTCCATCGATTTTACAGCCATGTCCGGTTCCGTTTTTATCTTCTATCACCTGAATCAAGTCTTCCCGCACAGTATCTGCCGCTTCTTTGGAGAACGCATTTTCAATCCAGCAGCTGCTCTGCTGATCCTTTGATAGCCGAAGAACAGGAGAAATGACATTTCCGTCATTGACAAATGCAGAATAAAGTGCAGCCAAATGCAATGGGTTGACCAGCAGCTGGCCCTGCCCATAGCCGGAGTCCGCCAGCTGAATTTCATCCTCTATCTTATCGCTGTTGCCGTAACTGGAAACGCTCATATCAATGGCAAAAGGAATATGTTCTCCAAATCCCAGTGCTTTTAACTTCTCCGTAAATACATCTGCTCCAATTGCAAGGGCTGCCTTTGCAAAATAGATATTGTCTGAATAGATGAGTGCATTCTTTAAAATTACCGGCTCATAGGTATGAAGTGTGGTAACATAATAATTTCCCCAGCCTGCATCCTTCTGCCAGCTGGTTCCCACATTTCCGAAGTCCTCATCCGGATTCAGCTTCCCTGCCGTAAGCCCTATTCCCGCAGTAACAGGCTTAAAGGAAGAGCCAGGCACAAAGGTTGCCCGGAAACGGTTCAGCAGCGGCTGGTCTGAATTATCATTCAGCGAATTCCAGACGCGTTCCGACATCCCCAGTACAAACAGGTTATTATCATAGGACGGCGTGGACAAAAGAGCCAGCACTTCCCCTGTCTTCGGATTCATGGCAACCGATGCGCTCTTATCGGTCTGATACTGCTCATACAAAAGCTTTTGTAATTTTGCATCCAAGGTCAATGTCACATCCGTACCATCCTGAACCGGCTTTTCAGCCAGAACTTCTTTCGTTTCCCCGTCGGATGTGACAATATAAATCTTACACCCCGGCGTCCCTTTTAATTCCTGTTCATAAAGCAATTCCGCGCCGCTCTTTCCGATAACGCTATTGGCACTGTACCCCTCATCCCTGTGCTTTTCCAGCTCTTCCGCCGTAATATTCTGCAAATACCCTACTACGTGAGCCGCCGCCTCTTTCAAGGGATAGACACGTTCTTCTGCATCCGTTATCATAACTCCCGGTATTGCAAGCAGCTGGTCTTTTAAATTGTCCGGCTGAGCCGCCGCCGGTACATCACTTTTTTCAATTTCCCGGACAGGCACAAAGGAATCGTCTTTTACCCAGGAAGCGGACAGCTTCTTTTGAATGGACTCCACAGTGGTATCCAGAAGCTTTGCAAGAAGCTCTAAATCTTCGGACGGCTCTTCACTCATCTTTCCCGGCACCAGTCCCACCGAGGAAACTACTCCCGGCCCGGCCAAAAGTATTCCGTTTCTGTCGTAAATACTGCCTCGTTTCGGTTCCGACGTGGTGATGCGTACCTTGTCCTGGGCTTCTAAATCCGGGAAAATCAAAGAGTGGTCCCAGGACAGTCTGTAATCCTCTCCTTTAATTTTATTTAAAACAGCCGTCTGTGAAAAAGAGATATCACCTGCCAAAGTATTCATGGACATCTGATAAGTAAGGCTCTGAGTTGTCACGCCGCCGGTACGTTTTTCCTCCGTCCTGGAGCTCACTTCCACAGCAATGCCGGAAGCGCCTATTCCTTCATAAATTTTCTGGTTGCGTTCTATGAAATCCTCTCTGGAAATATTCTTTTGGCTCTCTTCATCCAAAAGGCTATACATTTCATCATAGCTGCCGGAATTTAAACTGCTCACGTATTGATTCAAAATGTCTTCCGCTGTCAATTTCCGGCTGTTCTGCATCTTCCAGATGAAAAATCCTGCCGTAAGAATGACCAGAAGAAGAATCAATGCCAGAAAAATTAATGCTATGCTTCCCTTTTTCAAATTTCCTTTTCTTCTGCCTTTCCTTTTGCCATCCCCAATCATAATTACTCCTTTCCGGGCGTTCTGAAATTTATTCTTGTTAATTCCCTGTTCCCTTGCGGACATTCAGGGATTCCTGCGGCAGCTATTGCATCATACATTTGTTTAACCGTGTTCCCGGGATAAATTTTCCGTTTCTTCGTCTTTGGAAAGATTGTGCTCAATTTCAGCTGTCCCTATCCAATCTGGAGTGCTGCTCCCAATATTGGCTATTGGTTCTCTGCCGTCCCCTCCTCGTAATACTACACCTGTAATATTTATTCGTCAAGTAAAAATCCATAGTTCTCATCAATTACGTCATCCGGATCGGTGTAATTCCGTAAAAGCCACATAGATTTCCAGCCCTTTAGAATAAACAGAAAACCGCATTGACATTTTTTTATTTAAAGCATATACTTTAATATAGAAAATTTTCTATGTGAGGTCATCCTATGGAACAGAAATACATTCAGAACGCCAAAGTCTTAAAGGCCTTGTCAGACCCGAAACGGCTGCGAATTGTTGATATGCTTTCTTGCGGGGAGCTGTGTGCCTGTAAGATTTTAGAGGAGTTTCATATTACCCAGCCGACCCTGTCCCATGATATGAAAGTGCTGATGGACGCCGGTTTAGTAAACGCAAGGCCGGAGGGTAAGTGGATATATTATTCATTGAATGATGAGAGCCTGCAGGCTTTCTATCGGCAGTTAGGAGAGATATTCACTTCAAAGCCTGACTGCATCTGCCACAGGAAAGGCGGTGACCAATAGATATTCCGCCGCCCCTGCCGTTGCCACGTTCCCTAGAAAAACAGGCACCGGCAAAAAAACCGTCGAAACATAGAAAAAATTCAATATGACAGGAGCAAGCTTATATGAAATCAGAAAAGCAGCAGGGAATTGGATTTTTTGAAAAGTATCTGACTGTCTGGGTTCTTCTTTGTATGGCAGCCGGTATTTTAACAGGGAAACTTCTTCCCGGTATTCCTGCAGTTTTGGAGAAATTCCAATATGCGGGGCAGAATCTTCCGATTGCCATTCTTATTTGGATTATGATTTATCCGATGATGATGAAAATTGACTTTCAGTCCATAAAGAATGTGGGGAAGAACCCTTTGGGCATTCTCATATCCAGCGGCAGCAGCTGGCTTATTAAGCCTTTCCTTATGTTCGGGCTGGCATCATTATTTTTCAGAATTATCTTTCAATTTTTTATACCGGCGGATTTAGCCCGGGATTTTGTGACAGGAGCCGTATTGCTGGGAACCGCCCCCTGCACGGCTATGGTATTTGTGTGGAGCAATCTCACAAAGGGCGACCCTGCCCATACCCTTGTTCAGGTCTCCGTTAATGACTTGCTGATCCTGGTGCTGTTTGTACCTCTGGTACAATTACTGCTGGGCGTAAACGACGTTCATATCCCCTGGAATACACTTGTCTTTTCCATCATCCTGTTTGTAGTTGTGCCGCTGGCCGGCGGTGCTCTCACACGCATTCTTATGATTAGGAAAAAGGGGGAGCAGTATTTTAACGAGAAATTTGTTCCCAAATTTGACGGCATAACCACATTAGGGCTGCTTCTTACTTTGGTTATAATCTTCTCTTTCCAGGGTGACATCATTTTAGAGCAGCCTTTGTATGTTTTGCAGATTGCAGTTCCGCTGATTTTACAAAACGTGATTTCCGCCAATTTCACCTATCTGTTATGCCGATGGACGAAACAGCCTCATAACATAGCTGCCCCGGCCTCGCTTATTGCTGCTTCGGATTTCTTTGAATTGTCAGTTGCCGTTGCGATTGCTCTTTTTGGCCCCAATTCTCCGGTGGTGCTCGCCTGCACGGTGGGAGTTCTTACAGAGGTTCCCGTTATGCTGCTGCTTGTCAGATTCATTAATAATACAAAAGATTGGTTTCCTGAGAGGGAAAAGGTAGCGGAAAAATAATTATAAATTAAATGAAAGAAGGTATTTCTATGAAAACAATGCAAATTTTTGAACCTGCCATGTGCTGTCCAACCGGACTTTGCGGAGTAGGGATTGATCCCGAACTGCTTCGTATCTCTGTTGTACTTGACACATTGAAAAAACATGGCGTAATTGTCGACCGTTTTAATCTCAGCAGCGCACCGATGGAGTTTGTGAATAACAAGGCTGTAAATGATTTCATCAATGACAAGGGACCGGACGGCTTACCTGTTACCGTAATGGACGGGAAAATCGTTCTTGCCGGCAAATACCCCACCAATGCGGAATTTACAGAATGGTTGGGCTTACCCGCCAGTCTGCTGGAGAAAACAGCGGAAAAGTCTCAGGAGGAGGGCTGCTGCTGTGAAAGAGGTTGCTGTTAAGGTGAATTCCTTTGACCCCTGTGCGATCAGGCTTACAAAATACCTTTTCTATACCGGAAAGGGCGGCGTAGGAAAAACCAGCGTTGCCTGCGCCACCGCCATATCGCTGGCAGACAGCGGAAAACGGGTACTGCTGATCAGTACCGATCCGGCCTCTAATTTGCAGGACGTTTTTTCGATGAAGCTGACAAATAAGGGGACTCCGATTCCTGGCGTACCCGGCCTGTTTGTGGCAAATCTGGACCCAATACAAGCTGCTGCTGAATATCGGGAAGGCGTCATTGCCCCGTATCGCGGCAAGCTTCCTGATGCTGTTCTTGCCAGCATGGAGGAGCAGCTTTCCGGTTCCTGCACTGTGGAGATTGCAGCATTTAATGAATTTTCCGGTTTTATTACAGACAGCAAGGTGGAGCAAGAATACGATTATATTATTTTTGATACGGCGCCTACGGGCCACACGCTGCGTATGCTCCAGCTCCCGTCTGCATGGAGTAATTTTATCAGTGAAAGCACTCACGGGGCCTCCTGCCTGGGCCAGCTTTCCGGTCTGGAGAGCAAAAAGGAAGTTTATAAACAGGCTGTTAAAACTCTGGCAGACGGGAGCCTGACCACACTGATCCTTGTGACACGCCCCGAAACAGCACCTTTTAAAGAGGCGGCACGGGCCTCCGGTGAACTTTCTTCCCTGGGCGTTCACAACCAGATGCTGGTTATCAACGGTGTGCTGACGGAATACAGCGACGCGCTTTCTTCCAGTCTGTATGAAAAGCAGCAGGCTGCCCTTAACGCCATGCCGGAAAGTTTACAGCCGCTTCCGCTTCATATGGTGCCCCTGCGTGCCTATAACGTCACGGGGCTGGAAAATGTGCGTGCCCTTCTGAATCATGACCATGTGACCGCACCCACGGAAACGCTGAATGCCGTTGATATTCCTGCTCTGAATTATGTAATCGGCCAACTGGCGGCAAGGGGTAAACGCGTTATTTTCACAATGGGCAAGGGCGGCGTAGGAAAAACTACTGTTGCTGCCGCTGTCGCAATGGGCCTTGCAAAGCGTGGAGAAAAGGTCCATCTTGCAACCACCGACCCTGCCGCACATTTAAAATTTGTACTGGATGAAAGCTGCGGCGTCTCCATGAGCCATATCGACGAGGCCAAAGAGCTGAAAAAATACCAGTCCGAAGTGCTTAATAAAGCGCTTGCATCTGGCATGAGCGGCGAGGATATTGCCTATGTGGAGGAAGATTTACGTTCCCCCTGTACGCAGGAAATTGCTGTGTTTCGCGCCTTTGCGGAAATCGTGGAAAAGGCCGACGATCAAATAGTGGTGATTGATACCGCACCTACCGGCCATACCCTGCTTTTGCTGGAATCCGCCCAAAGCTATAATCACGAAATCCAGCGCACAAAAGGCGAAATCCCTGAGTCAGTGAGAAAGCTGCTGCCACGTCTGAAATCCGGTGAAACCGAAGTTCTTATTGTGACCTTGCCCGAAGCGACACCTGTTTATGAAGCATTGCGTCTGGAGGATGATTTGAAACGGGCAGGTATATCCGCCCAATGGTGGATTATCAACCAGTCCCTGTATGGTACGGACACCACCAATCCCATACTGGCCGCCAAGGCGGCAAATGAGATTGAATGGCTTAACCGTGTGGATGAACATGCCGGCGGTAAATTTGCATTGATTACATGGAGCGCCGAAGAAATTAAGGGTGACCGTTTGCTTTCACTTTAGGAGGGATACATGGTAAAAGCCGCATTTATCTGTGTTCACAATTCCTGCCGCAGCCAGATTGCGGAAGCGCTGGGCCGCCATCTTGCAGGCAGCATTATGGAGTGCTATTCGGCAGGAACAGAAACCAGACCGCAAATTAATCAAGACGCTGTGCGCCTGATGAAACAGCTTTACAACATCGATATGGAGGCGGTGCAATACAGCAAACTCTTATCAGAAATCCCGCCGGTTGACATTGTGGTGACAATGGGCTGTAACGTCCAATGCCCTCTCCTGCCCTGTAAACGTCGTGAGGATTGGGGCCTGGAGGATCCCACCGGTAAGAGTGACCAGGAGTTTATAAAAACAATCCGTATTATTGAAACAAAAATCAGAAATTTAGCCAGGGAATTAAGCTGATAGAAAATGCCGCCGTTGTTTATGATCAATGGCGGCATTTTCTATCAGCTTTCTTTTAGATATGGGTACACACATCATATTTCCGCCAGATGTAAACCATATTATTCTCAGAAAGTCTATTGCGATTATTCGGGTGTCCACATATAATTGTCCATATGAAACAGAGAGAACAGTCAGCTTATGGATTATGATTCTGCCCGGAAGCTGAGAAAAAATAAGCCTGCCGATGATCGCAGAAGATTTCCGCCTTAGGAAAATCTTAATACTATTTCATTTAAAAAATAATAAACAGGGGTTTTCGGTTTGATATAATAAACAATACCCTTGCGGAAAGGAATATTACTCATGTCAGATAAAATACTGATCGTAGATGATGAGCAGGAAATTGCCGATTTAATTGAAGTTTATTTGAAAAATGAAAATTATACCGTTTTCAAGTTTTATTCTGCAAATGAAGCACTTGATTGTATTAACACAACGGAGCTGGACCTTGCCATATTGGACGTTATGCTGCCGGACATCAGCGGATTTACTTTATGTCAGCGGATAAGGGAAAAACACACTTATCCCGTCATCATGCTGACTGCAAAGGATGAAGAAATTGATAAGATCACGGGATTGTCATTAGGAGCAGACGATTATGTAACAAAACCATTTCGCCCTCTGGAAATGGTGGCGAGAGTAAAAGCGCAATTACGGAGATATAAAAGGTACAACCCGGTTCATTCAGCAGATACTTTTGAGCCTGTTATCACCCATTCCGGCTTGGTGCTGAATGTCAATACCCATGAGTGTCTTTTAAATGAAAAGCCCCTTGCACTAACCCCAACGGAATTTTCGATATTGCGTATTCTTCTGGAAAAAAAAGGAAATGTGGTGAGCGCAGAAGATTTATTTCACGAGATATGGCAGGATGAATATTACAGCAAGAGCAACAACACAATCACCGTACACATCCGGCATTTGCGGGAAAAAATGAATGACACCGTTGATAATCCGAAATATATCAAAACTGTATGGGGGGTTGGCTATAAAATTGAAAAGTAAAAAAGTAAATAAAAAAGCCGATTACTCTAAAATAAAGCGCAGGCTTTACTCATATGTCCTGATTGCGATAATCGCAGCTATCACATTTGTAATGTTTTTACGCCAGCTTATGCAGGGAATTGCCGGAAACTGGATTGTTGATTTCCTGGGAGACGCCTTTCACTTAAGACCTCAGGAAGCCATGATGGTATATCAAAACATCATACGGAACAATATAAACATTTTAATATACATTGGAGTCGCTTTCTGCTTTTTCTTTTTATGCCGCATTATAATCTCTAACTTCATGGGATATTTTGACGAGGTAAATGTTGGCATAGACTCGCTTATTCAGAACGAAAATACACCGATTGAACTTTCTGCGGAAATGGCTTTTATGGAACAAAAATTAAACACCTTGAAGCAAACCCTTGAAAAACGCCAGCAGGACGCAAAATTGGCTGAACAGCGAAAAAATGACCTGGTTATGTATCTGGCCCATGATATTAAAACGCCTCTTACCTCTGTGATCGGTTATTTGAGCTTACTTGACGAAGCGCCGGATATGCCGGTGGAGCAGAAAGCAAAGTATGTGCACATCACCCTGGACAAAGCATACCGGCTGGAACAGCTTATCGACGAATTTTTTGAGATTACACGGTATAATCTTCAAACAATTACCCTGTCGAAAAAGAACATCGACCTCTATTATATGCTGTTACAGATGGCTGATGAATTTTACCCCCAGCTTTCTGAAAATGGAAAACAGGCTGTAATTCATGCTGCCGAGGATTTAACCGTACAGGGCGACCCGGATAAACTGGCACGCGTCTTTAACAATGTTTTAAAAAACGCTGTAGCATACAGTCCGGAGAACAGCGTGATTGATATAAAGGCATCCGTTTCGGGCGATACGGTATCTATCGTTTTCACAAATGTGGGAAGTATTCCAAAGGATAAGCTTACAACCATCTTTGATAAATTCTACCGGTTGGATTCTGCCCGTTCCTCCAATACCGGAGGAGCAGGTCTTGGGTTAGCAGTTGCAAAAGAAATCGTCATTTTACACGGCGGACGTATTTACGCGGACAGCGAAAACGGGTACACGACATTTACGGTTGAGCTGCCTGCAAACGAGGTTAAAGAAGTTTAAACAGTATGACCACGAAGAACAGGCTCTCTTTATTGGAGGACTTATTATGAGAAAAATAAAACATAATGCTGGGGCAATTATTTTATTGACGCTCTTTGTGATGTACCTGATTGTGCTTTTCAAAGTAACCATATTCAAATATCCGAATACGTTTTCCAATATATTAAAAGGTGAACTGTCAGGGATTCGCAGCCTGAATTTAATCCCTTTTGTTACGATTTCCGAATATTTCCGGTTTGTATTGAGCGGGAATATAATTATAGGAATTTCCAATTTATTAGGAAATCTTATTATATTTTTCCCCCTTGGGTATATCGCTGCCTTACTGTTCCCTAAAATACGGAGACCGGCAGGAATATTGCTGTTAGCTTTTGTTTTCAGCTTGTTTATAGAGGTTTTCCAGTATATTTTTGCGTGCGGCTCAACCGATATTGATGATGTAATTTTGAATGTCATCGGCGGAATAACAGGTTATTGGGCTTATGCTTTGATTTCAAGATTTCTAGAGCCTGAAAAACACGCAGTTTTAATAAGTGCGTTAATGATAGCATTTACTTTCACCGGATTTTATGCCGGCAATATCCTTTTCCATCGTCCCTCTTCCGCTCTTCAGGGAGGCATTGAAGAAATAAACAAAGACGGCATTGTGGTTTCCCGCATATACGCTCATAATGCGGAAGACGAAACCACTTCGTCAGGGACAGGGGATAAGGAACAGTTTCAGGTTGAATTTGGGGAAGATTGTAAAATCACGCTGGTTAATATACAGCAAAGCGGAAAGGTTACCGGAGAAAGAACCATTGCTCCAAATGATATTCTTCTTAACGATTTGATTTTGCTTAAAAAATTTCTAATAACCGAAAACGGCATTTATATGGCAAAGGATGTTGAAATTCACAGGGTTGAATAGATTTATTATTTCTTAGGAAATTAACAACTTCATCTTAAACTCTCAAAAGCTCTTGTTCAGTACAATAAATACTGACAAGAGCTTTTTTTTATTCAAAGGAGGACAGATAATTGAAAGGTCATAAATATAATGATTTCCCAAAACATCATACAATCTTCAGACGCATAAGCGTTTTTCTTTTGACATGCAGCTGCCTTGCCATATTGGTATGCTCTGTTGCTTTTTTAATGAATTCCTATCTGTACAGCACCATAGAACAGACAGACCTGTTTCCTGCTGCCGAAACCACGGAACAGGAAACGGCTTTGTCTCCCCTTTCAATCGACGGCCCGGAAAAGGACGACGGCTCCGAAAAGGACAACGCCCCCAAAAAGGACGGCAGCGAAGAAGCATGGAGCTTAATTTTAGTCAACAAATGGAATCCTATTCCTGACGATTATAAAATCGAATTAACAAAACTGTCAAACGGTGAGTCCGTAAATACCCGGATATATCCTGCACTGCAGGAAATGTTTGACGCTGCAAGAAAGGATAATATTTATCCCGTTGTTGCTTCCGGCTATCGGACAACGAAAAAGCAGCAAAGTCTAATGGAGGAAAAATTAAACGACTATAAAGCGGAAGGCTATTCGCCCAAGGAAGCAAAGGCTAAAGCGGAAGCATGGGTAGCAATTCCAGGAACAAGCGAACACCAACTGGGAATTGCAGTGGACATCAACGCAGACCGCATCCATTCTACAGGAGATGAAGTTTATAAATGGCTGGATGAAAATGCCTGCAAATTCGGTTTCATCCGCCGTTATCCACCGGATAAAACAGAAATAACAGGGGTAATCAATGAGCCGTGGCATTACCGGTATGTAGGAGTTAAGGCAGCTACAGAAATTCAAAAGCAAGGGGTCTGCCTTGAGGAATATTTGGATGGGACAGAATGAGCTCTTAAGCTGTTTGGACAGAGTTTTCTTTCTCAAAAGCCTTGACAGTCATATTACGTTACCCATTATAATGGAGAAAAAACAGTATTTCGGAGGATTCATTATGAGTAAAATCCTGGTTGTATATTACTCCTATTCAAATACAACAAGAGCTTTGGCAGAAGATATAGCAATCATTACAGATGGAGATATCAGAGAATTAATCCCGGAAAAACCTTATTCATTTACCTACAACGGCGCAACAAAAGAAGCAAGGAGCGAGATGGAAAGGGGATACTGTCCGAAGCTGCTGTCCGGAAATGAACCGGTAAACGGTTATGAATATATTTTCATAGGAACTCCCAATTGGTTTAAATCCTTCGCACCCCCAATATTGAGCTTTTTGCGCAGCGTCGACTGGAGCGGAAAAACAATCATTCCATTCTGCACCCACGGCGGCGGCGGATTTGGGAATATAGAAATTAATATATCCAAAGAATGCCCAGACGCAAAAATGCTGCCGGGCTTTGCGGCAGCAGGTGATTTTGATGATGACCAGCTTCAAAACTGGATTGACAGCATTGAGATTTTGAACGCTTCCGGTTATCATGGCAATTGTCGCTGAAAATAAAAGCTCAAAAGCCTTTCCCGTTTTCAGGATTTACACATGAGATTCCTTTGCCCCGTAATACCGCTTCACACCGAGATACACCGGCAGGCCCACCAGGGTGATGGCGATGCTGCCCAGAGACAGAAGCCTTGCACCTGGTCCGGACAGGAACAGCTGGCTTACCACCACATATAAACCGCTGAGAATTGCCAGCAGGGGAATGAACGGATACAGAGGCACCTTGTACTTGCGCGGAAGATCGGGCTTTGTCCTGCGCAGCCGCATCACGCAGGCGAAAGTTAAGGTATAGAAAATCCAGCAGGAGAAGACCGCAAGATCAGTCAGCATATCAAACTTTCCGCTCAGGGAGTAAAGGCAGGCCAAAAAACCCACTAAGATGATGGAGTCGGCTGGGACCTGATTTCTGTTCAGCCTGCTTAAACGGCGGCTGATAGGGAGGGCATTCTGGCAGGCCAGTAAGTAGGCCACCCGGGAGCCGGACATCAGAAATCCGTTGGCAGCGCCAATAACCGAGATGATGATGCCGATTTTAATCAGAAGTCCGCCTGTCGGACCGAAAATCTGCATCGCAACGGCAGAAGCCGGAGATTCCAAAACCATCAGCTGATCCGCCGGCAGCACCCACAAATATGCCATGTTGATGATCAAATACACAGCCATGATAATGGAGACGCCGCCTACAATCGCCCGTGGCAAATCCCTGCCGGGATTCTTCATCTCTCCTGCAATAGCGCCTACATTGGTCCAGCCCTCAAAGGCAAACAGCACGGCCAGCAGCGTAGAGCCCAGTACTGTGCTTGCATTTTTGCCCTGTGCCACCATGGGAGAAAAAACGGGGTTGTTTCCGCTTCCTAAAATAAAGCCAAAGATCATCAGGAGAAACAGCGGAATCAATTTGCATATGGTGGATACCACCTGAATGCCGCCTGCGGTTTTGGAACCCAGTGTATTCAGGGCCACCAGGACGATGATTACCGCCATGGCCACAGGCAGGGCGTACTGCTTGCCTAAGTAGGCGCTCAGCTCTGAGCCCACCTTGACGCCATACCCGGCCAGAAAGGCGGGGTAAAAGATCACCGTCTGCATCCAACCGGCCAGAAAACCAACCTTTTCGTTGTAAACCTCACCAAGATAAGCCACCATGCCGCCGGTTCTGGGAATCAGAACTGCTACCTCGGCAAAGGTGAGGGCGGCCACGATGCTGGCAAGACCGCCCACGATCCAGGCCAGCATTCCCATGCCGGGCGCACCTCCTGTGGCCTGATAAATGGCATAGGGCTTGAAAAACACACCCGCGCCGATGACGCAGCCTACGACAATAGACATGGCCGTCGCAACGCCGAAATTCTTTTTAAGTCCTTGATTGTTTTCCATAATATTCTCTTTTCTCCTTTGCTGTATGTAACAAAAACCGTAGAATGATCCTCCATAAGCAGGAATTTAACGCTTCCTCAATAGGTCCGTAATCTTATGATTTAGGGAATGACCTGAAAATAAAACAGTCAGTGTCGTTTCTTCTGATATAATAAATTGATGAACAGTATCATTACTGCCGTTATCAACATAAAAAAGCATCTTATAAAAATTTGACAGTCGAATAACATCACTTGTCAATAAGCATATTTCTCCCACTTTCATTCAAGATCTCCCTATATCATATAAACAATTCGCGGTTCATACGGTCAGGCAAATTTCGATTCAATAAAGTATATCATAAATCGGTATAGAAATATAGCAATGAATATTTATGAGCATTTATTGTCATGCTTATAAATTGACTTTGGTTGTTACTTCATTTTATAATATTTTATAACATTTCCCAATACCAATGACTTTTTTATCGTCAAGGACGAGTCCCGACTCCTCATATAAAAGATATAAGCTGTTATCGTAACCGCATATCAATGCATCGTCTTTTTCACTATAATGACACCAGATATCTTTGTTTTCAAGAAAATTCAATCCGCTTAAATCTGTTAAACCAACTTTATTTTTATCTGCATGCAAAGCCGTGTTTATGGTTTTTCCGAATATAATCGCTCCGGCTGAACCGCCATAAACAATTCCGCCGTTATGAAGATAGTCAACTAGCTTCCGGTCAAAACCGCATTCTTTTATTTCTTTCAATAATTTAAAAGTATTCCCGCCACCAATAAAAACAGCTGCATAATCTGGGGCTCCACCGCCTGATAAAATCAGCATATTCTCATTTCCTCCATCGTCTCATAACCTTACAGGCATTTTATCATGTAAATGGGAAGAAGCCAACTGCAACTGCAATCGGCTTCTTTCCGTAAAATATTTGGAACAATAATGTAAAAAAGATTTCTGGGGTCAGGCCGCCTGATGCGGCAAATCGGATGACAAATCAGAATCCCCAAGATGATGCTCATTCGTCCGTGTCATTGAATTGCATGTAATTCAATATATCCTCTCGTTCCAATGGGTTCTAGCTGTATGCGGGGATTTTTCTTATCCCAGGAATACCCTATGACGGATGGGTCATATTTTTTGATGGAAGACCAAACCTCCTCAATCGCCTGGCAGTAATCTTCCTCTGCAAACGGCTCCCCCTGGAACATGAGATACTTGGCGGCAGGCAGTTCAATCACATCAAAGCTTTCCGGTACAACGCCATCGTAATCAGCCGTTAATTCAACGCCCTGCACATACTCCGACGTTCCCGGCGTTCTGTATAAGGACGGCAGCCAGAGGCAGACGGGCTCACCACTGATTGATTTAATACTCTGAAGCAATCCCCATACATCACAGCCAACTTCTTCACAATAGGTAAAATAGTCTGATGCTCTTACACCCCTTTTGATCATGACCTTCCGCGCCGGCTTCTCAATGACCTGAATAAATACATTTTTCAAGTTGTTCATAGCAGATCTCCTTTCAATTTTTCTGAACTTTACGCCATATGGGGTGAAAAGATACAGCGGAATGGGCCTTAACGCATATTCGCGGGGATTACAACCAAACTCACGGAAGAACGCCCGCTGGTATCCGTCTACGCTGCAAAATCCCATTTCAAAGGCCACATCAATGATCTTGCATGGGTGGTCCCGTAATATTAATGCCGATTTTGATAAACGGAGCTTACGGATGTAATCAGACGGCGTCAATCCAACGTGGTGCGTGAATAAGCGATAGGAGTACCAGGGAGAAAACAACGACACCCGTGAAAGGTCGGCAAGCGTTATATTTTCACGGAAATGAGCTGTAATGTAATCCTGCATACGCTGAACGGCTTCGATTTGTTCCTGCACATCTTTCACCTCCCAACATGATTATAGAAAAATGGGAAAGAATCCTCTCGACTATTTTTGCAAAGCTGTCTGTAATAAGGGTTTATAATGGTATCCTCAACTGGAATTTGCGAGTGAAATCAAAAGAAAATTGCCCTAACGATTATCCAGAGAATCAGTAACCAAATTGTTAAGATTGGAATTGCATAGTACCATTTTTTCGGCTTTCCGCTTTTCCACATATCTTCCGCTTCTTTTCTGTGTTGACCAAAGGTTTCTGCTGGTATAAGCCTTACTGTCAGCGCAATAAGCGCAGGCAATATGATAATATCGTCTAAATACCCCAATACCGGTATAAAATCAGGAATCAAATCAATAGGCGATAGAGCATAGACGACCGTTATTCCCGCCAGTATTTTAGCTCCCAACGGCGTATCCTTGCTTTTCAAACACAAAAACACAACGGGAATATCTGCTTTTAACTGCCTAGCTCGTTCCTTTAGCTTCATATCATCAACCAGATTTTTCAAGCCAGCCAAGGCTTTAATTTGCTTCCGGGATTTCCAGCCACATAACGCTGGTGCTGTCATGCTTCTCAATTTCCTCAAACCCCTGCTCTCTATACATGTTAAGAGTACCTCTGTACTGCTTTTGGGGTGTCTCTTTCAATTCAAATGGCAGCGCCAAAACCGCTTGAAATCCCTGGGACTTAAAATCTTTCACTGCATGACGAAGTAATTGACGTGCAATACCTTTCCCCCAGTATTCAGGGTGAATGATAAAGCAGATAACACACCCTACCTTTTTATCCCTGATCAGATGGTCTATATCCTCTTTCAGACGCAGGAAACTGCGCACGTCATTTGCGCTGCACCAGCCAACGCATTTATCCCCATCAAAAGCCAGATAGCCGCGCATACTCCCATCTTTTATCTTTTGAAGTGCTTCCTCCCGGTTTTTATCTCCCGGCGTCTCCATCCACTCTTTCTGGGGACAGTCGGAATAATAATACCGGCAATAGCAGGTTGCCCAATGAGGTGCATAATCGAAGTCCACCTCCCCGATATATTCTATAAACGCATCCCCCAGCTCGGGTGTAAGAGCTTTAATCAAATATTCCATACCAATCTCCTTTTTTGTTCAGACATACAGTCATTTGTTTTATTATAGCTGTATCCGCTAACGCATCTTCTCTACCTGACCAGGCAAGCCTTGAGTGAATCCTTTTATCTCCCCCTGATGCGGGATCCCGAGTGTCTCTCCGCCAGTTTCATTAACAGTGTTTTTTCAATTTTATACTGTGAGTTGATTACTGCAGCTTGCGTTTGAATATTGAAATGAGCCATCTTGTGCTGCCATAGCTCTGAGCGGCGGCGGCAGTGCTTACTAGCTCCCACCCCTGCAAACCTAATTCATTCAATTCATTTTGGAACGCACTCTGGTCAACCTTACCGCCGAACACTCCTTTGGCATCGGTAAACAGCGTTTTATATTCAAATTTCTCCATATTCTCACCTCAAATCCCGGTTCTGGGGATGTGTGTAATAGTTCATTCTTAGTTATAGCTCACCCTTATACCCCTGAAGGAAACTCACTGTATAATAGAATGGCTGTGAATATAAAATTCTTCCTGACTTGGCTGGTATTTTTTCTCCAGGCTTTCCAAACTCTCGTCAAAGCGCTCAGCTTCTTCTTCATCTATCTCAAATACAGGACTTTCATAGTAAACCCATTTTCTTCCGTCCAAGACATTGGGTTTGAGTTCTTTTACCATCATTGCCGCCGGATATGTCCCATTTTCAAGACAGACATTGTACTTTTTGCAGCTCTTAAAACCGCGGCTTACATAATTATTCGGATTTCCAAATATTACAATCACATCGTAACCAAGTGGGGCCGCCTGTTCAAAGGAATGCTCTATTAGCTTTTTTCCATACCCCTTTCTCTGATATCCCGGTAAAATGCAAACCGGACCGAACGTAAGAATGTCTTTTTCTTCCCCAGACTCATCAATTAGTTTTGTTTTCGTATACATGATATTCCCGACGATCTGATTATCAACTTCAATCACCAGATCCAATTCCGGCAGAAAGTCTTTGTGGGATCTCATAACATGAACTAAATAGTGTTCAATGCACCCAGGAATATATAAATTCCAAAAAGCCTTTCTTGTGATTTCTTCTACTCTCTCATAATCTGCTTCTTCTTCATTCCTAATCTTAATCATTTTGTTTTTATAAACCTCCGATAATTTACCTAAGACCAATTTTTGTGCTTTTTATCATGGCAATCTGCTCAGTAAATTCCTGCTTGTCTACGTGATGTAATAAGCTTTGAATCCATAATACCATGCTTTTCCACATAAAAAAAGACACAATTCTCCATTGACGGAAATTATGTCTTTATAGAACAATAGTGGGAAAATCTTTTTCAAACCAGCCGTTTTGCGGATTACCATGGGGCTTTGTCTTCTCGCCGCAGGCTTCTTTGATTTTGCTGAATGTTTCCTGGCTTACTAAATGTTCCAAGCGGCAAGCGTCCTTGTGTGCGTTTTCTTTCCCAACATCCAGAATATCCGTTAGAAAGTTTTCAATTACTACATGGCGTTCAAAGATGGAAGCAGCATATTTTAGTCCGTCCTCTGTCAGAATGAGATTACGGTCACAATCCATTGTGAGTAATCCCTCATTACAAAGTTTCTTTACAGCAACGCTGACACTTGGTTTTGATACACCAAGGTCATTTGCAACGTCAATAGAACGGACATGATCGAGTTTCTGCCGCAATAGAAAAATAGCTTTTAAATAGGTTTCTGCTGACTCACGGCTTTTCATTGGTTCATGCATAATGTCATTTGATAGCTGCCCTGAGAATTAACCATAGCATCCGGCAAAATAGCCCTTATATCGGTTGACACCGACAGATTATCCTTACCACGCATGGACGGATTTTCACTCGTCGTCCTCGTCATTTCCGATCCCTCCTCTTTTGAATGGTGAATGTTCCATTCCAGCCTGGCAGTGTCCGTGTCCATGACCGCCAAAGCCATGACCGGCGTGCTGCCAATGTTCAAAACCGTGTCCGTAAGACGACATGAATTTTTCCATATACTTACGGCGCTCCTCAAAATCCTCATCAGGGAATTGCTCCTCATACTGCCCGATGATGCGCCCCAGATATTCACTTAAATCAGCCAGTTCATCATCATTTAAGCACTCAAGGACTTTCAAAGGGTCCGGCTCGCTCTCATCCGTATTGCCGGCGGTTTTCGCGCCTTCTTCGGTCAGCCGGATAGTCATCACACGTTTGTCGTCCTCTGACGGTTCGCGGGTTATATAACCGCTTTTTTCCAGCTTTGTAACCAGCTCTGCAACTGATTGTTTGCTCATATTGAGCAAATAGGTCAGTTCCTTTTGACTGATTACGGGCTTCAATTTAAGGATTGCCAGCACCCGTCCCTGCCCCCTGTAGGGGTTGTGCATTTTACCGAAATGGTTAAACATTGCGCGGTGCATGAGCATTTGAAGCTGTTGCAGTTGTCCGTTGACAGTACTCTTAATTTCATCCATTGTTATATCCTCCTATTATCATTCATATTATTTTCACAAGTCAAGTACCTGACTTTTCCATCAGTATAGCACCTGGCTAATCAAATGTCAAGTACCTGACTTAATATTTTTTGCAGCCACTCAGGAGCATTTCCCTATGTAGCCGCGAAAAAATATCACAAGGTTAAGTCATAAGAAAAGCATATTGTCAGGTACATGACAATATGCTTTTATACTATAATAATAATTAGATACGGGCGTAAATACGGGAAAGGGAGGACAAATTGAACTTCATCATACAGGTCTTACTTATCAATCTGGTAATTTCATGTGAAAATGCCGGCGTATTCGCATTAGCTACCAATGGATTACCGCCAGGCACGGCAAAGGAAGTTCATCGAATTGGCGTTGGTTTATCATTGGTATTTAAGTTGATTTTCATTGCTATTGCAAGCGCCTTATTCGCTATACCGTGGCTGCATATCCGAATAGTCGGAGGGGCATTATTGCTCTACATTACTTTTAATATGCTGTTTCATAGTGAAGAGACATTTGATAGAAAGTTACAATCAAAGAACAAAGAAAAGGACAGCTTTTTTGAAGCCGTAATTTCTATTTCGGTTGCTGTTATCAGTATGAGCTTAGACGACGCGATTGCCATATCCAGCATTATTTCCACAGATGGAAATATGTTAGACCTAAAAAGAATGGTTATCGCCCTTGCCGGACTTTTTTTCGGAGCTTTTATTTTGCTGCTGTTCAGTGATACAATGACGGAGTTAATAGAGGAATTTCCAATTCTAAACAATTTGTGTGCCGGATATTTAACTTACATGGCAATCAGAATGATATTTGAAGATGATACGATTAAGCTCTTTTTTGATCAGGTCAACTTTACGTTCACCATACCCGGAGCAGTGTTGTGTGGTATCTTAATGACCTTTTACAGTCTGTTTGCCAATGGTATCCTCCCCGGCGGAGATACAAAAATGAGAAATACAAACCTGCCAATTTACTGCATAATCGTTGTATACGCATTGGCTACCATTGGAGCAATTTCCTATCTTGATACGACACCGTTTATCGATGGGCATAAACTGAATGTTCAATCCGTGTACGGATTTATTCCAAACGGTTCAAATGCAGTATATACCATCGCTTCATCAGCAGAATTGATTACAATTTGCGCAGCAATATTGGCAGGGGCAACAGCAAAAAACAGCGGTAAAAAATCATATCTGTCTATGGTTTTTTCAAATATAAAAGGAATGCTGACATACATACTATTGGATCTTTTTGTAAATACCGTGGGGCTATCCTTTATTTTCGGCTTTGGGAAAATGAATCTGCCGAATTACTTAATAATGTTTGCGGCACAAACATTACTGCTGCTTTCGTATACAGCAGCTTTTACCATGATCTCTACATTTATTAAAGGAAAGTCCATGATAATCGTTTTAGGTTTACTGTTTATCCTGCTGGAACCGATTGAAGCCGCAGTTTTTATTCATAGTGACCGCTTCCCGGCTGTTGCTTACTTTTTCCCAAGTTATCATTTGGCAGCTATTTCCGGACACGTTGCAAGTCCCTATTCTGCACCCATGACTATGCTCATTTCAATTTTGTATATTACATTATTTACATATATTGGATACTGTCACTATCAGTCGTGCTATGTAACTTCCAAACCAGTTAGAAAATAGCGCACGCGCATAAAAAGCAGGGGGAAAAGTATTTTTGCAGTCAGGTCAAATTATAAAGGAAATGATTAAATCATGCCACGTTCTCCAGTAATGCAAAGACCGAAAAAATCAGCCGTGACCTTCGCCCCGCTCAGATTTGAATGGCGCAGAAGCTCTGTGATTTCATTAATGGTGATTGCTCCGCCCAGACAAGCTCCGCTTTGTAGTGTACAAGGTGATGCCGGAAAATAATATCGGCAGACGTTTTATACTGCTCAGGGATGTGTGTGATAATTTCTTTTTGATGTAATTCCAGCTTGGTTATGATTTGCTTTAAGTTTGCGATATGTCTGCTGAGGCTTCCGGTTAGAGCGCTGTTCTCCAGTGCGTCAGAAAAGTAAAAGGTACCGTCAATATCAAAAGTAGGCCGGTACTGGATTTGCAGACTTTGTACAAGGAGTTCTTTAAATTTATCTGCGCCGGTATCGCTTACCTGATATACCGTTTTCTCCGGACGGGCTCCCTGCTTGTCGCAGTGGGCGGTAATGAGGCCTGCTGCCTCCATTTTTTCAAGATGATAATATACGGTGGGCAGCTTAATCTGGGTAAAGTCCTCCAGTTGTTCCCCCAGCAATTTTTTTATCTGGTATCCATGCTGCGGCCCAAACCGCAGAAGAAGCCCAAGAATGTAAAGTGGAATCATACGATATTCTCCTTTTCAAAATAGTCAGTGCTGACTATTTTGTCAATAAAAAATAACAGAAAACCGATATGTCATATCAGCTTCCTCTTGAAAGGAGTTATGTGTCTTTGAAGAAACTGTGTAAAAAAGACTTTTGCACTCAAACAAGGATTACCGGGTACTCAGAACTTAATCGGCAAATCAGAATTCTGCTATAAATCCAGTTTCTTTTCAATGCATACCAGGTTTACCCCCGGTATGCCGTTGAAAGAACACGGAGTAATGCCGATTTCTTCATATCCCCACTTTTTATACAATGCCCGTGCACGAGCATTGATAGCGTTAGTATCTATCCTTAGATACGGACAATTGTTCTCCCTCGCATATTCCTCATAGAACTCTACCATCTTTCTTCCACAGCCTCGTTTCTTTACAGAAGGTTCCACCACGAGAGTATGCATCACCATCACCTGGTCATCATCCGCAGGATATTTCCACTGGCAGTTTTTATATTCGGGAACCTGCTCCTTGTTCAGACGCATTGCGGCGACAACCTCTCCGTCTTCCTCCATAACGAACAGATCATCTTGCTCCAATGCTGCAGCAACCGTATTCCTGGTTGGATATATATCTCTCTTCCAACCAATGGTGCATTTCCCCTCCTCTTCTTCCTTTATAATATGCTCAAAAATCAATGCTACCCCATCTATGTCTTTTGGTGTTGCTTTTCGTATTATATTCATGTCTGTACACTCCATTCAAAACGATTACATCTCATTTTAAATCCGTCTTGCCACGCTTTTCCCAGTAAAAAAGACCTACTTCCCCTAAACAGAAGATAGGTCTTTCCTTGACGGAGCGGGTGGGATTTGAACCCACGTGCCGGTTACCCGACAACCTGATTTCGAGTCAGGCTCGTTATGACCACTTCGATACCGCTCCCTTTCATCGTCCTGCAAATCAAGGACGAACGGTACAATTATACACGAAAAACATATATTTGTGTAGTGGTTTTTACGAAATTTTTAAAATTCCCCTGTATAACCCATATCGTAATGGAAATAATAGGGAAGTATATAAAAAATGCATATTTTTTAATAAAATTTTTATATCCTTTTGTTCAAAAAAGATATAAAATAATAATATCAATGCAGGAGGGGTGCTTTCGATGAAACACATGAACTATACATTTTCCACAGTAGAGGAACTTGTCGCGTTTGTGACAAAGGCGGAAAAATGCAGCTTTAATATTGAGGTCATATATGATCATCTGGTTATCGACGGAAAGTCGCTGATGGGGATTATGGCCATTGGCATCGGGAAACAGGTGGAAATCGTCTGCCACGATGAAACGGCTTCTCCGGAAGAATTAGTGGGCCATGCAGCATAAATGAATCCGAAAACGGCTTCAGCCTTAAGCCCACGGTGTCTTCCTTTCTTTGATTCGCCCAATTATCAGGGCTCCAGTGTGACAAGCGCTCCGCCACCTGCAGTAGTGGCAAGCCACAGCTGCAGGTTTATGTTTTGTCTAAGCCCCTGGTCGTACATCTCCGCCTGCAGCGCCTCATCCACGGACACAAGGGTCACCCAGTGCCAGTTGTCGAGATTGCGCACGGCTCCATTTGATAAATTCAGGAATGCAACCGGCAGGTCATCGGAAAATGCGGCTGTTAAAAATTCCAGGACAGTCTTCATGTCGGGGCGTATTTTTTCTGATGACGGAATTTCCAGAACCCGTGTTTTAAGGGAAATGCCGTGGTCCATTCCAAAGCCGACGGCTCCGTCCGTGAACATGGAGGACTTATCCACTCCCCGCAGTCCCGGTTTGACATAATTCCAGACCTCTTCCATCAGGCTGAGCATTCCGTCATAGGTTGTGCCGTTTCCCTTAAAAAGGCCGCCGCAAAGCTGGGGCCGGGTAGCTGTTAAGTACCACAACAGGTTTGAGGCTGCGGTGGGGCCGCATCCTGCCATCCTCTGTATCCAGTTTGGATACCAGACCTGATGAGCGCCATAGGAGATTGATCTCCCTTTATGGATGTGCAGCAGCTTTGGGGATTGAATGGAGGTCCTCACAGATTTATCTGCCTGGGTCGGATATGGTCCAATGATGTCTGCTTCAAATTTATGATAATTTTCATGCTGCATATAAAATTTCACTCCTTTCCAATATACCTTTCCTGTTCCGGCGGGCCTGTCTGGAAGCGGTATTAATCGTGTGCCAAACTGCGCTGTTTTATTTCTGCTATTCATTGTATCCAATGATACTATTAAATTCTCATTATCCCACCAAATAGTTTTTATGTCAACATATTCTGATAAACCTGTATTCTGAAGAAACGGAATGCCCGCATAGTGAAACAAAGCAAAAGGGCCTGCCGTCTGTTTCCCAGACAGCAAACCCTTTCCGTTTATCGGATAAAGCATTTATCTCCCATTTTCTCTCCCCTGGTGAATCCGGTTCATCCCCTCAACCATAACAAACATCAAAATAACAAAAACCATTAAATAAAAGGGATAAAGCCCGGCATTTCCATTTTGCGCAATAAAACCGAATACAGGCGGCATAAGGGTTGACCCCACATAGGCGCAGGCCATCTGCATTCCCATAATAGCCTGGGAATTTTCCACGCCGAAATTCTGAGGCGTTTCGTGGAGCAGGCTGGGATAAATGGGCGCACAGCCAATTCCTATGAAAATCAGCCCCATAAGGGTCATAATATCTCCAAAGGGCAGAAGCAGGAGAAATGTTCCTGCTAACGCCAGACATTGGCCGCAGCGCACCATGTATTTATCGCCCAGCCTGTCCGTAATAAAACCGCCGAGAAAACGGCCGATGGTAATGCCCAGATAGAATAAGGACGCCCATTTTGCCGCTGTCTGGGCATCAATTCCCTTATAAAGCACCATGTAGCTGCTGGCCCACAGACCGGTAGTGGACTCCAGGGCACAATAGCAGAAAAATGCCGTCAGGATAGGCTTTGCTCCCGGAAGCTTTATGGTATCCTTTAAGCCGATTTTATTGTGCACCACTGTATTGTCCTGATTGGAATTCTCTCTGGATTTCCATAAGGGCAGAGACAGGATCAGACAGACTACCAGACCGATCTGAATGATGCCTACGGTCAGATACCCGGCGTTCCATCTCAATCCGTTCATCAGGCACAGGCCCATAATATACGGTCCGGCGGTGGCCCCCACTCCCCAGAAGCAGTGCAGCCAGCTCATGTGCCGTGATTTATAATGCAGGGCCACAAAATTATTGAGGGCAGCGTCTACGCTTCCGGCTCCCAGTCCATAGGGAATTCCCCACAGGCACAGCTGCCAGAACGAATGGGAAAATGAGAATCCCAGCAATGCCGCCGCAGTCATGGCAACGCTGACGGCTGTTACAAGGCCTGTGCCCAGTCTTCCGATCAGTTTGCTGCTGAATAAGCTGGACAGGATGGTCCCTCCGGCTATAATCATGCTGATAATCCCGGCATAAGCTACCGCCACATTTAACTCCCGGTACATGGACGGCCACCCGGACCCCAAAAGCGAATCCGGCAGCCCCAGACTGATGAACGCCAGATAAATAATGACAAGCAGTAATTGATACATGTTCTTCCTCCTGGTTCCTTTTTATTATCTTATATAAAAATACCGTCTTTTTTGCCTTGATTCAATCTGATTTCGGACTTATAATATAAGAAAAACGACGAACTTGGAGAAAATTGTTTATGGGACTGCAAAAATGCGGGCTGAATCTGGATCATACGAACAAGGAGCTTTTACCCCATGGCACCCTGGAATTTCCCTGTGCCGGATATTCCTCTCTGTATACCAGCAATGCCGCCGGCATCATTCCCTGGCATTGGCATACGGAAATGGAAATTATATACTCCGTTTCCGGGGTTATGAAACTGCAGATACCCGGAAAAGTGATTTATCTCAATGAGGGAGAGACATTTTTCATAAACTCCAACATCCTGCATTCTGCGGAGGCAAAGCCCTGCTGCCGGCTTCATTCCCTGGTTTTTCATCCTCTGCTCCTTACGGGCAGCGGGGATTCTGCATTTGCAAACAAATACATAACGCCTCTTACCACCTGCACTTCCTTAGACGGCTGTCTGCTCCGTGAGGCAGATGATTTTATAACGGCCTTTGAGGCCTTTTCTGCGGAAACGGCGGGCTATGAATTTGTCACCAGGGAAAGACTGTCAAGGATCTGCCTTGGCCTTTATCAGAACTATGAAGAGGATATCCGGGCCTGTTCCGGAGAGCTGGGAACGGACGGCATCCGCATCCAGAAAATGCTCGCCTATATCCACGACCATTTTTCAGAGAATTTAGACCTGTCCCAAATCGCAAAAGCAGCCCACATCGGGGAACGGGAATGTCTGCGCTGCTTTCAAAGGGTGATACAGGTTTCACCCATGCAGTATTTGCTGAAATACCGGGTGATGCAGGGCGCTTCCATGCTTTTGCGGAACTTAAACAGCAGCATTTCAGACATATCCGGCCACTGCGGCTTTGACAGCCCCAGCAATTTTTCCCAGATGTTTAAACGCTTTTTTAACTGCACTCCCAGGGAATACCGGAAGAAAGGCTGAGGCCACGGGGATTTCACGGGCGGAGCTGCTTTCCGCTCTCTCCGACCCGAAGCTCTATATGATGCTCTTTAAAATATTCCAGAAACTTTTCCGGGGGATACTCATTGGTCACTACCGTGTCCACTTTCGATAAACTGCAATAGGTCACCAGGGTAACGGCGTCAAATTTGGAGCTGTCCGCCATCAGGATCACCTGTCCGGCCTTTTTAACCGCCTCCGTCTTGATCTCGTATTCCCAGGGCGAGGCATGGGTAAGTCCTGATTCAATGGTCACTCCGGAGGCCGCCATCAGGGCTTTTGTTATATTAAACTTTCCCAGGGCCTCTGATGTGGTTATTCCGGCAAAAGAGTTAGTCGCCCTGTTATACATCCCTGTGAGAGAAATCAGCTTTATATTGTCATTCTTAACGGCTTTCTCTATGACTTCAAGGCTGGCCGTCACCACCGTAATGCGCTTGTCTCCCAGATAATCGATGGCGCAGGACGTGGTGGTGCCTGAATCCACAAACACGATATCCTGATCCGCAAGAAGCTTTGCCGCTTCCCGGCCGATCATCATTTTGGCTTCACTGTTGGTGGTTTCCCGTTCTTCAAAATCGATTAAATTTCCCCTGTCCTTTTTTCTGACTCCGCCGTATACCTTTTCTATGGCCCCGGCCTGCTGCAATTCACTTACATCCCTGCGGACGGTTACCATGGATACCTCAAATACCTTGCTGAGCTCTTCCATAGATACGATGCCGCATTTTTCAATATATTCTTTCATTTCACTGATTCTGCTGTCTCTCATAGATACTCCCAATCCTGATTATTAAATAATGAATTCACAAAGCCTCTGCCATCTGTAGGATCAAAACTTTATCAACTGTTTATCACAATTATAAACGCATTGATTCATTTGTCAATATCCTTATTCCAGGCTTCCCCGGCTGAACCAAATCAGGCGGCTCTTTTCAATTTTGGGTATCTTCTTGTAACTTCATAATTATTTTCATTTATACTCTTGACATTTTTGACCACAAGATGTATGATTTTATCATATTATTATCAAAACATACTCATAAAGAACGCAAAACAAACCAATCAAAAGAATTGCAGAGGAGGGTAATAAATGAAAACATTACAGTATTTTGCCGGGGGAAAATGGATCACGTCACAGACAGAGAAATACATGGATGTGTATAACCCCAGCACCGGAGAAGTCATTGCAAAAGCGCCCTGCTGTACTCAGGATGAGGTAGAAGCAGCCATCCAGGCAGCAAAAAAGGCATTTCCTCAGTGGTCTTCCACACCTGTCCTGAAAAGAGTCCAGGTGCTTTACCGGTTAAGAGAGCTTTTGGTGGAACATCTTGATGAGCTCACAGAATTATGCGCCACAGAAAACGGAAAGGCCTGGGGCGATGCACAGGGCGATGTTTTAAAGGCCAAAGAGGGAACAGAACAGGCCATCAACGCTCCCAACCTCATGATGGGAGAGACTCTTATGGACGCTTCCAGCGGAGTGGATACTTCGTTATACAGAGAGCCTTTAGGAGTGTTTGCCGGCATTGTTCCATTTAATTTCCCAGCCATGATCCCTATGGGCTGGATGGCTCCCATGTGCATTGCCACCGGAAATACCATTGTCATCAAGGCAGCCAGCCCCACACCTATGACCTGTATGAGAATTGCCGAGCTGTATCAGGAGGCAGGCCTTCCTGACGGAGTTTTAAATATTGTGACCTGCTCCAGAAAGGAAGCCGAGCTTTTCTTAAGCCATCCGGACATTAAGGGAATCAGCTTCGTAGGCTCCACTTCCGTAGGACTTCACATCTATACAGAAGCTGCTGCCAACGGAAAACGGGTTCAGGCATTATGCGAAGCCAAGAACCATGCCCTTGTTCTGGAGGACTCTCCCATCGAGCGTACTGCAGCCGGAATCATCAATGCCGCATTCGGATGTGCCGGCGAGCGCTGCATGGCACTTCCTACTGTTGTGGTGCAGGAATCCATTGCCGATAAGCTGGTAGAAAGCATTGTGAAAAAGGCCAAGGCCTTAAAGGTTGGAGAAAGCTGCGATAAAAATACGGACATCGGTCCCGTCGTCAACGCCGGTCACCGGGAATTCGTTACAAAATGGATTGAAACCGGTCTGGCCGAAGGGGCAGAGCTTGTTTTAGACGGAAGAAACTATGTGGTTCCAGGATATGAAAACGGCTTCTTCATGGGGCCCACCATCCTCGACCATGTGACTCCGGAAATGACGGTCGGTACTCAGGAAATCTTCGGGCCGGTACTGTGCATCAAAAGAGTGAAAACCTTTGAAGAAGGCTTAGAGATCATGAACGCCAATCCATTTGCAAACGGTTCCGTCATCTTCACACAGAACGGCTATTATGCCCGGGAGTTCCAGAAGAGAACCCACGGCGGCATGGTGGGAGTAAACGTGGGAATTCCTGTTCCCGTAGGAACTTTCCCATTCTCCGGACATAAAAATTCTTTCTTTGGGGATCTTCACTGCTTAGGCAAGGATGGCGTCCGTTTCTATACCGAGTCAAAATGTGTGACAACAAGATGGTTCGACGAAGAAGAAATTAAAAGAGAAAAGGTTGATTCCTGGGATGGAACCATCTAATTTATAAAAATCTATAAAGGTCTGAAAATATAAAGAGGAAGCCTTACAGCCGGTATAAATACACGGATGGTGAGGCTTCCTTTTTGCATTCTTTGACATGCCCGTTCAAGACAGCTTTCTTTTTACGGCTTCTTTTTCCGTTTTGGATTTTCGGGAAACCAGCCTTTCTCTACCCGACGTGCCTGCTCCTTAAGCTCCTTGATGCTCCACAGCATGGAAAAGCCGGTGATTGCCAGCGCGGAAGAAATAATAATCTGGTTCACAAACAACGAAAGGATGCAGAAGAGAATGCCTCCCGCCAGGAAGACAGGCCACACCCTTTCGGTAAAATGATATTCGCACTTAATTACAATAGGATGGAAAATACCGATAATGAGAAAAGAAATCGCTCCGATCACCACTCCCGACCACATTGTCATAACATTACCTCCCTTGCATTTTTAAGCTTTCCTATAGCCATCTACAGATATTGATAGAGCAGGCCGTCTTCCATGCTGTACCAGATCAGCATTCCGTGATCCCGCCTGGGGATTCGGACATCTAAATTCCATTCAGGATACTGCTTGACTATCTGTATGCGGTCGCCTGTGGCCAGAGCCACAAAAGAAATATAGTTGTCCTTATTCATGGGATGTCCACTGGTGATGTACCAGTCATCCTCAATTACCTCAACGGCCAGCTTCTCCTTTTCTTCCGCCTTCCTTAAGGCCTGTGCCGCCAGCTTTTTGCCGCAGCAGGAAACCTCTGCTTCGCCTGTGCAGAGGGTTATATTCCGGCATGTGGGACAAATAAAGTATTTTGTATTTTTCATATTACCTCCTACAAAATCATTTGGTGTCATATCGCCGGTCAATAAATTTTGTATATCAATTCCAAGAAGGTCAGAAAGCTCCGGTATCAGCGAAATATCAGGCAGGCCCAAGCCCCTCTCCCACTTGGAGACGGCTTTGTCGCTGATATTCATTTCATCCGCAAGCTGCTTCTGCGTCATTCCCCGTTCCAGGCGCAGAGTACGGATTATATCTCCAACTTTACTGTTTTGCATCGTTTTTCCCTCCATGGATGAATTGTACCAAATCATCTCCCGGTATTCAAGAACGTTCTCCCCGATTTTTTATTGTTTTTCCGGCCTCCAGTAGGCGGAACCGTCGGCTTCACGGCATAGGAGCCCATGATCCACAAGTTCCCGCCTCAGCAGAAAGAAATCTCCAAAGGTATTCCACTGGCTGCAAACGTCATTTACCTCCTTTTCGGTGTAAATGCGGTCTTCCTGAAATTTCTCCGCCAGATAGCGGAGGGTCTTCACTTTTGTTTTTTCCTTTTGAGGTAATTGTATGATTTTACCGGAATTATCAAGGAATTGTTTTATTTCATTTATTTCCTCCAATTCCTGGTTCTGTTTTTCCAGCCACAGATCCAGCAGGGTGTTTACGTCGTCAGAAAACTCCCGGTCCGTCTGTGTCTCCTTCTTTTGCAGCTCTTCCACCACTTCAAAGGAAAATGAGCCAGGGCCGTACTGCTTCCATGCTTCCGCCATACAGGGCTCGGGGCAGGTGCCGGACGTAAACATAAACTTATAACGGTTCATTGCCCCTTTCATGTCCGTGGTGGCCCGGAGCCACTCAGTCTTTAAACCGCTGCATTTAATGCGGTATACACCGCCCATGACCACTCTGTTTTTATACTGTTCTTTCAGTGCCTTTCTCGATATGTTTTCCATTATATTTTACCATCTTTCCTGATTTTTCGTTTTATTGTTATGGTTCCTGAAACTGTATTCCATTTTATGACCGCCTTGTCCATTGTATATGTTTTCGAGCATCATTTCAATAAACGCTTCGTAGAGTCGGCCTGTCGGCCCGCAGGAGAAAAGGCGTCCGTCACAGCGGAAAACCGTTATGATGGACGCCGTCTTATCTCTTATTCTCATTCCTTATTCTGTGAGCACAGGTTTAAAACAGATCACATGCTGAAATACTGGGGAAATTGGGCTGCAATTCCCTGGGCCATGGCATCGGCCATTTCCATAGCTTCCTGCTCAATGTTTCCAAACATGCTGATGCTGTCTTCAAAATTCTGACCTATAATATCTTCGGCTTCCGATTTCAGCATGGCCAAATGATCGTACAGCATCTTCTTCCAATCCTGAACCGTCCAGTTTGGATTAATGCTGCTGAGGAATTCCGCGATCTGGTCCGCATTATCGTACCAGCGCCTCTCGGCATCATCCGCGGCCGTCGTATTACCGGCTATCATATCCCCGAAAAGCTCAGCGGCAATCTGTATATGAGTGGTCAGCAGACTTGCAAACTGAGCCGCATTTTCTTCTCCGTAAAATGGCCGCAGCACCATTTCGAAATCGCCCGGATTCTGTGACAGACGGTTTGAAACATATGTTTCATCCGGCAGTCCATAGGCCGCGCTTATCATATACATTCTCGTCCAGTAAACATGCTGTGACCACAATAGCCGCAAATAGTTGTTCAGACTGTGCTCTGCATTGCTGACACATGCTACGGGTGGCTGTGGTTGTGGCTGAGGCTGGGGACGGGGCTGAGGACGAGGCTGTGGTTGGGGCTGAGGCTGGGGCTGAGGCTGAGGCTGGGGTTGTGGCTGCGGTTGGGGTTGAGGTTGTGGCTGGGGTTGTGGCTGCGGCTGGGGAACGGTTATGCCGCCTCCATATGGAACGCAGATCACCTGCCCAATAAACAGATTGGCAGGGTTGATACCTGGGTTTACAGTCATGATCGCTTCAACGCTGGTGCGGAAACGCTGTGCCAAAAGCCAAAGGGTATCTCCGTCCTGAATGATATAGGAATACAGTCCAACCGGACAGGCAGTTATCATGTTGCCTCCGGTTGATCCTCCTTGATTTTGATTTGTCGGCGGAACCGGAGGTCTTTGGGGCATGTTTGGATTTCTGTTTCCGCGAGGGATACAGATTCGCTGTCCTACCCTTAAATTGTCCTGCTCAATTCCCGGGTTGACCGTTATGATTGCATCTACAGTCGTGTTATAACGCTGGGAAATAATATAAAGCGTATCACCGGCTTCAACCGTATGTGTGAGCATCCCTCTTGGACAAAAAACATTGGGAATGCCGCCTGCCATTCCGCCCTGGGTGTTTGACGGCGGGGTTTGTGGCTGAGTCTGAGGCTGGGTTTGTGGCTGAGTTTGCGGTTGGGTTTGTGGCTGAGTCTGGGGCTGGGTTTGTGGCTGAGTCTGGGGC
>JAEZFK010000066.1 GCA_023437715.1 Bacillota bacterium | reverse complement strand
GAATGCGAAATCCTGCCCGACGGCACAAGGCGTTTCCGCCCGCTGTTCCAGTATGTCATCACCGAAAACCGCATGGAGGACGGCAAATTCATCATTGAGGGGCACCATGAGCAAGTCAATACCATCTCGGACAGTCTTGCCAAGCGGCTTCTGGAAAACGGTATGCCCCAGGCGGTCATTGAAGCTCTGCGAAAGGAGGAACAAACCGCATGACAACGGTACTGTTAATCGCCTGCATCGGCATGATCGCAGGCTCTTTTCTTTTGCTGGGGCTGACCCCCATGGCGTTTACAACCGCCATCTTCGGCAGGCTGACCGATCAGCCCAAAGCACTTCGCGATGAGGTCAATGAAACCACCCACAGGAAAAAGAAATCCTATCTGCGCCGGGAAATCGCCGAGGTGCAGTCCATTCTAAAGCTCAGCGGCAGATCGGCGCGCTTTCCCATGCTCTGTGCCTTGTCCCTGCTGTTCTTTGCCGTGGGCGCGTCGGTCGCCGTGATGCTCTCGAACTTTTTTCTGGTTCCTGTCATGGCGGCGGGCTGTATGCTCCTGCCGTTCTGGTGGGTAAAGCTCACAGCCAGCCACTTCAAAAAGGACATTGCGGCGGAGCTGGAAACGGCTCTGTCCATCATCACCACGGCCTATCTTCGAAATGAGGACATTCTGACAGCGGTGGAGGAAAATCTCCCGTACCTGAACCCGCCCGTGCTGTCGGTATTTCAGGGCTTTGTGTCCCGTGTGCGGCTGGTGGACCCCGATGTGACGGCGGCGCTCCATGACGTGAAAGAGAGCATCGACAACGCAGTGTTCCATGAGTGGTGCGACGCCCTCATTGCCTGCCAGCACGACCGCAGCCTGAAAACCACCCTGACGCCCATTGTCAGCAAGCTCAGTGATATGCGGGTAGTCAACGGCGAGCTGGAAAACATGGTATTTGAGCCGAGAAAAGAATTCATCGTTATGGTGATTCTCGTCATCGGGAATATTCCGCTGCTGTATTTTTTGAATCAGGACTGGTACCATACGCTGATGCACACCCCGCTGGGACAGGTGGTGCTGGCGATCTGCGCCGCCGTGATTTTCGTTTCCACGGCATTTGTGATTAAGCTCACCCAGCCCATCGAATATCGAAGATAAGGAGGAACCCATGACAATCTATCTGTTTTTATTCGGAGTCCTCCTATCGGCGGGACTCTTTTTCATTGCCGCCGATCTCTTACATCTGCCTACCCTCGCCACGCAAAAGGCGATGCTGTCGGCAGGAAAGCAGGCAAAGGCCAAACCCAAAACCACCGATGCCCTGCTCAGAAATGCCGCCGTCCGGCTTTCCCGGTATATCCGTATGGACGAATACAAGAAAAGCCGGATGGTAAATGTGCTGTCTGCGGCGGGGCTTTCCGACTCGCCGGAGCTGTTCACGGCAACGGCAATCGTCAAGGCGGCGGCCATCGGGCTGTGCATCATTCCCTGCCTGATTGTCCTGCCGCTACTGGCGCCCATTGTGCTGTTTGCCTCTATCCTGGTCTATTTCAAGGAAATCCGCAAGGCGGATGAGGCACTGGCGGCCAAGCGCGGGAAAATCGAACAGGAGCTGCCCCGTTTCGTTGCAACCGTCACCCAGGAGCTGAAAGCCAGCCGGGATGTGCTGTCTATGCTGGAAAATTTCAAGAAAAACGCAGGCGAGTACTTTGCGGCGGAGCTTGACATCCTCACGGCGGATATGCGCTCCTCCAGCTATGAGGCGGCGCTAACTCGCTTTGAGGCAAGGTTCAATTCGCCCATGCTCTCGGATATTACCAGAGGGCTGATCGGCGTACTGCGGGGAGATGACAATGCGGTCTATTTCCAAATGCTTTCCCACGACATGAAGCAGCTGGAGCTTCAGCGGCTGAAAGCGCAGGCTATGAAAATACCACCCAAAATCCGGGTGTTTTCCTTTGCCATGCTCATGTGCTTTCTTATGACCTACATGGCAATTATTATCTATGAAATCATCACATCCCTCGGAGGGATGTTCTAAGGGAGGTGTAAGCCAGATGACAGAACAGGAAATGATGACGCTTCTGCGCAAAAAGCTGGACTGCGGTATGGCGCAGTATCAAAAGGAATGGCGGCAGAAACCGGCCTCCGAGCTGGGGGAGCTGGCAAGTGAAATTTCCGCTGTGAAGTTTGTGTACGGAGAATTATCCGGCGGCAGCTATTCCGCTGAATATATGGAGTATCTGCTCCGCTTTGAAAACCCGCTGGAGGTGGTAGCGGATCAGTGGATATCCGAACAGAATGTTGATTTCAGCGAGGAACTCACCCATGCCCTTTGGACGCTGTGGGATAAGGGCGAATCGGAACCAGAGTATGCCCTTGACCCGGAATATGCGCCTGTTTCCGCGGAGGAAGTGAGAATCACCGTGCGGGAATTTATTGAAGCGCACCCGGACGCGTCATTTGACATGATGACGCCCGGCGGGTATGTGTACCTGACGCCGGAAACCGCACAGCTTCTGCTCTCCGGCCAGAGTGTGAAAGGCAATCCCGGTAGCTCTGAATTTGCCAGAGATGTCCCTGCGGAGGAACTGCTGGAGCAGGAAATCTGCACCGCCGATTTCAGCAAGAGCGCATGGCGTGTGTTAAGTGACCACAACCCGGAACCGTGGCAGGAACAGGGACCCTTTGAGCAGGGGGTGACCATGTGCTGAAAATTCTGAGAAACAAGCGCGGAGAGGGCTACATTGACGTGGCCGTGCTGGTGCTGTGTGCCATGCTGGTCATTGCCCTTGCTGTGAAGGTGTTTCCCGTCTACATCCAAAAGCAGCAGCTGGACACCTTCGCCACCGAGCTCATCCGGGAGGCCGAAATTGCCGGACAGGTGGGCGGTGAAACCAGCCTCCGTGAGCAGCTTCTGCGGGAAAAGACCGGGCTATCCCCCAGCGTGGAATGGTCTGAAACCGGCAGAATCCAGCTCAATGAGGAAGTCACGGTAACGGTCACCTACCAGACCAACATCGGGCTGTTC
>JAEZFK010000022.1 GCA_023437715.1 Bacillota bacterium | reverse complement strand
TAAGTAATGAGACTACCAACCTTTTTAAAACATATTTTAGCATACGACCTCCGTTTGGCTGTGACCCTATCAACACAGCCTGTTATAATTTGGTGCTTGTTTCTTTTATCTGTATAAATCGAATAAGTTGCACTTCTCCGATTGTGTATTAAATTTATTATTATCATGGTTTGTAATAAATAATTGCATGTATTTTACAAGTCATTTTCTAGCATCTTAAAGCGCTTGAGGCTAAAGCCCCTAAAGGAAAAAATTCAAAACCAAGCTGTGTTCAAAGTCAGCTTAAAAGAAATATTCACCTGAAGGCGAAGGCTTTAAACTGTAATTGACTTTGGTAAAAATGAAATGTCGAATTATGTTTTAAAGTAGCAAAAAAATAGTACTACAATGTGGCATTATACTACAAATGGATGGTGAATTCAACAATTTAATACTTCCATATAGATTGTCAAATGCTGTATTTGCAGGGGCTGAAAGGATGTATCATTATTTAACAAAAATCGACAAATGAATTTGTTAATAATAACCAATAATGGAATAGCGCATTAACGCTTTAACTAACTACCTGTACATTGTAATGTCCTTAAAAATAAATAAAGCAGCGAAAGATTATGTTAATAATCCTTTCGCTGCCTTATGACTTGTATTATTTTATATTCCGAAGTAACTTTCCGCGTTGTTATAGCAGATATCCTGAACCAGCTTGCCCAAGAGCTCCATATCATCAGGAATCTCACCATTTTCAACCCAATTGCCCAATATATTGCATAGAATTCTTCTGAAGTATTCATGTCTGATATAGGACAAAAAGCTCCTTGAATCTGTGAGCATGCCCACAAATCTACTGAGTAGCCCCAGGTTTGCCAGAGTTGTCAATTGCTTTTCCATTCCATCCTTCTGGTCATTGAACCACCAGGCTGATCCAAACTGGACCTTACCAGGTATGCTGCCGCCCTGAAAGCAGCCCATAATGGTACCAAGGATTTCATTATCTCTGGGATTCAAGTGATAAAGTATGGTTTTAGGCAATTCGTCTGTTTTATCCAGTGAGTCCAACAGGGATGCCAGCTCTGAGGCGAAGGTCCAGTCTCCAATGGAATCAAAGCCCGTATCGGGCCCCAGCATCTTAAGCATTCTTGAGTTGGTGTTGCGAAGTGTTCCTATATGTAGCTGCATTACCCAGCCCAGTCTTCGGTACTGCCTGCCCAGAAAAATCAAAACCTGAGCTTTGTACACTGCAACTTCTTCCGCAGTCAAGGCTTCTCCTTCTAAAGCCTTTTTAAAAATTATTGAGGCTTCTTCTTCAGTTCCCTCCTGGAATATAAGAGGGTCAAGAGCATGGTCGGAAATCCTGCAGCCAGCCTGATGGAAAAACTCAAGTCTTGAAATAAGCGCATTCTTTAAGGCTTGAAAAGTTGTGATTTTTGTATCTGTAATCTTCTCTAAATTTAAGAGCCAGGGAATAAAGCCTTCTTTTTCGATGTTAATACTTTTGTCAGGGCGGAAGGCGGGAAGAACCTTGATGTCAAAGGTCTTGTCTTCTGCCAGGGTCTTATGGTACTCCAATGAATCCACCGGATCATCAGTGGTGCACACAACCTTTACATTTGAGCGACGGATAAGGTTTCTGGCTGTAAAATCCTCCTGCTGAAGCATTGCATTACAGCGCTCCCATATGCTTTCTGCCGTTTTTGAAGACAAAAGTTCCTGTATGCCGAAATAGCGTCTGAGCTCGAGATGCGTCCAGTGATAAAGCGGGTTGCCCATACAGTTCTGCAGGGTCTCGGCCCACTTGAGAAATTTCTCCTTGTCGTCTCCGTCGCCTGTTATATACTTCTCATCAACCCCATTCATTCTCATGGTCCTCCACTTATAGTGATCGCCTCCAAGCCATAGCTCGGTTATATTCCGGTACTTTTTATTTTCGGCGATTTCCTGTGGACTGATATGGCAGTGATAATCAAATATGGGCATATCCTCTGCAAATTCATGATATAGTTTTGCAGCGGTTTGTGTATCCAAAAGAAAATCCTCGTTCATAAAAACCTTCATAGATGGTCTCCTTGTAAATAAATTTATAATACATGCTCTATATTTATTGTTGCCTGAAGGAATGCGAGGCCGGAAGGCAACACCTGACAGGCAGCGTGTAGGTGGTATGGCATTAAACCGCAAATGGATCAATAGACTTAAAACTTGATTCTGTAGCAATTCAGTTCATAATACAATTATAATACTGCCTATTTGCCTTAAACATATCATATATTGCTGGGTTTGATGCAAAAATTGCTCAGTGTTTACGAGGTTGATTCTACAGGTAAATTTTTATATGAGATGCAGGACGGGAGGCTTATATTGGAACATAAGTTCACAGCAGGGCAGCATATGGTGAAGAGGATTTTGAGTTCTTTCACACAAAAGATGAGCTCCCGACCAACGTAGAGTTATCATATCCACGTTTCTTACGAGAGCTTTTTATATCCCCAAGAGTAATCTATATAATGGAGGGAAAGGCAAAATCGTTTATATAAGTAGTAGTAAGTGTCAAACTTTTTTAATTTTCAGATATATCAAAAAATACTGAATTAAGAGTAAAATCAGCAATATGTATTTCTGAAAATCTTTTGTTATTACCGAATAGCAAAAAATTAAAATAGTTAATATAATAATAATTAGTTTTATTATGGTTATAAAATCAGTTTTATTTTTTATAAAAATTTTTATTGTATTAGATAAATCTACAAGTAATACAATACTTATAATAATAATCCAAAAAAGGAATTCATTGTTTTCATTTTTAAAATTTATTTTTTGATATATAAAATAGGCTATTATCATAAATGAAATAAAAATGGTTGTGGTAATAGTACTTTTTGAGAATTTCAATATTTTTTCCTCCATATACCAATATTTTATTACAGTATTGATATATGTTCAAACTTTACTGGAAATGAACTTTATATTAAGCCATTACATTCTCAGTGTTATCCTTATCATACAGCTCATACAACTTTTTGTTATGCAGCAAGGTAAGTAAACCAGCTGGACAACAAAAAACAGAGCCTACAAGCATAAAAGCTTACAGGCTCTGTTTCATATACTGGCGCGCCCGGCAGAGATCGAATCCACAACCTTTTGGTCCGTAGCCAAACGCTCTATCCAATTGAGCTACGGGCGCACGCTTCACACATGAAATTCACGGTGCACTAAATATATTAATACATA
>JAEZFK010000017.1 GCA_023437715.1 Bacillota bacterium | reverse complement strand
CTGGCGCAGGTCATGTACAATCTTGCCGAAACCTTGAGAATTATTGCAATTCTTATTCAGCCCTTTATGCCTGAAACGCCTGAAAAGATATGGAACCAGCTTGGAATAGCGGACAGGAGCCTGGTGGAGTGGGATAAGGCCAAGGAATGGGGAATTTATCCCGTTGGAGCATGTGTTAATAAGGGGGATGTCATATTCCCAAGAATTGATTTAATAAAAGAGCTTGAAGAGATAGAGAAAATGACTGAAAAAGCTGCCGAAGCGGCAAAGCCGGCAGAAGCTGTAAAAGCAAAGGAAACAGTAAATGCAGCTAAAACGGATAAAGCAGGGGAACAGGCCGTGGATGAAACCAATGCCAACCTCATAACAATAGACGATTTTGCAAAGGTTGATCTCAGAGTTGCAAAGGTACTGGAGGCTGAAAAGGTTGAAAAGGCTGATAAACTGTTAAAAATGAAGCTGCAGGTAGGTGATGAGGTCCGGCAGGTTGTGTCTGGAATCGCAAAATACTATACACCGGAAGAAATGGTGGGAAAGACTCTGATACTGGTAGCCAACCTTAAGCCTGCAAAGCTGAGAGGTATAGAATCTCAGGGCATGATACTGGCTGCTTCCGACGAAAATGGACTGTCACTGGTGACTATTGACAAGGATATGCCAACCGGAATCAGGGTTGGATAGGGGGCTTTAAATTGATTTTTGATACACATGCACACTATGATGATGAACGCTTTGACGAGGACAGAGACGCCTTGTTGAAGCAGCTTCATCAGGATGGAATAGCATATATTTTAAATGCCAGCGCCAGCCCCGAATCTCTGGACAAAACCATGGAGCTGGCGGAGAAATACCCCTTTATCTATGCCGCCTTGGGCATACATCCTCACGATGCTGAAAAAATGAATGAGGATATTATAAGCAAAATCAGACTTCTGTCTAAGCATCAGAAGGTGGTGGCAATAGGTGAAATCGGGCTGGATTATTATTATGACAATTCCCCAAGGGATATCCAGAGGTATTGGTTCCAGAGGCAGATAGAGCTGGCTGGGGAGCTGAAGCTGCCTATAATTATTCATGACAGGGATGCCCATGAAGATACTGTGAATATTTTAAAAAATACCGATGTCCGGCAGGTGGGCGGAATATTTCATTGCTTTTCGGGAAGTGCCCAGATGGCCATGGATATGCTCAAGTTGAATCTGTATATTGCCATTGGGGGACCTGTCACTTTCAAAAATGCCAGGAAAACTGTTGAGGTCGTGGAAGCTGTGCCGCTTGAAAAGCTTCTGGTTGAAACTGACTGCCCCTATCTTTCACCTGAGCCCTACCGGGGAAAAAGGAACAATTCCGGCTACTTGGTTCATGTTATCCGGAAAATTGCCGAAATCAAAGGGATAAGTGAGTCGGAGGTTGCCGAGACAACACTGAAGAATGCAAAAACTGTATTCGGATTGAAATAAATTTTGAAGCAGATAAAAGTGTGGCACTGATTCCATGCCGTTACTTTCATGGAGTTATGTGCGAAGTGGAGGCATGGAAATAATTATGAAAAAGTTTATTATTATTGTTGTGTTTGTATTTCTTATATCAATACTTATTTCATTCAATTATCTGCTGTGGGACAGAGAAAAACAGCTTGAAAATTTTCAGGATCTGAGCAATTCAAAAAACCTGAGTATTGACACTCTGGGGGAAAAGATTAATACCCTTGATAAGCAAAACAAGGATCTTACTGAAAAGCTGGCTTCTCTCACAGATGAAAATTCTCGTATTAAGAACACCAATTATCTGCTCACCTCGGAAAATCAGCAAATTAAGCAGGAGCTGTCCGATAAAAGAGAGATTATACTGATGCTGAAAAAAAATCTGAATGTTGAACCCTTCCAGGCAATCGTCAAGAAATGGGCAGATGCGGTAAATTCAAAAAACTTTAAAACTGCTCAGACCTATATAAGCATACTGTCAAATGATGAAATATTAAGCAGCCCCAACATTTTTAAGTCAAATTACCAAAATGAAATAAAATCCATTGATTTGAAAGCTTTCAAAATATACACCGATATGACCGATGCAGAACATCTTGCAAAAATCCAGTTTGAAGCAGTTTTCCAGGTGGATAAGCCGGAATCGCCAAATGAAGGCATGGAGGAGGTTCCAAAGGTGCTCTATAAACAGGGTGAAAATATTAAGTATGTGACCATGCAGTTTGATGCAGCAGCAGGAGAATGGCGTATTACCCAGTTGTCGGATAAGCCCTGAGCAAGGGTTTCAAGCTTTTATTGTGTAATAAATACAGGTAAAGAATAATATACTAAAATCCAGTTAATAATTGCTAATGAGGGATTGAATTGGAAAAAACTAACCATTTTCTAGGCAATACATTTGACAAAATAAACCGCTTAGAATAAAATAGTCACAGTCCCTTTGAATATTTCTAACAGGAGGTTAGTATTTATGATACCGATTGCGAAGAATATTAAAAGGTATTTTTCACAAATGAATTTCCGTAATTTCGGAAGGAAGGAACACGGGAATTTATTCAAAATCAGAACATTGGATATTGCAATTATATGTATTGCCGTTGTTATATCCGTTACTGCAGGTGTCTTTGTTTTTAATGGGTTGAAAAGACACGTGGTAATCAACGACAATGGACGTGAAATTGCAGTAGAGACAATGAAAGCAACAGTAAGAGAAGTACTGGAGCAGACAGGCGTAACCGTGGCAGTTGAAGATTATATCAGTGTGCCGTTTGACTCGAAGCTTGCAAGAATACAGGAGAACCGGATAAATATAAAGAGAGCGGTACCTGTAATAATCAATGTGGATGGGAAAGAGCTGGAAATTAAAACGTATAAGGATACTGTCAAAGAGGTACTAAACGACAACGCCATAGGCGTCGATGGGGATGACAAGCTCGTCGGGTCTCAGATGGGAGACAAAATTGTACCAGATATGAACATTTCGATAATCCGTGTAGATGAAAAGACAGTCACCGAAGCCATAACCATACCATATAAGACAATTACTAAAGACAACAACAGATTGGACAAAGGATTAAAAAATACAGTCAGAGAAGGAAAAGAAGGCATTCGACAAAAAACATATACGGTAGTTTATGAGAATGGAAAACAGATCGCTAAACAATTGGTCAAGGATATTGTTGCAACAAATCCGTTGGACAAAATTGTTGAAGTAGGTACGGTTTTAAACTACAAGACATCCAGAGGCGAGACATTAAGGTATTCCAAGGTTATAAATATGAGGGCTACCTCATATACGGCTTCTTTTGAAGACACCGGAAAGCATCCGGGAGATCCCGGGTTTGGTATTACTGCCACCGGTGCAAGAGTAAGAAAAGGTATTATAGCAGTAGACCCGCGCGTTATCCCACTGGGAACCAGAGTTTATGTTGAGCTTCCCGGGGTTGCGGCTGACTATGGATATGCAGTTGCGGCTGATGTGGGAGGAGCAATAAAGGGAAACAAGATAGATGTGTATCTTGAGACCAGCAGTGCTGTTAGCGCCTGGGGAGTTAAGAAAGTAAAGGTTTACGTACTTAACTAATTATTTTATACGGTTATTTATTTAATGTATGTAAGCGAAAATAAGTATTAAAGGGACTGTTAGGGCTGATTCGATTATTCGGATCAGCCTATTTTCTGTTCGCCCAGCATGGGCGAACGCTAGTTTTATTTCCCAAGTAATTGGCTTTAATAAAAAACATTTTTACGATAATGGGAGATAATGAGAGATATCTTGAGATAAATCGAGATTTAATCATTAGCATTGAAAAAACAAAATTAATTGTTGAAATTTTGCCTTAAATCGGTTAAAATAAACTTAAGATACTTCTAGAATTCTAGTAATTTTCTTTTATCAGATCATAATATCTGTTATTAATTAAAGTCAAAAGTACATCATATTTTGTCTGTGTCCACACGCGTACAGAAAAAGACATGTAATAGTGCCATATCTGGAAGGGGGTGAACATATGTTGGTCAAAAGACGGCATAAAACCAAAAATGAATAGAATAGCGGTCAGAATGAGATGTTAGGATATATATAATGATTTTTGACCGCAGTATACTTCTATTGTCTATACTCAAAACGGAGGTATTTAAATTATGACTATTAGAGAATCTGATTTGCCGAATATAGGAAGAAAGTTTGAGGTAGAGGTTCGCGAAGGCAATAAGCTGGTCATCGTAGTACATGATGATGGACGAAGAGAGTTGTATCACTTTTATCACGACCAGCCTGAGGACAGTGTGTCAATGATAACCTTGGATGATAATGAAGCGAGATATGTAGCCGCAATTATCGGGGGGCTTGCGTATAAGCCAAAGGCGCTGGAAACGGTTGATGTTGCTTTGGATGATCTGATAATTGAATGGTATAAGATAGAGTCCGGGTCCTACTGTGTAGGCAGATCTATTGGGGAAATGCAGGTACGTAAAAAGACAGGAGCATCTATAATTGCTGCCGTTGAGAAAGGTCACGGCAAACATATAAATCCAGGTGTGGATTATAAGTTTTTGCCGGAATCGACTATTGTTGTCATCGGTGAGAGAAAACATCTGAAGATGCTCAAAAACTACCTGTTTGGAGGATTGATATGAAAATGTAGCAAAAATAGGAGGTAGAATGGATATATTAGTTTTTGAAATTGGTCTGGCAATTACATTGATTGCCATAGTGGGGTTTTTATCTAACAAGCTCAAGTTTTCAGTCATCCCTTTTTATATATTAATAGGGATGGCTGTGGGGCCGCACGCCCCGCGTTTTGGAATTATAGATTTAAGATTTATTGAAAGCTCCACCTTTATTAATTTTATGGGTCGGTTGGGCGTGTTATTTCTGTTGTTTTATTTAGGACTTGAGTTCTCCGTAACACGGCTCATAAAGTCTGGAAAGACGGTATTTATAGGAGGCTCCTTTTATGTTCTCATCAATTTCTCCTCCGGGTTGCTGCTTGGATGGATGATGGGTTTACCTTTTAAGGAAATCATGGTAGTGTGCGGTATTATGACAAGTTCTTCCACAGCAATAGTGGCAAAGGTGCTCATTGATCTCAAGCGTACAGCAAACCCTGAGACGGAAGTAATAATGGGCATGATAATGTTTGATGATCTGTTTATTGCAATACACATTTCCATATTATCAGGACTGCTGCTAAGCGGTTCAAAGTCTATATGGGGGGTGCTTGCAACATCCCTTACTGCGCTGTTCTTCATACTGGCAATACTTATTGTAGGCAAGAGGGTTATAAAAGCAATTGATAAATTACTTGATATACCCTCAGCAGAGCTATTCCTGCTGGTGGTCATAGGTGTGCTGTTTGTGGTAGCCGGCTTTTCTGAAACTCTCCATGTTGCTGAGGCCATAGGAGCCCTGCTTGTGGGGTTGGTCATGGCTGAATCCACACATGCAAAAAAGATTGAGCACAATATTCTGCCCTTCAGGGATTTCTTCGGGGCGATATTCTTTTTCAATTTCGGTCTTACCATTGATCCTCTATCCCTAGGGGGAGGAGTGTTAATGGCTGTCATAGCAGCAATTCTCACCATTATCGGAAATATTGCGGCTGGAATGTTCTCAGGCCGTCTATCTAAAGTATCCAGTCACGCTTCGGCCAATGTGGGCTTTACGCTTTCCGCAAGAGGTGAATTTTCAATAATCATGGCCAATATGGGAAAGGCTGGCGGCCTTATGCCGGTACTGCAATCTTTTGTGGTAGTTTATGTATTGATTCTGGCTATAGTTGCGCCACTGCTTACAAAGGAATCAAAGCGGATATATAATTTCTGCAATTATATATATGGGAAGACGGTGGGAAGGAAACGGAAATTAAATCCTTGAGGATGATATTTGATGCTGAATGGAGGTGGATATATGGAATTTAAAAGAATGCTGCCTTATGTTATTATTAAATACATTTTTGTTCTTGTGGGGTCAATTATGACCGCCGTGGGTCTTGAGGTATTCTTTAAAGCGCATAATCTCATCGGTGGAGGGCTGATAGGGGTTTCTGTGGTATTGAGCTATATCAGTGAGATACCTTTGGGGGCAATTATTTTTATTTTGAATTTCCCGTTTATACTCATTGAGTATTTTCGCAGGGGAAAGCAGAAGCTAATAACCATAATATTTGCATTGACATCACTTATTTATTGGATATCCGCTATAAATTCGGATAACTGGGAAACTTATGACATACTGCAATCTACCATTCTGGGAGGCATATTGCTTGGAGTAGGGTCGGGATTGATTCTTAAATACGGAGGCTTCCTGGATGGCATAGAGCACAGGAGGATAGTTGGAAGATTTATAAATAAAGACTATTCCCCCAACAAGTATTTTATATTGCTGAATCTGGTTATTGTCGTCGCAGCCGGTTTTATATTTGGGTGGGAAAATACTATTTATTCCCTGATAGCATACATCGTTGTGTTTAAAGCGATTGATTTTACTTTGGAATTATTTCATCCCTTTGACCGCTTATACAGAAAAATATAAAAATGGCCTTCAAATAACATGTATATGAGATATAATAATATTAATATCAATTATTTGAAGGAGAAAGGTTGAAAGAAATTTTGAAGAAGATAAAAATGTGGCACCGATTCCATGCCGTGACTTTCATGGGGTTTTTGCGCGAAGTGGGGGCATGGAAATAATAATGAGCAGAAACAATACACTGGATGTAATAAAAAAGCATAACCTCAGGTTGACCAAGTCTCTTGGTCAGAACTTTTTAAATGACGATAGCGTAGTTAGGAAAATAGTAGACACTGCAGGTCTTGATAAGGATACTCTGGTTTTGGAGATCGGGCCGGGCATAGGCAGTATGACAAAAGAACTGGCAAATAGAGCTAGAGGAGTTGTGGCCATAGAGATAGATAAACATCTCATACCTGCTCTCCAGGACAATTTGAGGGAGTATTCGAATATAGATATAATAAACAACGACGTTATGAAAGCGGATATTGATGCTATTATAGCAGAGTATGGAGAGAAGTACGGTACAAAGGCTGTGAAGGTAGTTGCAAATCTTCCGTATTATATTACTACTCCCATAATTATGAGATTCCTGGAGGAAATAAAGGGTGTACAGGGAATGGTATTCATGGTGCAAAGGGAGGTTGCTCAAAGGATGGTTGCAGGGCCGGGTACAAAGGATTACGGAGCGTTGTCTGTGGCGGTTCAGTTTTATTCCAGCCCTGACATAATATTTGATGTTCCGCCCCATTGCTTTATCCCCCAGCCTGAAGTACATTCCACAATAATACGGCTGGATATACTAGAAGAGCCCTCAGTCCAGGTCAAGGACAAAAATCTGTATTTCAGGCTTGTAAAGGCATCCTTTGGACAGCGGAGGAAGACTCTTGTAAACGGACTCTCAAATGCAGGTTTTCTTCAGAAGGATAAGGAGCAGTTGAAAAAAATCCTGGAAAGTATGGGCCTTAAGGAAAATATAAGAGGAGAAGTACTTTCGGTACAACAGTTTGGAATGCTGTCAAACCTGTTGTCAATGTAAAACACTAAATAAAAAAAGTGACAGTTATGCATTAAGAAGCATAATTGGCACTTTTATTTTTTTGAGGAAAATATTAACGTATCAATTTTATTATTATGTTACATTGACACCTTATTTGTCATTATACAACATAATTTTACCAAATTCTATACCTATATTTAAGTGCTAATCCAAAAAAGGTTAAAACTGGACCAATGAATACAATTCATCCTTCTGGTCCTGGTTAATACCTATATACCTGAGGGTAATACTTTGAGAACTATGATTGAAAGTATCCATTATCAAACCAACATTATATTTTGACATGTTATAGGTCCAATAGCCCCAGGTTTTTCTCAAACTATGGGTTCCGAAATTTTCCACATTGCAAAAGACCGCTGCTTCCTTTAAAACCCTATATGCTTGTACTCTGCCTATATATCCGCCTTTTTGACTGGAAAACAAATACGAATCATACTTTAATTTGGAAATTTTTATATACGAATTGATGTTTTTACGAAGGGAATCATTTAATTTGATCTTTTTCTCTTTCCCGGTTTTCATTTCCTTTAAGGTCAGATAATCACGGTATTCACCTTTTTCATTCAGAATATCTTTCACTTTTACCGACAGAATATCGCTTATTCTCAAACCCGTGTTCAGCCCAAATTTAAATAGCAGTCCGTATTTGGGGTCTTTACCATTTAAAAAATAATAAATCTGCTTGATTTTCGTCTTATTTCGTATGGGTTCAACTGTCATGGCAACTTCCTCCGAGTTTACAATTCTTTGTAAAATTTTATCAATAATTGTAAATTAATGTAATTAATTAATGAAACTATTATAGCATATATTTAAGGTTTTAATACATTTTAAATTTGAAAATTTTTATGGTTTTGAAAAATACCTATGGCTACATGCCAGTTATATTATGCATTTTTGAGAAAAAAATAATGTAACATAATAATAATATTGTTACATTAAAATAATTAGATTATGTAAATAAATTCTAGTCACTTTATTTTTACTATAAGGATGGTGCATACTTATGTCCAAAGTTCTGGTTGTAGATGACGCAATTTTTATGAGACAGGCTTTGAAATTAATACTGGAGAAAAACGGCTTCACAGTAGTAGGAGAGGCCGAAAATGGAAGGATAGCCATACAGAAATACAAAGAACTGACACCGGACCTTGTGACAATGGATATTACCATGCCGGAAGT
>JAEZFK010000015.1 GCA_023437715.1 Bacillota bacterium | reverse complement strand
ATTGTAAAACATGGATACTATTTCAGCAAAGCCATGTAATATGGAGGTATTGTTACTTATTGCAATTCCTTTACCTAAAGCTTTACCACCTATTGTTAATGAAGCTACTATACCAGTAACAATTAAAGTTACATAAAATTTTGGCAAATTAAATTCATTAGCCACTAATGAAGCTACTATAACACCAGCTGAACCTGAAATAATTCCACATATATCCCCCACCACATCGTTACAGAAAGAAGATACTTTATCAGCATTTTTTATGAACTTAACAGCAATATCAGCACCTCTTACTTTTTGTGCACTCATAGAATTAAACGGACCTATATCAGCACTAGTTACAGATACGCCTATCATATCAAAGATAACTCCTAATAACACAAATACTAGTAAAACAAGTATGCCAACCATCATTCCAACATTAGAGAGAATCATCTCTGAAGCGAATGAAAATGTAATAGATATAACAAAAGCTAAAATAATTATCTTAATTATCCAACCAGCATTCGAACTTTTTTTCTTGTCTTTATTCTTTTCTAATTTTCTTTTCATACTAACCTCTATTTATCTTTGTTATTAATTATATTTTTAGCAATATATATTGGCCTTTTTTTAGTTTCTACATACGTTCTTGCAATATACTCACCAACTATTCCAAGAGAAAACAATTGAATTCCGCCAAGTAGCAATACCAATACTACTATTGTAGCATATCCAGATACTGCAATGCCATAAAAAATCTTCTGAATTATTACAATAATTAAATAAAAAACAGATAATATAGACGAAGTTATACCTACAAAAGTAGCAATTTTTAGAGGAGCAGTGCTAAATGATACGATTCCTTCAACCGCATATCTAAAAAGTTTAATAAAAGACCAACTACTTGTTCCATTCGCTCTTTCTTTGACTGTATACGGCATGTAATATGTATTATACCCTACCCAAGAGAATATCCCTTTAGAAAATCTAAAGTATTCTTTCATAGAAAGAATAGAATCAACCATTCCTCTCCTAAATGTTCTAAAATCACTTGCACCTTGAACAAACTCTGTATCTGACATCTTATTCATGATTTTATAAAAACATGACTTAAAAAAGGTCAATATTTTTCCTTCTTTTCTTTGTTCTTGATATGTTGCAACTGCATCATACTCTTCGTTATTATCAAGGTAATCAACCATATCTAAAACTAACTTTGGGTCTTGCTGCATGTCAGCATCAATGATTGAAACATACTCTCCTACCGCATTTTCAAGTCCAGCATACATTGCTGCTTCTTTTCCGAAATTTCTAGAAAAATTTATAACCTTAATATTTTCTTTAGCATTTTCACAAAGTTCTTTCAAAACTTTATATGTATTATCTTTAGAGCCGTCATTAATAAAAATTATTTCATAACTTTTAATATTCTTAAAGTTTTTGCTGATACAATCGTAAATTAATTTTACATTCTTAGCCTCGTTATAACAAGGTACTATAATTGATAACTTCATTTTATATCTCTCCTTAAACCAGCAATATTATATCACTAATAATACCAAATTGAATTAACAAAATGTAATATTTTACATTTCTAAATATTATGTACAAAAAAAGGACCTACGTCCTATTTTTATGTTGAAATCGATGGCCATTTTAATAGTAAACTTTGCGTCTTAGGTCAAGTTGTATTTCACCAATTTCTCCATACACGTTACCATGTATGCGGTTCCCCTTTAAAGAAACAGGTACGGCGTTTCCTATCCGTACGACTTGATTACCACTTAGTACGCACTGCAATCCTATTTAATGATGCACTCTAGGGGATTTCCCCACCAACTGATCTATTATTAATTCTTTTTTGCAGGTACAGTTTCAGATTGCGATTTTCAAATTAGTCTAGCTAAAACTAATTCAAAATGGATCAATCATTCCAAGTAACCCACTCAAGACAAGCTACACTACTCATAACTTTCGCCACATAGTAGGTTCAATCCTAAGTCGTAGTAAGTCCTTCAATATGCAATATATGTATATGCTTACCACAAGATTAGGTCTCCACGAATATAGGGTCGTGAGCGCATGCCATTGCGGACGCCCAATATTCTATCCCCCAGCATCCACCCCAAACTGGGCGTAAGAAGCAGACACCAAAGGCTTCACAGATATGCTCTTTAATGGTTTTTTAATCCCATCTTCATAATAAATCTCATTGACTAGAATAATGTGCCAATCGAAATTTACAAGGATAATTCTATCATATTATATGCGTGATGTCAAATTACAATAACCATTTATTATGCATTATTACTAATAATTTATAAGAAAAACAATTACACAAATTATAAAAACAATAAAAAATAGAAAAAATATTTTACTTGCTATTTTTAATCTAGTAGGATTATTATCAATGTAATCTTTAATCATTCTTTGCATATTTTCGCTATTGCTTTTATATTTTTTGGGTTCAAAATTTTTAACTTTTTTTAACACTTCATCTAATTTTTCAAAATCATCAAGTGGTAAAATATAACCCGCTTTGGTGAAATTTTCAATTATTTGAAGTTGATGATCATTAGTATGTTCACCATATTTTTCAAGTCTAGCAGCTGCTATAACTTTTTTATTATTTTTTAAACCTGTTATTATAGAACCTACCCCACCGTGAGTTATTAATAAATCACACCTTTTTATTAAATTATCAAACTCATCCATGGAAATCAATTCAAAAATTTTCATATCTTTACTTTTAAACTTCGTATATCCAGCTTGTACAATTATCTCTTCTTTGATATTTCCAGCATCTACTTGCTTCTGAATAGCTTCAAGAAGCCTTACAAAAGTTTTATCTTGCGTTCCAAGTGTTACTAAAATCATTTTTTCCCTTCTTCCTACTTTTGAAAAATTTAATTCTATATATATTTTTTATCAAATCAATTTTATCAGTATATCCATCCACCATAAATTGCGTTTGGGTATTCTTTTAACATACTTTCCCACTGTACAACAAACAAATCAGCAATTGGGTATACCATACCTCCAGACATTGTTTTAGTTATACTGTTGGCGAAAGTTTCTATAAATATAATTTTGGTGCCAAAAAATTTACCAATATAGCACATTGGAACAGCAGTATGTGTCCCAGTAGTAATTAGATATTTTGGTCTAATCTTTAAATATAAGAATAGACTTTTTAAACAATTCCAAGAGAATTTAAAAAAATAGGAAAGTTTATGGTCTTTAGTACCAAAAACTAAATAATTAACCTTATGTGGATACTTTTTTACCAAATCACTGGTTGAATCAGTTTTTTCAGTTATTAAATGATAGTTGTAATTATCAAAAATTGGTTTTAATTGTAATAACTCGTTTAAATGACCGCCTGTGCTTGCGATAAATAATACTTTTTGCATTCTAACACCTCTATATTTATTATAACATAAAAAATATTAAATTTACATATATCCTAATTTGACTAACTGCAAAAGAATAAAAAAAATCATATTTTTGATATGATTTTTATAAATCAAAATGTTCTGATTTAATATTTCGTTTAAGAAAATATAATAAGATTAAAATTAATCCCAATAGATATCCCGATAAATATATAGGAAAATAATACATAAAATAACTTGCTGGGGCTGTTAAAAACACAATTAATGTATGGCCCAACATCATTCCAGAAATTAAAAATAACGTTATTTTCTTTGTGAAAATACTGTACATGAATGCTATAAATATTAAAATAAGTGGTATTAGTAAATTATTAAAAATTTTATAAATCGAATATATTTGATCTGTTTTATAATTTCTGCCTTCAATTATTGTTAAAGTATTTTTCCTTATTTTATAATCAAATAAAGTTTTTGTTGTTTGATAATTTAAAATAGTATCACTATTACTAGAATATAAATTATATGAAACAAAGAAATCTTTGCCAAAACCAGTTGCATTATAAAATGTATAAGTCTTACATTTTAAGTATAATAAAATATTATTTTTCACGATATCTATATAAGCTTTTTTAAATGTACGATAATCGTCCATATTAAAGTCCTTTATTGTTTCTTCAGGACTCCACATAGCATTAACATCCAAAAGAGAATTATATTTTTTCAATGTCTCCACGTTTAAAACTAAATTTATTTTTTTTATATCCTCTGAAATATTTACTCCTTTTAATTCTTGTGTAAGCATATATGATAAAGGATTGACAATTGATGGAAGTGACCTTTTAGCAGTTTCAATTTCTCCTTCCTTGTTCTCATAATTTTTTTGTGGTACTAATAAAATAATCATGACAATTAACTGAATTAAAAATAATTTAATAAACATTTTTATGTTAAAACTTTTTGAATAAACAAATGTCATAATCAATGGGATTGCTATTACTAAATAAATTCCTTCAGTTCTAAATACTGATAATATACCGGCAAGAAAAATAATTTTTCCTAATTTACTAATATCTAATTTTTGTTTTGTTATTTTATCAAAAATTAGCATTGCAATTAGTAATAAATATAAAATACCATATATTACAGGTCTATTTGGATACAACACATATTTCAAAGTAAGAGGAAGGAAAAAAGGAATAAAAATTGAATATGATAAAAATTTACGATTAGTTATAATAAAGATTTTTTTTGCAATATAATTTAATATCAAAGATAAAATTAATACTTGAAATATGATTGGTGCCACTGGTGTAGGAATAAGCATATAACTAGAAATATTAAATATGGAAGTAATGTAATTTAGATAATAAAGATATTCTGCTCTAACATTACAATTTATAAAGTTGTAAACATCTGAGCCTGTCCAAAAACCAGGCCAAACAAGAATAAGCAGAAATATAACAGGTATGAAATATATCAAAAAATATTTTATCTCAGAAAAATGCCTTTTTTCTGTTACAAATTTAACTAAAAAATTCCAAAAATTATAAATTATAAAAAGAATTATAAGTTTGCAAAAAAGATAATTAAAAATATTTAGTGAATTAAAATCAAAAATTAGTTTATCAGTAAAAAAAGTTGCTGCAAAATGCAATATAGTAAATAAAAGAACTAAATTTTTCGGCTTTTTCAAATTTTTTATCAATCCGATCACTCCTAACAAAATACCTGATAAATAAACAGGAAAGTAATACATAAAAAAGCTAGCTGGGCAACTAATAAAAATTATACTCGAATGAATCAATAAAACCGCCGAAAAACATAAGAAAAAATAATTTTTTTTAAATAGAGAATAAATAAAGAATATACAAATTATTAATAGTGAATATAGTAAATTATTGAATATTGGATATATCTTGTTTACTTTATAATGTTCTCCTTCTAGTACTCCTACCACCTGTTGACGAAATTCTTCATTAATAGGATTAGTTAGCTTATAATTTTCTAAAAAATCAACGACAATTTCTCCACGCGGAATCATAAATAGATTAGCTGATTTTAAACTATACTGATTATAGCCTGAGGCGAGTAAAAAAGTTTTGAATTTGCATTCTAAATAAAGTTTATAATTATTTTTAACAATATTTAAATAAGCTTTTTTAAATAATTGAAAATCATTATAATTGAATTTCTTTATAACTTTATCTCCGCTTAACCAAACACTATCAACATTTGTTAAACTAGGATATTGCTTCATTAGTTCGATATCCAACACCTTATTAATTTTTTCTAAATCTTCTTCTAAATCGTCACCTATTAAATCTTGTGTTAACATATAAGATAAAGGATTTATAACAGAAGGTAAAATTCTTCTTTCTTTATATAGTTCCGTACTTTTATTTGCCAAAGTTTCCGGAATTTTTAAAGCAATAAATATACATAGAATAATTAAAAAGTATTTTAAACAATCTCGAAATTTCCCTTTTTGAATTAAAAATATAAATATTGGCCCAAATAATAATAAATATATGCCTTCTGTTCTCCAATAGCTCAATATAGCTAGTACTATTAAAGAAATAATTACTTCCTTGTTATTTAATTTTTTGCTCTCTAAAAATTTGAATATAAGAAAAGAAAAAAATAAAAGATATACAAGACCATAAATAAGTGGCCTATTTGGATACATATTATATAATACAGTTATTGGTAATAAAAATGGTACATAAATTAATAAATATAATTTATTTAAATTAAACAATGTTTTTAACTTATATACAATGTATCCTACAGTTATAGACGAAAGTATAATCATCATTATAGGGACGCCTATTGGTAGTGGAATAATTATTAATGATGAAACATAAAATATTGATGTTAAATAATTTAAATAATACATCCAATCTCCAATAGCGGCTAATTCAAGAAAACCTAGATCATCAAATACCCAAATTCCAGGATAAACTAGAAGAAATATAGCAAAAAGAAAAAGAAAGTAAATTAATGAGCATTTAAAAATCCCCCTATATTTTTCGCTTTTTTCTTTGAATATCTTAAAAATTGCATTCCAAAAGAATAGAATTATAAAAAAAGAGACAGCTTTCGAAATGGAAAATGTAATCCAATGAAAATTATCTCCAAATTTAAAAAACAAGTGGTCTGTAAAAAAAGTTATTATAAAGTGAATATATGGTAGCAATTTATAATAATCTTTTTTTATTTTATTCATAAATATCCAATTTCTTAAAATATTCTAGTTCTTCTGGAGTTCCTAAAACATGGACTTTTTCAAAAGGAATATCACATATTTTAACTTGCATATCTTTTTCAATCATATAATTATACATTGGTGCAATATACTTTTCATTTTTTTCAGTATTTGCATCATTTGAATAAAATTCATTATAAATTTTTTGATATAATTCAGCAGTTTTAAAGTAATAAACTCCAAGACTTGCATGATCTGATATCTTTACTTTTTCTCTAACTTCAACCACTTTCCCCATTTCATCGGTTCTAGCAAAACTCCAATGATCTCCAGGAGCATTAAAACATGGTATAAATCCATCACCTTTTATATCAGAAGGTAATAAAAATTTTGGGTTTATATATGTATCAATATTATAAATTAATATTTCTTCATCTTTTTTACAATAGGGAATAGCAAGTGAAGCAGTTTCAGCTTGCCCAGAAGTAAGATAATCAATTTCTATAATATTATAATTATCTATCCTTAATTTTTTTAGTGTTTTTTCTATAAAATCAACAGTGTTATCTTCTTTTCTAACTATAAAATGATAACAGCTTTTTGCTTTATCAAATGAATCTAGGCTTAATAAAGACCATTCGAATAATGTTTTATCATGAGCTGATATTTGATATTTTGGTATATTATAGCCTACTTTTCTAAAACGACTACCAAGACCGGCCATAGTAATAATTATATTCATCATATTATTCTCCTAATTTGCTGTTATTGCAAATCTCTTTTAATTCATCTAATGAGTATTTCATGAATTCATTAGGGCGTACTGCTCTATCATCAACATATAAACCATTCTCTGTAGGCCAAGGTTTCCCATAAATTATCTCATCATATGGAATATCCCATTTATCTAGCCAAGCTAATAGTATTTTTGCTGTGTTGGCATTTATCATCCCTATATTTCCATTATAACTTTTCATATTACGTGAAGTAAAAAGTATTATTTTGAAACCTTCTAATCTATATTCCTTAATCTTTTCTACAATGGAATTGTAAGGAATTAAATCTTCATATTTTTCTTCTTTCTTCTTTATCGGACAAATTGTTCCATCTATATCAAATATTATTGACCCTAAAAAATTCATTATTTCACCTCTTCTAAAATATTAACAGCATTTAATATAAAACCTAAAACTTTTTTTGGATTATCAATATGCAAAGGTAACATCGATAAAAATAAAGATGCTTCATATAGCCTAACCAACTCATAATCAAATCCAGAATTTTCTAAATACTTCTTAAAAATATTTTTATAATTTTCAGTATTTTTCTTATTTAATTGCAATTCTATATTACACTTATCATTAGTGATAATTTCGTACATATCATTGTTAAAAAAATCGTAATTTCCACAGATTGAATGTGATAACTTTGCAATATCATAATATGGGTTAACCCATAAATCTTCTTCTTTTATAGCACCTTTAACATCAATAAACTTTAATAAATTAATTTCTTTATAATAAAGCATGTTTGAAAAGCAAAGATCACCATGTCCTACTACAGCAATATGATTAAATTTATAGTTTTTTGTTTTCTTATCATATAGTTCTAAATATTCATCAATTATTTCATCTAAACTAGTGTATTTACCAATTTTTCCTACATATGATGATAATTTTGAATACTCCTTAAGTTCTTTTAGTTCAGCCACCCTATCTAATACTTTATCAATGTACAATTTATGGCAATCGTTTAAGTATTCCTTTTCACTAATAGGTTTAGAATTTCTAAGATTAATAAAATAAAAAACTTTATCCAAGAAAACTTCAAAATCGGTTATACTTATAGCCTCGTGGACCCACTGTAAAGCCATATCTGGAGCATTAACTCTTTCCATTGAATAAGAAGCCAATTCCTTAGTTTCCTGATAATTAAATGGAGTAATAAACCAAGGTTTCATATTATCGGGTATTAAATAATAGTAATCATGTTCAGCTTTAATTTTTTTGATTTTATTAGACGTTTTAGTAACAACATATTTATCTCCAGTTATACTGTTAAAATGTCTTGCTTCAAATCCACCTGAAAAAAATGTTAAAAATTTTTCATAATTTGAAATATCTTCTATGCAATCGCAAGGTTGAATTGAAGAATAATTGCTACCAAAATCTGTTAAAGCATCAATTGAAGTATTTAAAAAGTCTATATAATCATCTTCAGAGGCAAAAACTAATGAATTAACATTGTTACCATCACCTATTTTCATAGTCTCATTTAAATAATTAATCTTATCAACTAATATTTTAAAACTATCTAAATTAATTATTACAGAATTAGAATAAAAGTGTATTATTTTAGAATTGCTACAACTTGCTTTTTCAACAAGTTTTTCAAGATCAAGATTAGAATTTAAGTAGTAGTATTCTATTTCATCACCTATACTATCAATTATACTTTTTGTTCTTTTTTTAAGTGATTGTCTTTTATAAATTATATCTCCATAACTATCAAGACCAACAATGTTTTTAATTGACTTATTTAATCTCTTTCTATTATCATACACAAACAAAATTTTATCTATCATCTTTTTCTGCCCTCTTTCTTAAAATAAAGGAAAAACAAAGGAAAATAATTAATAATACAATACTTATTAGTTTAATCATATAATCTGTTGATGCATTATTTTCGACAAAAAATGCTCCATTTAGATAATTAAAAAATGCAATGCTATCAAAGTTTTTAGCAAGCAGATTAAAAAACGCAAAAACTAAGAAATATTCACTAATCAATATTATGGCTGAAGTAAATAATAAAACCATACTTCGCCCACGAATTAATTCTCTTGAATCATTATAAATTTTTTTAAATTGATCGATTACCTTTAAATAAAATATACCATTCTTGCTTTTACTTTGTGTAAGCAATAATTTATTAAAATAATTAAAAGTATTTTCAAAATTTTTAAATATTATAATTGATAAAACTACGAATAAAAAAATCACTATCATAACATTGGAAAAATTTCCTTTAATTATTAAAAATATTGCCAATATAGACATAACAAGCGCGTCAAAAAATCTATCTATCCAAACAAGTAAAAAACCTTTATACATATCATTTAGTTTGTTACCAAATAATAGAAATTTATAAATTTCCCCTATTTTAAAAGGCAAAATATTATTAATTAATGTTGCTTTTACATATAAATTGAAAAGTTCTGAAAATCTCATTCTATTTTCCATAAGTAATATAAAAAGTCTAAACATTCTTAATGCATGGTTTACAAGAAAAAGAAGAAATACGCCTATCAAGATTGGCCATTTTTCAAAAATGAATATAAAATTTTCTAATTTTATTTCACCAAAAATAATACTAATTATAAAAACAGAAAATACTATAAAAGCAGAAATTTCAAATGTTAAAATAAATTTTCTATTTTTCATTTGCTTTTTCTTTCAATTTATTAGAAGACACAACTAATTTAGCAGTATATTTAAAATTAATATTATTTCTCTGGTCTGTCATCATAAATTCTTCATTATTTATAAAATATGTAAATAATAATGATAATACTTTTTTAGCTTGACTAAACATTTTAACATTAGAAACCTGGTCATCTTCTCTCCATGATATAGGAAAAAACGATACTTTTTGCTTATAATAATGTATAGCCATGACCATACAGTAATTAAAAACTAGATTGTCCGGAAATTTTTCATAATAATTATTTTTTAAAGATTCAACTTTATACATATTCAGTCCTGAACCAAGATCATATATTTTTTTATGGACAACAATAGAGAAAAGTAAATTGTACACTTTGTTACCAAAAGTTCTAAAGTTTGAATAATTTACTAATTTTGATCCTCTTTGAAATCTGGCTCCTAAAAAGGAATCATAATTTTTATAAGAACCATTTTTTAGATATGGTAGAATATCTTTAATATTTCCTTGATCATCACCATGTAAAACAATAGCATAATCAAAGTTATTTTTTATTGCGTATTTAAAAGATACTTTGTGTGTTCCACCTAACCCATAATTTTCATCATTACGTAATAATGATATTTTAACTGGGCATTTCTTTGATTCAATGTATTTTTTAACAACACTTTCCCCATCGTCAGTACTCCTATTATTTACTACTATTACTTCCGTAATAAAATTAGCCATTTCTTTATCAAATTGTGACAAAACTCTTGTTATTTGTTTTTCACAATTATACATTGGAATAAAAACTAATATTTTATCCATAAACTCACCCTCCATATATTTGATTATATCAAAATAGCATTGTATTTTCAATATAATATAAATAACGTTTTATAACTTTTCAATTAATAATTTCATAAAAATAAAATTAATTATCATTGTGAAAGGAGTAAATAAAATTTTGCCTATTAATTTTGCATATTTTTTTATATAAACAATGGTTACTAATTCGAGCTGTTTTGCAATAATTTGAATTATAAAAGAAGAAAATAAAATCATGACAATTTGATATACTAAATAAAATAGATATTTCTTTTTTAAATTCAAGTTTTCATTCTTGTTTTCGAATATTTTTCTTGTTGAAAATATATATACAAAGGTTACTGCTGTAGTGGCACTAATTATATTTGCTATTATTACATTTGTATTCAAAAAAGTTAGGAATGTAAATATACTCATATCAATTATCCAACCTATTCCAGATAATCCAAAAAATCCAATTGCTTGCATAATTAAATATTTATGTTTTTTCACATTCATCACTCCTATTTTGTTAATAATAACTTATTTAAAGTTCGCAAAGATTATAAAGTAATTCAAGTATAATTAAAGAGTAACTATTTAACTCATCAGTATACAGAAATAACCTGTACTTTATTATTAGAAATTAATTCATTTTATTTTTTTCGACAGTGTATATTAAATTTGCTGTTAATCTATTAAAACATTTTAAATATATGTTTTTTGGACTATTAATTTTAATATATTCGTTGGTTTTAAAATCAGGGAACTCATTTGTTACTTTTTGAATAACATACTTAACTCCGCGATTAAATTCTTTCTTGTTTTTTGTTTTAGCTAACCTTTTAATAAATGTTGCATATAGATATCTAACATATGAATACTCTAACTCACTTTTATATTTGCTAAATTTTTTTTCTTTTTTATAGTATGCTATTATATCATCCAAGCTATCAATCAACTGATATAATTTTTCATTATAAGTGTAAGTAAGGCTCCCTGGTCTTTGCAAATAATTATGCAATGGTTCTAATATTACACCAATGCTACTTATTTTAGAATATACCATATACAAGAATTGAACATCTTCACAAAATGTCATGTGCTCTTTAAATGAGATATCTTTTATCACATCTTTTTTATATATTTTGTTCCAGATAACAGCATATGCATTCAACATTAGTTCTTTAACATTCACATTATCTTCTCTTATATTGCACGAAATATGAATCACCTTATCAGGATATATTGCATTTGTATCACAAGCAACAACGTCAAAATTTTCCTCTTTTGCTTTAGTATATAATTTTTCAAACATATCTTCATCTGCCCAGTCATCACTATCGAGAAAACCAATATATTCTCCTTGAGCTTGTTTAAGAGCAGTATTACGTGCAATAGAAACGCCTTCATTCTTCTTATGAATAACTTTTAAAGTATTATATTTTAAAGCTAACTCATCAAGAATCTTAGAAGTCCCATCTTTAGAGCCATCATCAACCGCAATAATCTCTATATCCTTTAAAGATTGATTGACTAAGCTCATTATACTTTTTTCAACATATCCTTCTACATTATAGCAAGGAACTATTATACTAACTTTAATCTTTTTCATGTATTGTTATCTCCTTTGTACTAACTCTTTTTAAAAAGAACCCACAAATAAATCCTGCATAAACCATTACAAATAATTCATCTAAAAGATGCCCTGTAAATAATGAAGTAAATAATAAGGCACAAATAGAAATCATGAAAGTAAAGTCTATTAGTTTTGGCTGTGTTTTCATTTTTTTTAATATTTTAATAGAAACTAATGTCATTACACTAATATAAGGTCCTATTAGTAAGAATAAGCCAAAATATCCCATTGTAAATGCTTGAGCTACAAAATCATGTTCTATATAAATATAACCATTTCTCATTCTTGAAAATGAATAACCAAATAACTTATATTTTAAATTTGAATCGTTTAACTGATCAATTCTCTTAGTTATAAAAGTTTGCATCTCTCTATTTTCAATTACACCATTATTTTTTGAATATTCAAAAATATTAAGCCAAAATGTTGGATCATATTTATAAGTATATAATTGCTTTATATATATATCTTGTATTCCAAAAATACTATAATTTTTTTCAATATAACTATATACATCATTTATATTATCATCTGTAATCTTGGTTGGAGCTGTTGTAACTTTATCTACATCTCCTAAAGAATAGCCATATTTTCTGGTATTAATTGGTGAAACTAGAAGTAAAACTCCAGCAAAGAAGACAAGAAAAAAGATTGGAGATATTCTATTAAGATTCCACCATTTTTCTTTCTTTATAAAAATCAAAAAAAATAATACTACTATAAAACAAAAACAAATAAGTAACCAACCATAAGACGCTGTTCTTGTTCCTAACATGATCATTGCAAACACTAAAAATGCAGATGCTAAAATATTAAGTAAATTAATTTTTTTAATTAAATCATATATACAAAATGGCAATAAAAGCATCATTAAACCGCCAACTTGATTCGCCATATAGAACCAACCTTTTGAAGTCATTTCATAAAACTTAAATTCTTTTGCATAATCCATAAACCAAACAATCCAATTTATAACTGTGTGATTTGAAGCAGTAGCATATGATGTTAATGATACACAAAAAGTATTGCTAATTACTATAACTAATCCTATTATAAGCGAAGATATTAGTATTGAATTAATGAATTTTTCATAAGTTATTTTAGAAAATCTAGTGAAATATATTATTGCTAGTGGTAAAATCATACGAATTATATAAAATAATTCTGAAAATAAAGAATATGAAAAAGAATTTGGCACTATTACTTCACTACTACTCGCAATAAAGTGATGAATCAATGTATAAATAAATAACAACATAAAATATATAGACAAAAATAAATAATCTCTCTCTTTATTTAAATGTTTAAGGGATATCAGAGCTAATATAGCAATAAAAATACATCTAATCAATGTAGGAATTGTAAAACCAAAAAGTTCAAGACTAGGATTGGTAAAAAAGACGATAATATCTAAAAATGGTTGAATAATGATAAACAAACACAATATTCCAAGCATATTTTGGTTTTCTTTAAAGAATTTAATCATATGTTGTTTCATTTGTCCAACACATCCTCTATCTGTTTAATTATTTTAGTATTATCATATTTATAATTCTTTAAGTTTTTTTTATATTTATCTAGCTCATCTAAATGTGAAAAGAGATATATTAAACCTGTATATAAACCATGTTCAGAATTTTCGACTATATAACCATTTTTCTTATTATCGATGATTCTACTAGTAGCAGAATTTTCAGTTGCCAAAACTGGAACACCTGTTGCCATAGCCTCTACCATAACAAGTCCAAATGGCTCATAGCTTGAGCAAAGTATAAATAGATCAGAATTTTTCAAATATTTAAATGGATTCATAACTTGTCCCATCAATTTTACATGAGTGTCTAATTGAAATTTGCTAATCAATTCGTTTAGTTCTGTTAACATACTACCATTTCCATATATTCGAAGCATAAAATTATCTGGTAATTTTTTTTCTTCTTTTATTCTATTTATTACCTTAATTAATCTATCATAGCCTTTCATTGGATGTAATCTACCGACTGAAACAAAGTTTAAATCTTCGTTGTTTAATTTCACTTCGCATTTTTCTCTTGATTTTTCCATTATCTTGTTAGTGTCAACCAAATTAAAAATAACGTGTGTTTTTTCTTCTAAATTATATAGAGCATTAAATGCTTCCATAACGCCATTAGAAACTGCAACGATTTCATCAAAAAGTTGGAACACTCTTTTAAATAAAGCATCATATTTTTCATTTGGGTTAGTTTTCTTATACTCATAATGAAGCCAATGTACTTTCTTTTTACTGTCACCAAAACCTGTAAATAATGCAGTAAATCCATCTTTAAAAGCTATTTCAACATCATATTTCTTATTAAGTATTTTTTTTCTTTCTCTTATGATTCTCTTTCCTATATTATTAGTTTTCATATCAAATACTATTTGTATTTTCTTCAATAATAAATTAAAGTTATGCTTTTTAATGACTTCTTGATAAGTAAAATCAACTGCATCAAAATAAGGAGTTCCGAATATTAAATTGACCCCTTTTGGCAAGTTTTCTAGCATCTCTCCATTATTGTGTAATGACAAAATGTCAATATTGTATTTATTCAAATCTATCATATTCATCATATCTTCCAAAAGAACTGATACTCCACCCATTCTTCTTTCATCAACAACAAATAATACATTTTTTTTGCTTTTTGTCTTTAAATCCATTTTGTGCCTCCTAATATTCTCATAATAAAAACATTACTGTCTATATTCATTATAGCAAAAGTAATGTTTTTTTTCTACAATATATAAGTTTTTTTATTTTAAAAGTAATTTTAATAACGCATATTGCTGCAAATAAAATAAATTGCATACCATTTTATAATTAAAAGTTTGCTTTTTATAGTACTTGTTTTTACGCCAATGTGGATATTTTTTTTTCATAATATCTACTACTTTTTTTATATTTTCTTTATAGTTGTCAAATGCAAAAAATCTTAATGAAGCTGCGTGAAGCAAGTGTTCTATATGTATGTATTCTAACTCGTTTCTATACTCGTTATATTTTTCCTCTTTTATAAAAGCATCTTCCAAGTGCATTAATGAGAAAAAAATTTGTTCTAATTTATCACTATATTTTGTTTGTTTCATTGTTGATCCATCACGTATATAGTAATAATAGTACACTTTATCAATATGTTTTATTTTATTTGTGTATAGTATTAAAGAAGGAATAATCGCGATATCTTCATAGGCTCTTATATTAGGAAAACTAATATTATTTTCTTTTAAAATAGAAATTTTCACTATTTTTTGGCACGGTCCTATTTCATTTAAAACGTAATCTTTTAAATCACTATCACTTGTAACTATTTTTTCAATCTTTCTAATTTCATCGCTCTTCACTGTAGCAGAAGCACAGCTAACTATGTCCAAATCATCTTTTTTAGCAATATCAAACATGCTTTTCAACATGTTTAAATCTATCCAATCATCGCTATCGACAAAGGTAACATACTCTCCCCGAGCAACTTTTAATGCCATGTTTCTAGCTGTTGCTTGACCACCATTTTCTTTGGTTAAGCAAATTATTTTATCTTTATTCTTTTCACGATAAGATTTCATAATATTATATGAATTATCAGTACTACCATCATTTACTAAAATTATTTCAATATCTTTAAGTGTTTGATTTATTAAACTATCTAAACACTTTTCTAAATATTGTTCTACATTATAAACAGGAACAATAACACTAATTTTCGGCATATTTTCTTTACTCATAATTTTTAAATTTTTCTATTATTGCATCAACAATTCGCTCACTAGCATGGCCATCTCCATAAGGATTAGATGCAGTACTCATTTTTTTGTAAGCTTCTTTATTAATTAAAAGTTCCTTTGTTTCTAGATAAATTGTTTCTTCTTTAGTTCCTACTAATTTTAATGTTCCAGCTTCTATTCCTTCAGGTCTTTCAGTATTATCTCTCAAAACCAAAACAGGTTTTCCCAATGAAGGTGCTTCTTCTTGTATTCCACCACTATCAGTTAAAATAATATAAGACTTATTTTGAAAATTATGGAAATCAAACACTTCTAGAGGTTCAATTAATTTTATTTTATCACAACCATTAAAAATTTCGTTGGCTATATCTCTAACTTTTGGATTTAAATGAATTGGGTAAACAACTCTAACATCATTAAATTCTTCTGTTATTCTTTTAATAGCTTTAAAAATATTCCTCATTGGATCTCCTAAATTTTCTCTTCTATGAGCTGTTAACAAAATCATCCTGTTTGAACCAACCCAATCAAAAATTTCATTTTTATAATTTTTATCTACTGTAGTACTCATTGCATCTATTGCAGTGTTACCAGTTATATAAATGGAATTCTTATTTCTTCCTTCATTAATTAAGTTTTGTGAGCTCAATTTAGTAGGAGCAAAATTCATATCAGACATACAGCTAACCATTTGTCTATTCATTTCTTCAGGATATGGTGAATATTTATCAAATGTTCTTAATCCAGCTTCTACGTGTCCAATAGCAATTTGATTATAAAAAGCTGCTAATGCACCGGCAAAAGTTGTTGTTGTATCGCCATGAACCAAAACTATATTTGGCAATTCTTTTTTTATTACTTCTTCTAAACCATTCAAAGCTCTAGTAGTTATTTCGCCAAGCGTTTGCCCTTGCTTCATTATATTTAAATCGTAATCAGGTTTTATTTCAAAAGTCTCTAAAACTTGATCCAGCATTTCTCTATGCTGAGCTGTAATGCAAACAATAGTTTCTATTTCTTTTCTTTTTTTAAGTTCTTTTACCAATGGAGCCATCTTAATAGCTTCTGGCCTTGTTCCAAAAATTGTCATAACTTTAATCATAATTTCACCTACTTATAACTTTCTTAAATATATTTTTAAATTCTTTAAAAACTTCAATTTGTACTTTGTTTCCAAGTAAAAATAGTACAGAGCCATAAACAAATATTCCAGCAAACACTTGCATCAAATTAGTAAGAATACATAATTTAAAATTCAAACCTATCAAGACAACAACAATACCCATCAAAATTCCTGAAAAAGCAAATTGAAATAGATTTTTCCTTACTGCGGTAAATTTAATATCATTTCTTGACAATTTAAATTGTACTAAAAATACAGACATCTCAGCAACTACCGAAGCTATAGAAGCACCAATTGCCCCAAAAAATGGAATTAAAATTAAATTTAATACAACATTTATTATGCAACCCAATGTAACGCTTTTACTGTAAAATTTAATTTTTTCAAATGGAATCAAATATTGACTTCCTAAAACAGTTGTTAAGGAAATAAACAATATTATTGGAGAAATTGCAATCATTAATGGACCAACATCATAAAAATCATTTCCCATGAACCAAGGTACAAAGAACATCGCTATAGAGGCCAATCCAATCATCATGCCTATTCCTAAATATAAACTCATATTAAATGAACTTATAATATATTTTTTTGCCAGTTCTTCATTATTTTCAGCCCTTAAACTCACAATTCTTGGCATCATAACTGTACTTAAAGAAGTATTTACAAACATAAACATTTTAACAAATTTTTGAGCTTGTCCATAAAATCCTACATCAGCAACGTTTGGTGAAAATATTCCTATCATTGTTTGATCTAAAGAAGAATATATTCCCATTGATAACTGAGGAATAAAGAATTGGAAAATAGACTTCCAATGGCTTAAAGCATCTTTAATTCTAATTTTAATTAAATCTACATATTTTTTAATACTAAACCACATAATTATAAACCCTAAAAAAGTGGTGCTCAAATTTATTATCATCATTAATAACAAATCATCGCTTGTTTTTAATAGCGTTAATATTAAAACTATATTTAAAATTTTAACAAACAAATTTCTGAATGTTATTTGTTTGAAATTTTCTAAACCTGAGTAAAGCCATGTTATATCAAACGCAGTTGAAAGAATAATTAAACCCTTAACCAAATAGAACATTCTATAATCTGTATTAAGGGAACTAAAAATAGCATAGTATAAAATTATCATTAAAATAAAAGAAATGAACTGAAAAAAAACAAGTTCGCAGAAAAATTTCGATCTTTTTTCACGATCATTATTTAATTTAGCTGTCTCTTTGCTACCATATGTTCGAATTCCCAACATTGCAAAAAGAATAAACCAAGATACAACAGACTCAGTAAACGTATTAATACCTAACCCAGTTGGACCTATTACTCTTGTTAAAAAAGGTATGGTTATTATTGGAGTAAATAAAGTGACTATTTCATAAAAAATATTGTAGAAATAGTTCTTAAGCACACTTTTTTTCATAATTCACCTTCTATATTTTGTACATGTATAATTATAACAAAATTTTTAACTATTTTCTACCATTATTAAAATAAACAAATATAAAATTTGTTTATTTAAATTCTTTCAAAATAGGATTCTCATCCATTATTGACTTATATTGCTCTAATGAACCATCTTTTCCTTCAGGATCTAATAGCATATATCTTTCATATTTTGCTTTTCTATAATTTGCATCTGCCCAACCATAATGTTTTATTCTTATTTCACTATTTACAGTATTTAAATTTGTAACATTATATGGCATTCTACCACAATGTTGGTTTTTTTTCAAAAATTTGTATTTGAAGTTAGGTTGATATCTTATCAAAAATGGTCTATATATTGAGTGAGCATTCCAGTATTCATCTTCTCTATAATTTTTTTCATCCCACATATCATATAATCTAAAACAATATGTATCGATTTCATCATTTTTTAATAAGTAATCTATTTTATCGACTATTTCATTTTCAAAAATTTCATCTGCATCTAAAAATAAAATAAAGTCGGGGTCTGTATTTATTGTTTCATCCCATTGTTTTTTTCTTAATTTATATTCATTAGAAAACATACTTGTCTCATTTACTATAATTTTGTGATTTTTATCTTTCAATATTTTCTCACAAAGTTTAACAGTACCATCTGTACTAGCATCATCGATTATGACATAGTTGTCAACATAATCTAAAGTTTCCTCAAGCATTCTTTTTAAATACCTATGCTCTTCATTTTTAACAATCATTGATAATGTAATACTGTGTTTGTCTTTTATTATTCTTTTCTTTAAAAATTTATTTTTTCTATAATTATTTACAATTTTTTTGATTCGACCAACAACATTTGTTATTTTTGACATCTTTTTCATCATTTTTTTTGTTACAGGAACATCAAAAGAATTATAGATAAAAGTGTTTGGATCAAAACCATTTTTTAAATAATTTGAAACACCATTTAAATACTCTTCTCTGTATATGTGATATGCTGGATAAACAGTATCCACATACAATTTAATACCTAAAACTGAAGCTCTAATACAAAAATGTCTATCTTCGCCCCAAAAAGAAATATTAGGAATAAGTGAAAAATTGACGCCTTTTTTAATTGCACTTTTTGAGATTAATGTACATGCGCCCAATCCACCAACTTCATAAATACCAGGTATTTTTAATTTTGCGATAAAATCAATTTCTTTTTGATTTATTTCTTCTTTAGTAAAACTTCTATCCCAATTTCTAATAACCATAGAACTTTCATCTTGAAGCCACACTTGCGGTGTTAAACGTTCACCTGGATTCCAAGATGTCCAAAAAACATTCGAAACAATTTCAACATTTCTATCAATTAAATGCTTAATTGTAATAGGATTAATTAGGATATCAGAATCTATAAAAAACAAATAATCAAAATTTTCTTTATCAGCATAACTTATAATGTCATTTTTAAAAGAAATTATTCTATTAATAAGTCCTTTTTTCCATTGGTGAACATCATCGCATACATATTTTTCGTTAGTTGCATATCCAAAAGAAACTGATTTTTCTATTTTCACATTACTATTTTGTTTTTGAAAATTTTCTAATAATTTTGATGATTTATCATCTGTATTATCATCAACAAAATAGTAATGTATTTCATAACCATTAAGTTTGATTTTTAGCAAAGATTTCAAAAATTCTTTTAAAATTGTCTCTTTTTGCTTTATTGGTGTACCTATCAAAATTTTCTTCATAAAAATCCCCCTACCTTACATAAAAATAAATACTAAATCAATTATAGCAAAAGAAACACTTTTTTTCTACATTTTATCATTTTTTTATAATATTCCCTTTAAATCATTTACATCAGTATCATATAAAAAAGTAACTCTTGGTATTTTAAATTTGTTATCTCCTCTATGCATTTTTAAAGAACCATTTGAATACATTCCAGCAAAAGCCATTGTAAATCCGGCCTTCTTAAGAATAGAAATAGAGTATTCGTTATATTCATAAAAAGGATAACAGAATGCAGTAGTATTATTTAATTTTGATCTAGATAAAGAAAGATCATCTAATAAAATACTTTCTTTTAAGCACTGAATTCCACCACCTTGTCCTGTTGGGCAATCTCCTCTATTATGCAGATTGTCAGAATGTGATGCTGCTTCTACAGTACCCCACGCTAACGTTGCAGGATATTGGCTTGTTATTAAAAACAATGTTGCATTCATTTTGTATTCATTAAGTATTTCAACACCAAGTTCCGTCTTCCAACCATCATCTATTGTTATCATAACAGTTTTCTTAGGAAGATTTATTCTCCCATCTATCCAGTCTTCAAACTCACTCATTGTAGGAGTAAAATAATCATTCTTTTTTAGATAATCTAATTGCTTTCTAAATAAAGATTCGGAGGTACAAATAATTTGTGCACAACTACTCCACTCACCGTCTTTATAGAAAAAATGATATGCAATAGTTGCAATGCCTGTAGTAACTTCAGTATTACTATTTTGATTATCTATAATACTATCTATTTCACTTTTTAATGCATAGTATAAAGCATTATTGTATTCAATATAATATCTATCCCCATCAATTTTATAAACTGGGGCATTAATTGCTTCAGGAATTGAATACATAAGATTTCCATCACTATATAGCTTTGTAATATTATTAGTGACAATGTTCTTATTAAAAGGTACATACTTTTTATAACGAGGCGTTTGCTCTGCTAAATCAGAACTAATCTGCGGTTTTACATCAGTATAATTAACATAATATATATTATTAAAGTTTATCGTAGGAAAATATAAAGTATCTTTGTCTATTTCTATTTCCCCTAGTTTTAATTTGACACCTGATGCTAAAGTTCCAACATCAACATATTCACCATTTATAAGTGAATATATTGATGTTTCCTTAGTTGTAATAACATTACTACCATAATTAGTTTTAATAGAATTAACTAACTTCTCTTCATTAGCTAAGATAATTTCTTTTAGTTTTTCTGATTTTTGTTTTTTATTATATGAAGAATATAAATACCCAGTTGCCGTAATTGCAAGTACAAAAAATAATAAGATACATATAATTATTCTATTCTTCTTTTTTTTACTTCTTTTAGATAAAACTGCTAAATTAATATTTTTCATATATTCACCTTTCTATACTAGTATATCAAAAATTTTAATTATATTCTATCTTTTTAATCATTGAAAAGAAACATTTTGTTTACACAAAAAGCCACTTGTTTGTTTCTTTTTTCTACTAAATAAGATATAATTAATTAAGGTGATAGTATGGGAAGTAAGAATAAAAAGAATCTAAAAAAAGAAAAAGATATTATTTCTGCTGAAAAAAAACACAAAAATGAAGTAGAGA
>JAEZFK010000014.1 GCA_023437715.1 Bacillota bacterium | reverse complement strand
TTTCTGTGGGGGGCCAGACAGTATTTCGGCGGTTTGGGACCGCAGAATACGCTGGTAGCCGCTTTGATCATCGGGGAAGTGGTCCTTACCGGGGCGCTTCACTGGGACGGTTTTATGGATACCTTTGACGGTGTATTTTCCGGCCGGGACCGGGAGCGCATGCTCGAAATCATGAAAGACAGCCGTGTTGGCGCCTTTGGTGCTATGGCCCTGGCTCTGGCGCTGTTAGCCCGGTTCACCATTCTTACTGATCTGGAGCCGCAACTGCTGCCCGGGGTGGTGATCCTGATGCCTGTAGCCGGCCGGCTCGCTGTGGTCATGACCATTACCTTCTTTCCTTATGCCAGGCCGAGCGGCCTGGGCCATGTCTTTCCTTCTCACCGGGAGACAGGCAATCTTTATGTGGCGCTTTTGTTTGCGGCAGCCATGTTCGCCTTTCTGGGTCTGAAAGCTGCCATAGCCGGCATCGGCGCCGTTGGCTGCGGTCTTTTGTTTGCCGCTTATGTGAGCGGCAAACTGGGCGGTGTCACCGGTGATGTATACGGTGCTGTCAACATTGTTACGGAGTTGGCCGCAGCCGCGCTCTTTCTGTTTTTGTTTTCGTAACAAGCGCTGCTTTTGAGGAAAAGATAGGACTTTTTTTACAGCCTTGCCGACTTTTTTGCTGACTCGAAAAAATGGATAGGAGAAGGTCTTTTCCTAGCGAAGTGATAGGTATAATTTCATAGAGATGCCACCAACCAGGTGCCTCTTAGCCAACAATAAGAGGAGAATAGGGAAGCTCGGACAGGACATAGTCCTGAAACGACGCGGTCGCGCCACTGTAATCGGGGAGAATTTTCAGCACATGCCACCGGAAAGCCGGGAAGGCGCTGAACGTTTTTTGATCCGCTAGCCAGGAGACCTGCCTGTTATGGCTGTCATTTTTCTCCGCGTCAGAGAAAATGCCGGAAGGATAGGAGCTGGAAGTCAAAGCACCTGCCTTTTAGGCAGGTGCTTTTTGTCGGTCGGGATGATTACGGACAATAATTCACCATAGGAGGGAAAGACGATGGATTTTGAAAAAGTGGTTGACGAACTGATTGACGGTGCGGCCAAGCCGCTCCACAGCCTGGGTCTTTTGGAAAAACATCTGAAAAAGGTGCTTTTGGCCTGGGGCAGGCTTGATAAGGAAATTCGCCCCTATCACATCATTTATGCGGCCGATAACGGCGTCGTCGAAGAGGCCGTCGCGCCGGACCCGGTTGAATTTACCTATTTGCAGGCGCGCAATATGGCGGCCGGTCTGGCAACAGTCAGTTGCTTTTGTCAAATCAATCAGATTCCCTATGAAGTGATCGACATCGGCATTCGCGATAAGCGCGAAGCAGGCATCAACAAAAAAGTTGCCTTCGGGACAAAAAACTTTATGAAAGAAGAAGCGATGAGCCGCGAGGAGTTTCAACAAGCCTGGCAGGTCGGCGTGGAACGGGTGCAAAAAGCCGTAAGGGAAAAACAAGCCAATCTTTTGTCCTTTGGCGAAATGGGCATTGGCAATACAACAACCTCGTCGGCGGTGCTCCATGCCCTGACCGGGATGCCGCCTGAATTTGTCGTCGGCCACGGCGCCGGACTCAAATCGCCCGAAGCGCTGCGGCGCAAGCGGCTTATTGTAGAGAAGGGCGTCGAAAAGCACATGGTCAAGCTTCACGACGTAGAAGATATTTTGCGCTGTGTGGGCGGTTTTGATATTGTGGCCATGTGTGCCAGTATGGTCGAATGCGGCAAACTGAAGATTCCTTTTGTGCTGGACGGCTTTATTACGGCTGTGGCTTACGCCTGTGCCGTCCGCATCGACAGCAAACTGGACCGTTACGCGCTGCCGTCCCATATGTCCAAGGAACCCGGTATGGCCTACTGTCTCCTGCTGGGCAACATTATGGCTGAAGATGTGATCATTCACGCCGGCATGGGCCTCGGGGAAGGTACCGGCGCGGTGCTGATGGTGTCTATGCTGAAAACCATGCTTTATGCCATGCAGCATGTGGCGAGGATTTCCGATTTTTTGGCCGAGGCGGGCAAGAAGGAACTGGCCATGTAGGAAACCGGTCATAGCGAGTGGTCTTTCCCTCCTTGCGGTAAAATCCTTTTGCGTTTTTAAATTAGGAAGAGAAAGTACCCTTCTTAGTAAAGAAGGGCGCTTTCTCTTTTTTTGTAAAAGAAATAGGGTAATACAACAAAATAATCCTATTGCTTTTTCCTTGGGGAGGAAGGGGGAAAAAAGCTTTTTTGAAAGCAGCAATTATGTACGGTCGCTTGGCAAAATTTAAGCAAGGTAGAAAGACAGAAAAATCAAATATGTGTAAAGACAACGATGATTTAGCACAACGTGGAGGATGCTATGGCCTTAGACAAACCGCGCATGGTTCAAGAGTATGTGCCGGGCAAGCAGGTGACTCTTGCTCATTTGATTGCCAATCCCAAAAAGGATTTATGCGAAAAACTCGGTCTTACTGCTGTTTCGGCGATCGGAATTTTAACGATCACTCCCTGTGAAGCAGCCATTATCGCCGCCG
>JAEZFK010000018.1 GCA_023437715.1 Bacillota bacterium | reverse complement strand
GCCTCTGCCGCTTCTTTCATCACGTACCCTGACTTTTCAGGCCTTACGATTGCTCTCACTAATAACATAGCCGTTCTCCTCTCTGCCGGATCATCAGTCCATTACGCCATATTGCATCAGAATCTCTTCCAGTTCCTCGATCTTCATGGGGTTTGGAATTACAAACATCTCATTGTTGTCAACCTTTTGGGCCAGCTGCCGGTACTCATCTGCCTGAGGCTCCTCCGGTGAAAAATCGATAACCGTACGTTTCCGAATCTCTGCTCTTTGTACCGCATTGTCACGGGGTACGAAATGAATCATCTGTGTTCCTATCTTTGCAGCCACTGCCTGAACCAGATCTTCCTCCCTGTCTACCTTTCTGGAGTTACAGATCAGCCCGCCCATACGGACGCCCCCTGTCTTTGCATATTTTGCAATACCTTTAGAGATGTTATTGGCTGCATAAAGGGCCATCATCTCCCCGGAACATACGATGTAGATCTCCTGGGCCTTGCCTTCCCGAATGGGCATCGCAAAACCTCCGCACACAACATCTCCGAGAACATCGTAAAATACATAGTCCAGATCATCGGTATAAGCTCCCAGCTGCTCAAGTAAGTTGATGGAAGTGATGATACCGCGCCCTGCGCAGCCCACACCGGGTTCCGGACCGCCTGACTCCACGCCCTTAATTCCGCCGTAGCCTTCCTTCATGACCGAATCCAATTCGATATCATCCCCTTCATCGCGAAGGGTATCAAGAACTGTTTTCTGTGCCAGACCGCCCAGTACCAGTCTGGTTGAGTCTGCTTTCGGATCACATCCCACAATCATGATGTGTTTTCCCATCTCCGCAAGTCCTGCCGTTAAGTTCTGTGTTGTTGTTGATTTTCCAATTCCGCCTTTTCCATAGATTGCGACCTGTCTCATAGCACATCCTCCTTTAGAATAAAAAAAAGGCAGCCAGCAGATGAATATCTGTGCTACCACATCGTAACAGTGTGTCTCCCTGAAGTTTCGTCGACTACTTAGGTTGTATTAACTATATTGGTTTTCCTCCTTTAATTCAATATTGCATAATAAACAAAAAAATTTCTCATTAAAGTCCTATTTCCACTACTTTTTAACAGTATAAAATTGTTTTCTGACGATTGCGTCATATATGGAATTATATCTAAAAAAGAAAGCCATCCCTAAGGACAGCCCTCTGACATTTTATTCCATGGGTCATTCAGTCAATTCCTACCATGACGGAAGTAGCCTTGATGACTGCATAAGCCTCTTTCCCTGGTCTCAGTTCCAGATCCTGAACTGCCGCCAGGGATACGGTTGCCGACACAACATTGCCTCCCCCGATATCAATTCCTACAATCGCATTGACTGCTCCTGTATCAATACTGACTACTTTTCCTTTAAACTGATTTCTTGCACTGATTTTCATAGTCTTTCCCCTCCTGCAGGTAATAAATTTTTTCTTTAAATGAGTAAAAGTATTGCATCCTCAGGAAAATGAATATAATGCGGAAACCGCACCGGTTCCTCTTCTTTTTCCTTAAAAACAGGCTTATCCATCAGCCACCAGATATCCGCACCCTGCTTTCCTTTCCTGTTGCAGAAAAGAAACTGTCTCGTAAAAGGAGTCTCTGCATAGCCGGTCTGTTTTACCTGCATGATGTTCACAGCGTCATCTTCCAGATCATCTTCCTCCCACAACGGTACAAGATTGTGGGCGCGGATGCCTATATAATGAATGTTATCATTAATTCGTTCACTGGTACGGAGACTGATTTCCCAGTCAACCGCATACAGCTCATAATCGTCCACCTTACGGACAGCCGAGATATTCTTGCAGCCGGTCAGCCTGGCTGCCTCCATATACTGCGGCCTGTAAAAAATATCTTTAGTCTTTCCCGTCAAGATGCGCTTTCCTTCTGCCATTACCATGGCATCTGCACAGAGCTTGTAAATCTCATCCCGGGAATGGGAAACCATAATCACATCTCCGGAATATTCTCCTATGACCTCCATCATCTCAAACTGCAGGGTATCTTTCAAAAATCCATCCAGGGCGGAAAATGGCTCATCCAGCAGAATGATATCCGGATGGTAAAGCAGCATTCTCGCCAGTGCCACCCGCTGCTGCTGTCCGCCGGAAAGCTGAGACGGATAACGCTTTTCCAGTCCTTCCAGACGGAACCGCTTTAACTGCTCCCTGATTTCCGGCATCCGGTTTTTCTTTTTTCTTCCCATCACAATTGACAGGTTTTCTTCCACCGTCATATTGGGAAACAATGCATAATTCTGGAACAGATAGCCAACCCTCCGCTCCTGGGCAGACAGATTGATGTTTTTCTCAGAATCAAACAGCACCCTGCCGTTTAACACAATCCTTCCGCTATCCGGCTTCTCAATTCCCGCAATGCATTTCAGCGTCATGCTTTTCCCGCACCCGGATGCCCCCAGAATTCCCATACAGCTTCCGCCGGTCTCAAATGCCACATCCAGCCGAAAGCCCGGAAATGTCTTTTTTATCTCTGCCTGCAATGCCATATTACATCCACCTGTTCGTATTTTTTATCCCTTTTCCGGAGATATAGTTGATTAATGTCACCACAAAAAATGACAGGATGACAATCACACATACCCAGAACCCTGCAGTATCCCAGTTTCCTGCAGCCACCTCCGATGCAATGGCCACGGATACTGTCCTGGTTTTTCCCAGAATATTGCCTGCCAGCATGGAGGTCGCTCCGTATTCTCCGATGGATCTGGCAAATGACAGAACTGTCCCGGAGGCAAGACCCGGACCTGCAATAGGAACCACCACTCTCCAGAATATGGTGCCCTCGGGAAGTCCCAGGGTGCGTCCTGCATAGATTGTATTGACATCCACCTGCTCAAACGCCGCCCTTGCGTTCCGGTACATCAGGGGAAATGCGATCACAAATGCCGCAATCACACATCCCGGCCAGGTCTGCACCATCTTGATGTCAAAATTCGTATACAGAAAAGAGCCAAAGGGCCGTCTTAAGCTGAAAATCAAAAGCAGAAAAAAACCGGCCACCGTAGGCGGAAGCACCAGCGGTAATGTCAGAATGCCGTCCAAAGCGGCCTTAGCCGTACTGTTCACTCTCATAATCAGCCTGGCTGCTCCGATACCCATAAAGAATGCGAGTATTGTTGATACAACGCCTGTCTTAAGAGAAATGAAAAGAGGGCTCCAATCTATGGTCTTTACGATTTCCAGCACAATTTTCACCCCCTCCCGTTTATTTTAGTATATTTTACTTGCTTGTCTGAAAACCGGCTTCCTTAAACAGGCCCAACGGAGCTTCATCTTCAGTCAGATAGGTTTTAAATTCTTCTGCAGCCTTTGCCTGTGCATCATCCGCCTCAGCATTCTTTACCAAACCAATGGGATAGACCGCCGGTTCTATCTGGCTGTCATCTGCTTCTGCAATGATTTCTACCTTGTCAGCCATGGATGCCGCATCGGTGGCATATACAATACCAACCTCATTGCTCCCCTCGGCTACTGCCGTAAGCACAGCCGTCACATTGGCTCCTTCATTGATTTCCATGGCCATCACCTTATCCAGCATGCCCATATTGGTGAACAGCTGGCGGGCATACTGGCCAACCGGCACGTCCTCCCCGGCCAGGGCAAGACTGGAAGCCTCGGTGATATTATCGAATCCGGTCACTTTTGTCTCCATACCGGCCGGCTTAATCAGCACGATCTTATTGGTAAGCAGATTTGTCACGGAGCCGTCGTCCACCAGAAAGCCGCCGTCTTCCAAGGCCTTCATCTGCTTGGTCGCAGCAGAGAAGAATATATCACACTCGGCCCCTTCTTCAATCTGCTTCTGCAGGGTCCCCGAACTGTCCGCATTGTAAATGATGGTCACATCCGGATGATCCGCCTCATAATCTTCTTTGATTTTCTCCATGGTGTTTTTTAAGCTGGCTGCGATGAACGCATAGACCTCCGTTTTCTCACCCGTTGCTGCCGCAGCAGTGGTCCCCGCTTTTGTGGATGCTTCCGCTACGGTAGTTGCCGCTTCTGTTGCCGGCGCAGCAGCTGTGGTGCTCTCTGCCGCTGTCGTTGCAGATGCAGAAGCTCCGCATCCGGATATCATCGCCGCTGTCATAACAATTGTCATCCATAATGCCATCGTTTTTCTTCTCATAATTTCTGTCCTCCTGATTTTTATAATTTATAGAAACAGTTTGCCTGTATGGCCTGAATTCAGGACTGATCCGCCTGTCCGCCCATATTGGTGCATCTTACAGCATGCATTTAAAAGAATACGCCGGCCGTGTCCGCAATTGCACATTTAGACACTTTATCCTGTATCTGTTGGGATTTATGAAAGGATAATATCAGAGGCGGAGCAAGTTCCCTACAGATATAGGACATTGCCCCTTTGCAAAAGAAATCAGAAAAAGATCTATAAATATAAAGCACATCGGAATCCACAGTTTGGAGCTGGAATACCCCTTTCCTGCGGCTGCATTTAATTTTAAGCCACATTTTATTCTTTTATCTCTTTTTTGTCAATAAAAAGCGTTTCATTTTTCTTTTTCCTGCTTTTTTTATGTCTTTAATTACTTTTCTTGCGTTTTATCACGGATTTTATGTTATAACTTCGATAGGATTCTATTTTTATTGCGCCCCCACAGCGGGTGATTTATTATTTCGCATGGGTTCATTCTGATACTGTGTTTTTTTATTTTTTCTGAGATTCTGCTTTATAATTGTATTTTCAACATTTCGAATAACTTTTCCGTTATCTGAAATAATAATACAAAAATCAAAAGCGAGGAATCCTATGAAAAATAAAGCAAATGGTCTTACTGCAGGCCGCTTAACGATGATGGCTCTGGGAACCGTGATCGGCGGTTCCTTTTTTTTAGGCTCATCGGTTGCCATACAGGCTGCCGGGCCGGCAATTATTCTTTCTTATCTGATTTGCGCTGTTATGGTTTATTTCATCCTTTTTGCCCTTTCGGAAATGACGGTATCCAATCCGGATTCCGCTTCTTTCCGGACATTTGCGTCTCAGTATATAAACAACGGCACAGGCTTTGTGGTAGGCTGGGTCTATTGGACCGGAATGGTCATTTCCATGTCCAGTGAGGCTACCGCAGTTTCCTTACTGCTCCGGACATGGTTTCCGTCCGCCTCAATCCCAATCCTGGGCACCGCTCTGATCGTGGGGGTGACGTTATTAAACCTTCTGGGTGCAAAACAGCTAAGCCATCTGGAAAGCATTCTGTCAGCAATAAAGATTATAGCGATTATGGGATTTATTATCTTAGGCGCCACAATCGTTTTGGGTGTCTTACCGGGCTCCCGTCCCTTAGGGACCAGCATATTGCGGTCGGAGCCATTTCTCCCCGGCGGCTTAAAAAGCCTGGCAGGAAGCATGCTCATCGTTTTATTCACCTATGCAGGCTTTGAAATCATCGGACTGGCTGCCAGTGAAACAGAAAACAAACAAAAAAATGTGCCCCGGGCAATCCACCTGACGGTTTTCTGGCTCGTGGCACTTTACATTCTGTGTATTTCAGTTCTTTTGCTTCTGGTCCCCAGCGCATCCTTAAGCGAAAACGTCAGCCCTATGGTTACGGCCCTAAACCACTATCAAATGACCTGGGCCGGCACTGCCATGACGGTTATATTGATCAGCGCAATTTTGTCTACCATGCTAGCTGCCATGTTTGGAATCGGAAGAATGCTCCGTTCTCTCGTGGATGACGGGCTTGGTCCTGGATTTCTAAGGGATAAAACCGATGTTCCCTACCGGGGAATCTTATTTTCCGGTTTGTCCATGATGCTGTTTCTGTATGTCGGATTGTTTCTTCCCGAGATCTATCTGTTTTTGATCAGCTCCGGAGGATTCGCGTTGCTTTTCACTTATATTGTGCTCATGTATACCCATATCCGTTTCCGGAAAAAGAACGGGAAACCGGAAGGAAACTGCCGCCTGTGCGGATTTCCCTACAGCTCCCTGTTTACCATGGCCGGACTGATCATCGCCCTGTTCAGCATGCCGTTTTTAAAAGGACAGACCTTAGGTTTCCTTGCAGGCATCGTTCTCGTGGCTTTCTTTACGGTCTGCTATACAATTGTAAAGGCAGCAAGCAAACGCAAGCTGCCCCAACAGAAGCAATATCCGGCAGGAACACCGGAGCGCCGCCGTATTTTAACGGAATTTTCGGAAGAAATCTACGATCCGGACAAGAAAAAGAAATAAAACATTTTCCTAAAATATAATATATCTTCCGGCTCACTGCCGGTCAGAGGGTAATATTTTTACCGATTTCCTTCAAGCAGAGCCCTACGGTGATACATTCCTCATCAGTCAAATTCAGGGGACTTATATAGATTGCGCAGTCCATCCGGTCCTCCCCGATAAAAATACCACGTTCCTTCATCCTGGAAACGATATCCCCCGGCGTATAAGGAGGAGAAATACGGGCAAAGGCCCTGGGATAATCCTGCCCTACAGAGCCATGCTCCTTCCGGTAAGGCTGGTAAAGCCCTGATTCGCTCATGGCCCGGATCAGACGGTCCACCCGGTCAGACATGCGCTTTCGCTCCTCTCTCTGATCCAATGCCAGATACCGGTCAATGGCTGCCGCAAGTCCAATCATCCCCTCACGGGAAACCTTGGAATCCCGGCAGATGCCATGGGCGGGAGAACCGAACCGGAGGCAGTCCTCGATGAGGGCCAGCTTTCCAAGGATCAGGCCGGAGCTTTGTGGGCCCATCAGGGTCTTTCCGCCGCTGAATATGACCAGGTCCGCCCCTTCCCCGGTGAACCGCCAGAGGTTTTCCACCGGCGGCAGCTGGGCGGCTGCATCCACGACCACTGGCACGCCCTGTTCATGGGCGATCCGGACCACTTGGGAAAGGGGCATAGAGCCCCGCCTGTAAATGGATGCGGGAAAATAATAAACGGCAGCGCACCGCTCGGAAACAGCGGCCTTTAAATCAAAGGGCAGGATTTCATCCGCGTCTCCTACCAGCCGGAGCCTGGCGCCCGCCGCTTCAATCGCCTTGTCATAGCAATTGTGCTGGGCATGAATGACCACAATCTCATCGGCAGGCAGCCCTTTCGTATCGGGCAGATTCTTATAAAAGCTTTCCTCTCCCCTGGCAAGACAGACTGCGGTGCAGAGCTTGATAGCGCCTGCTGCGCTGTTTGCGATGTATGCGCCCTCATTATGGGTCACGGAGGCAATGTGGCGGCCCAGGGTCTGCTGCAGCTGGTCCATATCTACAAACACCCGGGAAATCTGGTCCATGGCCTCCTTTGCTTCCTCCGGCATACGGCTGCCGCCATAAAGGGTGATGGTATCATGGGCGTTGATATAGGGAGTGATGCCGTATTCCTTTAAATAATCTTTCATATCCATTCCTCAATAAAGCTCCGGATAAAACCGGTGCATCATGCCTTCCAGAATCTCTGTGGTTGCAATCGTATCCTCCGGCTTTACCACCGGACTTTCGGTAATCCCCTCCCGGACATACCGGACCACCGCTTCGATCTGCCACAAAAAGCCTTCCGGCAGCTCAAAGGAGCTTTGGAGAGTTTCTTTCAATTCATTTCCCTCATAGAGCCTTGCTTCATTGCCCAGATAAAACAGGGGCAGCTCAATCCTTCCCTTCGTTCCAAGAATCGTCATCTCCGCAGGCGCATCACACACAATCCCTGTCCGCAGGGTAGCCAGAATGTCTCCGGGATAAGAAAGGGCCATCACGGCCGCTCCATCCGTACCGTAGCAATAGTCGGTCACAAGCCCTTCCCAGCCGGAGGGATTGGCACCTGCAAAGTAGGATGCCATTTCCACGGTATAGACACCTAAATCCCACAGGGAGCCGCCTCCCAATTTGGGATCAACCAGCCGGGGCTTAGGGTTTCTTTCATCCACCGCAAAGGAGAATATCCCGTCAATAAACGTGACCTTTCCGATCCTGCCGGACTGAATCCATTCCTTTGCTTTTTCTGCATTGAGCAGGAAGCGGGACCACATGCCTTCCATTAAAAGTACATGATTCTTTTTCGCCTCAGCGAACAGTGCTTCTGCATCAGCCTTTTTTGTCACCATAGGCTTTTCACAGAGCACATGCTTTCCTGCTTTCAGCGCAAGCATACAATTTTCAAAATGGAAGGGATGGGGCGTCGCCACATAGATCACATCCAGACCCGGCGCCTGTACCATCTCCCCGGCCCCCACATAGACCTGCCCGATCCCGTTCTGGGCGGCAAATCTCTTTCCATTTTCCTCGTTGCGGGATGACACAGCCGCAGGCACGGCGTTTTCACTCATGGAAAGAGCCTGAGCGAACTTCGATGCAATACCTCCGGTTCCGATGATCCCAAAGCGAATTTTATTCATAAGCACCTCCTGAATCAAACCATTGTTTCCACTGTCAAGGCTTCCGCTAAAAAGCAAGGGAAACCTCCTCCTCGGACATGGCATACTTAGCCCCAAGAAATCCCCTGGGCAGGGGAGGCTGCTTTTCAAATCTGGAAGCGACCTCATAAAACCGGCCGGTCTGTCCGCTGATTAAAATACCGTTCAGTACCTCCAGGGCATGATAGCACAGTTCCTTATTCGTCCGTGGAATGCGTCCTTTCCGCAGGGACCAGGCCATTTCCGCCACGCCGATTCCCCGGTCGTCGCCGTCATAAGCATGGGTATGGGGAAGAATATAAGGCTCCTCCTGGCCCTTTGCAATAATCCGAACCGAGCCTCCGAACATATTTGGATCCGGCAGGGAAAGTATTCCCTCTGTGCCATAGAGCACCACCGACGGTCTCTCTAAGCGAATGCTGGCAGAATTAAAATGCAGGCTTCCGACGGCGCCGCTTTCAAACTGCACCGTTCCTGCCAGAAGGGTTTCGCTCGTTATGGTATAAGGCTCCCCCAACTGCCCCTTGGAGGTGAAATAATGGGTCCGGTGGGGAGAATGGGTCTTGCTCATCCCGCATACCTCCGACACCGGCCCTAACAGGCTGAGCAGCTCTGTTATGTAATAAATGCCCACATCGATCCCGATCCCGCCGCCGGCCCTTGCCGTGTAAGGGAACTTTTCCGCAAGAAGGGCGGCATCCCGCTGCAAAACGGCAACGCAGGAGGTCACCTCTCCGATCAGTCCGCTTTCCACCGCAAGCCTGGCAGTCTGGGCTGCCGCTCCCAAAAAGGTGTCCGGTGCGGCGCATAAAAAGACCCCTTTCTCATCCGCCAGCTCCTTAAGCTCCTTTGCCTGGGCCAGCTCCACTGCCAGAACCTTTTCCGTATACACATGCTTTCCGTGGGTGAGAAGCCTTTTGATCACCTCATAATGGGCGGAGGGATTGGTCAGATTTACTATAATCTCAATGGATTCATCTGCCAGGATTTCTTCCATGGTAAGCTTCCGGATTCCGAATTCCTCTGCAGTCCGTTCTGCCGCCTCCTGATTTAAATCACAGCAGCCCGCCACCTCCAAGATCGAAAACCGGCGGGTCATGTTCTCAAAATAGATCCGGCTGATGACCCCGCAGCCCACAACCGCTACTTTCACTTTCTCCATAAACAAATCCCTCCTATTCCACACCGTTTCGGGCAATCACGCCGCTGTACCAGTGACCGCTTTCCTTTACAATCCGCTCTCCTGTGGCAAAATCCACAAATACGATTCCAAACCGGCTGGAATACCCGTTGGACCACTCAAAATTATCATAAAGGGACCACAGGAAATATCCGGTCACCCCTACCCCCGCTTCCATGGCCTGATGAAGAGCAAGCAAATGCCTTCTTAAATAGTCCTTCCGCGCTCCGTCCTCCACCGTATGATCCAGGCTTACCACATCCGGAAAAGAAGTCCCGTTTTCTGAAATCATAATTTTTTCTATTCCATATTCTTCCTTCATGCGGATGAGCATATCGGCAAAGCCCTGTTCCGTCACCGGCCAGTTCCGGTCATTGACAGGAACATACTTGGGATTCTGGATCTTAAATCCAATCGGCCATTTTGACAAGTCCTGGGTTACATGAAAATCATTATAGTAATTCAGACCGATGAAATCCAGCCTCTGTCGGATGATTTCCATCTCCTCTTTCTTAAATTCCGGTAAGACCACGCCCTGGCTCACATACCAATCGATCATATCCTGGGGATAGGTCCCGCGGATCAGCGGATCCAAAAACCACCGGTTCAAATATCCATCCGCCCGTTTTGCCGCCTCCATATCCCCGGCAGAGTCCGACAGGGGAAGCCGTCCCATGAGGTTTAAGACGATTCCGATCTCTCCTTCCATGGAGGATTCCCGGAAATGCTTTACCACCAGCCCATGTCCCAGATACTGGTAGTAGGCCACCCTGAGAGCCGTGGAAAAATCATGGAGCCCAGGGGCCATCCTTCCTTCATAATTTCCCAGAAAAGCCACACAGTAGGGCTCATTTAAGGTGATCCAGTGCCTGACCCGGTCCCCCAGCGCCTGAAACAAAATCTTACTGTACTCCAGAAAATACTGTGGCATTTCTTCGTTTGCCCAGCCGCCCATATCCTGCAGGGCCTGGGGTAAATCCCAGTGATACAGGGTGACATAGGGCGTGATCCCTGCCCCAAGCAGCTCATCTACCATGTCCGAATAAAATGCAAGCCCTTTCTGATTGATCCCTTGGTCCGCAGCATCCGCCATTTTGCGGCCTTTGGGAAGTATCCTGGACCATGCAATGGAAAACCGGTAGGCTTTCAGCCCCATTTTTTTCATCAGCGCCACATCCTCTTTGTACCGGTGATAATGGTCGCAGGCGATATCTCCGCTATCTCCGTTCATTACGTTGCCGGGAATGCGGCAGTAACGGTCCCATATGGTTTCTCCCCGTCCATCCTCTCCTGCGGCTCCCTCCACCTGGTAGGATGCCGTAGCCGCTCCCCAAATAAAATCACTTGGAAATTTTTTCATGTATCCTCCTACTTATATGGGGAATCCTCATCCCGTTCCAAAAGCTCCACCACCATTTTTAAGCTGTCCGATGCATCCAAAAATGCATAGCGTCCGTCGCCTCTGCGGTATTCACCCTTTTGAAGCAGCTCCATCCCCCATCGCTCACAGTTTTCAATCTGCATCTTCATGCCTTTTACGTTAAATGCAAGATGATGAATTCCTTCCCCATATTTTTCCAAATGTTCCCGCCAGGCACTGGGAGCCTCATTCGGTTCGATCAGTTCCATCTGCAGCTCGCCAAAATAAAAAAATGTCATCTTGCACTGAGCCTCCGGCGCAGGCTTCCCCCGGTATTCCACCTTCGTCACCTCATATTCTCCGCTTAAAACCGTCGGAGGCACCTCCACATCAAAAAAGCGGGCAAACTCCAGCTTCGTTTTTTCAATATCCTTCACTAAAAAGCCGATTTGCGCCACATGTAAATCCGGTATCGGACAGCTCATAATATCCTCTCTTTCTCCGGCTATACCGGTCCGCATTCCCCATGCGGTGATTTTTCTTCCATTTTTTTAATTGCTTCCATCAGGCCTTTCATGTAAGCCGTATCCGCATATCTCACCCGGTGCCCCCATTCTCGGTCTCCTTCGATGGCCGGAACGTGGTCGCTGACGAGAAAGCCGTCAAAGCCGGAATGCATCAGCCGGTATACGACTTCAAAGGGATCAAAATTTCCTTCCCCTAAAAAGCACTCATGGAATTTCGGCACCGTTCCTTTCACATCCCGCATATGGGCATAGACAAGCTTTTTTCTCGGTCCGAAACCGTCGATCATTTCATAAATATTTTTTACACCGCCCTGCATCTGGGAAAAGGTCCCGATACAGAACAGGACACCCCAGTTGGGGCTTTTTAACATCTCATCCGCCCGCCGGTAAGCCTCCGGGCTGATAAATAAGCGGGCAATGCCGGATAAGCTTTCTATAGGAGGATCATCGGGATGAAGGGCCATGGTCACTCCCGCCTCCTCCGCTGCCGGCAGCACACGTTTCATGAAATATTCAAAATTCTCCCACAATACTTCCGCATCCGGAATGGGAATATCCCGCCTTTGTCCGAAATCCGCCATGTCATCGATGCCTTTTTCCTGCTCGGAAAGGTCAAAGGCCTGGACCTTAGAGCCGTACCGTCCAAGGGGGGCAGCGTTCTGGGTGCGCCACACAAAGGACGGGGAAAAATGATAGCCCAGCACCGGAATACCCGCCCTTCCCAGATTTCTGATGGACTGGCAGACATGCTCGATCTGCTCATCCTTTCCGGGAAGTCCAAGCATTGCCTTATCATAAAAAGAAATGGGCATATTTTCCATGGCCTCTACAATCACGCCGTACCGGTCGCACCTTTCTTTCCATCTGGCCAGATCATCATACTTCCAGAAGCGCTCCGCCGGTAAATCCACCGGCAGATTAAACTGGACCCGGTCGATCCCCATCTGCCGCGCATTGGTCAGGATCTCATGATCCACAGACCGGATTTGACCATAAGCAAGCCTCATCTGATCACCTCCATACCGTTGTTCTCTAGCTCCACAGCCGGTCCAGGGAGCTTTCTTCATTCCACTCGTCTGTGGATATCCAGACACTGCCCTTCTTTACCGGCCCATGCTCTCTTATGAGCTCCTCATTCAAATCCTCAATCCCCAGACCGGGTGCATCGGTCACCGAAGTAAATCCGTTCTGCACGATGGGCTTTACCGGTCCAATGATTAAATCCTCCCACCAGGGAGAATCAAAGGCATCATGCTCCATAGCAAAGAAATTCTCACTTGCCGTGGCCATATGAGCAGCTGCCAGACTTGCCACAGGACTTTCGCACATATGGATCGCCATGGAGGCCCCGTATTCTGCCGCCAGGTCACCCAGCTTCTTGGTTTCTAAGATGCCGCCTGAGGTCAGGATATCCGGATGTACCAGATCCAGGGCGCCCGCCGCCAAAAGGGGCTCAAAGGTCCGGGAAAGGTACATATCCTCACCGGTGGCAATAGGCGCTGTGGTCGAATGCTTTAATTCCTTATATTGATCCGTTAAATACCAGGGAAGCATATCCTCCAGCCATGCCAGATGGAAACGCTCCATCCTGCGGGCGATTTTTATCATATCCGGCAGCGGGAAATGGCCGAAATGGTCAATGGCCAGGGGAACCTTATCCCCAATCACCGCCCGGATCCGTCCGACGTATTCCTCCAGTGCATCCAGACCCGTTTCCGTCACATGCATGTTGGTAAAGGGATGGGGTATCCGGTTAAAATCGTACAGCCGGGCGTTGGCCGCAGCCACCTCTGCCCTGGTGCCGGTCTTTGCCACCTGCCTTACCTGCTCCTCCACGGTCCGCAGCTGCTCCACCCAGTCTAAGGGACCCGAATAATTTCCTTCCTGGGCCATTAAAAGCTCCACGCTTAAAATTTTCAAAACCGTATAGCCGTCATCCATGAAGCCCTTTAATACACGGCCCACTGCCTCCGGCTCCATAAGCACGCCGGTGGCACGGCCGTCCTCAATATGGGTATCTGCATAAAGCCGCACTTTATCCCGGAACCGTCCACCGATCAGCTGGTATACCGGTACCCCGTAGACTTTCCCCGCCAGGTCCCAAAGCGCCAGCTCCACCGCACTCACTCCGCCTGCCTGACGGCTTTGTCCGCCGAACTGCTTGATCTTCCGGAACAGCCGGTCCACCTCGCAGGGATTTTCGCCCACCAGACGGCTTTTTAACATCTTTAAATAGGTAGGACTGGATCCGTCCCTCATTTCCCCGAACCCGCAGATCCCCTGATTGGTCATGATCTTTACCAGATAACAGCCCCAGGGCGGCAGATCCACCTTACACAGCTTTATATCCGTGATTTTAAGGGTAGACGGTGAAGAGGCTGTCCTCACCTGGCCCAGCACGGCATCATAATCTTTATAATCGTTCATAAAAGCTCCTCTCTCATCAGCCTTTGACCGCTCCATCCGCCATTCCCTGCACAAAATACCGGTTGCAGAGCAGGAACAGCAGAAGCACCGGCAGTGCCACAATTGCGGCGGCAGCCATGGTGGACCCCCAGTCCACGGCAAATTCCCCGGAAAACATGCTGATGGCAATGGGCAGGGTTCTGGTTGTCTTGGAATTTGATAAATTCAAGGCAAACAGCAGCTCCTCCCATACATTAATGAAAGTATAGATGGAAACCGAAATGAGTCCCGGCTTCGCAATGGGAAGCACGACCCTGAACAGGGCACTGAGGCCCGTACAGCCGTCGATCTTTCCCGCTTCCTCTAACTCCACCGGAACGGTCTGGAAAAAGGAGGCAAGCATGATCACACCCATGGGAATGGTAAGCGCCATATCCGCGATGATCATGGCAATGTGCTTATCGAGAAGTCCCAATTTTCCAAACAGGGAATAAAGGGGAATGATGATTACCACTCCCGGCACCATCTGGCCAAACAGCAGGCCCACTTTCAAAATGCCCGAACCCTTAAACCGGAACCTGGCCAGCCCGTAGCCGGCCAGTATGGACAGAAACAGGGTCAAAAGCACCACACTGGCGGTGATCACAGAACTGTTTATCAATGCCATATACATCTTTGAATCCTGCATCACATGAAGGTAATTGGAAAAAGTCGGATGATCCGGAATGAATTCCGGCGGCATGTCGTATAGCTCCGTCACGCCCTTGATCGAGGTGGAAAGCATCCAGATGGCCGGAAAGATTGCAAGCAGGATGACAAACAGCAGCAGGGCGTAGGTCACAAGCTGCCAGACCAGATTGATCCGCAGCGGATTTTTTTGTTTTCTCATCAGGCTTCCTCCACTCTTGACGCACGGATATAGACAAAGCCTATCCCCATGCAAAGGACAAACAGGATGCTGCTGGCCGCGCTGGCCAGACCGAAATCATAATCGGTAAATGCCTTTTTGTAGATAAACATTGCCATGACCTCCGTAGAATGGGCCGGCCCCCCCTCAGTCAGTGCATAAACAAAGGTAAAGGCATTCATGGTCCAAATCGTCATCAGAAGCAGGACCGAATAGCACTGGGGGGCAATGGCCGGCCAGGTGACATTTTTAAAAATCGCCATGCGGTTGGCGCCGTCAATGACTGCCGCTTCCTTTAGATCCTTGGAAACACCCTGCAGCGCGGCCTCCAGCATCAGCATAATAAACGGAAACATCTTCCACACATTGACCGCAATGATGGCAGCCATGGAGGTTTTGGGGGAAGAAAGCCAGGTACGGTTCGCTTCTATGATCCCCAGGGACTTTAATACAAAGTTAATCACTCCATAATCCGCATTGTACATCCATTTCCAGATGGAGGAGCCTATGATGCTGGGAAGCACCCACGGCACCATCAAAAGGATCCGCAGTATGGTTTTGCCTTTCACAAAGGACTGGTGCAGCAAAAGAGCCATGGCAAACCCCAGCAGAAACTGAAAGCTGACGCTGCCGAAGGTCCACACAAAGGTATGGGCAATGGATCCTAAGAATACCGGCTCCGACAAAAGTTTCTGGTACTGCCCAAAGCCGGCAAATACCGCTTTCGGCTGCATCAGGGTTTTTTCATAAAATCCGGTGACCAGGGTATACAAAAGCGGGTACAGCATGACCAGGGCCACTACGAGAAAGGCAGGGACCACATACAAGCAACCGGAACGTCTGATTTTTCGAATCATATATCCTCCTGTTATGCTTTCCTGTTCCGCAGGAAGTATAAGAACCTCCTGCGGAGCAGAAAACCCGAATACGCTATCATTTCAGCAGATTATTCGTATCCTCTTCAAGCTTTTTCACGGCATCCTCCACGGACATGCTGTCGGATAAGGTAGGAGAAAGATCGTCAAAGATAGCCTGACGGATACCTACGATATTCCCGACTCTCGGAAGTGCCTTGGCAAATTTCAGAGCGTCTGCATTGGGCTGTATGATCGCCGGATCGATTCCGTCAAAGCTTACGGAAGGTACCTGGGTTCCGGTGAAGGTATTGGTATAAACAGCCGCAATATCCGATCTGGTCAGGAATTTTACGAATTCCCATGCCAGCTCCTTATTCTTGGAAGTCTTGGAAATCGCCACCGACCAGCCGCCAAGTATGGTGGAGCGCTCCGCTCCGTTTGCGGTAGGAACCATGGCGCAGGCAAAATTCAATTCAGGATTCGCTTTCAATATTTCCGGTACATCGTAAACGCCGGATAAGTACATGGCCAGCTTTCCGTTTGCAAACAAAGTACGGTTTGCGATGTTGTCATTTTCCAGCATACTGGCAGGTGCAAATTTGCTTAAATCATAGTAAAGCTGAGCAGTCTGAAGAGCAACATCGCTTCCCAGCTCTGACTTGGTTAAGTCTTCACTGACCACATCTCCGCCTGAGGAGCGAAGCATGGTAATGTACTGGAACGAATAGTTTCCGTAATTGGTTCCGCATACGCCGTATCCGGCCACATCATCCTTGGTCACCTTTTCCGCGATCTCCTTCACCTCATCCCAGGTTTCCGGCGCCTTGTCATAGCCGGCCGCCCCTAAGATATCTTTGTTATAGAACAACGCGTATGTCTCGCTGCGGAAAGGCAGTGCTACCAGATCATTCCCGATGGTGGAAGCATCAATGGCCCCCTGCACATAGGGACTGGTATCAAATTTCTCCGCAGAAATATAGCTGTTCAACGGTTCCAGCAGGCCGGCGCTTCCGAAGGTAGTCGTCCAATCCAAAGCACAGGAGAGCACATCCGGTGCGGAACCATTCTGTAAGGACAGCATATATTTATCACTCATCCCCTTATCCACAAAAAATTCGGCTTTCAGCTCCACATTGGGATATTCTTTCTCCCACAGCTCCTTGATTTTCTCAAAGGCCGCCTCATTCCAGTTGCCGTCCCAGAAAGATATGGAGCCCTTTAAGGAGGACTTGTCAGCCGTCGCTTCCGCTGTCGTTTCCGCTGCCGCTGCCGCCGTTGTCTCTCCGCCGCTGGATTCCGGTGCTTTGGTTTGTGACGATCCACTGCCGCAGCCGGACAGGATTGCTGCTGCCATAGCAGCCGTGATCCACATACATGTCTTTTTTTTCATATCATTTTCCTCCATATACATTATTTTGTCGGTTTCTCTAAATCCGCCTATATGCAGCCATCCATCATCCATCCGGTTTGTATGGTTTGTACACCGTGATCTTCCTGTTCCCCTTTTCAATTACCCTATTTATCTCGTATAATAATAATAGGAATAACCGGATCGCTTTGGCAAATCGGCCGACTTTGCCGTTTGATAAAACGTTTACATATTGTGCATTTAAATAATAGCATGTAATTAGCTTCAAATCAAGATATATTTTATAATTTTTAATAAAAATATTAGGTTTAACGTTAATATTTTGGGCACAATTATATTCTTAGATATGAAAACGTTTTATCAAACTCTACTTTTAAGCTTGCTAAGAACATATTTTTGTGATAAACTAAAGCAAATGAAAGGTTTTTTCAGGAATATTCAATAAAATCCTGAAACATTTTTGCCAAAACAACCCGGTCTCCGGGTTTTATTCAGAAAGCTTTATTCAGAAAAAAGGAAGGTGTCCACATGGTAACAGTAAGAGAAGTGGCAAAGCATGCGGGAGTCTCTCTCGCCACCGTATCCCGGGTGATGAACGGTGCATCCAATGTTTCTCCCTCTATAAAGGAAAAGGTCATAAACAGCGTAAATGAACTGGGCTATTTCCCCAACAATGCCGCCAGGTCCCTGGTCAACCGCCAGGCAGGCTCCATCGCGGTTCTGCTGAGGAATCTTCACTCCCCTTTCTTCACGGAGCTGATACGGGGAATGGAGGAGGCGGCCTTTTCCGTCAACCGCAATGTGTTTTTCTGCAGCCTGGGAAAGGAACAGGAATACCGGGACCAGTATATCCGTTTTCTGACTAACGGCATTTCCGATGCCATTATTCTTTATGGTTCCCTTTTCTCAGACAAGCAGATTATCGAACACCTCTGTTCCTTGAAATTTCCGCTGCTGCTCATTGAGAATAACTTCCAATCCCTCCCGGTCAACCAGTTTCTGGTGAATAATTTCGACGGGTCCAAAAAAGGGGTGGAATATTTGATCGGGCTGGGCCATAAGCGTATCGCCCATTTCATGGGAGATGCCAACAAGCAGATCAATCTGGAGCGGTTCAACGGCTATACCCAGGCCATGCAGGAAAACGGACTCCAGATCCGCAGCAAGGATATCTATCATATTTCCAATGATTATGACCTGGCCTACCGGATGGCCCAGGAGGTCATGGAGCAGCCGCAGGAGGAACGCCCCACCGCCATCTTCTGCAGCTCCGACCGGATCGCATCCAGGGCCATTATGGGGGTTCTGGACAAGGGATACCGGATTCCTGAGGATATTTCTATCCTTGGCTATGATAACCAGCTGTTTCATGATCAAAATTACAGCGGGCCTAAAATTACCACCATCAAGCAGCCGCTTTATGAGATAGGAAGGGACAGCATTCTGGCAGTCACGAAATTACTGGATGAAAAGCCCAGGCAGCGGATCAGCAAAATATATGAAACAGAGCTGGTAGAGGGAGGAACCGTCTGCGGGAAACCGGAATCCGGGGAATAGAGGAATCAGGAAATAAAAAAGAGACAGCAGGGGCCATCCGGAATAAGGACCGTAAGGATTGCCTTTCAACATTGCTGTTCAAATAAAAGGAGGTAAAGAAACAGTATTATGGGACAGACAGAAAAAAGATTGGAGCAGTTGGGGATCACACTTCCCGAGAAAGACCGCAGGGGAAAAGGAACCGTGCCTGTGAAGGAGGCCGGCGGCCTGCTGTATGTGTCGGCACAGCTGCCTGTCGATGACAATGGAAAGCCTCTCTTTCAAGGGAAAGTCGGAACTGAGATATCCCTGGAGGACGGGTATGAAGCCGCGCGCATCTGCGGAATCAATACCCTGCGATGCCTGTCGGACTATCTGGGGGATTTAGACCGGATCGGATCCGTGGTTAAAGTCCTGGGACTGGTAAACAGCGGCGGAGACTTTTCCTCCCAGCCGGCTGTCATCAACGGATTTTCAGATCTGATGGTGGAGGTCTTGGGGGAACGGGGAATGCACGCCCGTTCAGCTATGGGAGCCTATCATCTGCCTCTCGGCGTTCCGGTAACCGTTGACAGCATTTTTCAGCTCCGTTAACCGGAAGGAGGGTTTGAATTAGGATGAATCAAATCAATCATTTTCCTTTCTCAGAGGGAAAGGAACCGGTGATACGGTATCAAAAAAGAAAGCCGGTGGTGGTGTTAAAGCAGGTTGGCAATCTTCTCTATACCTCCGGCCACGGCCCTGAGGATCAAATCACAGGGAAGCCGGTATACGCAGGAAGAATCGGAAAGGATTTAACCCCGGAGGAAGGGTATCTGGCAGCAAGGGAATGCGGACGCATCTTACTGGGAGCCCTGCAGGATTATCTCGGCACCCTGGACCGGGTCAAAAGCCTTGTAAAGGTCACCGCCCTTGTCAATGTGGAAGGCAGGGATCAAGATCTGGACGGCATTATGGATGGCTTTTCCGATCTGATGATGGACGTGTTAAAGGAGCGGGGCTATCATGTGCGGACCGTCATGGGAACCCACAATATGCCAAACGGAAATATCCCCGTGGAGGTGGAAATGATCGTAGAGATCATGGGCGGATGAAGCAAATCCGCAGTATGGAGGAAATGATGTCATATAAGGTACAAGAAAAGCTTCAGCCGCAGACTGCGGATCTGCTCCTTACGGGAGGCCATGTGATCGACCCTGCTTCAGGCTTCTCCGGAGTGGCTGACGTGGCGATCAGGGACGGCAGGATCGCAGCGGTCGGTTTTGATTTAAAAAATCCGTCCGGCGCCGCAGAAACAGATGCCGGCGCTTCGTTTCATGGGATAAGGCAGGTCGATGTAACCGGATATCTGGTCACACCGGGGCTCATTGACATGCACTGCCACTGTTACCCTTTCTTTCCCCTTCATTCGGATGGGCTGCACTGCATCCACCCGGACAGCCATATGTTTCAGAACGGGGTTACTACCTGCGTGGATGCAGGAACCTGCGGCTGGTATGATTTTCCGGCTTTTTATGAAAACGTCATTCAGACAAGCAGGGTACGGGTATTGGCTTTTTTAAATATCGCGGACGGAGGCATGGTACATATGGAAACCGAGCAGGAATCAGCTCATTTTCATCCCGGACTTGCTGCTGGGGTTGCCAGGGAATATACCCGGACGATTGTAGGGATCAAAAGCGCCCACTATTGGGTAGGCCGCGCCTTTGACGCCGCTCATCCGCCGTGGGCCAGTGTGGATGCGATGACGGAAGCAGGCGCCCTTTGCGGGAAGCCCGGCATGGCGGATATGCAGCCCTTTGGGGCGGAACGCAGCTATCCGGAGCTTCTTTTGAAGCATCTGCGTCCCGGTGATATCCATACCCATGTCTACGCCCAGCAATTCCCCATTTTAAATGAAAACGGACAAATCCAGGATTTTATGCACCAGGCCAGGGAACGGGGTGTCATCTTTGATCTGGCCCATGGCGCCCAAAGCTTCTGGTTCAGGCAGGCAATCCCCGCCGTAAAGCAGGGCTTTGGGCCGGATACGGTTTCCACCGATCTGTATATGGACAATGTCTGCGGACCGGTGCTGGGACTGAATCATGTGATGTCCAAGTTTTTCAATATGGGCCTGTCAGTGGAAGCCCTGATCGAAAAGGTTACTTCGGCGCCTGCCCGCATCTTAAAACAGCCGGAGCTTGGCAGCCTTCATCCCGGGGCCTGTGCAGATGTGGCAATCCTGAAGGCTTCCGATGCTCCTGTGTGCTTTGCAGACAGCGGCAACGCACGGATGCACGGAACCCGCAAAATAGAGACCTTTGCTACGATCCGGGCAGGCAAGGTGGTGTATGACCCCTATGCCATGTTTCTGCCGGATTGGGAGCATGCGCCGGAAGCCTACTGGAAGGCACCGGGCATTCTTTCATAGAGATTTTAAGCGGTCCAGGAAGAAAGGAAACGCATATGAAATTCAATTCACGGGAAGAGATCATAGAATTGACGAGGCTCTGGCGGGGGGACCGTTTCCCGGATGGCCGCCCCAAGGTTCCCGAGAAGCATTTAAAGGAGATCGCAGGTATGACCATCGAAGAGCTGTGGGTGCCTCTCTTTGCCCATGGATATTCTTTTCAGTTTGAGGGCTCCTTTTCAAGGCTTCATAAAGGGAAAAAGCTGGTGGGGCGGGCGCTCACCTGTACGTTTGTACCAAAGCGTCCCGATCTGGCAGCCCTCGTATTTGACAGGGCCCGCCGGCTCGGCTACCATGGCAACTGCAACCAATGGGCCGTGGACAGCCTGCAGGACCATGATGTTCTGGTATCTGACGTATTTGATAAGATTTACAACGGAACTTTAATAGGCGGAAATTTAACGACGGCAATCGCTTCCCGTACAAAAAACGGAGGCGCCGTGATTTGGGGAGGCATACGTGATCTGGAACAAATGGCTAAAATGGAGGTGCCTGTTTATTACCGGGGCACCGATCCCTCTCCCATACGGGATTGCCTGATTTCGGATTTAAACGGTCTCTGCCGTATTGGAAACGCAATCTGCCTGCCCGGCGATGTGGTGCTGGGCACGGAAACCGGAGTTTTGTTCATCCCCTGCCATATGACGGAATTTCTGATCCAACGGGCCTATAAGTCCCGGGCGAGGGATCTATTCGGCTTTGAAATGATCAAACGTGGGAAATACCAGACCTTCCAGATTGACGATACTATCTGGCCTGCGGCCATTCTGGAAGATATGATTCAATACCTTTCCGTCCAGAAAGAGCATCCCGAATACTCAAATCTCAACTGGGACCTGGAACGGGCCGCCGCACAGGGGAATGAGGAGGCTGTGAAGGAAATGCTGCGATATCATCTGGTGTAATTTTTTACAAATCATGACCACCCGTAAAACGGGTGGTTTGCACTAAGGCTGTAAGCCTTTGTTACCGGCCAGCGCCTCAAGACGCTGGCTTTCACTTCGTTCAAGCCACTATGCCTTTGCCACCTTTGCAGCCTCTAAAGAGGCGTTTGTAATACCTTCTAACCCTTAAAAGGGTCCTCGTATTCCTTTACGCTTAATTTATCCACCATGATATCGTGTTTCTCTTGTTCCTCTATATACTTTTTAATGGTGGCTTCATTCAGCCCTACCGTGCTCACATATGAGCCAAACGTATTAGGAAAACTGCAAAAACCCTTATTCTATGCGGGATAAGGGAATACCAAAATAAAATATGAGCTATCACATTACACAGGATACCGCCTAATTGGACAAGATAGGCGGTATTTTTGTATCTGGATAGCGGAACTTCGGGTCAACTTGGCCCGAAGTGGAAAGGGGGGATTACAAATCCCTGTGGGGCTTGACCTAAAAAATCAAGCCCCTTTTTCATGCCATAAAACAGACAAGGAGGAAAAACGCATGGCAAAAAATGAGCCAAACAAACCGGACGAAGTAAAAACCGCCCCGGCACAGGAAGCCGCAGCAGAAGAAAAAAGCACTCCCAAACCCATGCCGGAGATTGGCGGCAAAGCTCCTGCCCCGGAAAAGACTGCCGAAGAAACAGCGGCACTTCCCCATGAGGACGGAGCCGCCCTGCATGAATCTGATAAGGACAGGCCGAAAGTACCTACCCCCATTGACATTCCCGCCCCCGGTGATGTGGTGGTTTCCTTTGACAAAATCAATGAGATTGTTTCCGGGAAACAGGCGGCGGTAAAGGAAGCGGAGCAGACCGCCCCCGAAAAAAAGGACATGGAAAAATCAGCACACACCGAAAAAAAGGCAGAGCCAGAGAAACCCGGTATGGATAAGGGAAAGGAAAACGAGCCGAAAACGGCTAACAGCAAGCCCAAATCTCGCTCACAAAAAACCACTGAAAAAGCGGACAAAAAGCCTACTCGCCCTGCCAAACAGGAAAAAGCCCCAAAGGCTGTAAAACCGGAAAAGCCGGATAAACCGAAACAAGCCGCAGAAATTGGCGGCGGGGCTTCTGATTCCCCGCAAGCTACGGAACAGGCACAGCAGGAAACGCCGTCCCCTGCCCCGGAACTGCCGTCCGAACCGAGGGAAGCACCCCGCCCCGGCGAACAGGAACAGATTGTTTATCTCAATCTTTCCGAGCTTTTCGCTTTCAAAGATCACCCGTTTCAGGTTCGTAATGATGAAGAAATGGCGGCTATGGTGGAAAGCGTTAAGGACAAGGGCGTTACCCAGCCTGCCATTGTGCGCCCCCGTGAAGATGGCGGCTATGAAATCGTATCAGGCCACCGCCGCCAGAAGGCCAGCGAATTAGCCGGATTTGCGGATATGCCTTGTATTATCCGCAACATGACGGACGAACAGGCCATCACGCAGATGGTAGAGGACAACACCAACCAGCGTGAAAATATCCTGCCCAGTGAACGGGCCAAAGCCCTGCAAATGCAGTTGGAAGCCATCAAGCGGCAGGGCGCGCGAACCGGCAACGGGCAACGCTCCAATGAGGTTGTAGCAGAGCGCAACAAAATGACGGTCAAGCAGGTTCAGCGGTATATTAAGCTCAATGAGTTGGTTCCCGACCTTATAAAAATGGTGGACGAAAAGAAAATCGCGTTCACTCCCGCCGTGGAGCTTGCGTTCATCAAGCCCAAAAATCAGCGGTATATCGCTATCGCCATTGAGGGCCAGCAGTCGGCTCCCTCACTCTCACAGGCACAGCGTATGCGTGACCTTGACCAAAAGAAGTTGTTAAACCCCGATGTGATTGACGGAATCATGTTAGAAGAAAAAAAGGAGGCAGACAAAGTGATTATTTCAAGTCAGGAATTAAGCCAGTATTTCGGCAAGGAGAAAACACCTCGCGAAATGAAGGATACCATTATGAAACTGCTGGAGGAAAACAAGGCGAAGCTGAAAGAGGTTTCGGCTCCTCAAAAGAAAGCCGAACAGGAAAAATAAGCACTTCGGGTCAAGTTGGCCCGAAGTCGGTATATGCGGGGCTTTGCCCCGTGCCCCAAAGCTCTAAGGATAAATATATTCCTTTGAGCTGCTCCCTTTCCAAGCGTGGAAAGGGCGGGGGGATAGGTTGACACATTCAGTGCAACAAGAACGGAGGTGCTTAAATCATGAAACGACCTTTAGCATACATTACTGCCGCGTGGTGCGGCAATCACGATACGGATACCAAACAGGCGGCGCAGTATTGCCGGGCAGTCTATGAAGCCGGGTTTTCCCCGGTTTGCCCGACCCTGTATCTTCCGCTTTTTCTCAATGACGCAATCCCGGAGGAACATAAAAGCGGCATTGATATGAGCCGGGATCTCCTGCGCCGCGCCCATGTACTTGTCGTATGCGGAAGCGATATTGACGAGGACGTGAAAAACGACATTGCCGTTGCCGGGCGGCTGAACATCACGGCAACCACGCTGGACGGGATTCTGACCGTGAAAACACAGGGGCAGGAAAAAGACCATGCTTGAAGCCTTTGTTACTAATCTTGGGCGGTATAACGAGGGATATTTGGACGGGGAGCCTTTGAATCTCCCCGCCACCACCGAGGAAGTACAGGCACTTTTGAAGCATATCCATGTGGACGGTGTGCGGTATGAGGAAATTTTTATTACCAATTATGAAACCGACATTTCCGGCCTGCGTGACTGCTTGGGAGAATATGAAAGCATTGACGAGTTGAACTTCTTGGCTTCCCTGCTGGACGATATGGAGGAATGGGAGTTAGAAAAGTTTTCTGCCGCCGTGGACTTCGGAGAGTACAACAGCGTACCCGCCCTAATTAACCTCACGCAAAATCTGGATTGTTTTGAGTTTTACGCCGGGGTTGAGAATGAGGAAGATTTAGGCCGCTACTATGTTGAGGAAATGTGTACGCTGGAAATCCCGGAGCATTTGGAAAACTATATTGATTATGAAGCCTATGGGCGGGATATGAACTTGGACGACGACGGGCGTTTTACCGATGGCGGCTATGTAGTACGGACAGGCGACAGCTTCACTGAGTATTACAGCGGCAGGGACGATTTACCGGAGGAACACCGAATTTTTGCTTATCCCGAACCGGAAAAATCCATCAAGAAAACGCTGGAAAGCTACGAGAAGATGATAAGTGAAACCATCACCGCCGCCCATGAGCGGCATAGTCCAGCCAATGCAGAAAGATAATCAACTTCGGGCCAACTTGTCCCGAAGTGAGAAAGGAGGTAAAAAGCCTATGGCAAAAACGAAAACTACCGCTGAATCGCTTTTGGAAAATGAGCATGTGAAAGAGCTTTTGGCGATATTGCGGGAAAACAATTCCCCGTCCACAAAAGATTTTCTTGCGGTTCTGCATCATGTCGGAGCAATGGAAAAACAGCTTGACGCCGCTGTAAAGGAGCTTGCCGCCATGCGGCAGGAACTCCGAACAGCACAGGAACAGAACCACCCGGTTAAGACCGCTTTGCAAAAGGCGGTCATTGTTATGCAGGGGCAGGTATTGGACTTGCGGGATAAATTGGCGGAGCTAAAGCAAAGCGTCATAGACGGTTGTAAGAACGCCGTTACCGCTTTTAAGGAAACCGGCATTTCCGCGCTGGATAACGTAGCCCGGTTCTTCAAGGTGCGCCCCACTTTAGAAGCCATGCGTGATATGCTCACAAAGGATATTCAGTACGACGATAAGGCTATTGCCAAAATCGAAGCAATCAGCACCGAATACCATCAAGCCGGGCGGCATTTGAAAAACATGGGCCGGGTCATGCTTGGCAGAGAAGCGGCACAGGAAGTAAAACAGCCCGGCAAGCTGGCGGCGGTCATATCCGCTCCATTCCGTGCGGAGCGTTCCCATTTTTCCAGTATAAAAAGCCATATAGAAAAATCTTTGAATACGCTGGCACGGTTGGAAGAACGGGCGGCAGAGAAAAAGCCCTCTATCCGGGAAGCTCTTGCTACTCACAATGAAAAAATCGCGCAGGCACAAAAGGACGCTCCCACCACAGAACGCCCCCGCCCTGTCAATGCAGAGAGGTAACACACTTCGGGCCAACTTGGCCCGAAGTCCTCCCGCCTATACGATTGCCATATCTGGCAGGAAAGGAGGAATTTCATGCAGGAAGATATTGAACGCCGGACGGTTGCCCTATCCGTCAATGCCACAAAGCTGACGGGACGGACGCTGGCAAAGGTGTTGGAGGCAGCACTCCGGCAGATACAAAAGAGCCATCAGAAACGGCAGACACCACAGGGCAGACAGAGCGTAAAAAAGCTGATGAACCACGGCGTTTCTACGAACAGCCTTGATTTGTCCGGGGATACGAAGCTGTTTGACCGTGTGGCCCGAAAGTACAATGTAGATTATGCTTTTCACAAAACCGGGCCGGACAAATATTTGTTATTCTTCAAAGCCGGGCAGGCAGACGCAATAACCGCCTGTTTTGGCGAATACACAAAGCTGGTGCTGAACCGGGACAAGAGCCGCCGCCCCTCTATTCTGAAACAACTGAAAAACTTTGCCGACAGGGAGCGTACCAAACCGCGCCAAAAGGAACGAAAACGGGAGGTGACGCGGAATGAACGATAAAATCCGTAAATATGTGATTCCCAATGTTCCCTATCTGTTCGTGCTGTGGTTCTTTCTAAAGCTCGGCACAGCCTACCGCCTTGCGGCAGGGGCAGGCTTTGGAGAAAAGTTGATCGGCATGATGAAAACCACAGGCCCGGCGTTTGCTTCATTTGTGCCGGGCTTTGTGCTGTCCGATTGGCTCATTGGTCTTGCCGGGGCGGTCATACTCCGGCTGGTGGTATGGTATAAGGTAAAAAACGCAAAAAAGTTTCGGAGGGATGTGGAATATGGCTCGGCTCGGTGGGGAACAGCAAAGGACATCAAGCCCTTTATCGACCCCAAATTCACCAACAACGTAATACTCACAGGCACAGAGCTTCTTACCATGAACACGCGACCCGTCAATCCCGCCAACGCCCGAAACCTTAACTGCTGTATTATAGGCTCCAGCGGAAGCGGGAAAACTCGCTTTTGGCTGACCCCACAGCTTTTACAGGCTCATTCGTCCTATGTGGTGGTTGACCCAAAGGGCGGCATTTTAGAGCAGGTCGGCTCTTTTCTGAAAAAGCAGGGCTACAAAATCAAGGTATTCAA
>JAEZFK010000040.1 GCA_023437715.1 Bacillota bacterium | reverse complement strand
ATTTTCATTGTACAACAATACAACACTACAATTTTAAACTGTTTTATACATTATGTCAAGTATTTCGCCAGCGTTTCAGGCATAGTTATCACATTTTGCATTCCAATTAAGCCATGCAGAAATATTTGAGTAAAATTCGGTTGGTAAGCTCGCTTATCAACCGAATTTTACTCAAATATTTCTATAGGGCGCAAGCCCGCATTCATAATTTGGCGCCAATAACATCCATTTTTAAAAACACACCCCACCCACCAAATTATGAATGGCATGGCTACCCACGCCATCTCGTTATTCTCTAGTATTCCTCACAACTCCCGCCCAAAACCCTATTCACAGCTTCAAAGGAAAATCCCTTTCTCCCCAACGCCCCCATAACCCTGCTGCGTTCCCTTGCATCCATCTCCTTCAAATCCAGCCTTTTCTTCCTTATATAAGCCCGCACCTGCGCCTCTTCATCCACCGGATGGTCCTCCAACAGCTCCCCGATAACCTCCTTATCCAGGCCTTTCTGCTGCAGCTCATACCGAATCTGCCTCTCACTCTTACGCTTAGAATAGCATTCCACATACCTGCGCCCATAATCCTCATCATTAATAAAACGATGCTCTTTCACAAAACTAATGGCATAATCAATGGCCTCTTTCGGATATCCCCCATCCTTCAGCTTAAGCCGCAGCTCCTGTTCCGTCTTATCAGAGGACTTCAGCAGAAAAAGGATCCTTTCCCTGGCCCGCTTCAAAAGAACATCGTCCAGGATCTTCCGGTAGGTATCCTGGGTCAGTTCTCCCCCTTCTTCTATTCCGAATCTTTTCAATTCCCCTCTATAAAGGACAAGAGTAAAGTCTTCGTCCAGAATGACTTTACTCCTGCGTTTATCGACGGGTACGATTTCCGTAACTGTCATGTATGTCCGCCTTATTCCTCTCCAGCCTCGTCCTTGATTTCCTTGCTGCTGTCTTCTCTGCTTCCCGCCTTAATTCTCTTGCCATCCTTAGGCACGGCTGTTCCGTTTCCTTCCAGTTCTGTGCCGCTCTCCTCGTGAAGTCCGTACTGCACCCGGACCTTATTCTCAATCTCCAGACAGACAGCCGGATTATCCTGAAGATAAATCTTGGCGTTCTCTCTTCCCTGTCCGATCTTTGCATTGTTATAAGCAAACCAGGCTCCGCTTTTTTCAACGATATTCTCTTTTACAGCCAGATCCAGAACATCCCCTTCCTTGGATATTCCCTTTCCGAACATGATATCGAATTCCGCCTCCTTAAACGGCGGAGCAATCTTATTCTTTACCACCTTTACACGAACCCGGTTTCCTACCAGCTCTCCGCCCTGCTTCAGGGTCTCGATCTTACGGATATCCATACGGACAGAAGCGTAGAACTTAAGGGCCCGTCCGCCGGTGGTGGTTTCAGGACTTCCGAACATTACGCCCACCTTTTCACGAAGCTGGTTAATGAAGAGAACGATACAGTTAGACTTACTGATGATCGCCGTCAGCTTTCTGAGCGCCTGGGACATAAGGCGGGCCTGAAGACCCACATGGGAATCACCCATATCTCCCTCAATCTCGGCCTTGGGCACAAGGGCTGCAACCGAGTCCACGATCACAATATCCACCGCTCCGGAACGGACCATAGTCTCTGTAATTTCCAGAGCCTGTTCTCCGTTATCCGGCTGGGATATGTACAGGTTATCAATATCCACACCAATGCTCTTGGCATAAACGGGATCAAGGGCATGCTCCGCATCAATAAAGCCGGCGATTCCGCCTCTCTTCTGGACTTCCGCGATCATATGAAGGGCAACGGTAGTCTTACCGCTGGATTCCGGTCCGTAAATCTCCACAACCCTTCCCTTGGGAATTCCGCCCAGCCCAAGAGCGATATCAAGGCTTAAGGCCCCTGTGGGTATGGTTTCCACGTTCATATTCTTACTATTATCACCCAGCTTCATGATAGAGCCCTTTCCGTAAGCTTTCTCTATCTGGACAAGGGCATTATCAAGGGCCTTCATTTTTTCATCTTTATTCATATTATCCTCCGGCACGAACAAATGTTCTTTTTCTGTTTATTATAATAGTATACTTTCCGATAAATGTCAATCTAATTTTGCCTTTCAATTAAGCCATGCAGAAACATTTGTGGAATTTTCGGATGGGGAGCCTGCTCACCAGCCGAAAATCCCGCGAATGTTTCTATAGGGCGCAAGCCCGCATTCATAATTTGGCGGCCAATAGACATACATTTTGAGAACAGGCCCCATCCGCCAAATTATGAATGGCATGGCTGGACGGCAGCAGTTTTTATCCCTCCGCGCTCAATACATCTCATCCCTCCCCAATCTCCAACACAAAAAATCAATTTATTACCACATATTCTACAGGAAAATCCCGGCGAACCGCCTGAAAAAAAAGAGAAAGGCAGACTGCCTTCTGACTATGAATTTACTATAACATAAGCGGAATGGCGGCGCAAGCATTTGTTTTAAAATCTTATCCGGCATCGGGAAACAAAGAAAGCCCCTTGGGGCAGGCAGTTAATATTTCCCCAAAAGGCTTTCAGCTCCAACCGGAAAATTCCGCTTCCGGTCTTCCTTTTCTTTTTTCTCTTTCTCTTTTTCTTCCCTTTCTCCCTCTCCCCCGTCTTCTCTCGCCTCTTCTCTTCTTTCCTCACTCACTCCCTCATCCACCTCAAAAGCATCGCCACTCCCCACAGCCTCTATTTCATCCCTCAGTTTAAACTTCTCCACTTCCTGTTTCATAATCTGAGTCTGAACAGCCAGTTCCTTGCTGGAAGCCGAGCTTTCCTCCGCGGTTGCGGCATTAGCCTGAACCACGGCCGATACCTGTGACAGCACCATGTTAATCCTTTCCAGTGTATCCGCCTGCTCAACAGAAGCCGATTCTATTTCCTCCATCACCTGCTCCACAAGGGTGGACTGGTCGGCAATCTCTCCAAGGACGCGGGCTGTATCCACAGCCAGCCGTTTTCCCTCTGAGACGGCCTTTACGGAGCGGTCAATGAGCTCTGAGGTCTGATTTGCCGCCTCAGCAGATTTGGCGGCCAGATTCCGCACCTCTCCTGCCACAACGGCAAATCCCTTGCCGAAGCTTCCTGCGCGGGCGGCCTCAATGGCTGCGTTCAACGCCAGAATATTGGTCTGGAATGCGATGTCCTCAATGATCTTTGTAATGCCGGATATCTTTTCCGAAGACAAGGTTACCTCTCCCATGGCATCATTAAGGCTTTGTATATACTGGTTTCCCTGAGCCACCCTGAGCCCTGACTGGTTTACATGCTCCGAAACCTTCCGCACGCTTTCCGCATTTTTTACTGCCTGTCCGGATACGTTGATAATGGAGCTGCTCAACTCTTCCACCGCATCTGCCTGCTGTGCCGCCCCTGATGCCAGCACCTGGGAAGCTGCGGCTACCTGTTCGGCGCTGCAGTTGACCTGATCTGCGGATGCGCGGATATTGTCAATGGTTTCATTTAAACGGCATTCAATGACTTCCATGGTGTTCCTTATGCCGTTAAATTCTCCCGGATACTCACAATTGCTTTGGGCGGTGAGATCGCCGTAGGAGATTTCCTGAAGGAACCGGGAGATGTCGGAAATAATATCCTTGTATTTTCCCGCCATTTCATTGACCTTTAATGCAATTCCGCCGATCTCGTCATGCCGCTTTATATTCAGGTCAATATTGAGATTTCCTTCTGAAAGCTTTTCAATGGAATCAACCACCTGGCCGATTGGCCCGGTGATCCGGCCTGCAAGGCGAAGCATGGCCAGAACCCCCAGAAGCAGGGCAATCACTCCAAGGACAGCGGCACTGATCATGGCTGTTTTCACGGTTGACATAAATTCTGATTCCTTGGCCGTCACATTTACCGACCAGCCATTTGTATCCCGGACCGGAGTGTAAGCGCCGAATCTGCGCTCCCCGTTCCACTTATAGAACCCGAAGCCCGTTTCTCCGCCGATCATGGCCGTTTCCAGCTTTGCCACAGTTTCGTAGGAGGGCTGGGACTTGGCATCACTTATGCTGTTCTGCTGGGATGATACAAGGGAAAAATCATCATATGCCACTTTCGTGCCGTCCCGGTTTAAGATGTAGGTGCTGCCGGTGTCTCCAAGCTTTGTTTCCTCGATTATTTTTTCGAAAACAGAATAGGGGAATTCGATTATGATGATTAAATCACCGTATGGATATGCATATTCAAAGGATGCCGAATCCTTTTTCATAATGGGGTCTGACAAAAACGGCTTTCCGCCCTTTGCCATCTGAAAGGCATTATTATCCTCATAGGATTTGCCGCTGACCACCGATACCCCGTCGGAGGAAATGACGTCAATTTTATTTAAGCCGTACTGGGAGCTGGATATGCTTAAGAATATGCTGACGTTGCCATCCCGCTGTGCCGCGCCTTTCATATACAGAGCGATGGACTCGGATATGATCGAATATTTTTCCATCTGCTGGGTGATTTTTTCTGAAACCAGTTCTGACGTTTCTTTCAAGCTCTTTTCCAGTGATTTTTGGGTCGTATGATAGGTGAGATAAACAGAGCCCATGGACAGAGCCAATACAATACAGATGATGCAGCCCATGGTAAAAGATACCAGTTCTTTTTTTATTCCCTTTTGATGTGTTTTCATAATATGATCTGTCCTCCGATATTCATTTTCCCACTGTTTTCAGATTAACGGTGGTTTAATTATATATCGGATAATATTCAGATAACTATATCTACTTTGCGAACATTTTACACAAATTTACATTCATTTTACAATCTATGCAAAATTTCCTTTATTTTTCAAAGAGGAGGCTGCAAAAAGTTCCCCTTATTTTACAGCCTCCCCCATAATTTCATATTTTATTTTTCTTCTACGTTAAAAGCTTCTCCACATCTATCATCCCCCAGCCCTGCTGGTTTATGGGAAGTCCCAGATCCACAGCCCGTTCCCGAAGCATCAGCTTCACGTCCCGGTTGCTCATATAGGGATATTTTTCCAGCAGAAGCGCAATGGCCCCTGATACCAGGGGCGTCGACATGGAGGTTCCACTTTTGGTCACATATTGGCCGGCTTCATTGGCGCAGCTCATGATTCCTGCGCCGGGGGCCACGATCTCCGGCTTGCAGATACAGGCCCCTGTAGGGCCTCTGCCGGAATAATCGATCATCCGGTTCCCCATAACATTTACTTCTTTATAATCATCGGAGCACCCCACCGTAATCACCTTCCGGCTGATTCCCGGCGTTGTGATGGTGTTCATTCCAGGGCCCATGTTGCCTGCTGCCACGCAGACCACCAGGCCGTCGTCCCATGCGGCGTTTACCCCCCGCACGAGAACCGAATTCTCCGTCATACCTTTCCTGGAAAAGGAGCCTACGGAAATGTTTACAATCCGTATTCCATACCGGTCCTTATTGTCACGGACCCATTTCAGCCCTGCCAGAACATCGGAGGCATAGCCGTTTCCTTTCCGGTCCAAAACCTTAAGCATAATAATATGACATCCCGGCGCAACTCCCATATACATTCCGCCGGAGGCATAGCCGCTCCCTCCGATAATGCCCGAAATATGGGTTCCATGGCCATTGTCGTCATAAAGCTCCCGCCTGCGGTGTACGATATCTACAAAAGCGGCTACTCTATGTTCAAAATCCTCATGAAGAAAAATCCCCGTATCAAGCACTGCAACTCCAATTCCACGCCCTGTAAGGCCCATACGATAGGCCGCTTCACAGTGTATTGCTTCTCTTGCATGATTCACAGTCCATTACCTAATTCCTTTTTTATTAGGATATTCCGGTTTGGCTCCTGTGGTTTCTCTTCTCTGGCAAAATGCAGCAGAAGGCGTGGGGATTGTAAAAAGGGGAAAAATGAAGTATAGTGAAAACAGAAAATCAAACATAAGGAGGATTATGCGATGCAGAATTATCAATCCGATGCCGCCCTGCTGACCAGATCCCTGATCCGCATTGACAGCACGGACCCTGGGGCATATGAAGAAAGGATAGGGGAATTTATCTTTGACCACCTCTCTTCCCTTTCCGTTCCTGTTATTAAAAAAGAGGTTCTTCCAGGACGTTATAATATTATGGCAAAAATAAAAGGTGAAATTGATGATCCGGCCCTTGTCTATATCTGCCACATGGATACGGTGACCATCGGAGACGGATGGACCACAGACCCTTTCGGAGCTGAGGTGAAAGACGGGAATATCTACGGACGGGGCGCCTGCGACATGAAATCCGGACTGGCCTGCGCCCTTTCTGCTTTTTCCGTCATGGCAAAGGAAGCTGCCGCAGGCAGGGTCCCTAAGCATTCTTTTATCTTTATCGGAACAGTGGATGAAGAGGATTTCATGCGGGGAGCAGAAGATGTGATTAAAGAGGGATGGGTAACAGAAAAAAGCTTTGTCCTGGATACGGAGCCCACCAACGGGCAGATTCAGGTAGCCCACAAGGGACGTACATGGTTTGAAATCACCGTCACCGGGGTGACCGCCCATGCAAGCACCCCCTGGATGGGCGCCGACGCTGTTGCAGCCATGGCGGAGATCATCTCTTCCATCCGCCGCAAAATCAAGGAATGTCCCTCCCATGAGGATTTAGGGGCTTCCACCGTCACTTTCGGACAGATCGAAGGGGGATACCGCCCCTATGTGGTACCTGACCGCTGCAAGGTCTGGATCGACATGCGCCTGGTGCCGCCCACGGATACGGACGCCGCCATCTCCATAGTTGAAAGCGCCATCGGGGAAGCGAAAGAGGCGGTTCCCGGAATTACTGCCTCCTATACGGTGACAGGCGACAGGCCCTATATTGAAAAGGATGAAAACTCTCCTTTATTAAAGGCACTGAAAGCCGCTGCGGAAGAAACCACAGGAAAGCCGGTCCCCGTTACCATTTTCCCCGGCTACACCGATACCGCCGTCATCGCCGGAAAGCTTCACAATCATAACTGCATGTCCTACGGGCCGGGAGATCTGGAACGGGCCCATAAGCCGGACGAATTTGTTCCCTGCGAGGATATTATCCGGTGTGAAAAGGTGCTGACAGCTCTGGCAAGGTCTATTCTTTTTTAGTTTTTCCGAAATGAAATAGTATTAAAAAAGGCTTTATGATCAAATTCCACATTTATTGCATTTAAACAGGGATTTAATAGGCGGATCCGAAATACCGGAGGACCGCCTATTTTTAATTACCGAGAAAAAAGAAAAGGCCCAGGATACCCCAGGCCTAAAAGCTGTGATGCTGCAACTCGTTGTGACAGCTGCAGCAGATTATTCAGATGCTTTTGGGAATTTTAGTTCCGGTAAACCGGCAGCCGATGTGAGCAGGGACAGGATTCCAGCCAGCGCTGCTGTTGATCCCACCAATACCCAATTTATCTCTGACATAGCCACAGTCGTCCCTATGGTTGCCACAGCCGTCTGCGCCATGGTCTTTACCGCTCTGATACCTGCCGCTTTGACCCACTTTAATAAATAATCTTTGTTCACAATCTTGTCCTCCTGTTTTAAATCTTGAGCTGTCATAATAATCACCCCGGCAGCAAATGCCCCGGCCATAGCTCTTACAAAAGCGTTAATAAAGATACGCTTTATATTACTATATGCTTCTGCGGGAGCTGCTTCTAATTTCTCCAGCCGCAGCCCCCCATTTCATTTAATCAGCCGGTATGGAAACCGTCGGCAGTCCTTTTCCTCCATATTATAATCTTATTAATGTCTAAAATGTAATTCAGGCTTTCAGGATAGCTTCAAAGCTTTTGGGGGACCAGATCTTATACCGGATCGCTGAATTTGATTTTTCAATGCTCATAAAATTTCCTTTCTGTCTTTTAGACATAAAATAAGCCTCTTTGAGAGGCCAATTAAAAAGTTTCTTTTTTTAGCTAAAATAGATAAATATAAAAAAGGACTCAGTGTTTTGAGGTGACCCCTGTAAGTTAGGTTTTAGATCTAACTTACAGGGGTAGTACATTTTGCTGAATCCTTTTTATTATGCTTAATATCTAATTACGATTACCACTTATATCCACACCGTTTACATTGAAATTGCTTTCCAATGCTGCTACTCGCCAAACCTGCTAATTCAACCGATATTGCTCTGCTAATTGCAGATATCTTTACGATATTCGTCGAGCCGCAACTAGGGCATTGAGGACCATATAGCTGTCTTTTTCGTTCTGCTTCATCTCGCGCTTCTTGCCGTGCAGACATTTCATCTCGTATTTTGATGGTTTTCCTCTGATATGCTTCAAAATTTGTTTGTGCAAGATTATAATTCTCTGACTGTTTTCTGTATGAATATATATTAATACCTAAAATAACAATCCCAAAAATTAAAAGTGCTGCTCCTGAAAATACCGGATCTCCAGTGCGATTACTCATACTGAACTGCCGGTCATACTCACTCGACATTAATTGTGAAATTGCAATTAAAACTAAAACGAGGCTCAAAATCAATGCTTTTACAGATATTTTAGGTTTTGGGGGTTTAGGAACGCTCTTTATTCGCTCTTCTTCACTCCTTTTTCTATCTTCTTCTGCCTGCCTTTTCCTTTCCTCATCCTTATGTACCTGTTCTTCTTCTAATTCCTTTTGCTTAATTTCGTCAAAGTATGCTTTAACATTATAACCACAGCCAGGACAAGATTCAGCCGTATCAGAAACACCTTTTCTTCCGCATTCCGGGCAATTAATGAGTGCCATAATTCATCCCCCTATCCATATGATAGATATATTATAACACTATTATTAATATACAGAAATATGCAAAATAGCAATTTGCAAAACGTCCTTCCCTGCTGTAATCCCATTCAATTGCGTATTCAATACGTCCATATTTGTCTTTTACCAGTTCGGCCACCATCAATAAAGTTTTTCTTGAACTCTATCCCCCTATATAAACCCTCATTATCGTTTTATACACCTTTTTTCTCTATATAAGTGTATTGGATATTCCTTTAATGCATAATCTTATAATCTTTCACCTTAAAGCTTTCTATTTATAAGTTACGGGCCTGCAACTGCTTGACCTGTGTCATGTGTACTGAAACAAGCAATCAACAGACGGGATGTATTATACAAATCGTGTGTAGCACCAATAAACCCCTCAATTGTAAATCGAATTTCCATACTTAATCCGTCTACATGTTGGTTTATGTGTTACAAATCTATATAAAGGAAAAGTATGGTTTTTCCTTTACAAACATTTTTCGGAGCCAGTTTCATCCT
>JAEZFK010000004.1 GCA_023437715.1 Bacillota bacterium | reverse complement strand
AATTTTCTCCTCCGTTTGTGTGCAAAGTGGTTTGTGGTGAATCTATTTTACCATGAGCGGAGAGAAAGTTTATATAAATGAAGTAAGAAAACCCAGTAAAATCAATGGGTTTGGCAATTTAACAATTACCTAACTAATAGATAAATTAGGAGAATCCATAATATCGTATTGAAAGTAAATATGGTTTAAAGGGCGTAGGGAGAAAGATGAAGAAGAAAGAGGAGATGTTGTCAGTAATTGTGCCAGTCTATAATAGTGAGATGTATATCGCTGAGTGCCTGGAGAGTATATTGGCGCAAACTTATGTAAACCTGGAAGTTATTGTTATCGATGATGGCTCCGTGGATAAATCTGGTATTATTTGTGATGCTTTTACTCAAAAGGACACTAGAGTTCAAGTATTTCATGAAGAAAATCATGGGGTGAATGCGTCAAGAAAGTTGGGAGTATCTAAAGCTAAGGGTAAAATAGTAACATTTGTTGACAGCGATGACTGGATTGAACCTAATATGTATGAGAACATGTTAAAACAGTATGATAATTATGAACCGGACATAATTACTTCTGGAATTACCATTGACAGGGGAGTTCATACGGCTTACGAAATAGATACGGTCTCATCTGGTTTATATGTGGGCCAACAAATATTAGAAAAAATTCTCCCCATAATGATGTTTGATCAAGTGCATGGACGTCGTGGAATTACTGCATCATTGTGCAATAAAATATTTTTAAAATCATTATTAGAAGAGATGTTAAGCCCCATTAATTCGTTGATTACTTTGGGTGAAGATGCAGTTCCTGTGTATACGTCCATTGCAAGAGCTGATAAGATTATGGTATTAGAGCAAAGCTGGTATCATTATAGAATAAATGATAATTCAATGGTTCAATCCTACGATTTAAATTCATTTGAAAAAATTTATATTTTAAAGGAAGAGTTAAAAAATTCTTTTTTAAGAAACGGGATATGGGAACAAATGAAGTTTCAGGTAGAACAATATCTAAGGCCGTTTCTTAGAAGTGCAATTTATAAGGTATATGATATAGAAACGGAACAGATTTCCTATATATTTCCGTTTCAATGTGTACCACAAGGAAGCAGGCTTTTGCTTTACGGTGCGGGCAATGTTGGAAAGTCCTACTGGAATTGTTTGCAAAGTTGTAATTATGTAGATGTTATATCTTGGGTGGATAAAAATTACGAAGTTTTAAATTCGCAGGGACTGGGGAAAATAGAATCCCCAGAAGTAGTGAAAAAAGTAAATTTTGACTATATCTTCCTCGCTATTGAAAACGAGCAGATAGCAGAAAACATTAAATCCTGGTTAAAAGGAATCGGAATTTCAGAGGAACGGATTATCTGGCATCAGCCAGAACGAGTAGGACATTAGTACAAGCCAACCAGTTCACAATTGGCATATAATTATATAAAAGTAATTCTTCAATAATGAAAGTGTGCGGTTTAATAAAATGAGCATTGATTTATTGAATTAAAATTAGTAAAACGATTAATAAGTGGTTCTCAATAATATTTAATGACTTATCAGGAGAGATTTATGCCCAAAATATCAGTGATTATGCCCCTGTATAATGCAGAGCAATATGTGAAAAAAGCAATTGAATCTATATTGCAGCAGACTTACAAAGACTTTGAACTGTTAATTATTGATGATTGCTCTACCGATAATTCGTTAGAAGTAGTCAATAGTATAAAAAGTTCTAAAATCAAAATCATAAACAATGAAAAAAACGAGGGAATTGCCGTTTCAAGAAACAAGGGTCTAGAATTTGCGGAGGGTCAATACGTTGCTTTAATGGATGATGATGACTTGACAGTTCCCAATCGGTTTGAGCTTCAGAATGACTATTTAGAATCACATAATGATATAGATGTTATAGGGGGGCGGCATTGTGCTATAGACCATAGGGACCAGATAATACAAACCTTTATGGAACCCCTGAATAACCCTAAATATATTCGGGCGTATATAATGCTTTATAATCCGATTGCAAATGGAAGTACCATGATTAGAAATGATTTTCTTAAGGAAAATCAGATAAGGTATCAGGATAACAGCTTAGGAATGGAAGATTATCGTTTTTGGATAGACTGTTCAGTTAAGGGAAATATAACAAATCTAAGCGACGTTTTGCTTTATTGGAGAAATAGTGGAACTAATGAGACTTTTAAGATAAATACAACATGGTCAAAAAAGAGAGCGGAAAAGTTCGCTGATTTACATAGATATGCGTTTAAATTGAATGGCTATTCTTTATCTGAAGAAGAATATGGAGTTCTTAACAATATGTTTCCTGAAATACTTTCTTCAACGATTGTAAATATAAAGGATATGGAGCAGCTGTATAATATTTTCTTGAAAATTATACGAATGTCAAAAGAAATAGGTGCAGAAAATGCAAGTGAAGTGAAGATAATGTGCAGGAAGCTTTTTTCAAATCGATTAGAATTTTCTAATATCTGGTTTTAGGGAAGGAGACTTCATGATTAAGGTAAGCATTATTATACCGATATATAATACAGAAAAGTATATTAGGGAGTGTCTGAACAGTGTTTCCGAGCAAACCTTGAAAGAGATGGAGATTATCTGTGTAAATGATGGTTCTGTTGACAATTCTCTCAAGATAGTAGAAGAGTATGCAGTTAAAGATAAAAGATTAAAAGTTATTAATAATGCAGAAAATGCAGGTTTGATAAAAGCAAGAAAAATTGGATTAGAAGCTGCTTCAGGCGATTATATCTTTTATCTTGACAGTGATGATTGGATTGATAATGACTTTATTGAGCAATTATATCTATTGGCTGATAAGTTTAATTTAGATGCAGTTTTGGGGGCTATGACTTATGTTTGGGAAAAAAGATTCGAGAATCAACTAAATAAGCTTAAAGAGGGATTGTATATAGGAAAAGATATCATAAAATTCTTTCAGAATATTTATGATATAGATAATAAAGAGATGCTGCTAAGATGGAATGTCTGCGGAAATTTGTTTAACAAGAATAAATACTATAAGTATCAGATGAATGTGGATGAAAGAATTAAAATAATAGGAGAAGATATGGCTGTTTTCATTCCTTTCATTATGGATTCAGAAAGGGTTTATGTTACCAATCTTGCCTCCTATTATTACCGGCAGCATGAAGCCTCGGCGATGCATAAAAAAAGTTCCAAGGCTATGGATTATTATTATTTGTGGGAATATTTGAAGCCATATTTAAAAGATAAACCAATAGTGAAGAGACAGGTGGCGCATATATGCTGTACGGGGATAGAGAACGATTATGTCGGGCTTTTTAATTTGAAACAACAGAATTTTTATATGTTTCCTTACGAAGTAATACCGCCTCATTCGAAAATAGTCATTTTTGGGGCAGGATTAGTGGGACAGGCTTATTATCGTCAATTAAAAATTAATAACTATTGTAATGTAGAGTTGATTGTGGATAGTAATTATGAAATGAATGTTGATGAAAAATATCCTGTTGTTTCTCCGGCTCTCATAAAAGATGCGGCATACGATTATATTGTGATCGCAGTACTTAATAAGGAACTTTTGAAAGAGATTCATAATCAACTGCTGAATATTTATAAGGTTCCCGAAGAGAATATAATCGCGTACATTCCTAAGATGGTCGCAGACTTTGTGGATTTTGGCTGGTAATATTTCATATATTGAGATTATTCCAGCAGATGATATGTTATTTTGCTGAAAGTATTTATTGTATATATTGTTTCCTGAATCCTGGGCATTACAAGAAAAAAGTGTTTAGTCTAAGAAAAAAAGTAAAGATAAGGATAGTACAGATATGTCAAAGATCAAAGTTTTACATATGACACCACCTATTATAAATAATGGTATATATAAATATATATTTTCAAATTTAAAATTCATTAATAAGGAAAAGTTTCAGTTTGATTTTCTAACTCAAAACAAGTCGGGCTTAATGGAAACGGAAGAGTATGATAAGTATCATTTTAACATCAAGGGTTTTTCCACCACGCAAAGGGATGATCCTCAAAAATTCCAATATGAGATAGAACAAATATTGTCAGATAATTATGATGTTTTACAATTACACACAAGTTTCTGGAGAGGATTTGCGATTGAAGAAATTGCAATGAGGTTAGGAATACCAAAGATTATCGTTCATTCACATAGTACGTGGATTGATAAAACAAGTGAAAAAGAACGTAACGAACTATTACAAATTCATGAGGAATACAAAAAGAAGTTCAGTGAAAGATATGCAACACACTTTTGGGCGTGCTCAAGAAAGGCAGCAGATTGGTTATATGGAGAACAAGTTAGACCTCAAAAAGTTCAAATAGTGCCCAATGCCATAGAGATGGATAGATTTTGCTATAATCTTGAAAAGAGAAACAGAATGCGAAAGAGCCTTGGAATTGAGGACGATGTCGTAATTGGGCATACAGGAAGGTTTGAATATCAGAAGAATCATGCCTTTTTGATTAAGGTGTTTGCAAAGGTATATAAAAGAAATCCTAATGTCAAATTGCTTCTTATAGGAGAAGGGGAGCTGCTTCCCCCAATAAAGTTATTGGTAAAGGATCTACAGCTTGAAGATGCAGTCATATTTCTGGAGTGGAGGAATGATGTGGAGGATTTATTGCAGGCAATGGATATATATTGTCTGCCATCCTGGTTTGAAGGATTACCAATATCATTAATTGAGGCACAGGCTTCTGGATTGTATTGCTTTGTAAGTGAAATGGTTTCAACTGAGGCAAAGATAACGGAAAATGTAGAATTTTTAGCATTAGAGGAAGAATTGTGGTTTAATCGAATTTTGGAATTGACAAATGGATATTTTAGAAAGGATGTATCTGAACAGATCGCAGTTGCGGGATATGATATAAGAGAGCAGATAAAAGTATTGGAAACGCTGTATGAACGATAGGAGAAAGAATCTTGAAAAACAAAATATATATTGCAGGAGCTCATTCCCGCGGACAAACATTCCGAACATATATAGAAAAGCTTAATCCGGATATTCAAGTAGCGGCATATCTGGTAGATGATTTAGGGGGAAATGAACTCTATGTAGATGGTGTACCGGTATTTCAAATCAATCGTACAATATGCAAGGATTATCCGGTTTATCTGGCGACTCGTGGGGTCTATCATAAAAAGCTTACACGGGAATTAAAGAGTTTGGGAGTCCAGAAGGTTATTCCGGTTACCGTGGAATTCGATATGGAACTCCGCAATCGGTATGTGAAAGAAGTATTTAAGGAGAATGGGCGCGACTTTAAGAAAATAGATGATTTTGAGCTGCCTGCGTCTACGGAAGCTATGGGTTTGGAAGCCTGTATTTATGTGGCAAATTCTATTTATGATAGACCGCTGCAATGTGAATATAAACTCACCGCCGACGAGAGGATTATACAGGTGGGCGCCGCCCTTACCGATAAGCGTATTTTTGATGATGTACTGACGGACTGTGAAAGTGATAATATATCTGCTAAGAATCGGCAGTATTGTGAACTGACGGGTCTGTATTGGATATGGAAAAATGCAAAGGAAGATTATCTGGGCCTTGTACATTATAGAAGACATTTTTTATTGCCTGATAATTGGGTGCAAAGAATGGAGCAGAATCATATAGATGTTATTCTCCCTGTACCACTATATGTAGGACCGAATTTGGAAGATAATTTTAAAAGCAGGCATATTCCATCGGATTGGGAATTTTTAATGAAGTATTTTAAAGAAAAGTTTCCGGATGAATATGATTTTGTACAGGATGTTTTTCATGGAAACTTGTATTCTCCTTGCAATATGTTTATAATGCGTAAAGAGGTTCTAAATGATTTGTGCAGCTGGATGTTTCCAATCCTAGATGCGGTTGCAGAGCATGGCGGTGAGAAAGAGGATGTATATATGAATCGCTATCCGGGATTTATTTCGGAACGTCTGATCACATACTTCTTTGAGCGGTATAGGGAGAAATATAAGATTGTATATGCGAATAAGAATTTCCTGATGTAAAAGTTGATTTATAGGCATGTAATTTGTTGAATATATGTAAACAGTATATTTTAGTCGAGAGATGGAGAAGAGATGGAATTTGAATTAACAGCATCGATGATGTGTGCCAATTATGGGAATTTAGAAAAAGAAGTAAAAGATTTAGAGGAAGGAGGCATCGACTCTTTCCACATCGATATTATGGATGGAAGATATGTACCTAACTTTGCAATGTCCTTAAACGATATGGCATACATAGCAAAAGCAACAACAAAACCTTTGGATGTGCATCTGATGGTAGAGCATCCAAATAATCACATCAATTTGTTCCTGAGTAATTTGCGCAAAGGAGACACGGTTTACATTCACCCTGAGGCAGAATACCACCCTTCCACAACGTTACAAAGTATTATCAATGCCGGAATGGTTCCGGGCATTGCCATCAATCCAGGTACGAGCGTGGAAGCAATAATGGAAATGCTCCGCATTGTGAAGAAAGTACTGGTAATGTCTGTGAACCCGGGAAACGCCGGGCAGATGTATCTGCCCTATGTCGGTAAAAAGATCACGAAGCTTCTGTCTTTGAAAGAAGATATGGATTTTGAAATATACTGGGACGGAGCTTGCGGAGCGGACAAGATTCTGGAGTTTGCACCTAAAGGGGTAAAAGGATTCGTGCTTGGAACAACGCTTCTGTTTGGCAAGGAAAGGCCATATGGGGAGACATTACAGAATATCAGAGAATTACGGTTTTAGGAGCTGACAGGAATGAATATTGCATTGATTTTGTCGGGGGGCAGTGGGACACGGGTCGGAGAAGACATTCCGAAACAATATATCGATGTAGACGGCAGGATGATAATTACTTACTGTCTTGAGACGCTTGCTGAGCATGATGAGATTGATGCGATTCAAATTGTAGCAGATACATCGTGGCAGGATGCAATCCTGCAGGAAGCCGTTCTGCAGAGTATTGATACAGGAAAGATTTATGGATTCTCGCGACCAGGTGAAAACCGTCAATTATCCATATTTCATGGATTACAGGACATTCGAAAATATGCAGGAGAGGATGACCTTGTTCTGGTTCATGATGCGGCACGTCCATTGCTGTCCAAAGGCCAGATTACAGATTGTCTCAATGCTGCCTGCGGGCATGACGGTGCCATGCCGGTGCTTCCAATGAAAGATACGGTATACTTTAGCCGTGACGGACAGAATGTGTCAGAGCTTTTAGACAGAAGCCGGATATTTGCAGGACAGGCTCCGGAGGTGTTCCGTCTGGGCAGATATTATAAAGCAAATGCAAAGCTTTTACCGGAGCAGATTTTGCATATCAATGGTTCGACAGAACCTGCAATCCTTATGGGCTTGGATATTGTGATGGTTCCAGGGGATGAAAGGAATTTTAAGATTACTACGCTGAATGATTTGAAACGCTTTAAGAAGATGATGGGGGCCGAATGCTAAAGGGGGACTGAAGCTGGATAAAGCGTAAATTGAGAGTACCAGGAGGAACAAACACATGAAGGCATATGTATTATATGATATTGGTGATTTCCGTTTGAACACTGTGCCGGATCCGGTTCCGGGTGAAAATGAAGTAATTGTAGCTGTCCGGGCGGCGGGAATTTGCGGTTCGGATATTCCACGAATTTTTAAGAATGGAACATACACTTTCCCCCTGATTCCTGGGCATGAGTTTTCGGGAGTGGTCTCAAGCATTGGAAAGAACGTTGACCAGATATGGCAGGGAAAACGGGTGGGTGTTTTCCCGTTGATTCCCTGCCGCACATGTGAATCTTGCAGGAAGAAGCAGTATGAGATGTGTAAGAACTATGATTATCTGGGTTCACGACGGGATGGAGGTTTTGCCGGGTATGTGGCAGTACCGGCAGACAATCTGATTGCCCTGCCGGATCAGGTTTCCTTTGAGGAAGCAGCCATGTTAGAGCCCATGGCAGTGGCGGTTCATGCCATGAGGAGAATCCAGCCGGGGAAGCAGGACACCATTGCAGTCTGCGGTTTGGGGACAATTGGGCTTTTGCTTTTGATGTTCTTAAAAGAAGCGGGCATAGAAAATATTTTAGTTATCGGAAATAAAGATTCCCAAAAGAAAATTGTGCATCGCATGGGCATTGCCGAAGAGAAATATTGCGATTACAGGGAGAAAGATGCGCAAGCATGGATTATGGAGCGGACCAATGGACGGGGGGCAGATGTATTCTTTGAATGTGTCGGCAGGAATGAAACCGTTCTGCTGGCGGTAAATAATGCTGCTCCTGGCGGTAAAATTATGCTGGTGGGAAATCCTTATACAGACATGATGTTTGATAGAGCCGTATATTGGAAGATTTTGCGTAATCAGCTTACTGTAACCGGTACATGGAATTCTTCATTTGATCATAATATACAGGATGATTGGCATTATGTAATGGAACGTCTGGAACAAAACAGGGTAAATCCCAAAGAGCTGATTTCTCATCGTTTCCCTTTTGAGGAAATGGAAAAGGGATTTTCTATTATGAGGGATAAGACAGAGGATTATGTAAAAATCATGGGAATTATGGAAGAATAGGAGCAAGCAGGCCGTGGGGGATATGTTGTTGATTACCCGGATGTCCTTGAATGAATACTGGAAGACTTCACTCAATGCTTTGGTCGTGAAGATATTCTGTTTCCCTTAAATGTACTTTAAATTTAGCCATATGAATCATCAATTAGAGGCATCGTTGCCCGTAAGCCAGCCATCACATACCACAGGAGGACCACTATGTTTTTTATTTGCGGCATGAGCCAGGCAAAGAAAATACTTGATTACACCAAAACCGTAATCTGCAACCTATGCGGCAGCTACGGCCGATATCAGGTATTTATGACCTACAGCTATTTCAGCATCTTTTTCATTCCCATCATAAAATGGGACCGCCATTACTACGTCCAGATGTCCTGCTGTAATACGGTATATGAACTGAATCCGGAAAAAGGAAAGAGACTGCAGCGGGGAGAGTCCATAGACATCAGCCAACAGGATTTAACCCTGGTCCAGTCCGGCCAAAGGACAAACCAGTGGAACCGGAAATGCTGTTCAAACTGTGGATATGAAACTACAGAAGATTTTGACTACTGCCCCAAATGTGGCCATCTCTTTTAGATTTCCCTGCCCCGTTTTATTCTAAAGCTATAGAAACTGCTGGAACTTTTCATTCCGGAATGTTATATTTATACTCATACGGAACGAAGAAGCACATTCAATTATATATGGATTAACAGGAGTTAAGAAGCATGTTACCTTTTTGGGAAAATCGAAAAAAGAATAAAGAGAATATTGGCAAAATTCAGCTGATTCTCGATAAACTACAGAAGCAGAATACATTTCAGGAAGAGCAGTGGAGTCTTCAGAGAGAGAATTATCAAAAGTTGTTAACCAGACAGAGAAAAAGTGAAACGATAATTGAGGATATTCTGCAGAACCTTGAAGAATACAGAATTGCCGTGGAAGAGCGGAACTCTATAAAGGAGCGGGAAAAGACGCTGACCGGGTATGTTCTGAACTATGATGAGGGCTTTCATCAGATCGAACGAATGCATTGTGAGTCTGAAGGGGAGGACTCGGAATGGGTAAAGCAGCTTCATAAGATGAGAGAGCAGCTATGTGGCAGCATGGAAAGCTCAGGTTTGAAGATTATTAAAGAAACCGGCATACCGGTTGATTTTACTGTACATGAAGTGATCGGGATTTGTGAAACCGAACAGAAAGAAAAGAATAACAGGGTTTGTCAGGTCATTACTCCTGGCGCCATCTTTCAGGGAGAAGTACTTAATAAGGCCAGAATTACGGTTTATCAGTATAAGGAGGATACATTCTGATGAAAAGGGTGATTGGAATTGATCTGGGAACATCAACCTCAGAGGTGGCGGTATTGGTGGATGGAATGCCGTTTGTCATTCCCAATGAAAGGGGAAAGGGCATCACGCCTTCTGTTATTGGAAAGAAAGAGGGACGTTTTGTTATAGGAGAAGAAGCAGAGGAGCGGCAGCTGCTGTATCCGCAGGATACGGTGACAGAGGTCAAGCGTAAAATGGGAAGCGGAGAAAGAATCCGCCTGTCAAATCAATACTATACTCCGGAGGAGCTTTCTGCCAAGCTGCTTGTGCATCTGAAAGCCTGCGCCGAGAATTATTTGAAAGAGCCCATAGACAGTGCGGTTATCACAGTTCCCGCATATTTTAATAACGATCAGAGAAAGGCGACTCTGGAAGCAGGAAAGCTGGCCGGACTATCGGTAGAGAGAATCTTGAATGAACCTACGGCAGCAGCTTTGTGCTATGGTATAGAACACATCACTGAGGAAAGCAGGATATTGGTATATGACTTTGGAGGCGGTACCTTTGATGTGACTCTGCTGGAGATGTTTGACGGGGTTCTGGAGGTTAAGGCAAGCAGCGGAAACAACGAATTGGGCGGTAAGGAGTTTGACCAGCGTCTCATCGATTACCTGCTCCGGGTTGGGAAAGAAAAATATCATGTGGACTTAAGCGGGGATATCTATGCAATGGTAAAGCTGCGTGAAGCCGCAATCAAATGCAAGACAGCATTAAGCGGTCAGGAGAGCTATGAGATTCTTCTCCCAATGCTGGCCCTGGCTGACGGAGCGCCGGTTACGGTTCAGGAAACCATAACTGTGGATATGTTTGAAGAGATGATTGCCGATCTGGTTGAACTGACAAGAAGGCCCATTGAGACAGTGCTGGCTGACAGCGGATACACAGGAGCGGATGTGGATCTTATATTACTGACGGGAGGAACTACCAGAATTCCTTATATTGGCAGATATGTGGAGAGCCTTCTGGGAAAGAAGCCGGAGCCGCTGTTGGATCCTGACCTTGCAGTTGCCATGGGTGCGGCGGTACAGGCATCGATTGTGAGCGGAGAAATTGACGCACAGGAGGGGATTATGATTACCGATGTGGCCCCCTATGCTCTTGGTGTCCGTGTTCTGATTGATATGTTTGGAATGCCGTTTGATAATTACCTGGATATTCTGGTTCCACGTAACACAACCATACCGGTTACCAGAACGAAGCGCTACAGTACGGCAGCAGATAATCAGCGATATGCCCAAATTGAGGTATATCAGGGGGAAAAGGAGTTCGCCACCGATAATATACTTTTAGGGAAATTCAGCGTTGGAAAATTTCCCCCGGCAAAGGCAGGAAAAGAAAAAATAGATGTGGGATTTTCCTATGACATAAATGGCATTCTTATAGTTACGGCGACTGTGGTGTCAACAGGGGAAGAAGCCTCTGTTTCCATTGATATGAAAGAACCGAGAGAGCGGGAGGAACTTGATATCAGCCGGTGGGACAAGTCCCCTATGGCAAAAAAGTTCCGGTCGACGATCCGAAAGGCAGAAAGATGGCTGGCTGGGCAGAAAGATGATACGCTGGACAGTATTGAAATTGAGGAAATACTGGATGCTCTGAAAGAGGCAATTATTCTGAACCGCAGTCAGGGGGAGCTTGAGGATATTGAAGAGGAGCTTCTTGACCTGTTGGATTAATTATCCGGTTTGGGTAGGTTGTGATTAAAGGAGGAAGCTTATGAATCCATATAAAGTACTGCAGCTGGCTCCCGGGGCAGAGAAACAGGAGGTGAAAAGGGCGTATTTTAAACTGATACGCCAGTACACACCTGAGAAAGAGCCGGAGAAGTTTAAGGAAATCCGGGAAGCTTACGAATATTTACAGGAGGAAACAAATTTAGCCAATGTTCAGAAAGTCCTGCAGCTCCCAAGGGAGTTCGAAAAGCCGTATTATCAGGTTCTGGAATGGATGAAAGAAGAGGAATATGATCAGGCGATTGCCTTGTGTGTGAGGGTATTAAGCATTGCAGAGCTTTTAGAATTCCGGGTTTTACTTGGAAGGTCATATATCCTGAATAACAATACCGGGAAAGCCGTTAAGCTGTGGGAGGAGCTTTGCAGGAAACATAAGGATAATTTGGAATATCTGGAGCAGCTGGGGGATTCCTACCGTATGAGGGGATGGCATAATAAGGCTTTTCAGACTTATTATACATTATACAGGAAAGAGGCGGAAAGCCTTTGCTTTTATGATAAGTTTATTGATACTGCCATCACGGATGGAAATCCGGAACTGGTTTGTGAAATCAGTGAAAGGGTCCTGAAATATTACAGTCATTTGGAAAAGCATACCAGAGAGGATGCAGAAAGCATGAGCGGCATACTTTGTATGATTTCAGACTATATGTCAGGGGCGGAGCCGCAATGGTTTTTGAATCATTTCGAAAAAATTTTTGGTATTATGACGGAAATACCGACGGAATTCGGAATTTATGAAGATGCACTGCTTTATAGTTTCTGTGATTTAATTGATATTCTGGAGCAGGATGAAACGGCGGAGCCGGAGTTTCCCGGATATCGGAAATATATTTTGGAAAATGAAAAAAATATATCTGCCAGGAACCAGAACCAGTTAATGTACGTAAAAACCTGTCTCGAGGAAATCCAGATAAGGCAGGACCCTCTTATTCCTGCAATAATCAAAGAGACTTCAAAGTTTTGGTATGGTCTGCTGATGGCTGGATCCGCAGCCAGATATGAGACTGGTGAGGATGCTGTTTTCTTACGTCAGATGCTTGAAAACCATTTTGATGATAGTGCTGTTTATGATATGCTTCTTTATATGGTGAATGATTTGAAAGATATTTTACCCGGGCTTATACGTGTTCAGCAGGAATATCCGGAGTTAAAGCAGGCAATGGGGAAATATCTGGAGGAGATGATAAACTGCACCAGCCAGGAGTATCTGTTCCGAAAATATGAGAAAAAATATAAAAGGCTGATGGGGTATCCGTCCGGAGCGAAGCTGTCCCTTACATCAGACATGGAAGAGAATGCTTATGATTCTTTGGAAAATGGAACCTACAAAAGAGATGGTGAGAAGATAGGAAGAAATGATCCATGTCCCTGCGGCAGCGGAAAAAAATATAAAAAATGCTGTGGAAAGTAAGCAATGCAGAAGTAAACCTGCGGATATTCCCGTTTTCAGGATAACCGCTGGTTACTTCTGCATTTTTCAATCATCAGACAATCAGATCATCAAGAGCCCTTTTAGGTACATAATGAACCTGATTTTCATCCCGGTAATAACGCACATCCCCGTTTTCCTTAACCGGAACGATGACGACCTCCTCTTTTGGCTTTCCAAGAGCGAGAACCAGATCAATGGAATAACGGGCTGGGTCGATATGAAGCGCTTCCGCCAGGCTGCTTCTTTGCACATTGCCCAGAATGCAGCCGCCGTAACCTTTTTCCACTGCGCCCAGCATCATGGTTTGAGCGGCGATACCGTCGTCCTGGAGCTTGTTCTTTCCCAGGGATAAATCACATAGGATGATGATGTAAGCCGACGGCCGTTCTCCTTGTTCCGGTCCGTCCCAATCCGGCAGGGCTCCGGCCCAGCCCAGTGTTTCAAATACCTTGGCATTGTCTTCAGGTGTGTTGCATAACCGAAACTTCAAGGCCTGGGAATTGGCTGTAGAAGCGGTGAGCCTGGCTAAATCCACAAGATCCCTTAAGTCCTCTGCAGAAATGGCCTCATTCTCATAAAATCTCCGATAGGTACGGCATTTTGTAACCAGTTCTTTCAACATATAAAATTCCTCCTGCTTTGTCTGGATTTTAATGTTTCCATTTTATTTAGTATAGCAAAAACCGAACCGATTCGCAATGGAAGACAGAAGTTCAAGAGCAGATTTTCCTACTTTTCCAGTCGGTTTCTTCCAGAATTAACCGTAATAAATTTTAAAAATTTATATGAGTTTTATTTAAGAAACGACATAGAATCTTCATTGACTTCCTCCTTTCTTGGTGCTACACTTGGAATCGGCTTCAGGGACATAGGACAACATGAAGCTGCGGCAGACAGATTACCGATAAACACCTATGTAGTCGCAAGGAGGATAATAATTATGAAACTGACAACAAAGAAACTGGTACTTACAGGTGTAGCCGTATTGACGATGGCATCTATTTCTGCATGTGGAAGCACAAAGACATCTGAGACAACAGCAGCAACCAAGGCAGAGGTAACAACAGAAGCGGTTACGACCGCAGCACAGACCAAAGAGGCGGTAAAAGAAACCAAGGCAGAGGAATCTTCCTCAAAGGAAGAGAGCAGCGCAGATGTAAAGGCTGAATCTTCCAAGTCCGCAGATGCGAAGACTGAGACTTCTAAAGCAGCAGATGCAAAAGTTGAGACTTCCAAGTCCGCAGATGCGAAGACCGAAACTTCTAAATCTGCAGATGCGAAGACCGAGACTTCCAAGTCCGCAGATGCAAAGGTTGAAACTTCCAAATCTGCACAGTAATCTGCAGGAATACCGGCTTTATTTCAGAAATGCTTATTTTGCGGCGGGGACATTTGTTCCCGCCCTTTTTATACCCATATGCTATGCAGAATGGCGGATACTGTGGTATAATTTTCTCAAACAGCCATTTTAGAAGGAGGTCATTTCCTATGAAAATTACTTATATCCATCACAGCTCGTTTTTGGTGGAGCTTGAGAATGTAACCATGCTATTTGACTATACAGAAGGCTTGCTGCCGGACTTTCATAAGGATAAGCCTCTTCTGGTTTTTGCCAGCCACCGCCATGGGGACCACTATTCGGAGAAGATCCTGGAATTTAAGAAAACTCATGAAAATACCCGCTATATCCTGTCCGATGATATATGGAGGAAGCGGCTGCCGGAAGAAATTTTGGAAAGTGTGATTTCCATGAAGCCCGGGGAGGTATGGGAGGACGGCCAGGTGAAAGTTCAAACGTACCGCTCCACCGATGAGGGCGTTGCTTTTCTCATAAATGCAGAAGGAAAGGTGATTTACCACGGAGGCGATTTAAACAATTGGAGATGGGAAGGGGAACCGGACAGCTGGAATGATGATATGGCGAGAAAATATTCGGAAGAAGTAGACAAGCTGGCAGGCACCTATATCGATGCGGCCTTTCTCCCTCTGGACCCGAGGCAGGAAAGAGCCTTTTATCTGGGATTTGACGAATTTATGAGAAAGACCCGGGTGGCTCATGTATTTCCCATGCACTGCTGGGGGGATTTTTCTGTAATAAAAAGGTTAAAGGATATGGATGTTTCAAGCCAGTACCGGGACAGCATTGCTGATATCGAAAAAGATGGGGATCACTTTGAAATCTGAGAAGAGGCCGGGAATAAGAGTCTGAATAAGACTATGAAATTAAAAAGCAGAAACATAACACAGAATTAAAACACAAAGTAAAAATACAGTACTAAAATACGGGAGGAATGAGGATGATATGGATTAAAAATGCCCATGTGGTAGACCCAGGAAAACGGGTGGAGAAAGATGTGGATATTTGCATTGACGGAGGAATCATTTCCGAAATAGGAGAACATCTGACGTTAAATGTGAGCTCAAGGGAGGATGTGGTAATCGACGGGTCCGGCCTCGTGGTAGCGCCGGGGCTTGTCGATGTTCATGTTCATTTCCGCGATCCCGGATTTACTTATAAGGAAGACATCCAGACAGGCGCCAGGGCGGCGGCCAAGGGTGGCTTTACCACAGTGGTCTGCATGGCCAATACAAAGCCTCCCGTGGATAACGTGGAAACGCTTCAATATATTCAGCGGGAAGGGGAAAAAACCGGAATCCATGTGCTTCAGGCCGCGGCTGTATCCAAAGGGCTTTTAGGAAAGGAACTTACGGATATGGAAGAATTAAAATCCCATGGAGCGGTGGGCTTTACCGACGATGGGATTCCACTTCTTGACGCTGCGCTTGTGAAGGCTGCCATGGAAATGGCTGCGAAGCTGGATCTTCCATTAAGCTTTCACGAGGAAGACCCGTCCTTTATTACAAACAACGGAATCAATCAGGGAGAGGTATCCCGCCAGCTGGGAATCGGCGGTTCTCCGGCTCTGGCAGAGGACAGCCTTGTGGCAAGGGACTGCATGATCGCTCTTCACACCGGAGCTGCCGTGGACATTCAGCACATCAGCTCCCGGGCTTCCGTAAGGATGGTGAAGCTGGCAAAGGAGCTGGGCGCTCACGTATATGCGGAGGTGACACCTCATCATTTCACCCTTACGGAGGAAGCGGTATTAAAGCACGGAACTCTGGCAAAGATGAATCCTCCTCTGCGGACGGAAGCGGACCGCCAGGCCATTATAGAAGGATTAAAGGATGGAAGCATTGATATCATTGCCACGGACCACGCCCCCCACAGCCAGGAGGAAAAGGCCCGGAAGCTGACGGAAGCTCCCAGCGGGATCATTGGCCTGGAAACGGCGCTGGGGCTTGCTGTGACCTATCTGGTGAGACCGGGGCATTTGACCATGCTGGAGCTGATGGAAAAGATGAGCCTTAACCCGGCGAAGCTGTACCGGCTGGATTCGGGAGACTTAACAGAAGGCAAGGCGGCGGACCTGGTGATTTTTGACCCGGAGGAGGAGTGGATTGCTGGAGAGTATGCTTCCAAGTCCTCCAATTCTCCATTTACGGGGGAGAAGCTGTTTGGAAAGGTGAAATATACCATTTGCGGAGGACGGATCGTTTATCAGGACGAGAAGGACTGATAAGAAACGGCCCGGAAGGGACAGGATATGGAAATTAAAGTACAGGACCGGTCAAATGCCGCATCCCCCGCAGGTGAGCCGGCAGCCGCTGACATGAAAAAGGCGGTGGAAGAGGCCAATTTAAAAAGCCGGCTTGAAGCCAGCGAGGTATTTATGGAGGAGCTGGCCCGGAGCGAAGAGGAAATGAGGGAGCAAAAGGCCAAGAGCAGGGCTGAGGGCAGCGGGGAAGATGACAAGGGAACGGAAAGGGAGGACGGAAAAAGAGCCGGAAATGGCCGGGATACGGCCGCTCTTTCCGAGGAAAGCGTATATTACAAGCTGAGCCCCGAAGAGCTTTCGGATCTTGAACGAATGTGGGGGAAAGAAACAGCGGATCTGGCCTGGGAAGATATTTTAAAATGGAATCCTTCCCTGGCGAAATCCATTGCCGATGAGCTGGCCGGTCTGGCTGGAATCTATAAGGAACTCCTTTCCGCCATCCTGGCCAATACAACCGCAGGCGTACAGGGACAGCAGCTTGCCCTGCTGGATAAAACGCTGTCGGACATCCTGCTGGAAATGCTGAATGTCCGCATGGGAGAGCTGGAAGCCTTGTTCGGAAAATTTGGCACAGGGGCTTCCATGACAGCCGTAAAGGCGGCGCTTTACCGGGCTGTTACAGGAAATGCCTTAAATGACAAGGAGCTGGAACAGGTATTCAAGGAGTCCCTTTCCCCAAAAGGATCTGTCCCCGACAGCCGTGAGGGAAGCATCCGCATTCCGGTAAGTGAAGAAGCGGATGAAGCGGATCAGGGAATCATTTACCAGAAAGCCGGGGACGGGCGGATAAAAAGTGATTCCCAATATGCCCAGAGAATGCGGAAGGAAACGGCTGCGGCCGTCTGGGGAATGACGGCTTCCGGTGCTCAGGCATCCATCTCTTCTATAGGAAAGAACACGGTTTACTCCTCCGGTGATCTGGAAATGGCGGAGCGTTTTGCCGGATATATGAACCGAGGCGGAAATTTATTGAAAGCGCCGGTGCTTTCCGGCGGAAGTGAGGAGCTCTATGGATTCCTGGCCGCAGTTGTTTCCATAAAGTCCCAGCTTTATATGGCAGCCACCGGAATTCATAAGGGACTGGCCTCTGATTTAAGGGAAGCCGTGGACCGGATGATTGATTTCCAGTTACAGGAAGCACTCCGGCAGTCGGAAGCAGGCTTTCAGGGCGGGCAGGCCGGAAGGAGGCCCTCCTTTCAGCCCAGGTCGGCTTACCGGATCTATTATTACATAATGAACCTTTACCAGACTACCAGAGACCCGGCGGAAGCCGTTAACAAGGGCTTAAGGCACGCATATCAGCAGTACTTTAAAAGAAAGGAATACGAGAAAAAGGATATTGAGCCCGGTTCTTTCTTTACAAAGGAAAAAAGAGAGCCCGTTGCGGACTGGAAAGAAGGGAAACGTTTTCTGGAGCAGGACTGGAAGGACTTTTTGAGCTTCATGGAAAGAGAAGATGCGGGAGACATACCCCTGGGAGTACTGGTTCTCAGTCCATGGGGGATGTTCGTGGAGCCGGAAGCTTCTTCTCCCAAAGGAAGCGGGGGAAGTCCGGTTTTTCTCATAGGAGCTGCGGCGGCAGTCCTTTTACTGATCGCCATTTTTGTTTTCCTACGAATTTAAATCCGTATTCTGAATTTTTATAGAATTTCATAATTGCAAATTTCTTCTTTACAGAAATACTTTACTATGCTACCATGGTAACACATGAAAACATAGAGGAGGATGTAATTATGAAAAAGAAAGTTTGGAAAGCGGCAGCAGTTTTGGCGGCGGCAGTTCTGCTGGGCGGCTGTTCCGGCCAGAAGGATGCTGGGACAACCGCAGCAGATAATGGAGAGACTAAGGCGGCAGAGGCAGCGGCTACAGCAGCAGGCGCTTCGGAGACAAAGGCAGAGGAGAGCACAACGGCAGAGAGCGCTGGGACAACAACGGATGCCGGTACATTTACCGTTGGCTTTGACCAGGATTTCCCGCCCATGGGCTTTGTGGGAGATAACGGAGAATACACAGGTTTTGACTTAGAGCTGGCTCAGGAGGTGGCAAACCGTCTCGGCAAGAAGTTTGTTCCCCAGCCAATCGGATGGGATGCAAAGGACATGGAGCTGGAAACAGGAAATATTGACTGTATCTGGAATGGATTTACCATTACAGGCCGGGAGGATGATTATACCTGGACAGAGCCTTACATGGAAAACAGCCAGGTGTTTGTAGTGGGGAAGGATTCCGGTATAAAGACCCTTTCTGATCTTGCGGGAAAGGTTGTAGAGGTTCAGGCGGATTCCTCTGCAGAAAAGGCCCTGCAGGCGGACGAGACCCTTTCCAAGACCTTTAAAACCCTTCAGACCACACCTGATTATAATACGGCATTTATGGATCTGGAAATGGGCGCAGTTGACGCCATTGCCATGGACGTGATCGTGGCGGGTTATCAGATCGAGCAGAGAAAAGCGGATTTCGTGATTTTAGATGAAGCTCTGGCTGCGGAAGAATACGGCGTAGGCTTTAAGAAAGGCAATGAAGCCTTAAGGGATCAGGTTCAGGAGCAGTTGGAGGCCATGGCAGCCGACGGTACCTTAAAAAAGGTTTCGGAAAAGTGGTTTGGCAAAGATGTGACCACAATCGGGAAATAAGAGATATAAAATGGGCTCCGGCTCCCCATAAAGGGCCGGAGTTCCTTTGTACCCCATAAGGCGGATAGCGCTTTGCACAGAGGGAATGGGAAAGAGGGGGAATGCCCTGAGAGAAAGGCAGGAAAGAGGAAATCATGATTATAACGAAGATATTTTCACAATTGGCGGCAGGTATGTGGGTCAGCATCCAGATTTTTGTAGTGACGCTGGTCTTTTCCCTGCCCCTGGGGCTTCTCGTATCCTTTGGACGGATGTCGAAGAACCCTGTTATACGGGCCATTGTTAAATTCTATATTTCAATCATGAGGGGAACTCCGCTGATGCTTCAATTGATGGTGGTGTATTTCGGACCCTATTATTTGTTTGGCATGAAAGTGGGAAACGGATACCGTTTGATCGCTGCATTTATTGGTTTTGTCATCAATTATGCAGCATACTTTGCGGAAATATACCGAAGCGGCATTCAGTCCATGCCTGCGGGCCAGTATGAGGCTGCAAGGCTTTTAGGGTATTCCAGAACCCAGACCTTTTTCCGGATCATTTTCCCCCAGGTGGTAAAACGGATTCTTCCGTCTGTAACCAACGAGGTCATTACCCTGGTGAAGGATACCTCTCTGGCATTTACCATAAGCGTTCTGGAGATGTTTGCGGTCGCAAAGGCCCTGGCTTCTTCTCAGACAAGCCTGGTTCCTTTTGTGGCAGCAGGACTGTTTTATTATGTCTTTAACCTGATTGTAGCCGTGGGAATGGAATACATAGAGAAACGGATGAACTATTATCAATAGAGGAGGATGTGAGATGTACTTACTGGAAATGAACCATGTTCAGAAAGCATTTGACGGCCAGGGCGTGCTTCGTGATATTTCCCTGTCGGTTGAAGAAGGTGAGATCGTATCCATCATCGGTCCATCCGGTTCGGGCAAGTCCACCTTGCTCCGGTGCGCCACCATGCTGGAGGAGATGGACAGCGGTGAGCTTTGCTATCTGGGAGAAAGGGCGGCGTGGAACGGGGAAAAGGGAACCTCTGTTTACGCCGGGAAAGAAGCGCTGAAAGAGATCCGGAAAAATTACGGTCTGGTATTTCAGAACTTTCACTTGTTCCCTCATATGACTGTCCTGAAAAATGTAATGGATGCGCCCATCCACGTGCAGAAAAGGAATAAGGAAGAGGTGCATTCGGAGGCCATGGAGCTGCTTCGGAAAATGGGGCTGGAGGACAAGGCTTCTGCATATCCCTGCCAGCTTTCCGGCGGTCAGTGCCAGCGGGTGGCCATTGCAAGGGCCCTGGCTTTAAATCCCAGGATTCTGTTTTTTGACGAGCCCACATCGGCTTTGGACCCGGAGCTGACGGGAGAGGTGTTAAAGGTCATCAAGTCCCTGGCGGACATGCAGATCACCATGGTCATTGTGACCCATGAAATGGCCTTTGCAAAGGATATTTCAGACCGGGTTATTTTTATGGCTGACGGTGTCATCATTGAGGAAGGGACGCCGGAGGAGGTTTTCGCCTCCAGCAATGTGAGGACCCAGAGCTTTTTAGGGAGATATGGGGAAATTTTATAGGTGTCATATTATTTCGCAGCGGTAAAATCTGATTGAACCGCTGCTTTTTCTTTTGCATTTCCTGTTTTTCTATAAGCAGGTTTTCCGGTCATCTGGTAAAGAATATTTATTAAAATTGGAAAATTTAAGAAAAAAGAAAAAGATATTTCACAAACAAATGGTATACTATAGAAAAACTTATAGGTAATACAGGAAAGAAAGAAGAGGATGCTTATGAAAAAAATATGGATCATAGCATTGGCCGTCTGTACGGCAGCTTTATTTACAGCCTGTGGAAAACCTGCAAAGAGTACGGAAAGCGGGGCGGGTACAACAGCGGAAACCACGGTCCAGACCTCCTCAAGTGCAGAGACCACGGCAGGAGCAAGTCAGGAAGCGCCGGGCAATGCCGAGGAATTTAAGATACTGGTGGCAAAGGTAGCGGAGGTCGCTGACAACTTGGAAAGCGTGACAGTGTTAAACGGCGATGCAAAGGCAGTATTTGACTTAAAGGACGTTGTGGTGGAAACATCCTATGCCCTGGAGCCTGATGCAGAGGTTTCTATTATTTATAAAGGAGAGATTTCCGGCTCCGACACCTCCAATGCAAAAGTTGTGCTGGTGCTGGATGCCCAGGAAAACATGAAAGTCCAGGAAGCCACGGGAAGCGTTATGGATCAGGCTATGAGCACTTTCGTTATTAAGACGGATTCAGGCGAAGAGCAGACATTTATAAAGGATAACTGCGAAGGGCTGGAAGAGGGAGTGCTGGGAAAAGCGGTGAATGACAGCAACGGAAGCGGGGTTATGGTAAAGGTAACTTATGTGACTGTCACCTATGACGCGGACAGCAAGTCCAATTTCCCCTTAAAGGTGGAAGCAGCGGAATAAACAGAGATGAAAATCCCGGATGTGCAGGGCTTTTTTGATAAAAAGCTTGCAAATTCGGGATTTTCATGTACAATAACAGAGGAAGGGGCCAATAGACCCCTGTTTTCATGTATCAGGGAATTTCCCGGTATATAAAGGCTGTTCCGCCATGACTGTTTCATAACAGGCGGAAAGCGTTGGCAGAAAAACAGACAAAGTGAAATATAGGGAGATATAGAGAAAGGGAATCAAGATGATTAGTGCAAATAATGTAACATTAAGAATCGGAAAAAAGGCATTGTTTGAAGATGTAAATATCAAATTTACCGAAGGCAACTGCTATGGCATGATCGGAGCCAACGGCGCTGGAAAATCCACGTTTCTTAAGATTCTTTCCGGCGAATTGGAGCCGACCAACGGCGATATCGTTATAACGCCGGGGCAGAGGCTTTCTTTCTTAAAGCAGGACCATTTTAAATATGACGATTTTCAGGTTCTGGATACCGTCATTATGGGAAATACCCGGCTTTATGAAATCATGAAGGAAAAAGATGCCATTTACATGAAAGAAGATTTCACCGATGAGGACGGCATCAGGGCGGCGGACTTAGAAGGGGAATTTGCCACCATGAATGGCTGGGAAGCGGAGTCTGATGCGGCCAACCTTTTAAACGGCCTTGGCATTGAGACAGACCTTCATTACAAATTGGTGAGAGAGTTAAACGGTGCGGAAAAGGTTAAGGTGCTGCTTGCCCAGGCATTATTTGGAAATCCGGATATTCTGCTTCTCGACGAGCCTACCAACCATCTGGACTTAGATGCTATCGCATGGCTTGAAGAATTCCTTATCAATTTTGAAAATACGGTAATTGTGGTATCCCATGACCGTTACTTCCTAAATAAGGTCTGCACCCATATTGCGGATATTGACTATGGAAAGATTCAGCTTTACGCAGGAAACTACGATTTCTGGTATGAATCCAGTCAGCTGATGGTCAAGCAGATGAAAGAGGCCAACCGGAAAAAGGAAGAGAAAATTAAGGAGCTGCAGGAATTTATCCAGCGATTCTCCGCCAATGCTTCCAAATCCAAACAGGCGACCTCCAGAAAGCGGGCTTTGGAAAAGATCGAGCTGGATGACATTAAGCCTTCCAGCAGAAAATACCCCTATATTGATTTCCGCCCGGCCCGTGAGATCGGAAATGAGGTATTGACTGTTAATAATTTATCAAAGACCATTGACGGCGTAAAGATTTTAGATAATATTTCCTTTACCTTAAACCGTGAGGATAAGGTTGCCCTGGTTGGGCCGAATGAACTGGCAAAGACCATTCTGTTTAAGATTCTTGCCGGAGAAATGGAACCGGATGAAGGGGATTATAAATGGGGCCTTACCACCAGCCAGTGCTATTTCCCCAAGGACAACTCGGCGGAATTTGACAACGACGATACCATCGTTGACTGGCTGACCCAGTATTCCCCGGAAAAGGAAGCTACTTATGTGCGGGGCTTCCTGGGCCGTATGCTGTTTGCCGGAGAGGACGGGGTGAAAAAGGTACGGGTGCTGTCAGGAGGCGAAAAGGTGCGCTGCATGCTTTCCAAGCTGATGATTTCAGGCGCCAATGTGCTGATACTTGACGAGCCTACAGACCATTTGGATATGGAGTCCATTACAGCCTTGAACAATGGCCTGGTGAAGTTCCAGGGAGTTCTGATTTTCTCCTCCCGTGACCATCAGATCGTGGAAACCACGGCAAACCGGATTATGGAAATCGTCAACGGACAGTTAATTGATAAGATCACCACCTATGACGAGTATCTGGCAAGTGATGAAATGGCTCGTAAGAGACAGGTATTCACCCTGACAGAGGAACAGGAAGAGGAGAATCAATAGGTATATTTTCCATATAAGGGAGCAGTCTGGTGCCAGAGGTGCCGGGCTGCTTTTTCGTCGAAAGTGGCATTATTTTGTATTTAAAGGTTTCGAAAGCATGAGAAAAATAGTATGATAGAAGAAAAGGCGGGTAAGCGAAACGCAACGAAAGGATTTGAAAAAGACCATGGTTACAATGGAAGAGGTTGCCAGAGCGGCGCATGTGTCGCGTGCCACTGTATCAAGAGTTTTGTCGAATCACCCATCCATAAAGATGGAAACACGAAGCAATGTTATGTACTGGGTAAAGAAACTGGGATATGAACCGAATCAGGTGGCTCAGAGTCTGGCTGGAAACAGGACAAATATCATCGGTGTATTATTTTCTGATTTATCAAACCCACTGTATGCCTCTTTAATGACTGCAATCGTGCATGAGGCAGAAAAATACGGTTATAACGTAATTTTAGGCGATGCACAGAGAGAGAGGGCCAGAGAAGTCAATATCATCAACGGCTTTAAGCGGCGCAAGGTAGATGGAATCATCGTAAGGCCAATAGGAACACCGAATAAAAAGCTATACGGCAGTATTAACGTCCCTATGGTCAGCCTTTTTAAACAGACGGAGAAGAAAAATATTATCATCAGTTCTGAAGAAGGGGGGACTCAGGTGGCCAGGCATTTTCTGGAATTAGGGCATAAGAACATCGGTTATATAGGTCCCTTAAAATCCCTGACCGGAAACAACAAATTAGAAGGCTTTCGCTCTGAGCTTGATAAAAACGGGCTGAAGCTAAAAGCTGTCCTTGAATGCAATCAGCATGAGACCGTGGAAAACCAGAGAGCATATGAAATCATCAGTCAGTATTTCATGTCCCATGATCCCGGTAGAATAACTGCATGGTTTGCCCATAGTGATATTGTGGCCAGCGATGTGATAAGATCCTTATCAGAGCATGGCCTTAAAGTACCGGAGGATGTAATTGTCTGTGGCTATAATAATACACTCCTGGCCAGGAAGATGATTCCTACCTTGTCCTCCGTGGCCTCACCCATAGAGGAAATTGCAGGAAATGCAGTAAGTATGCTGCTTAATGGAATTAACGGAAACACGGATGAGGAACTGATTCACTTATTTCCCAGGCTTGTCATCCGTGAATCTACTTCCAGAAAATTGTTGGATTAGCACAAAATTAATCATTAAAACACGACATAATATATAAAAAGCATATGCCGTCTTGACAGCTGACTTTAAATGTTATATTCTTAGTACATCACAATGAACGCGCGTACATTGTTGCACAAAATAAGGAGGATAATATGAGTAAAGAGAAACAGACAGCGGAGCAGATTCTGCTTCATATCGGCGGTCAGGATAATATTTTAAATGTAGAGCACTGTGCTACAAGATTAAGACTTGTTCTGAAAGACGGAACAAAGTTTAATAAGACAGAAATAGAAAATATTGATGGAGTAAAGGGAAGCTTTCTGGCATCCGGGCAGTATCAGATCATTTTGGGAACAGGTTTTGTCAATAAGGTGTATGCAGAGGTGCTTTCCATTACAAAAATGGACGGCGCAAGTATGATGTCGAAGGCAGACGCTGCTACACTTCAGATGAATGCTTTCCAAAAGACCTCCAGGTTGCTTGGAGATGTATTTTTACCCATTATTCCGATTTTAGTTGCAACCGGTCTTTTTATGGGTGTGCGCAGTCTCATTACTAATCTTGGGGTGGAATTAGATCCCACATTCCTTGCATTATCTCAGGTTTTGATTGATACTGCATTTGCATTTCTTCCGGCACTGGTTACCTATTCCGTTATGAAGAGATCCGGTGCCTCGCCGGCACTGGGAATCGTAATCGGTCTTATGCTTGTGGCCCCGCAGCTTCCCAATGCCAATCAGGTAGCCAGCGGAAAGATAGATCCGATTTACTTAAGCCTGCTGGGCTTAAATATACCGATTTTGGGATATCAGGGTTCCGTGCTTCCTGCATTAATGTTGGGTGTGATTTCTGCTAAAATTGAAAAGTGGCTTAGAAAAATTGTGCCGGATGTCCTGGATCTGATTGTTACACCATTTGTCACACTGCTTTCCAGTATGGTAATTGGCCTTGTTGTAATAGGACCAATTATGCATATTTTTGAAAAGGGACTGGTAGAGGCAATTTCCATGCTGATGAATATACCTTTCGGCATTGGTGGCTTTATTGTTGGTGCGCTTCAGCAGGCAGTGGTTATCACCGGACTCCATCATACCTTTAAGGCTCTTGAAGTGGAGCTGCTGGCCAATACGGGCGCCAATCCGTTTAATGCTCTGGTCTGCGGTGCCATTGTCGCCCAGGGTGCGGCTGGACTTGCGGCAGCATTAAAGACAAAAAACAAGAAGCAGAAGTCCTTATATATTACTTCTGCGATTCCTGCATTTCTGGGGATTACAGAACCCCTGATTTTCGGCTGCAACCTGCCCAGACTTACTCCTTTTATCTGCGGCTGTATCGGAGGCGGATGTGCGGGTATTTTTTCTTCTCTTGCAGGGCTGGCGGGAACGGGAATGTCCATTACAGCATTGCCTGGAATCCTGCTGTATTTAAACGGACAGCTCGGTAAATATCTGATTGCGTGTACCATAGGATTTGTGGTGGCATTTGTATTGACTTTAATATTTTATAAGACTGAAGAATAATTTTAAGTAAGGAGTATCATGGAACAATTATATAATAATATAACGCTGCCGGATTTGTGGCCCCCCCACAGCAAAGAGGAAACACTGGATAAGCCACTGAGGGTTCCGTACCTGAAAGATAAGCCGGATTATATTGATATATCGATTGGCAGGCAATTGTTCGTGGATGATTTTCTGATCAGCGAAACAAACCTGGTCAGGGAGTTCGGAAAGCCTCAGATACCTGATCAGCCTGTTTTATGGCCTCAAACCAGTATGGAGCTAAATGATGGATATTGTACATGTGCCTGCCCTTTTAATGGCGGAGTGTTTTATGATACGAAAGGCCGGAAGTTTAAAATGTGGTATCATGCCGGCTGGTTCGATGGGAGCGCTTATGCAGAAAGTGATGATGGGCTGCAGTGGAAACGCTTAAGTGAGGTCTGTCCGTCTGAGCGGTCGGACCGGGTACTGGAGCACATTCCTGGTTATATGAGGGACGGAGATGCCGTATGGCTGGATGAAGCGGCAGAAATACCGGAGGAGAGATATAAGATGCTGGTATTTTTCCGGTGCTTTCCGGAGGACTTTAAATATTATCACCTTAAGCCCAAGCATGCCCATGATGATCCATCATCAGTTCCGCCCAGGGAGATTACGGTATTATATAAGTCTCCGGATGGAATACACTGGAAAGAGGTGTGCAAAACAGGGCACTCCGGGGATAATACAACATTTTTCTATAATCCGTTTCGTAAAAAATGGATTTACAGTCTGAGGACGTTTTCTGAACTGGACAGCAGAGTGAGAGTCCGCAGTTATTATGAAACAGAGGACTTTTACAGGGGAAGCCAGTGGGCTGAGAAGGATTTAAGCTTTTGGGCAAGAACAGATATTTACGACAGACCAGATAAAGACATGGGCTATTACACTCAGCTGTATAATCTGGATGCCGTGGCTTACGAAAGTGTGATGCTTGGGATTTATTCTGTTTTTATGGGACCGCCCAACTTTGTTTGTGAAAAAACAGGACTTCCTAAAATTAATGATTTAAAGATTGCTTTCAGCCGGGATGGCTTTCATTTTGACAGGCCTACCTATGAAGATTTTTTAAGTTCCTCCAGACAGGAGGGAAGATGGGATTACGGTTATCTGCATCCTGCAAACGGGATCTGCACGGTGGTAGGGGATAAGCTGTATTTTTATTATTCTGCGTTTTCCGGAAAATCCCCTAACTTTGGAAGTCACAAATATTCCGGAGGAGCTGTGGGGGTTGCCACCCTGAGACGGGATGGCTTCGCCTCAATGAAAACGGAAAGCATGGAAGGCTTATTAACGACCGAGCTCCTTAAGTACCGGGGAGAATTCCTGTTTGTAAACGCGGACTGTACCGGAGGAAGGCTGGCAGCTGAAATCCTGGACCCGGAAGGAAACGTAATACCGGGATATTCCCGGGAGGAATGCTGTTTTATGACGGAAGACAAGACGAAATACCAGCTAAAGTGGCGAAACAAACAGAGCCTCAGCGGCCTGGGTCACGATAAAATAAGAATCAGGTTTATTCTGAATCATGCGGCAATCTATGCTTTTTGGATTACAGACAGCCAAGAAGGAAAAAGTCACGGATACCTTGCGGCAGGATCTCCGGAGCTTAGGGCCGGAAATAAAGATGATTGATTAGCCGGAAGAGCTCCTCGGAATGTATGGTTAAAAAGCCATATGTACCGGGGAGCTTTTGCGTGGTATGAAAGCTGCGTTTGTTTTCATGAACATAAGTGCCAGGATTGTAAAATTCCCTTTCATGACGTATAATCGCCTTGAACACCCTTGGGGCATATCTGAATGCTCAAAAAATACGGGTAGTCAAAAGGAGGTGAGAACGATTTATACCATTGATTATTATGCCTACATTTCCCCCATGAGGGGCTGGAATCCGCAGTTTAAGGCCATTGTGGCAGTAGCAGCCCTTTTTTTCTGCATAGGGGCAGACTCTGCAGCCGTATCGGTGCTGGTGCTTTTGACCATGTCCGCCTTAACCGTACTGGCGGGTAAGGTTCCGTGGAAAAGCTATCTGGCTCTTCTTAAGATTCCTCTGGCATTTCTCATTCTGGGAACAGCTGCCATTGTTGTGGGCATATCGCCGGAGCCCTATGGGCGGGGCTCCATCCCGGTGGTGGGCTATTATCTGTATCTGACAGAAAGCGGAATAATCCTGGCCCTGGGACTTATTCTAAAGGCTATAGCCGCCTTAAGCGCTATGTACATGCTGGTCCTTTCCACGCCTGCCAGCGAGGTGATCTCTGTGTTTCGAAGGCTTCATGTGCCGAAGCTGTTTCTGGAGCTTATGAACATGATCTACCGGTTCATCTTTGTCATGATGGACACCCAGTGCTACATGAAGCAGGCCGCCGAATCAAGGCTGGGCTACTGCGATTTTAAGACCTCCTGCCGGTCCTTTGGAAGCACGGCTGCAAACCTGTTTGTGGTTTCCTTAAAAAAGGCGAATACTTATTATGACGCCCTGACGGCGCGCTGCTATGATGGGGAGCTTTTATTTCTGGAAGAGGAAAAGGCAGTAGAGCGCTGGCAGCTTTGGGCAGGGGCTGGCTATTTTCTGGTGCTGGTTGGCGTGTGGCTGCTGGTCTGAGATGAAACGCTTTGAGAGCATGTCTTAACGCCAAAAGGCGTCAGCGATCAAGAGGAAAGAAGGTGAGATAAGATGAAAGAAGTTATTTTACAGGCAGAAAGCCTGTGCTATTCCTACGGTCAGGGAAATCAGGCCTTAAAGGAGATCAATTTCACCGTGAGAAAGGGAGAGAAGATTGCGGTCCTCGGTTCCAACGGGGCGGGAAAGTCTACCTGCTTTCTCAATTTAAACGGGGTGTACCAGCCGGAGTCGGGAAGAATCCTTTACAGGGGACGGGAAATCGGGAAGAAGGATTTGAATGAGCTGCGGAAAAATGTAGGAATCGTTTTTCAGGACGCGGATAACCAGATCATCGCTTCTACGGTGTTTGCGGAGGTTTCCTTTGGTCTCATGAATTTAAAGCTTCCCAGGGAAGAGGTGAAGCGCCGGGTGGAAGAAGCCCTGGACTGTATGAATTTAAGGCCCATGAAAGACAGGCCTCCCCACTATTTAAGCGGAGGGGAGAAGAAACGGGTCAGTATCGCGGACATCATTGCCATGGAATCTGAGATTGTGCTCTTTGACGAACCCACGGCATCCTTAGATCCGGTCAATGTGGAAATGCTGAAGGAAGTTCTGGATAAGATGACCGAAATGGGGAAAACTCTTTTGATTTCCACCCACGATGTGGATTTTGCCTACCGCTGGGCGGACCGGGCTGTGGTTTTTGCCGGGGGGCGAATCATCGGAGACGGTCCCGTGAAAGAAGTGTTTGAAAATGAAGAGGTGCTGGAACAGGCAAATTTAAAGAAGCCTATTTTGCTGGAGGTTTATCACAGCCTGGTGAAGCACCGGGTTCTGGAGGCCCTAAAAGGCGTTCCAAAGGATGCCGCAGAGCTTGAAATGCTTTTGCAGGCCCAAAGCAATTGACAGAAATACTTTTAACAGCTACAATACCAAATGTATCACGTGAAAGGTGCCTGTGAAAATTCTCCGCAGGATAATAGGGAAAAGGGTGGAAATCCCTTACGGTCCCGCCGCTGTAAGTGCGTAGCAGGGCTCCATGAATCACTGGGAAACTGGGAAGAGGAGCTGCTGTGATGATGCCGAGTCAGAAGACCTGCCTTTCATTTTGCGACGCATCGGATTACGAGTGATGATCCGATGCCGGGAAGTCTTTTTGTTGTACAAAGATTTACCCGATGGGCGCCTGTCTGATGAGTGGGAATCGTCGGAATGAGGTGCTTATTTTATTGGAAGGAGAATAACAATGAGTAGGAAAGAAAGAAGTATCATGAAGCTTGCAGCCGCATTTGCCCTGGCCTTTGGAATCGTTCCAAGCGCCTATGCGATGCACATTATGGAGGGATATCTTCCCGTGGGGTACTGTATCGCCTGGGGAGCGGTCTGTGTGCCGTTTCTGGCAGCGGGATTTTTCTCCATTAAGAAGACCCTTGGGGAAAACAGAAGGGCCATTACCATACTTGCCATGTCCGGCGCCTTTATTTTTGTCATTTCGTCCTTAAAAATTCCGTCTGTTACGGGAAGCTGTTCCCATATGACGGGAACCGGACTTGGGGCCATCTTATTCGGGCCGTCTGCGGTCAGCATCCTGGGAATCATCGTTTTGATTTTCCAGGCGGTCTTGCTGGCACACGGCGGGCTTACGACCTTGGGGGCCAATACCTTTTCCATGGCGATTGCAGGGCCTTTCGTGTCTTTTGGAATTTATAAATTATGCAAAATGCTGAAGGTGAACCGTCTGGTCAGCGTGTTCCTGGCGGCTACCCTGGGAGATTTATTTACATACTGCGTTACCAGCATTCAGCTGGCCTTGGCCTATCCGTCCGAGATCGGCGGCGTGGGCGCATCTGCTGTTAAATTTTTAGGAGTTTTTGCTCCGACTCAGCTGCCTCTTGCAATTATTGAAGGAATACTGACCACGGTAATTATTATTACCCTTGAAACTTATGCTCTTCCTGAGCTGTCGGCAATCGGATTTTCCAAGGAGGTTAAGTGATATGAGTAAGAATAATAAGCGGATCGTAACAGTATTGCTGATTTTGGTGTGTCTGATTGCCGTAGGCCCCCTCTTTGCCTTAAAGGGAGCGGAATTCGGCGGCTCTGATGATGCGGGAAGCCAGATGATTTCCCAGATTCAGGGAACCGAGTATGAGCCATGGTTTACTCCTGTACTGGAAACCATGATCCACGGGGAGCTGCCGGGAGAGGTGGAAAGCCTGCTCTTTTGCATCCAGACAGGAATCGGCGTAGGAATCATAGCGTTTTTCATGGGCAGGTTTGTGGAACGGAAGAAGTGGCAGGATAAGTAAATACTTCTAAAAGCATAAAACCCGCTTTGATAAGGCTTTTCAGGGCCGGATCAAAGCGGGATTCTTTATTGTTTTACATCATTTCTGTTTCTCTGATAATCGATATTTCTCTGGCGTATCATGCTGAACTGAATCAATTCTGAATCAATATATTCCATTGCATATAAAAGGGGCGTGTCATTGTCGTCGTAATTTACCCCTTCTAACAGCAGGAATGGCTTATTCCTGATATTTTTATCTGAAATATAGCTGGACAAGTTAGGAATGTCCTTGCCTGTTGTGGTTTTTATGTTTACCTTATCCCAGATGATCTTGCGTCCGGAATGGCTGTAAATATATGTAAAAACAGAGTTCTCATATTTGGAAAAGTCCTCAAAGGCTTCTTCTCCGCCGATTGCGGCCAGAGGGAAGTAATCGATGCAGTAGGCACACGGATGCTCATCGGCGAAAAATATCTTTTCGCACATGACCAGCTTTTCACCCTTTGGAATCTGCAAAATGGTTTCAATGGATTTGAGAGGTGATACAAGCTGAATTCCCAATAGCTGTACGGAAGGCGCATATCCGCTGTTGCGTATCATATCGGTAAATTCCATAACCGGGTTAAAGGTCACATTTATATTCAGAAAATCCATATTTACAAAGGTGCCCTTTCCCTGACGGCGAAAGATGACCCCTTCATTAGCCAGATCATTGAGGGCGCTGCGTAGGGTGATGCGGCTGACGCCGATAAGCTCGGCGAAGACCTCTTCTCTTGGCAGCTTATTGCTTTTTTCAAGATCCATGGTAGAAATGTATTGCCTTATCTTGTTTTTCGCCTGCTCAGAAAGCGACGTAACATTTATATGAAAATCTTCCAAGGTCTCTTCCTCCTTACCGCTGGCTTTTCCGGACTGAAAAAATGCCACCAGACCCGCAGGACTGGTGACATTAGTATAGGTGATTTTCAAATAAATGTCAATCGAGATACTGCTTTTCAGCCTGTGTTAATGGCCGCCGCCCAGGTTCTGCTTGATGAGAGCCCGCTGTGCTTTAATCTCATCATAATTGAAAACAATATTGAGAACAATGGCGGTCAGAGTGCCGGTAAAGATTCCATTGCCGAACAAAAGTCCCACAAGCTCCGGAAGCTTGGTAAATAAATCCGGCATAACGGTGGTTCCGATGCCCAGGCCCACGCTTGTGGCGATGATCAGCAGATTATTGCTTTTTGACAAATCAACCTGAGAGAGAAGCTTAATACCATTTGCGCCGATGGTTCCGAAGATGGCTATGGTTGCCCCGCCTAAAACCGGAGCGGGAATGATCGTGGCCAATGCCGCAAACTTGGGAATGACGCCTAAAACGATCAGGATAATGCCGGCAGCAGCAACGGGATATCTGTTTCTGACGCCTGTGATTGTCATGACACCTGCATTTTCGGAGAAGGTGACATAGGGGAAAGAGTTAAAGACCCCGCCTAATACCTGGGCAGCAGCTTCTGCACGAATGCCCTTTGCGTAATCCTCCGTATCCAGCTTTGTTTCGCAGATATCACTGATTACCGTAAAGATGCCTACGGATTCCACAATGTTAATTAACAGGAACAGGCACATGGTCAAAACACCGTTTAAAGTGAATTTCGGCATCCCAAAATAAAAGGGAGTAACAAAGTGGAACAGTTCTGCCTGGTGAACAGAATCAAAGTTTACCATTCCCATGAAAGAGGCTACGACTGTACCGGCCACAATACCGATTAAGACAGCAATTGCTCTTATAAATCCTGTAAAAAACCGATTGATCAGAATGATCAGGAGAAGCACAAATAACCCCAGTAAAATATTTTTCGGCTCCCCGAAGGAGTCACTGTAACCGCCGCCAAAATCTCTTAAGGCGATGTGAACCAGGGAAAAACCGATGATGGTCACCAAAGAGCCTGTGACGATCTTCGGGAAAAAGGGCATAATCTTATCAATGATAAAGGAGATAAAGAATACAAAGATGCCGGAAACCAGAATTGCTCCGTAAACAGCAGGAAGTCCATCGGCTTTTCCTATGGAAATCATGGGGCCCAGAGTGATGATGGCACAGCCCAGCACGACCGGAAGCTTGATTCCTATAAATTTACCGATACCGATTACCTGCAAAAGAGTTGCAATTCCACAGGTAAATAAATCCGCGCTGATCAGAAATGCCAGATCTTTTCCGTTTAAGTTAAGAGCGTTTCCTAAAAGAATTGGGACAATGACAGCTGCGGAATACATAACTAAAACATGCTGGAAGCCAAGGACGGCTGTTTTACCCAAGGGTGACTTTTGATTAATAATGTCGGTGTTTGTCATATACTGCTCCTCCTGATCCCCACACCTTGACGGCGGGCCTTTTTCGTATGTTTAATTCCAGTAGCCTTCGTGTACCTTGGCAGCTTCTTCTTCGATCTCAGGGAAAGGCCCGAGAACGGTAATTTCTTTTTGTCCCTTTGAAAATACATCCCGGCATGGCAGGTCAAAGGTAGGGTTCTGTTCGTTGCTTCCGGTGAGCTGCAGCAGCCGGCGTTCTGTCATTCCGTAAACCACCCGGCCAATATTCGCCCAATAAATGGCGCCGGAGCACATTGCGCAGGGCTCTGCCGTGGTATAAAGGGTGCAGTCCCATAAAAAGTCCTTGGAATATTCCTGAGATGCGCGGGCAGCCAGAGTGGTTTCCGCATGACCGGTGCAGACTTTCCCGCTGATTTCAATGTTGCCCTGTTCCATGAGGATGTTTCCGTCCTTGTCCACCAGTAAAGCTCCAAAGGGGGTATTGCCGCTCGCTCTGGATTCTCTTGAAATCTCAATTGCCCTCTTTAAGTAATCGATGTGGTCCTTGTAAGCCATTGTAAAATTCCTCCTGTTATTATGTAATAGGTATTACCTATTACTTATAAAGATAAGATACCACCAGGCAGGCAAAATGTCAAGACCGGAGACAGGGGAAAATCTTCCCTTTTCTAATTTAAGATAAAATGGTATACTATTCCTATCTTTTATTTGAGGTGAAAACGATGAAAAAAATGATTTCGTGGAATGTAAACGGGCTTCGGGCCTGTGTGGAAAAGGGGTTTCTGGATTATTTCAAAGAGGCGGATGCGGATGTTTTTTGCATCCAGGAAAGCAAGCTGCAGGCCGGGCAGATCGATCTTGACCTTCCCGGATATTATCAGTATTGGAACTATGCGGAGAAAAAGGGATATTCGGGAACTGCCCTGTTTACGAAGGAGGAGCCCCTTTCCGTGGCTTATGGAATCGGCATGGAAGAGCATGATAAGGAAGGACGGGTCATAGCGGCGGAATTTCAGGATTATTATGTGGTGACCTGTTATACGCCTAATTCCCAGAATGAACTTGCCCGCCTGCCCTACCGGATGACCTGGGAGGAGGCCTTTCTTGCTTATTTAAAGAATCTGGAAAAGAAGAAACCTGTAATTTTCTGCGGGGATTTAAACGTGGCCCATAAGGAAATTGATTTGAAAAACCCGAAGACCAACCGGAAGAACGCAGGCTTTACCGATGAAGAGCGGGAAAGGTTTACGGTGCTTCTGGAAAATGGTTTTATTGATACCTACCGTCATTTCTACCCGGATCAGGAAAACATATATTCCTGGTGGTCCTACCGGTTTAAAGCCAGGGAGAAGAACACCGGGTGGCGCATTGACTATTTCTGCGTTTCTGAGAGCTTAAAGGACAGGCTGGTCAGCGCCTCCATCCATATGGAGGTCATGGGATCGGACCACTGTCCGGTGGAGCTTGTAATTCAGTAGGACCTGCAATTCGGCGGAACCTACAATACGGCCGGATCCGGGGAGGGCAGGAATCTGCCCTCCGGCGGTAAGTAACAGACAGGAGAGAAGAATAAGGAATGAATTTACTGACTATTGAGCATTTGACAAAATCATATACGGAACGGCTGCTGTTTGACGATACAAGCTTCAGCATCAACGAAGGGGACAAGATCGGCCTGATCGGCATTAACGGAACCGGAAAGTCCACCCTTCTGCGGATCGTGGCAGGGCTTGAGACGCCGGATGAGGGCAGCGTGGTGAAAGGAAGAAATTTAGACATCCGCTTCTTATCCCAGAATCCTAAGTTTCATGAGGGGGATACCATTATAGAGAGCATTGTCCGGGACAACCAGGGCCATGAGCATGTGTGGGATTTGGAAAGCCAGGCTAAAACCATGCTGACCAGGCTGGGATTTACGGATTTTGATTCCAGGGTGGAAACCTTATCCGGCGGACAGCGCAAAAGGGTGGCCTTAGTCAGCGTTCTTCTGGGTACAACGGACCTGCTGGTCCTTGACGAGCCCACAAACCATTTGGACAGCACCATGGCGGACTGGCTGGAGGATTATCTGCGCCGTTTCAGAGGGGCTCTTTTAATGGTGACCCATGACCGGTATTTCTTAGACAGCGTGACCAACCGGATCGTGGAGCTGGATAAGGGAAAGCTTTACAGCTATCAGGAAAACAAGATGAGTGGCGGCGGGTGCTATGAGGGGTATTTAAAATTGAAAGCCGAGCGGATGGACATGGCGGTGGCTGCGGAGCGGAAGCGCCAGTCCATCTTAAAGGTGGAACTGGAATGGATGCAGCGGGGAGCCAGGGCCCGCTCCACCAAGCAGAAGGCCCACATCCAGCGTTATGAAGCTCTCCGGGACCAGAAAGGGCCGGAGCTTGACCAGGCCGTGGAGATGGATTCCATTGCAAGCCGTCTGGGCCGGACCACCGTGGAGCTGGAGGGAATTACAAAGGCATTCGGGGAAAAGGTGTTAATGAAAGACTTCACCTACATTTTCCTGAAAAATGACCGTATCGGAATTATTGGTCCCAATGGAAGCGGAAAGTCCACTCTCATGAAGATCATTGCCGGATGGCTGGAGCCTGACGCCGGTACCGTTACCATCGGCCAGACGGTGAAAATGGGGTATTTTTCCCAGGAAAGCGAGGACATGGACGGCAGCTTAAAGGTCATTGATTACATCCGGAATGTGGCGGAGTATGTGAAGACAAAGGAAGGAAGCATCAGCGCTTCCCAGATGCTGGAGCGGTTTTTATTCCCCCCAAGCGTTCAGTACACCACCGTTGAAAAGCTGTCCGGCGGAGAAAAGAGACGGCTTTACCTGCTCCGGATTCTCATGGAGGCGCCTAACGTGCTTTTGCTTGACGAGCCTACCAATGACCTGGATATCCAGACCCTTACCATTTTAGAGGACTATTTGGACAGCTTCCAGGGGATTGTTGTTACGGTTTCCCATGACCGTTATTTTCTGGACCGGGTAGTGCGCCGGATCTTCGCCTTTGAGGGAGAGGGACGGGTAACCCAGTATGAAGGCGGATTTACGGATTATCAGGCGGCGTTTCAGGAAAAATATCCGGAGGGGCTTTCCGGCAACGGAGATAAGATTGGCCGGGAGAACGGGCCGAAGCCGGAGGAGGGCCAGAAAAAGACGAAAGAAAAGCCAAGGGGAGAGCGGAAGCTTAAATTCTCCTTTAAGGAGCAGCGGGAGTGGGATACCATTGAGGAGGACATTGCCGCCCTGGAAGATAAAATACAGAAGCTTGACCAGGAGGTTGCAGCGTCTGCAAGCAATTACGGCAGGCTCAATGAGCTGATGGGGGAAAAGGCGGAACAGGAAAGGCTTTTAGAGGAGAAAATGGAGCGCTGGATGTATTTGAATGAGCTGGCGGAACAGATAGAGAACCAGTAAAACCGGATGATAGACGGAGGAGGTATGGATATGGAAGAGTACAGGATTGCAGCCCATGAAACAGTCTGGTATCCTATGGGGCTTGCAGGGGCTCCGGGGGGAATTCATCTTTGCGTCGCCGCAGCGGGGGAAGAATGCCGGGTCCTGTTTTACCGGACAGGCGGTGCAGAGGCGGTTCTGACCCTGTCATTTCCCCGGGAAAACAGAAGAGGCGACGTCTGGAGCATGACTGTTCTTGGAAAGAGCTTCGTTGGTCTGGAATACTGTTTTGAAATCGATGGAAAGCCGTTTTCCGACCCTTATGGAAAATGCTTTACAGGGGGCCGGGTATGGGGAGACTTGGAAAATGTCCGGGTGCTCCGGAGATGCCCGGTGGAATTTGAAGACTTTGACTGGGAGGATGACAGGCTTCCGGAAATCCCTTATGAGGACTGTATCATTTACCGGCTTCACACCAGGGGATTTACAAAGCATTCGTCCTCAAGGGTGAAGGACAAGGGGACATTTCACGGCATACAGGAGAAAATCCCCTATTTTAAGGAGCTGGGGATTACAACGGTGGAGCTCATGCCGGTGAATGAGTTTTCCGAGGTCATTATGCAGGAAATGGGGCCGGAAAATCCATTTGCTGTGGATAAACCAACAGGGAAAATAAATTATTGGGGATATGCTCCGGGATATTTTTTTGCGCCTAAGGCGGCTTACAGCTCGGGAAAGAAGAGCCCGGCGGAGGAGTTCAAGGCCCTTGTTAAGGCCATGCACAAGGAAGGCCTTGAGCTGATTGTGGAGCTTTTCTTCAGCGGAAAGGAGACGCCATCCTTTGTCCTTGATGTGGTGCGCTTCTGGGCCGAGGAATTTCACGTGGACGGAGTCCATCTGGTGGGGAATCCGCCCCTGGAGATAATCAGCCGTGACCCATTTTTAAGCAGGCTCAAGCTTTTTGCTCCCTCCTGGGAGGGAAAGTCCGGTGGAAAAAGGAAACACCTGGGTGAATATAACGACGGTTTCCTGATGGATATGCGCCGGGCGCTTAAAGGGGATGAGGATCAGCTGAAGGCCCTCGCGTTCCGGGTCAGGACGAATCCGGCGGAGTGGGGCGTTATTCACTATATGGCAAATACCAACGGCTTTACCATGATGGATATGGTGTCCTATGATACAAAGCACAATGAGGAAAACGGGGAAAACAATCAGGATGGAAATTCCTATAACTACTCCTGGAACTGCGGGGTGGAGGGGCCTACGAAACGGAAAAAGATCGTGGAGCTTCGGAAAAAGCAGCTGCGCAATGCTTTCCTGCTTTTATTATTAAGTCAGGGAACGCCTCTCATTATGGCGGGAGATGAGTTCGGCAACTCCCAGTCAGGCAACAACAACGCCTACTGTCAGGATAATGAGATATCATGGCTGAACTGGAACCTTATAAAGACCAACCAGGATATCCTTGAGTTTGTGAAAGCGGTCATCGCTTTCCGCAAGGCCCATCCGGTATTTCACATGCCCCGGGAGCCTAAGCTTATGGATTATCTTGCCTGCGGTTTTCCGGATATGTCCTATCACGGAGTGAGGACCTGGTGCCCGGAGTTTGAGAATTTCCGGCGGCAGCTTGGGGTCTTTTACTGCGGGGAATATGGGAAAAAGCCGGATGGGACAAAGGACAGTAATTTTTATGTGACCTATAACATGCACTGGGAGCCTCATGAATTTGACCTTCCAAAGCTTCCCAGGGGGGAGAGGTGGCATGTGGTTTTCCATACGGATAAAAGTGAGGTCAACGGCATGTATGGAAAGGGGGAGGAACCGCTGGTGGACGGGAAAAGCTTTATGGTTCCTCCCAGAAGCATTGTGGTGTTTACCGGAATGGGTGATTGACCGGAAATTCCGGTTTTTCCCCATTTAAAACCCGCCAGATATCCATGGCTGCATATAATTCCATGTTTTCCAGCGCCTGCCGGGTATTTGCGGCGCTGTGAGGGGAGAGGATGATGTTTTCGTATTGGGAGAGCCCGCTGTCTGCGGGAAGGGGCTCCTTTTCAAAAACATCAAGTCCTGCTCCCTTTATTTTATTTTCCCTGATGGCCTGTATTAAGTCCGCCTCCTTTATGATTCCGCCTCGGGAAACATTGATGATATAGGCGGTGGGCTTCATCATGTCAAACTGGTCTTTGGAAACCATGTATCTGGTTTCTTCTGTCAGGGGGACGTGAAGGGAGATGTAATCTGCGTTTTTATAGATTTCGCTGCAGTCGGATACAGGCTCCACACCCTGGGGCGCGTTTTCCTTTGTCAAATGGGGTGCGTATGCGATGACCTTCATTCCAAATCCGTGAATTGCTTTCTGCGCCACCAGACGGCCGATGTTTCCGCAGCCAACTAACCCCAGGGTTGCCCCGGTAAGCTCTGTGTTGAGAACCCGCTTTCTGACGGCAAAGTCGCCTCTGCGGGCCGCATTTGACATGATTCCCTGGTTTTTGGCACAGGATAAAAGGAGCAGAATGGTCTGCTCGGCTACTGCGTTGGAATTGGCGGTTCCTGAATTGGTGACCTGGATGCCAGCCTTTTCCGCATAGGCGGCGTCAATGTGTTCAAAGCCTGCGCTGAAGTTGGAAATAATTTTACAGCGGACGCAGCGGTCCAGAACAGCCTTATCATATTTTATTTTGGAGCCTGCTCCTGCCAGAATGGCGTCGCAGGTTTCTAACAGAGGGTCTTCAGGGGAAGCCGGAGCTCCCAGGATGACCTCACAGCCTTTCTTACGGAGATATTCCACGCCGGTATTGGAAAGGGCTCTTGGTATCAATACTTTGTACATTGCGTTCTCCTTTTTAAAAATAAATTGTATATTCAACATGCTATCACATTCATTTCATCTTCGCAATCCTTCCATCAATACCTTCCTAATTCTCCGCATCATTTTTCCCATATGCCCTCTCTCCGGGCGTTCTCCTATCAACAGGTTGTGAAAGAACTGTGAACATCCCATTCTTTCAAGTTTTTTTAAGGTTTGCCCGGTATACTTCCTGTAAAGAAAAGGTAAAAAATCAGTTAAGGAGGTATACCTATGAGCGGATTTCAAATGACATTTAAGCGGGTTGAAATAAAATACCTGTTAGATCCGGTGCAGTACCGGGAACTTAAGAAAAGACTGGAAGGGAAAATGGCGGTGGACCGGTACGGAAAGTCCACCATCAGCAATATTTATTTTGACACCCCGGATTCCAGGCTGATCCGGGAGTCTCTGGAAAAGCCGGTATATAAGGAAAAACTGAGGCTGAGAAGCTATGGTGTTCCAAAGGCCGGGGATACCGTATTCCTGGAATTGAAAAAGAAGTATAAGGGCATTGTATACAAGCGCAGGGAGGATATGACCCTTGAGGAAGCGGAGGATTATTTATACCGCGGGAAAAAGCCTGGGAAAGACAGCCAGGTGCTCCGGGAGATCGACTGGTTTCTGGATTATTATAAGGGGGTGATCCCGGCCATGTACATATCCTATGACCGGATCGCCATGTATGGAATCGAGGATGAAGAGCTGCGGCTGACCCTTGACGGAAATATCCTCTGGAGAGACGGGGCCTTGAATCTTGACAAGGGGGTATGGGGAAATTCCATTTTGGAGCCGGGAGGCTGCCTCATGGAAATCAAGCTTGCGGGAGCCATGCCTCTGTGGCTTGGAGATATTCTCGATGAGCTGAAAATTTACCCGGCTTCCTTTTCCAAATACGGCCAGGCCTATATGACTCAGACAATGATGAAATTACAAAATAAAGGAGGAGAAAATTGTGCTTAATTCATGGTTTCAATCAATTTTAATAACGGAAACAACGGAGGTCTTTTCAACCGGCACCTTTCTGATATGCACCGCTGTCTCTCTGGTGCTGGGGCTTCTCATTGCCGGGGTATTTATGTACCGGAATACTTACACCAAGGGCTTTACCGTGACCCTGGCCCTCATGCCCGCCATCGTACAGATGGTCATTATGCTGGTAAATGGAAATCTGGGGACAGGAGTGGCTGTCATGGGTGCTTTCTCCCTGGTGCGTTTCCGCTCCGTTCCGGGAAGGGCCGAAGAGATCAGCAGCATTTTCCAGGCCATGGCCGTAGGGCTTGCCACGGGAATGGGATACATAGGGATAGCAATTCTCTTTGTGCTGATCGTAGGAGGGGCTGGAATCCTGCTTTCTACCAGCCGGTTCGGGCAGCAGAACGGAGACATCCGGGTGCTTCGCATTACCATTCCGGAATCTCTGGATTATACTACGGTATTTGACGGACTTTTTGAGCAGTATTTAAAGAAATGGGACTTAAAACAGGTGAAGACCACCAATATGGGCAGCCTTTATAAGCTGGATTATGAGGTATCCCTTAAAAATTCAAAGGAAGAGAAGAAACTGATTGATGATTTAAGATGCCGGAACGGCAATCTGGAAATCTTTTTGGGCAGGCCCTTAAGCGGCAAGGAGGAATTATAATGACAAAGAAACAATTTCGAAAAGGCAGGGCAACGGCTGTCATTCTGGCCGTCATGCTGGCCATGATAAGTATCTCCGGCTGCGGGGCTAAGAACACATCCCAGACAGGGACGGCTTCGGAGAGCACGGAAAGCGCCGGGAGTGAAGAGAGCGGCGGGAATACGGAAAGCACTACGGGAGAGGCCCTGTCCAATTCCAAGGTGGACACGGAGTTTTCAGACCGGGATAAGGATGGAAGCTATTCTGAAAGCGACGCAGCGAAGATCACTTTAAATGGGAGTCAGGCGGAGGTCCAGGGGGATCATGTAAGCGTTTCCGGCAGTACGGTGACCATAAGCGGGGAAGGAACCTACATAGTCACAGGAACCCTGGAGGACGGACAGATCATCGTGGACGGGGCGGATACGGATAAGGTTCAGATTGTATTAAAGGATGCGGACATCCATTGTGAAACCAGTGCGGCCATTTATGTAAAATCAGCGGATAAGGTCTTTGTGACCCTGGCTGACGGAAGCACCAGCAAGCTGAGCGGCGGAACCCAGTATACGGATACGGATGACAATACGGTGGATGGAGTGATTTTCAGTAAGTCGGATCTGACCGTTAATGGGAATGGAACTCTGGAGATTGATGCCAATTATAAGCATGGGATTGTATCAAAGGATACTCTGGCAGTTACAGGCGGGACTCTTACCATTGACGCAGTATCCCAGTGCCTGTCAGGAAAGGATGGAGTGAAAATCGCAGACGGGACTTTCCAGCTTACGACACAGGGAAAGGCCGTAAAGTCTGAAAATGAGGATGATACCACCCTGGGAAATATTTACGTGGCAGGCGGAACCTTTACCATAAAGTCTGAGGATGACGCATTCCACGCAGGCGGCAGTCTTGTAATAGACGGCGGAACCATTACGGTGGAGACCGGCGACGATGCATTTCATGCAGATCAGGATGTTGTAATAAACGGCGGAACCTTGAATGCAGTGAGCTGCTACGAGGGAATGGAGGGACACCGGGTTACGGTAAACGGCGGCGATATAACCATTAAGGCCACGGATGACGGCGTAAATGCGGCTGATCCGGACGCTTCCAGTGATCAGGGAGCACAGGGCGGAGGCCAGCCTCAGGAAGGTCAGTTCCCTGGAGGAGAGAATGGCGGGGCAGATGGGGAAAGTCAGACTGGCATGCCTCAGCCTCCGCAGGATGGCCGGGGAAATGGCGGCAGGACGGGAGAAACCACGGAAGCAGCTGCAGAATCCGGCGAAACCACATCCGACGGCAGCGCCCAGAATGTTCAAAGGCCATCAGGCGGCAGACAGGGCGGAATGGGATTTGGAAATGGAATGGGCCCTGGCGGCGGTGGCGGTGGCTCCATGGGAAATGACGCCGATGCCTATATTAAGATAACAGGCGGCACCCTTACGGTGGATGCGGAAGGAGATGGGCTGGATTCTAACGGCAGCATGACCATATCCGGCGGAACGGTCTATGTGAGCGGCTCGGAAAACGGCGCCAACAGCGCCATAGACTATAACGGGGATGGGATCATAACAGGAGGCACGGTAATCGCCGCAGGAAGCGCAGGGATGGCCCAGGGCTTTGGTGATTCCTCCACCCAGTACTCCATTGCACACAGCTTTTCAGGAACCCAGGAAGCCGGAACTCCCATCACCCTTACGGATGAAGAGGGGAAGGTTCTTGCAAGCTGGACGCCTGAGAAGCAGTATAACACCGTGGTGGTCAGCAGCCCGGAGCTGAAAGAGGGCGGCGTCTATACCCTTACCGCAGGAACGGAGAGCGCGGAACTGACTTTGGAATCTGTTGTAACCTCTAACCTAACCTCAGGCGGGGCCGGCTTCGGAGGCCGGGCCCCAAAGGATGGAACTAATTCTCAGGATAAATAAGATGGGAGTCATCGATGCCGTACAGCACGAAGTCTAAGAACTTTCCGGCTAAGTATCTGGCCATTCCCAGATTCATATCCAGATAATTGCCGCAGTCCCTTGCAGCCGCGCCGGGCACTTCATCCTCGAAATCCCGGATGAATTCGTACATTTCCGTAATCAGAGGTACGATATCCCTGGATTTGTAATCTCCGGAAAGAAGGAGGTAGAAGCCGGTGCGGCATCCCATGGGCCCGAAGTAGAGGACCTTGGAACCGTAGGACGGGTGGTTGCGCAGGAAGGTGGCTCCCAGATGCTCGATGGTGTGAATCTCCGCAGTATTCATGACAGGCTCGAAGTTGGGACGGGTCATGCGGATGTCAAAGGTGGTGATGACGGAGTCTCCGGCCTGGTCCTTGCGGGATACGTAGATGCCTGGGAGGAGTTTTAAGTGGTTGATGGTGAAGCTTGTGATTTTTTCCATGTGTTTTATTTCCTTTCTTTATAAAAGATAGAATGTTGGATAAAAGATAGAATGTTGGCGGGGGCGGGGGTTCAGACATGCCATTCATAATTTGGCGGGCGTCCGCCCTATAGAAATATTTGCGAAATTGGGCATTAGTGAGCGAGCTCCCTAATGCCCAATCTCACAAATATTTCTTCATGTCTGAACTTGTAATTCACATTATAATCAAAAACCCCTCAGCCTGCAACTGAAAATCATTCATGAAATTCTATCAACGCTTCATACCATAGTAGGAGAAATGGGAAGGAGCGTCAAAATGGAAGAATGGTTTCGTTTATCAGAGGATGAGGTCCTGGCACATTTCCAGGCGGACCGAAATGGACTGGATTCCGGGGAAATCTTGAGGCGCAGGCAGGTTTATGGGCCCAATACATTAAAAAAGGCGAAACGGAAAAGCGCCTTTCAGGTATTTCTGGACCAATTCAAAGACCTTCTGGTCATCATCCTGATTATAGCAGCGGTTATCTCCATGATTTCCGGCGATGTGGAGAGCACCGCGGTTATTTTTGCAGTTCTTCTGATGAATGCGGTGTTAGGCACTGTGGAGCATCAGAAAGCAGAAAAGTCCTTAGACAGCTTAATGGCCTTGTCCGCGCCTGTAGCCTGGGTGTTAAGGGACGGAAAGCAGCAGGAGGTTTTATCCGCGGAAATTGTGCCGGGGGACATTCTGCTTTTAGAGGCGGGGGACATGATTGCGGCCGATGGCCGCATCCTGGAAAATTATTCCCTTCTGGTAAATGAGAGCTCTCTGACAGGGGAATCCTTTAACGTGGAAAAACGGACGGGAAGGCTGCGGGCGGAAAAAGTGCCTCTGGCAGAGCAGTCCAATATGGTGTTTTCCGGTTCCCTTGTGGCTTCCGGACGGGCAAAGGTGCTGGTGACAGGGACAGGTATGAGTACGGAGATCGGCCGCATCGCCTCCCTGATGAATGACGCAGGGGAAAAGAAGACTCCTCTCCAGGTGAACCTAGACCAGTTTGGAAGCAGGCTGGCAGCAGGAATTCTTGTTATCTGTGCCGTGGTTTTCGGCCTGAGCCTTTACCGGCGGATGCCCATTCTGGACTCCCTGATGTTTGCCGTAGCCCTGGCAGTTGCGGCCATTCCCGAGGCTCTAAGCTCCATCGTTACCATCGTCCAGGCCATGGGAACACAGAAGATGGCAGGGGAAAATGCCATCATAAAGGATTTAAAGGCCGTGGAGAGCTTAGGCTGCGTTTCCGTCATCTGTTCCGATAAAACGGGGACCCTTACCCAGAACCGCATGACGGTCCAGCAGGTTTACGTCAATAACCGCCTGTATCCCCCGGAGCTTTTAAATCCTGACTTTCCGGTACATAAGTATCTGCTGTATGACGCGGTTTTAAACAATGATTCCGGCTATGTAAACGGAAAGCTTTTAGGCGATCCCACGGAATCGGCCTTAATCCAGATGGCGGAGCGTTCCGGACTGGAAGGGGAAGCCATGAGGTATCATTACCCCAGGGTGGGAGAGCTTCCCTTTGATTCCAGGCGAAAGCTTATGAGCACCCTTCACCGGATTGACGGAAAACGGGTTCTGTTTACCAAGGGGGCGGTGGATGTGCTGCTTCCCCGCATCACCCATATATGGACAGGAGAGGGTGTCCGCGCCATAAGGGACGGAGACCGGCAGGCCTTGATGGAGCAGAATATGGATTTTTCCAGGCAGGGTCTCCGGGTTCTGACCTTTGTCTGCCGGAATATGAGCGAGGAAGAAAGGCTTACGGAAAAATCTGAGGAAGGCTTTATTTTCCTGGGAATGATCGCCATGATGGATCCGCCCCGCCCGGAGACTAAGGGAGCGGTCTTAAATGCCCGCAGGGCAGGCATCCGGCCGGTTATGATTACAGGGGACCACAAGATCACGGCCTCCGCCATTGCGGAAAAGATCGGCATTCTGGAAGAAGGGGATCTAGCGGTCAGCGGTCCGGAGCTGGACGACATGAAGGAGGAGGAACTGGACCGGAGGCTGGAGAGCATCAGCGTCTATGCCAGGGTTTCCCCCGAGCATAAGCTGAGGATTGTCCGTGCCTGGCAGAGGAAAGGCAATATCGTCGCCATGACAGGAGACGGGGTAAATGACGCTCCGGCCTTAAAGCAGGCCGATATCGGCGTTGCCATGGGGAGAATGGGGACAGAAGTATCAAAGGATGCTTCTGCCATGATTCTTACGGATGACAACTTTGCCACCATCATTAAGGCGGTGGCAAACGGCCGGAACGTTTACCGGAACATCCGCAACGCCATTAAATTCCTGCTGTCGGGAAATATGGCGGGGATTCTCTGTGTTTTATACACCTCTTTCCTGGCCCTGCCCACGCCCTTTGCTCCGGTGCATCTTTTGTTCATCAACCTTCTGACCGATTCCCTGCCGGCCATTGCCATAGGCATGGAAAAGGCGGAGGCCGACCTTCTGGCCCAGAAGCCCAGAAATCCCAGGGAGGGGATACTGACAAAGCGTTTTGTCATGCAGATTCTTTTCCAGGGGGCGTTAATCGCCATATGCACCATGGCTTCCTACCACACCGGGCTGATTACGGGAAGCGAGGTGGCGGCCAGCACCATGGCCTTTTCCACCCTTACCCTGGCCCGTCTGTTCCACGGCTTTAACTGCCGCAGCGGCCATTCCATCTTAAAGATAGGGTTGAGAAGCAACTTATGGAGCATTATGGCTTTTGAGGCGGGGGCGGTTCTTTTGGGAGCGGTGCTTTTTATTCCCGGATTACATACCTTTTTCTGCGTGGCAGATTTAAATGCCAGGCAGTTTGTGACCATTTTCATATTTGCATTGATCCCTACCCTGGTGATTCAGGCGTTTAAGACGGTGAGGGAGAGCTTTCATTAAGGTGTTGAGTTCAGCCATGTACAAAATTAAATAATAATTGTGAAATATTGACATACTTTTTGTATCATGTTACTATTAAGCATATATAAAATAAGCAGCCTAAGAGATGACAGAGCCAGGTGATGAGTGCGGGGAACCGTTCATTTCCATGGCTCTTTCTTTATGGATTGATAAAAAATTAACAAGTCATAAAGAAAGTCAAAGAAAATATCGGAAGGGGAAGGAATTATGGGAAAATATGTCATTGCCTTAGACCAGGGCACGACAAGTTCCAGATGTATCTTGTTTGATGAGCAGGGGAACCTTTGCAGCGCGGCGCAGAAGGAGTTCACTCAGATTTTTCCAAAGCCGGGCTGGGTGGAGCATAATCCTATGGAAATCTGGTCCTCACAGCTTTCTGTGACCATGGAGGCCATGGGAAAGATCGGGGCCCATTACAGCGACATCGCTGCCATCGGCATCACCAATCAGAGAGAGACTACGGTGGTCTGGGATAAGGAAACAGGGGAACCGGTTTACAATGCCATTGTCTGGCAGTGCCGCAGGACTGCGGACCGTATTGAACGGCTGAAGCATGACGGCCTGGATAAGATGATCGTGGACAAGACGGGCTTGATCCCGGATGCCTATTTTTCCGGCAGCAAGATCGAATGGATTCTGGACCATGTGGAAGGGGCAAGAGAGCGGGCGGAGCAGGGGCATCTGCTTTTCGGAACCGTGGATACCTGGCTCATCTGGAATTTGACCAAGGGCTGCATCCATGTGACGGATTACACCAACGCTTCCAGAACCATGCTCTTTGACATACATAAAAAGTGCTGGGACGAAGAGATTTTAAACTATTTCCGCATTCCCAGATGCATGCTTCCCGACGTGAAGCCCTCAAGCTGCATTTACGGCTACACCTCCTCCGATGTCATGGGCGGAAAGATCCCCATTGCAGGGGCGGCAGGGGACCAGCAGGCGGCCTTATTCGGCCAGTGCTGCTTTGAGGCCGGAGAGGTGAAGAATACCTACGGCACAGGCTGCTTCCTGCTGATGAATACCGGGGAAAAGGCGGTGAAGTCGGAGCACGGGCTTTTGACCACCATTGCGGCCAGCAATCAGGAGAACATCCAGTACGCCCTGGAAGGCAGCGTCTTTGTGGCAGGAGCCGCCGTACAGTGGCTCAGGGATGAGATGCGCATGGTGCGGTCCGCTCCCCAGACAGAGGAGTACTGTGCTGCGGTGGAAGATACGGGCGGCGTCTACGTGGTTCCGGCCTTTGCTGGGCTGGGGGCCCCTTACTGGGACCAGTATGCCAGAGGAACCGTTGTGGGGCTGACCAGGGGAACCAGCAAGGAGCAGTTCATCCGCGCCACAGTGGAATCCATGGCCTTTCAGGTCTATGACCTTATTGAAGCCATGGAGCAGGATTCCGACATTCATTTAAAGCAGCTGAGAGTGGACGGCGGAGCCTGTGCCAACAATTTTCTCCTGCAGTTCCAGTCCGATATCTTAAACACTGAGATTGTCCGGCCGGAATGCATTGAAACCACGGCTCTGGGCGCAGCATATCTGGCAGGACTTGCCGTGGGCTACTGGAAGAGCAGGGAAGAGATCAAGAAAAACTGGCGGGTTTCCAGGGCCTTTGACAGCCAGATGGAGGAGGAGCGCCGGAAAAAGCTTGTTAAGGGCTGGAAACGGGCGGTAAAATGCGCCCTCTGCTGGTCATCAGAGGAGGAGGAGCCGGAAAACTCTTGACAATTCCGGTAAAATTGTGTTAGCATGAAAAAAGTTGAATAAGAAACCTTTGAGACGAGAGAGTAAGGTAATATTACGGAGAGATCCGTGTATTTGCCTTACTCTTTTTTATCGTATAGGAAAGTTCATCCTATACGATAAAAACCCTCCGGGGGATCGCACTGCGGCGGTAGGGTTGGATGTCGCAGAAGCGACCCGCCGCAGGCGGAGAATCCCGCAAGCGGGATTCTTTATCGTATGATTCTGAAAGGAACAGGCAACCATCAGGGATATGGAGGAGACGAACATGAAAGAACTGAATTACGATGCGGCGATCATAGGCGGCGGCGTCACAGGCTGCGCCATTGCGAGGGAGCTGTCCCGCTATGACATGAGCATCTGCGTCATCGAGCGGGAGGAGGACGTCTGTTCCGGCACGTCAAAGGCCAACAGCGCCATTGTCCATGCGGGCTACGACGCGGTTCCGGGGTCCAATAAGGCGATATTTAATGTGGAAGGAAACCGCATAATGGAAGAGCTGTCGAAGGAGCTGGATTTTCCGTTTAAGCGGAACGGATCTTTCGTCCTCTGTTTTTCCGAGGATGACAGACCTGCCTTAAACGCCCTTTACGAAAAGGGAGTAAAAAACGGCGTCCCCGGTTTAAGCATTCTCTCAGGAGATGAGGTGCGGGCCATGGAACCAAACGTGACCGATGAGGTGGTGGCCGCCCTTTATGCGCCTACCGGCGGTATCGTCTGTCCCTTTGGCCTGACCATTGCCCTGGCGGAAAATGCCTGTGACAACGGGGTGGAGTTCCTCTTCAATACGGAAGTAAAGGAAATCCGGAAAGGGGAAAACGGATACGACTTGGAGACGGAAGACCAGATCATCCACGCTACCTATGTGATCAATGCAGCCGGCGTTTACGCCGATGTGTTCCACAACATGGTAAGCGAAGAAAAAATCCACATCACCCCGAGAAAAGGCGATTACTGCCTGCTGGACAAAGAGGCGGGAACTCACGTGGCCCACACCATTTTCCAGCTTCCGGGGAAAATGGGGAAAGGAGTTTTGGTGGCCCCCACGGTTCACGGCAATCTGCTGGTGGGTCCCACGGCAACCGACGTAAATGACAGGGAATACACCAGAACAACGGCAAAGGAATTATCGGAGATCATGGAAAAAGCCGCCTGGAGCGTAAAGAATGTCCCCTTCCGCCAGGTCATCACATCATTTTCCGGCCTGCGCGCCCATGAGGACAGGGACGATTTTATTATAGGAGAAGCCCCTGATGCGGAAGGCTTTTTCGATGCGTCGGGCATTGAATCCCCAGGCCTTACAAGCGCTCCGGCCATCGGAATCCATGTGGCGGAACTGGTGGCAAGGAAAGCCAAGGCTTCCAGGAAAGAGAGCTTTTGCGGAACCAGGAAAGGGATTCTGGATCCCCAGAAGCTGTCCTTAAGCGAAAGAGCGGAGCTGATAAAGGAAAATCCCCGGTACGGAACCATTATCTGCCGGTGTGAGGGAGTCAGCGAAGGGGAGATTGTGGATGCCATAACCCGCACCCTGGGGGCTGTTTCCTTAGACGGCATCAAACGCCGGGTCAGGGCCGGAATGGGCCGCTGCCAGGCGGGCTTCTGCGCGCCGAAGACCATGGAGATTCTGGCCAGGGAGACGAACCGGGACATGGAAGATATCTGCAAGAACAGGGCCGGTTCCAATATTTTGACCGGCCGCAAATAGGAGGATGGAGTCATGACAGAGCATGATATTGTGATAATCGGAGGAGGTCCCGCAGGCCTTGCCGCAGCAGTTGCGGCGAGAAAGGCAGGGATCAGTGACATATTGATTCTGGAAAGAGAATCCTGCCTGGGCGGAATCTTAAATCAGTGCATCCATAACGGTTTCGGTCTTCATACGTTCAAGGAAGAGCTGACAGGACCGGAATATGCGGCCCGCTATATTGAGATGGCGGAGGCGGAAAACATTCCCTATGAATTAAACACCATGGTTCTTGACATCAGCAGGGATAAGGAAGTGACGGTCATCAGCAGGGAAGAGGGCTTAAGGGTCATAAAGGCCAAGGCGGTCATCCTGGCCATGGGCTGCAGGGAACGCCCCAGGGGAGCCCTCAACATACCGGGATACCGGCCTGCCGGAATCTATTCTGCTGGAACCGCCCAAAGGCTTATGAATATCGAAGGCTTTGCCGTGGGAAAAGAAGTGGTGATTTTAGGCTCAGGAGACATCGGCCTGATTATGGCCAGGCGGATGACTCTGGAAGGGGCTGAGGTAAAGGTGGTTGCGGAGCTGATGCCCTATTCCGGCGGCTTGAAAAGAAACATTGTCCAGTGTCTGGATGACTACGGCATCCCATTAAAATTAAGCCACACAGTGGTTGATATCGAAGGCAAGGAACGGGTCACCGGAGTCACCCTGGCAAAGGTGGACGAAAACCGGAAGCCCATTCCCGGCACAGAGGAATACTACAGCTGCGACACCCTGCTTCTCTCCGTGGGCCTTATCCCGGAAAATGAGCTTTCAAGGGGCGCAGGCGTATCCATAAATCCGGTCACCTCCGGCCCCATGGTTGACGACCGTCTGGAAACCAGCACAGAGGGCATTTTTGCCTGCGGCAATGTGCTTCATGTCCACGACCTGGTGGACTATGTTTCCGAAGAAGCCTCCCTGGCTGGGGCCAGCGCGGCGGCCTACGTAAAGGCAGGGGCGGAGAAGCCCTCAGGCCGCAGGGTGGAGCTGAAGGCCGAAAACGGGGTCCGCTATACGGTGCCCCAGACCCTTGACGTGGAAAACATGGAGGATAAGGTGACGGTGCGTTTCCGTGTGGGAGATGTTTATAAGGACCGGTACATCAGCGTATATTACGACGGGGAGCTCATATCCCGCAGAAAGAAAAAGGTCCTTGCCCCAGGAGAGATGGAGCAGGTGATCTTAAAGAAAGACAGCTTCCAGAAGTATCCTGACCTTAAAAAAATCCTTATCTGTACGGAGGTGGAATAACATGGAGACAAGAGAACTGACCTGTATCTGCTGCCCTTTGGGCTGTGCCTTAACGGTAAGCATTGACGGGGACCGGATTGACGTGACCGGAAATTCCTGCAGCCGGGGCGTTGAATACGGCAGAAAAGAGGTTTTAAGCCCAACCAGGGTTGTCACCTCCTCGGTCCATGTGACGGGCGGCGAGCTGGATATGGTGCCGGTGAAAACAAAGCAGGACATTCCAAAGGATAAAATCTTTGCCTGCATGAAGGAGATCCGTAAGATAACGGCAGAGGCCCCTGTGGCCATCGGCGACGTCATCATCCCTGACTGTGCCGGAACCGGAGTGGCCATCGTTGCCACCAGGAATGTGAAAAAAGTATAAATGATAAAATGATATAGATGAAACAGTCCAGCAGCATAAAAAGGCCCGGCAGGCCATGCCGGGAGCCGTAATCCAGCTGGACTGTTTTGTGCATGTAAAAGACTTTATTTTTGTAAGAAATCACGAAAGAATAAAAATTGCCTTGACGGTGGGGGCAAGGATTGATAAAGTAGAACGAGATCCATTTTTTGTGGGGTTGGAGGAATATTGATGAAAGCGATTGAACTGCTGGAGACGTCTCCGGTAATTGCGGCGGTCAAGGATGACCGTGGATTAAAGAGATGTTTTGAATCGGAGTGCCAGGTCGTATTTATCCTGTACGGCAATATCTGCAATATCGGCAGCATTGTGCGGCAGATAAAGGAACACGGAAAATACGCCATTGTTCATGCGGATTTGGCCCAGGGCTTAAGCTCTAAGGAAATCGTTGTGGATTTTATTAAGGAGAATACCAATGCGGACGGTATAATCAGCACAAAGCCCCTTCTGGTGAAGCGGGCGGTGGAATTAGGGCTGTTCGGAGTGCAGAGGACCTTTATTATCGATTCCCTGGCCATGAGCACGACGAAAAAGCAGATTGATACGTTTCACCCGGATCTGGTGGAGATCATGCCTGGGGTCATGCCCAAGGTGTTGAAAGAGATCCGGGCCTATACGGATATTCCCATTATCGCAGGCGGGCTGATATCTGATAAAAAGGATATCATGGCGGCTTTTTCCGCAGGTGCGGATGCGATCTCCACCACAAAGGAAGAGTTATGGTTTATGTAAAAGGAGGATGCTATGAAATTAGTTACATACGAAGTTGACCGAAGAAGAAATGTGGGAGTGGTGAGCAAGGACGAGATGTGGGTGTTTCCTCTCGGGGCATTCGGTATGGAGTATAAGGAGATGCTGGAGGTAGTAAAGGGCTTGAGCCAGTCTGAGCTTGATTTACTGGAACATGCCTCCGGACTGGACCCTTATAACAGCAACATTACCGGAGCCGCCATGATGAAAGAGGTCAGGCTTTTAGCGCCCATCCAGATGCCGGAGCAGGATATTATCTGCCTTGGCCTTAATTACATGGAGCATGCGGAGGAATCCGCCCGCTTTAAAAACGAGGACTTCGATGGAAAGCGTCCTTACGCAGTTTATTTTTCCAAAAGGGTGAACCAGGCGGTAGGCCCCTTCGGAGAGATCCCAAGCCACAGCGATATGGTTGACAGCCTGGATTATGAGGCTGAGCTGGCGGTCATCATCGGAAAAGATGCAAAAGACATAGCGCCGGAAAGCGTGAAAGATTATATTTTCGGTTATACCATTATCAATGATGTCAGCGCCCGGAACGTACAGAATGCCCATAAGCAGTGGTATTTCGGAAAGAGCCTCGACGGATTTACACCCATGGGTCCCTGCATTCTCACAGCAACCTCCATTCCCTACCCGCCGGAGCTGAAAATTCAGTCCAAGGTAAACGGAGAGCTGAGACAGGAGAGCAACACCGGTCTGATGATCTTTAACATTGACCATATTGTCAGCGAGCTTTCAAGGGGAATGACCTTAAAGGCAGGAACCATTATTTCCACCGGAACGCCAAAGGGTGTGGGAATGGGCTTTGAGCCGCCGAAATTTCTGTCGGTGGGAGATGAAGTGGAGTGCCTGATCGAGGGGATCGGGGCCATTAAGAATACGGTTGTGTAAGAGAAAGCCGGCCGGGATAGGCGACTATTCTGGCTTTATGCATAAATACAATGAAAGAGAAAACGGAATTCAATGGCTGGTATCCAGCTTTTGAATTCCGTCTTTTATATTATTCCAGATACATTCTGGCTTCATATGGCCTGAGCACATCTGGCAGGCCGTCATCCGTATAGGAACTGATCAGCAGCTTTTTCTCACGGTCAAGGTACTCAGGGATATGTAAGTGAACCGTGCCGCCGTAAAAGTTACATATCACAAGCAGGGTGGTTTCTGCCAGTGTACGGGTATAGGCGAATATGTGGGGATCTTCCGGCAGCAGGAGCCGGTATTTCCCATCCACGAATACATCGTATGTTTTTCTTAACTCAATCAGTCTCCGGTAATGGTGAAAAATAGAAGCTTCATCTGCAAGTGCTGCCTCTGCATTGATTTCCGGATAGTTTGGATTCACCTTTATCCAGGAGGTTCCCTTTGTAAATCCGGCCTCCTTGTCCCTGCTCCATTGCATGGGCGTTCTCGCATTATCCCGGCCTTTTGCATAGATAGACTCCATCACATCCGCCTTTTTATATCCGGCTTCGGTTCTTTCCCTGTATATATTTAAAATCTCTATATCCCGGTAATCTTCCATATCATATTTTACATTAGTCATTCCAAGCTCTTCGCCCTGGTAAATATAGGGGGTGCCTTGCATTCCGTGAAGGAGTATTGCAAGCATCTTGGCCGATTCTACACGGTACTCCTTATCGTTTCCCCAGCGGGATACGATTCTCGGCAGATCATGGTTGTTCCAGAACAGGCTGTTCCAGCCCCTGCAGTAAAGAGCTTCCTGCCAGGTAGATAAGACCCGCTTTAATTCCAGGAATGGAAGAGGGGCCAAGTCCCATTTTCCTCCGCCCTTTTTCTGGTCAAGGCAGATATGTTCAAACTGGAATACCATGGAGAGCTCACTGCCGTCCGGGCTGCTGTAAAGCAGGGCATTTTCCGGATTCGCGCTCCATGCTTCCCCTACTGTCACAAGATCCCCTTTCTGAAAGGTCTCTCTGCTTAATTCCTGTATAAAGGCGTGGAGCTTTGGACCATCCGCTGTGATCATCCGGTCGGGCTCCTTGGCTACACAATCGATGACATCCAGCCGGAAGCCTCCGATCCCTTTCTCCATCCACCAAAGGATCATATCCTGGATTTCCCGGCGTACCTTTGGGTTTTCCCAGTTAAGATCCGGCTGCTTCACTGAAAACTGATGGAAATAGTATTGGCCAAGCTCCGGAACCCACTCCCAGGCCGAGCCTCCAAAAGCCGCCCTTAACCCATTTGGAGCAACACCTTCCGCTCCATCCCTCCACACGTAATAATCATGATAGGGGTTATCCCTGCTTTTTACCGCCTCCATAAACCATGGATGTTCATCGGAAGAATGATTTAAAACAAGATCCATGATAATGCGGATTCCGCGTCTGTCTGCCTTTTCAATCAGCTCTTCCATGTCTTTTAAGCTCCCGAACATTGGATCAATATCCTGGTAATTGGATATATCATAGCCATTGTCATCCTGAGGGGAACAATATACAGGGGAGAGCCAGAGTGCATCTACCCCCAGCTTTTCCAGATAACCGAGTCTGGAGATAATTCCCTGTAAGTCTCCGATCCCGTCACCGTTGCTGTCCTGAAAGCTTTTGGGATAAATCTGATATACAACTGCTTGTTTCCACCATGCTCTGTCCATTTTCCTCTCCCTTTCTTTAAGCTTTTACAGAACCGCTTGTAACTCCTGCAATAATCCATTTCTGACAAAAAACATATACAGCTAAAATTGGCAGAAGTACCATTAAGTACGAGGCAAAGGCAAGGTTATACTGGGTGGAGAACTGGCCTTTAAACACATATTGGGCTAACTGTAAGGTTTGCTGGCTTGCATCGCTTAACAAAACCAGGGGCATCAGGAAGTCGTTCCAGGTCCACATAAAGGACAGGATTGCCACCGTAGCGCTCATCGGCTTGAGTAAGGGAAATATAATGCGCCAAAAGGTCTGGAAGGTATCTGCCCCATCAATCCTTGCCGCCTCCTCCAGAGCCGCCGGCAGGGATTTGATATATCCCGAATAGAGAAATGTATTCATGGGAAGTCCGAATATAATATAAATCAAGGTGATCCCGTAGATGTTATCCAAATGAAAGGAGGAGGCCTGTTTTACCAGGGGAAGCATAATCACATTAAAAGGGATAAACATGGCGCTGATAAAATAATAATACATGAGATTAAAAAACCTGCTTTTATCCTTATTGCGTATAATGGCGTAAGCTGCCATGGAGTTGGTCAGGATGGTAAACACCAGATTAATGCCTGTAATAAAAAATGTGTTGAAGAACTTTCTTGGATAGTCTGTCAGCTCCCATGCCTTTGAAAAGTTTTCAAAATGAAGGGAAGCAGGAAGAGCCAGTACATTTTCCATATCTGACGGTGATTTTAAGGCGATTACCACAGTAATATAAAGGGGGCCCAGGATAACCAGAACAGCAATTGCTGACAGAAGGATTGTCAGGGGCCAATTGATCTTTTCTTTGCCTTTCATCAGTTTATTTTCGCCTCCCTTTTTTCTAATATCTTCAGCTGGAACACGGAAATTGACGCCACAACCAAAAATAAAATAACTGCATTGGCTGACTGGTATGCAAACTGTCCGCCGTCAAAGCCTCTCTTATAAATCAGCATGGAGATGGTAGTGGTTGCGGTTCCGGGCCCTCCCCCTGTCATTGCCATAATCTGGTCAAATGCCATGAGAAAGCTCTTGACGCTTAATACCATATTGATGGTGAAGAAAGGGGCAATCAGCGGGAAGGTGATCCTGACAAACCTCTGAAAGCCAACGGCGCCGTCCACTGATGCTGCATCATAGATATCCTTATCCACGGTCTGAAGACCGGAGAGGTATATCATGGTATTAAATGCCATGGATTGCCAGACGGTAACAAACAAAACCCCCAGCCATGCTTTGCCGGTTCCGAGGATATTTACGCTCAGTGGGCCGATCCCGGCCGATTTTCCAAACCCTGGAATGATATTGCCGAAGATAAAATTAAATACAAAGCCGATGATCAGGGTTCCGAGCATATATGGCAGGAAATACAGCGCCTTTAAGAAATTTTTTCCCCGAATTTTTCCATTGAGCCCGCATGCCAGCGCCAGGCTTAAAACGTTGACAAGAACAGTGGCGGAAAGTGCAAACTGAAAGGTAAAACCATAGGCCTGCTTTATGGAAGGGTCTGTAAAAAACTGCAGGAAGTTTTTAAACCCGATAAATTTCCAGTTCCCATAGCCCTTCCAGTTGGTAAAGCTGTAAAAGATACCCTCTAAAAAGGGGACCGTATGGAACAAAAAGAACAGTAAGGCCATGGGAATTACCATAAGGTAGAACGCCGGACTGATATGGTTGCTTCTATGTTTTTTCAACGCGTTATCCTCCTTTTGCCTGACTTACCGGGTATTGAGGATATCGTACTGTTCATCGCATTTTTTCAGTGTTGCGGCAATGTTCTCGTTTTCATCCATGCCGCTTGCCCTGTTTAAAAAGAATTCGGATAAAATCGCTGACAGGTTATAGCCGTTGGGATAATAATGGTCTACAAAATCCGTAACCTTTCCGTCTGCAATATCTTTTGCCAGGCCGGCCACCGAAGCATCCTCCTGTACAACGCCTTCCACCGGCGAAAATGCAAACTGCTCATTAATGTAAAGCTGGCTGTTTTCCGGTTCCAGCATAAATGCGACAAAGCGCTTGGCAGCTTCCGGGTTTTTGCACTGGTTTGTCACCATAAGCATAACGTCAATGCCGGATACAACCTTGTTTTTGCTCTTATCATTGGTTGCCGGATAAGCAAACATATCAAGATTAATGGATTCGTTTGTTTTTTTGATTTCCGGTACGGTCCATACGCCGTTAATCAGCATTGCGGCTTCGCTGTTTGCAAAGCTGCGGTTGCCGTCATCATAGGAGGTTCCCATAAAATCTGTCTGGGCATAATTCACCAGCTTGCTGTACTTTTCTAAAACCTCTTCATGAGTGCCTGAGAAGGTTGCCGTTCCCTCTTTCTTTGCCGCTAAAAATCCTTCAGGCTGTGTCGCCGGCGCCAGTGAATTCCAGGAGGGAAGGATGGTCCAGCTATCCTTAAAGCTTAACTCAAAGGGCTGGATTCCTGCTGCGGTCAGCTTTTCGCATGCCTCAATCAACTCATCCCAGGTCTCCGGAACTGTAACCCCTGCTTTCTGAAACAGATCTGCATTATAGATAATTCCGGAGGCATTGGCGGCAAATGGGATACCGTATGCTTTTTCATCCTTATCCCCATTGATATCATAGACCATCTGCATATAGGAACTGTTTATGGTCTTTAAAACCTCCTGGTCACTTAAATCCAGCAGGATGCCCGCTTCCGTAAGCTCCGTATATGTATTGTCACCGCCATAGGCGATGATATCCGGCAAATCATCCTTGGTCATCCTGGTTTTTAACACGGTTCCCGCATCTGCCGGGGAATTGAGGGTGACCTGGACATCGGTATTCTGGCTGTTGAATTTGTCCACAAGCTTTTGCATGGTGGATACATTTTCCATTTTTGAAGAGAAAAATTCCAGATGTGTAACTCCGGAATCGGAGCTCTTGCCTGAGGTTTTACCTGCTTCGCTGCATCCTGCAGCCAGGGTTGCTGCCAGGCAACAGGTCAAACCCACTGCCAACATTTTTTTCGTTTTCATATACATCATCTCGCCCTTTCTGTTTCCTTTTTATTTGGTAGCACCAGTATACAAAACAAATGGCGGTTTTCCATATAAGGTATCTGAGATGTTTCGTAAAACATTTTTTACCTTTTTTCTTCCTGGGCGCGATATTGCTCGGGGGTCATTTGGTAAAGACGTTTAAAGGTATGGATAAAATAAGAGGTATCATTATAGCCTACATAATCGGCAATTTCATTTATCTTAAAGACCGTATTCTTTAAAAGCTCCCTTGCCTGTTCCATGCGGCAGGTGATTAAGTATTTGGAAAAATTCATCCCTGTTTCTGATTTAAACAGACGGCTTAAATAACTGGAATTCATAAAATACTTGTGGGCTGCCAATTCGTTGAGGGAAATTTCGTACCGGAAGTTAAGGGATACGTAATTTTTGATTTCCTCGATGATGCTTCCTTTTTCCTCCTGGGAGCCGCAGGTGTTTTCCAGAATTTTAAGCATATACCGCTCAAGCTCCTGTCTGGTCCGAAACTGATACAGGTCTGATTTAAAGGAAAATAAAAGATAACGGTTTACCTCCTCTGATTCAGAAGAGGCCTCCCTGCTGCAATAGGCTCTGCTGATAACAGAAAAGATCTGCATAATACCGCTGTATAAGGAATATACATTCCAGCTGCCTTCCCCGCATTTTTTAAAAAACCGGCGGAGAGCAGCCTCTGCCTGCTGGTAATTTCCCTTCATCACACTTTCGTAAACAGCAAGCTCCTCCTGCTGCGTCAGAATCTGTTCCATGAAAAACTCCGGTTCATATTCAAACAATCTGGTCTTTTCATCAAGCAGTCTTCCATTAATGGCATAAACGCAGTCCCTGTATGCGTCCCCCAGCAGCTCTTCCCCTTTGTAAATCCTGCTGATTCCGCAGGTGATATCCATTTCCCATTGGGGCAGCTTCTGCTTCAGCAGGAGTAAAAGCTTTTTATCCGGCAATTCCTCCTGGCTGCCAAACCTCATGGCAATCACCTCGTCCGGCTGCTGGAAATAAAACACCTGGATATTGGCCTGACCGGAAACGGATTCCAGGAATTCTGACAGTTCTTTTGCGGCTTCCCGGCTCATGCGCTGTTTTCCCTGCAATAAGAGCATCTGATAAGGCTGTTCCTTTAGCCGGCCGCCGCATAGATTGCAGAAGGTATCCATCAAAGCCCGGTTTGCCAGAATGCCGGAGATATTCACATATTGAAGGGATTCCTGCAGAAGCCTCCGGTCCACCTGCTTTTCAAGCAGCATTCTATTTTCTTCCCTGGCTTTTGTAATATCCCATATGGCTTTTTTTAGTTCCTCCGGCTTTACCGGTTTCGTAAGGTAATACCTGACCCCATATTTCATGGCTTCCCTGGCGTAGTTAAAATCCGAATAGCCGCTTACGATAATTACATCCGTTTGGGGACAGTTTTCTCCCACATATTTTGCAAGAGACAGCCCGTCCATTTCCGGCATGCGGATATCGGTTATAACAAGATCAGCTTCCTTGTCTCCAAGATAATCTGCCGCCTGTTTCCCTGTTTCGGCTTCCAGACATACGGTTATATCCATATCGATATTTGTTAAAAGCTTAACAAGCATTTTTTTTGCGTAATATTCATCTTCCGCAATAATGACTTTCATGCTATCCCTCCTTATTCCTCTTTATCCTCATATGAATGCAGGTAAAGTTTCCGTACTGGCTTTCCACCACAATTCCGCATTCTTCTCCATAAAAGTTTTTAAGCCTTGCATTAACATTAGCCAGACCTATGCCTGTTCCATCCTCTCCCAAAAGGGTGTTGGGCTTTGTATTCCATAATCCATGGTTTAATTCCTCCACCTTCTCTTCTGGCATACCGCACCCGTCATCGTATACGGAGATCAAAAGGTAATCTTCCGAATCCGGTGATACAGAGATCTTTAAACAATCATGGTCCCGTTTTACATTAAAGGCATGATGAATGGAATTTTCCACAATGGGCTGAAGGATGAACTTAATGACTCCGTTATTTTCGTACTCGGCCGGGATATCATACTCCACCAAAAAACGTCCCGGAAACCGGATGGATTGAATGCGGATATAGTTCTTTAGCTGAATCACTTCATCCTTTACCGTTACAAAATCAGTCCCCTTGATGTTGTAACGGAACATATCTGAAAGACTTTCCGTAATTGCAGGAATTTCCTCAATTTCTTCCAGCCTGGCAATGGCTGTAACCGTGTTTAAGGCATTATACAAAAAATGGGGATTGATCTGGAACTGAAGCATTTTAAGCTCTGTCTGCTTTTGGTTTAACTGCATAATATACATCTTGGTAATGCTGTCATTGATTCTCTTTCCCATGTCATTGTAGATTTCAATTAAGTTGCCGATTTCATCCTCCCTGGGCGCCAATCCGCTGAAAAGCTTTACTTCCCCCTGCCTTGCCTGGCTCATGGTTTCTGCCAGCGCCTTAATGGGGTGGCTGACCTGCTTGGATAATATAAAACTCAGGATTCCGGCGGCAGTCAGGATAAGCATCACCCAAGTCATGACATTTAACATGCTTTCCATGCTGGTGTTAATCAGCCGCTGCTTTGGGATATACTGGACCAGATACCAGCCGGTGGATTCATTTTTTAAAACAGCGGCAATGCAGAGGGTATCATGAAGATAAAGCTCTCCTGAGCCCTTTCCCGAGGCTTCAATCTGCTCCAGATCAGGAAAGGCTTCCTGCTTTTCTTTCTCTGAAAGGCCGGTCTCCAGATTGACAGAGGCGTTTCTGGAATTATAGATGACCTGGTTTTTGTATACAATGGCAAAGGAGGATGCCAGGCCGTCGGCAGCGTCCGTGGAATTAAAATCCTTAGCAATGGACCCAAAATCTAAGTCAGCCAGGAGATATCCATAGGTTTTATATTCGCCTATATCCGAAAGCTGGTGGTATACGGTTACCAGGGAATATCCGGTATTTCCTATTTTCTGGGGGTAAGGGATTGTATAGTATTTCTGGCTCTTGGTTTTCCAATCAATGCTTTTAATGGTATTCCATGCGTTTTCAATATAATCCTCTGATATATTGTTAATGCTGCAATAGGTGTCTCCTGCAGATGTCAGGATGGTTGTTCTTTGCACACGGGGATTGATGACTGTGAGCATTTTAAGAACAGTCTGCATATAATAATCTCTTTCATAGCGGTCTTTGGGGGACATGCTGCTGACCTTTTCATGGAGTATGACATTGACCTTGGGATCGATCAGGTGCAGAAGGTTTAAGGAGCTGTTATTTCCCATGGCAATATCTAAGTTCATGTTTCTCTGCTGATTGGATTGCTTCATGTGTTCAATATTGTAGGAAAGGGCTGAGGAGACCCCTTGTACATAGCAGATGGCAAAGATAACCACGGTAAACAGAAGTAAGAGCAAATAAGTAAACAGTATTTTGGACTGAAAGGATAATCTTCGGAATCGTCTGACCATGGTATTCCTCCTGGCATTCTGCCTTGCGTTATATTACTAAGTGTACTATAAACATAATCTCTTGACCAGTATCCTTTTCCTTGAATCCTTTTCCCCTCCTGTGATATGATACACATAAAATACCGTATTTTTAACCGAATCAAGCAGCGAAGCGGATTGAGGATATCCGCTTGACCTTAAGGCATTAAGACGGCCGGGAAATGAGGAGTATCATGAATTCAGAGATAAAATCCAAATTAAAGGAAGGGCGTCCCCATGGTACCAGTTCTTTCCCCTGTGGGATATACCGGACACAATCGACTCAGATGGGGATGATCGTTAAGCATCACTGGCATGAGGAAATTGAAATCATTCACTTTATTAAGGGGAATTTTCGCCTGTTAGTCAATATGGAGTCCTATGAGATTAAGGATGAATGTATCTTTTTTATCAACCCGGGGGAGCTTCATGGAATCATCAGTGAATCCAAAAGCTTAAATGAGGAGTATGCCATCGTGTTCCAGCCGGCACTTCTCAGCTTCGAAACCTATGACTCCTCTCAGATGTATCTGATCAATCCTCTGAAAAACAATGAGCTTTCTTTTCCGAGATGCCTTTATCCGGATCATCCGTCCTACGCCTCCATCCTGGACTGTTTCATCAATGTGACGGATACCTTTATAAGAGAAGATGGACAGGCGCTTAAGAGAGCCGCTTCTGAGGACGTTGTTTTTCAGCTTCAGATAAAGGCTTCGCTTCTTAAAATGCTTGCTGTGCTGTTCCAGTTTCGCCTTTATTCCGATTCTCACCGCAGCACAGACACGCGGGTGGAACTGATCAAGGCCTCCATCACCTTTATAAGGAACCATTACAGAGAAAAGATTTATATCCGTGACCTTGCTTCCCTTGCCAATATGAACGAACAATATTTCTGCCGGTTTTTTAAAAAGGCCCTTGGCAGGACCCCCACCGAATACATCAATGATTACCGTATCCGTAAAGCAATTTCATTATTGGAAACCACGGACCTTCCGGTCATGAACATATGTCTGGATTCCGGTTTTTTTAACCTTGGGAACTTTTTGAAAATATTCCGAAGATATACCGGCACAACTCCGTTGCAATACCGGAAGGAAAAGTCAAAATAGTGAATTTTTTAATCATAGAAGCGTAAGACAAATTCTGTCCTGAGAGGTAGAATAAGGCTACTACATAAAAGAGAGGTTGATATACGATGACTAAGAAGTGGTGGCATGACAAAACAGCTTATCAGATTTATCCAAAGAGCTTTCTGGATACCGATGGGGACGGTATCGGGGATTTGAAAGGAATTATCCGTAAATTGGATTATTTAAAGGATTTAGGCGTGGATATCCTGTGGCTCTCTCCCATTTACGTTTCCCCTCTTGCGGATCAGGGATATGATATTGCGGATTATTACAGCATAGATCCCAGGTTCGGGACTATGGAAGACATGGAAGAACTCATTGAAAAGGCAAAAGAGAGAGAGATGTACATCGTCATGGACCTGGTGGTCAACCACTGCTCTGACGAGCATGAATGGTTTAAAAAGGCGTGTGCTGATCCGGATGGAGAATATGGAAGCTACTTTTATATTCGTGAAAAAAAGGACGGAAAGTCCCCCACAAACTGGCGCTCCTATTTTGGGAATTCCGTATGGAGCGACATACCCGGTACCAATAAGCAGTATCTCCACTCGTTCCATAAAAAGCAGCCGGACTTAAACTGGGAAAATGAAGCGGTCCGGGAGGAAATCTATAAAAACATCAACTGGTGGCTGGATAAGGGTCTGGGCGGTTTCCGTATTGATGCGATCATTAATATAAAAAAGGCCCTTCCCTTTCAGGACTACGAACCGGACCGGGCAGACGGTTTATGCAGCATACGGACAATGCTGGCTCATGCAGATGGGGTAGGCGAGTTTTTAAGTGAGATGCGGGACCGCTGTTTTAAGCCTCATGATGCTTTTACCGTGGGAGAGGTCTTTAATGAAAGGCCGGAGGAGTTAGAAGCATTTATCGGTGAAAATGGTTATTTTTCCAGCAAGTTTGATTTTAACGAAACTATATTCGGAGGAAGTGAAAAGGGCTGGTACGATGCCGTGGAAATTACCGGGGAAGATTATAAGCATTGCTGCTTTGCAGCCCAAAGGCATGTGGGGATCACCGGTTTTTTATCCAACATCATAGAGAACCATGATGAGCCGAGAGGAGTCAGCCATTATCTACCGGAAGGGGAATGCACTCTGGAAGCGAAAAAGATGCTTGGAGGCCTTAATTTTATGCTCCGGGGGCTACCTTTTATTTATCAGGGACAGGAAATCGGAATGGAAAACACCGTCTTTTCTAACATTGAGGAAGTGGACGACATTGCCACCCTGGACCAGTATCAGACCGCCATGAAAGCAGGGTACACGCCGGAAGAGGCGCTGGCTATGGTAAGCCGCTACAGCCGGGATAATGCAAGAACACCCATGCAGTGGGATACATCAGCCCATTCAGGCTTCACTGCAGGAACTCCCTGGTTGAGAGTGAACCCTAATTATAAGAATATTAATGTGGAAAGCCAGATTTCCGATGAAAATTCGGTTTTTATGTTCTATAAAAGTCTGATCCGGTTAAGAAAGCATCCTCAGTGGAAGGAAACCATTATTTACGGAACCCTGGAACCTGTTCTTGAGGATGAAAAGAATATTATGGCTTATTACCGGAAAGGGCCTGAAACCCTCCTCATCATTGGAAACTTTCAAAAGGATGCACAGGAAGCCGTTCTTCCGCGGATACCAAAGACCGTTTTGGTTAATAACTATCCGGAGGTATCCCTTGATGGGACAAGAATCCATTTAAAAGGCTGGCAATTCCTTGTTATGGAAGTTTAATCGGAGATCCGGTCATTTACTCAAATGTCCGGTAAGTATACCGGCAAAAAGAAAAGATTGTTTATCAGAGAGGAAACAGGATGAATCAAAAGGAAAGAATGCTGGCCGGTTTGCCTTATAAGGCGTGGCTGGATGGACTGGCAGAAGAACGGATGGAAAATAAGAAAAAAATACATGCTTTTAATTTGTCAGGCCCGGAAGAGGGAAAACGGATGGATGAATTGCTCCGGATGATACTTGGCAAAACAGGGGAGCATGTATACATTGAGCAGCCCTTTCATTGCGACTATGGAAAAAACATTGAAGTAGGAGAGAATTTCTATGCTAATTACAACTGTACCATTCTTGATGTGGGCAAGGTGATAATCGGTGATAATGTAATGCTTGCTCCCAATGTATCAATTTATACTGCGGGCCATCCGCTTCATCCGGATTCCAGAAATTCCGGCTATGAGTACGGAATATCCATTACCATAGGCAATAATGTATGGATCGGCGGAAATGCAGTCATTAATCCAGGCGTTAAGATCGGTAACAATGTGGTTATTGGTGCAGGCAGCGTGGTGACTAAGGATATCCCGGATAACATGATTGCTGCGGGAAACCCCTGCAGGGTGATTCGGGAAATCAGCGAGGAAGACAGGAAATACTATTTTAAAGACCGGGAATTTGATGTACCGGATTACCGGTAGGCTGGAATCAGGGCCATCAGGAGTACGGTTGTGCGACGTAAAGACGGCTGAAACAGAGGATTTTTATTTTATGTATAAATAGAATGAAAGAGAAGACGGAATTTAAGAGCAGATGTCCAGCTTTTGAATTCCGCCTTTTTATGTCTGATGGGTTAATCGTTGATATTTGTCCGGCGGAGCATTGGGGATGGAAGCTGATTACCGGAACTTATCTGTTCATAAAAATAGATTTTTCTTCCGCTGCATTATTATTTGACTAAATAATAAACAAAATTTAATTATGTTTGTTTATGTGTAGACATTGATTCAAATGTGATGTATAATTGCATTATTAATAGAGCAAGTAAATTTATTTGCCTGGCTTCTCTTAACATATGGTGAGAATAAAATTCCATATTTAAATGATCATAAAGCGAAAGGAAAAATATACGCATTATTAAAATGCAGTATACCGCTGAAGAGATGAACAATTCGATAAACAATTCATTAAACAAAAAATCCCTATGGCAGGCAGCAGCAGCTGAATTAGCGGATGGGCTTTGGGAAGACGGGGACTCCATTTACTGCCTGATATGCAGCGCCCGCTATACCAAAGGAGAAATATATTCCCATGGCGGCCATCTTTATGATGCCCGGAAGATGGCCAAAGTCCATATGGAAGAAGAACATGGATCAATGCTGGATTATCTGATAAATATGAATCCCACTTTTTTAGGTTTGTCAAGCATACAGCACTCCATCTTAAAATTAATGACAGAGGGCTTATCCGATAAAGAAATCGCAGCACAAAAGGGCATTTCCTGTTCTACCGTGAGGAATCACCGTTTTAAGCTTCATGAGTATGAAAAGCAGGCAAAGCTGTTTTTAACTGTAATGGAATTGCTTCATAAAAAGGAGAACAATATGAAAGAAGAAAATAATTCAGCGGAGTTTTTCGACGCTCATAAAACCGCCACAATGGTGGATGACCGGTACAATGTTACGGTAGAAGAATCCAAGAAGATCATATCAAGTTATTTTGATAAAAATGGTGCAATAACACAGTTTCCTGCAAGGGAGAAAGCCAAGATTGTGGTTCTGCGAGAAATATCCAATCATTTTTTACCCGGAAAGCGCTACAGTGAAATGGAAATTAACGATACGATAAAAAAGGTATATCACGATTTTCCATATATCCGAAGACTTTTAATTGAATACGGCTTTTTGGACCGCACAGATTCCGGGTCTGAATACTGGCTTAAGGAATAAAAAAGGTTTTTTTCAGGCAGCAGCTTTCCTTATGGATAAGGCAATATATTCTTGATAAAATAGAAAGAAAGAGTATACTTATAACAGGACTGCTCATCATTATTTGGGTTCCATTGGTTTTCGGATTGCCGGCTTTGATTACCTCTTTCACCAGATACAGCCGGATGCACCTGTATTTTCCATACTTGTAATTTTTGCGGCAGTCATAAAAAGAAATATATAAATCAGGAGGTTATAATTATGAATTTTTGTTGGGTTACTCTGCATGTAAAAAACCTTGAAGACTCTCTTTCCTTTTATCACGGTATCCTGGGTATGCCGGTCTGCAGCAGGCATAGCGGAAACGGAGTGGAAATAGCCATGCTGGGCGAGGAAAACCAGCCTAAGGTTGAACTGCTCCAGAGCGGGGATGACGGGGATAAAGCTTTTCATTCCGACATTTCCGTGGGAATTGCGGTTGAGTCCTTAGAAAGCACCATGGAGTATTTAGAAAGCAAACAGATACCCGTTATCCGCGGCCCGATTTCTCCCAACCCAAATACAAGATTTATTTTTATTAAAGACCCCGACGGCTATGAGGTTCAGTTAGTAGAAATGAGGCAATGATAAAGTTCTGTATATAATACAAGAGAAAATGGCATCCAAGGGCTGAAATTCAGCTTTTGAATGCCATTTTTCTTTTCCTAATGCTCCGCAATAAAAGCGCTCAGCCGTTCCAGCCACGCTTCGGGAACGAGTGATTCCAGCTCCGTTTCCTCATGAAAAAGAAGATCCAGAAGGTAATGGGGCTTTTTCCCGCCGCAGAAAGAAAGCATTTTTCTTAAACAGCACCGTCACATTGGAACTTCTCCGTCAGAAAGTTCCAGAATGAATTTAAGGCAGGAGAATGGTGTCCCTTTCGCTTTACAAATGCCAGCTCACTTTCAATGGTCATATCCAAAGGAATAATTTTAATGTCGGAACGCCCTAATGCCTTAATCGAATTTTCCATCATCAGGGATATGCCCATGCCATTGGCCACAAAATCCAGGATAATATCAATACGGGTTCCCGTATGGTCTATATAAGGTTCAAAGTCAGCCTTTTGGCAGAGCTGCAGAAAGGGCTCGTACAGACGGGTATGCTTATCCAGCTGCAGGAACCGTTCGTTTTTTAAGGAAGAAAGGGAAATGACCTTCTGATCTGCCAGCCCGTGGTTTACTGGAAGGACTGCCGCAAAGCGGTCGTGGTCCACCGTTACCTTGTCGTATTTATCGGCCTGGGATTCAAAAATCCGTGTATAGGCAATGTCATATTTCCCTTCATTCAGATCGCCCAGAAGACGGATGCTTTCCACCTCATTCACCTCCATCTGAATTTTCGGACAGCATTGATGAAATTCCGCAATCAGCCGGATAACATTGTAATTTACCATAACCGGAATGGCGCCGATCTTTAAAACCGCGTTTTGGATGGAGCGGTAGGGGAGAAGCGCCGCTTCCATGGCACGGCAGTCCAGGAGAAGCTGTCTGGCGTGGGGAATCAGAACCTTTCCGGCTTTCGTAAGCTCCACTTTCCGGTGTTCCCTGGAAAGCAAAACTGTGTTCAATTCCTTTTCCAGGGCTGAGATGTGCTTTGAGACATTTCCCTGGGTGGTATAAAGCCTTTCCGCGGTTTCCGTAAAATTCAAGGTTTCCGATAAATCCAGAAAATATGTTAAAAGCTCCAGATTCATAACAACATCCTCCAACCATTCCATTTTGGAATAGTATATCACAAAAGCTGAATTGATTCCAGTCAGACTTAAAGATAAAATGAAAGCAAATCAATGGGAAGGATCGTAGAAATGATGGACAGAATGGTGATCGGTGTCAGCGGGGCTTCGGGAATGGAGATGGCTGTTGAGCTTTTGAAGCAATTAAAAGAGCTGGGGACAGTGGAAACTCATCTGGTTTATACCAGGGCGGCGGAAATGACCCTGGACCAGGAGACGGAGTATACTCTGGATGATTTGCGCGCCCTGGCTGATGTGGTTTACGACAGCCAGAACATCGGAGCCGCCATTGCAAGCGGAAGCTTTAAAACAAAGGGCATGATCATCCTGCCCTGCAGCATGAAGACCGTGGCCGGAATTGCCTGCGGCTACAGCGACAACCTTCTTTTGCGGGCCGCGGATGTGATGCTAAAGGAGCGGCGGAAGCTGGTCATGTGTGTAAGGGAATGTCCCTTTTCCACCATTCACCTGGAAAACATGTATAAATTAAGCACCATGGGAGCTGTGATCCTTCCTGCGGTCATGAGCTTTTATAACAGGCCGGACAGCCTTTCCGCCTGTGTGAAGCATATCGTAGGAAAGATTCTGGACCAGTTTGACATAGAGGGCCAGGGCTTTTGCAGATGGGAGGGAAACCAGTGACAGACCGGTTTCAGATTACCCGAAAGCTGTACGGCCATGATATAAGCGCATGGGTGACGATAATGCCGGAGGATATCCATATTCTGCTTACCGGCGGCTGTCTGCCTCATGTGGGCTCCGTAAGCATCTATAAGAACGGAGAGGAAGTCAGCTCCATAAGCTTGCCTGGCCATAAGGATTATGTGATAGGAAACAGCTATGCAAAGGCCCTGTCCCAAATCAGGGGTCTTCCGGTCACTGTGGTCTGCGGCATCCATTACGACAATGCAACAGTCCCCATGATAGAAGAAATCGTCCGCCAGACCCATGAAATGCTGGAAGAGATTATGGAAAATCTAAAACCGTAAACCGGCTTTGGATTTTACTACATAAAAAAGAAAGAAGGAAGAAGAAATGTCTGAGAAAAAGGTAAGTGATTTACGTTCAGCCCTGGAATTGCTGAGATCCATACCGGGCCAGCTTGTGGAAACCGATGTGGAAGTGGATCCTATGGGGGAATTATCCGGTGTATACCGTCATGTAGGCGCCGGCGGAACCGTCATGCGCCCCACGAAGGAAGGGCCTGCCATGATATTTAACAACATCAAGGGCCATGAAGGAGCAAGAGTTGCCATCGGGCTTCTTGCCAGCCGTACAAGAGTGGGCCATTTGCTGGACTGCGATCCCAAGAGGCTGGGATTTTTATTAAAGGAATCCGTTGCCAATCCAATTCCCCCGGTGACAATTCCCAATGAACAGGCCAAATGCCAGGAGGTCGTATATCTGGCTTCGGAGCCGGGCTTTGATATCAGAAAGCTGGTCCCCGCTCCCACCAATACCCTGGAGGACGCAGGCCCCTACATAACCCTTGGAATGTGCTACGCTTCCAATCCGGAAACCGGGGAGTCCGACGTTACCATCCACCGCATGTGCTTCCAGTCAGAGGATGAAATATCCATCTTCTTACAGCCGGGCGCACGCCATATCGGATATTTCAGGGAATTGGCAGAAGCCAGGGGAGAAGCCCTTCCCATTTCCATCAGCATCGGCGTAGATCCTGCCATAGAAATCGCTTCCTGCTTTGAGCCGCCCACAACCCCTCTGGGCTATGATGAGCTTCAGGCAGCAGGAGCCATCCGCAAGGAGCCGGTGGAGCTGGTAAAATGTCTGACAATAAAGGAAAGAGCCATTGCCAATGCAGAATACGTCATCGAAGGAGAGATTCTGCCCGGCAGAAGAATCCGTGAGGACATCAATTCCAATACGGGAAAGGCAATGCCCGAATTCCCCGGATACTGCGGCCCTGCCAACCCGGAGCTTCCGGTCATAAAAGTAAAAGCAGTCACAACAAGGAAAAATCCCATTATGCAGACCTGTATCGGGCCCAGCGAGGAGCACGTTTCCATGGCAGGCATCCCAACAGAAGCCAGCATTCTTGCAATGGTGGAGAAGGCAATGCCCGGAAGGCTTCAAAATGTATACTGTGCTTCCTCCGGCGGCGGAAAGTATGTTGCGGTCATGCAGTTTAAAAAGTCTGTTCCCTCCGATGAAGGACGTCAGAGACAGGCGGCACTGCTGGCTTTCAGCGCCTTTGCGGAATTAAAGCATGTATTCCTGGTGGATGAGGATGTGGACTGCTTTGATATGAAGGATGTCATGTGGGCCATGACCACCCGCTTCCAGGCAAATCTGGATATGGTGCCCATTCCGGGAGTTCAGTGCCATCCCTTAGATCCGTCCAACCAGCCGGAGTATTCCGGCAGCATCCGGGCAAGAGGCGTTGCCTGCAAGGCGATCTTTGACTGCACGGTGCCCTTTGACCAGAAATCACGCTTTGAACGAGCCAAATTTATGGAGGTCGATCCTAAAAAATGGCTTCCTGATTTATACGAATAAGAAAACAGGAGAGAAAAACAATGCCCGTAGGAGTAATTATCAACGCACTGTCCGTTGTTTTCGGCGGAATTGTGGGAGCGTTGGCCGGAAAAAAACTGACCGCAGAATTTAAAGCAAATTTAACCCTGGTGTTTGGAGTCTGTTCCATGGGAATGGGAATCAGCTCCATCGGATTGATGAAATACATGCCCGCAGTAATATTTGCCGTTGTTATCGGAACCGGAATCGGCCTTGCCCTGCATCTGGGCAAGTGGATCAACCGGGGAGCCGTCCAGATGCAAAAGCCCATAGCGGCCCTGTTTCAGGGCCAGGGCTCCCAGATATCCCATGAAGAATTCATTTCAACCCTTGTAACCGTAATCGTATTGTTCTGCGCCAGCGGCACAGGAATATACGGTTCCCTGGACTCCGGAATGACCGGTGACAGCACTATCCTGATTTCCAAGTCCATCCTGGATTTCTTCACCGCGGCGATTTTTGCCTGCAATCTGGGTCTGGTGGTATCTGTCATAGCCGTCCCTCAGTTCATCATTTTCTTCCTGCTGTTTTTAGGGGCAAAATTCATATATCCCCTGACCACGCCGGAAATGATCCTGGATTTTAAGGCCTGCGGAGGCTTCCTCATGCTGGCTACCGGCTTTCGCATGACGAAGCTGAAAGAATTCCCCATAGCGGATATGATACCGGCCATGGTGCTGGTCATGCCTCTTAGCTGGCTGTGGGTCAACTGCATTTTGCCTTTGCTTTAAAGAGTATAAAGAATGAGCCTTGAAGCTGGTTTTTAAAGCCAGTCAAGGTTCTTTTTTTGTGCCAAAATCAGTTTATCTAATCGCTGCAACATCAACACTTAATAATACTGTATCCGATTTTTGATGAGTACAGGGCGTGGAAGTACAGCCGATATTGGGGTTTCGCGTATGATGTTTAGTTCCTTACATTTTAAATGGATTTATTTTCAAGTTAATTGCTATTGATAAATCGACTATTTAGTGTTACTATATAGCAGTAGTCAGTAACACTTAATACAAGTCATACAAAATAGTAAAGGAGGGATTGTGTTGGAAAACTTAACAGAGATGCTCAAAGGGGTGCTTGAGGGCTGCGTCCTTGAAATTATAAGCCGCAAAGAAACCTACGGCTACGAAATCACGCGGCAGCTGAACGCCCTTGGCTTCACAGATGTTGTGGAGGGAACGGTGTATACCATCCTGATACGGCTTGAAAAAGGTAAGTTGGTGGAGATCACCAAGAAGCCCTCCGACATGGGGCCGCCGCGAAAATTTTTTGTGCTCAACGATGCGGGACGTGAGGAACTGGGGAAGTTCTGGGAAAAATGGGAATTCGTATCATCAAAACTTAACGAGTTAAAGGAGAAGAAATAATGAACTTTTGGGATCGGATTACAGGAAACGATATGACTAAAGAATTGAAAGCCTTTGATTTGCGGGTCAAAAAGCTGCCGGCTGATTATCAGGAGGCATGGGAAAAAATCAGTTTGAATCTTTGGCCGCACTCAGATTTCACCGGCCGTAACCTCATGCCGATTCTTGACGGAGTACTTGGCCTGCTCGAAGAATCGGCAGCGGACGGCCAGAGTGTTCAGGAGGTTTTGGGTGACGATATCAAAGGCTTCTGTTCAGCGTTGGCCGGCGAAGAAGGGGCAAAGACTTATCGCGACAAGTGGCGCAGGCAGCTCAACAACAATATAGCTAAAAAGTTAGGTAAATAGGAGGTTAAAATGAGAATACAAGATATCATTGAAGGCAAAAAAGAGTGGCGGGCACATGTGGCGCGTGTCAAAGCACTTCCCCAGGATTATCAGATTGTTTATAAAGAGATTCAAAAATATCTCTTTAAGGTCGGCCCTGCCCAGCTGACCGAAGAAACGGGTCTGCTCTCGGGAATTGTCGATCTTTTTGAGGAGGGCGCGGCCTCGGGGAAAGGCGTTCTCGAGGTGATAGGCAGTGACGCAGCGGCGTTCTGCGACGAACTGGTTAAAGATTCAAAAACTTACGCTGACATCTATCAGGAATCTGTTGACCGGGACGTTTACAAGGCCGTAAAAAAGTATACGGATAAAACAAAGTAAAAGAGGGATATCGGAATGGAAAAAGCAATTCAGGTGAAAGGGCTGCAAAAGTCCTACAAAAAACTTCATGTTCTAAAGGGCGTTGAGTTTGAGGTGGAAAAAGGCAATATTTTCGCCCTTCTCGGCTCCAATGGTGCGGGTAAGACAACCATTGTCAGAATCCTCACCACGCTGCTGAAACAGGACGGCGGAACCGCCCTCGTGAACAGCTTTGACGTTGCGGAAAAGCCCGACTATGTGCGCCAGTCCATCAGCCTGACAGGGCAATTCGCTGCCGTGGACGAGATTTTAACAGGGCGGGAAAATCTCATCATGATCGCCAGGCTGCGGCACCTTGCCAATCCCCATCAAGCAGCTGAAGATTTGCTGAAACGCTTCAGCCTGACCGAAGCCGCCGGCCGCAGGGTTTCCACCTATTCGGGCGGTATGCGCCGCAGACTGGACATTGCCATGAGCCTTGTAGGAAAGCCGCAGATTATCTTTCTCGACGAGCCGACCACCGGGCTTGACCCCCAAGGACGCATCGAGGTCTGGAATACTGTAAAAGAGCTTGCTGATAATGGCACAACGGTGTTTCTGACCACGCAATATTTGGAGGAAGCCGAGCAGCTTGCGGATCGAATCGCCATTCTGCATGAAGGGAAAATTATCGCCAACGGCACCCTTGATGAACTGAAAAAGCTGTTCCCGCCTGCGAAAGTGGAGTATGTGGAAAAACAGCCCACATTGGAGGAAATATTCCTCGCAATCATCGGCAAGAAGGAGGAAAAGTAAATGGAAACTGTAAAGAAACACTTTTTCAGCGACATGTGCGTTATGCTTGGACGTTCCATGCGCCATATTTCCCGCAGCATGGATACCATTATCACAGTCTGCATCACTCCGATTGCGATGATGTTGCTGTTCGTCTATGTGTTAGGCGGCGCGATTCAAACCGGCGCGGATAACTATGTGAATTATCTGTTACCCGGCATCTTGCTGATTGCGATAGCAAGCGGTATATCTTATACGGCTTACCGTCTGTTTATGGATATGAAAAGCGGCATCTTTGAACGGTTCCACTCCATGCCCATTGCGCGTTCCGCCCCGCTGTGGGGGCACGTGCTGACCTCACTGGTATCCAACGCGATTTCGGTTGCCGTAATCATTCTCGTAGCGCTCATTATGGGCTTCCGTTCGTCGGCGGGAGTATTGCCATGGCTTGCCGTGGCCGGGATTCTGGCGTTGTTTACGCTGGCCTTGACATGGATCGCGGTGATTGCCGGACTGTCCGCAAAATCAGTGGACGGCGCAGGTGCCTTTTCCTATCCGATTATCTTCCTTCCATTTATCAGCTCGGCGTTTGTGCCTACCGATTCGATGACGCCTGTCGTTCGTGCCTTTGCCGAAAACCAGCCGGTTACTTCGATCGTGGATGCCATTCGCGCGCTGCTTACAAGGCAGCCTGTCGGCAATGATATTTGGATTGCGCTCGCATGGTGCTTGGGTATTCTCATTGTTGCGTATATTTTCGCAATGAGGGCTTATAAACGGAAAGCAGCTTATAGCAGTTAACAATTCTGAAATGGGCTTATATCGCCGTTTTACTCTGCTCTTTGGCTGGAGACAGGTCCTTTGCCAGTTATGCAGGAATTCAGACCAGTTATGCGCAAAGCCTCCTTTGGCCTTAAAGTTGTGGTAAATTGTAGACATACCACACAGGCCTGCGGTAACATGTTTTGAGGAGGATGAAAGAAATGCTACAGATTAATATTGATGATGTCTTAAAGATTGTCAATCTCTGCGTACCATATTTGATCGGCCTGGCCGTTGTAATTGCGGCAGCCGTGATTGTTATGGTGGCATGCAGGAAGAAAAAGAGAGCGGTTAAGTATCTGATCCGCAGACAGGGGCTTATGGCTGTCCTGCTGGCGTTTGTTATTGTGGTGAATCTGATTTGCTGGGGTCCCATGTCCAGCCTGATTTCCCTTGCAACAGGAAGCGGAACGATTTCAGAAGAGACTTCCAACGAAGCCACAGCACTTTGTACTGAGATAGCAGAAGAAGGAATTGTCCTGTTAAAGAATGAAGGAAATCTTCTGCCCTTAAAGTCTGATTCCAACTTAAATGTTTTTGGCTGGGCCTCCACCAATCCGTGCTATGGCGGAACCGGGTCAGGTTCCCTGTCGGACGCCTATGAGACCGTGTCCCTGCTTCAGGGGCTGGAAGATGCAGGCTTTAATTTAAATACCAAGCTCTCTGATTTCTACACATCATACCGGGCAGACCGTCCCACAGTAGGGATGTGGGAACAGGACTGGACACTTCCCGAGCCTGCAAAGGCTTCCTATACCAGTGAAATGATTTCCGATGCAAAAGCATTTTCCGATACGGCAATGATCATCATTACCCGTGTGGGAGGGGAAGGGGCAGATCTTCCCACGGATGTCAGTGCAGTTACCTATACGGATAACTCCAAGGAATATAAGGATTTTGAGGCCGGAGAGCATTACCTGCAGCTGAGCAGGACAGAAAAAGATATGGTGGATCTGGTCTGCTCCAATTTTGACAACGTGGTTTTAGTTTATAACGGAGCCAATGCCATGGAGCTTGGCTTTGTAGATGAATACAGCCAGATCAAGAGCGCCATCTGGTGTCCCGGAACCGGCCAGTCAGGCTTTGAGGCCCTGGGCGAGGTGGTGCGCGGTGCGGTCAATCCATCCGGTAAGACCAGCGATACCTTTGTGGCAGACTTGACGGCAACGCCTCATTATAATAACTTCGGAAGCTTTGTCTATGACAATATGAAGGAATTTGCGGGCAAGGCATTTAAGGGTGATGCCACCTACCCAAGCTTTGTTAATTATGTGGATGATATTTATGTGGGCTACCGGTTCTATGAAACCGCAGCAGAGGAAGGTCTGATTGATTATGATAAAACAGTGCTTTATCCCTTTGGCTACGGACTGTCCTATACCACCTTTACCCAGGAAATGGGTCCGGTTACGGAAGCCGATGGCAAGATTTCCTTTGAGGTAACCGTTACCAATACGGGAGATAAGGCAGGCAAGGATGTGGTAGAGGTCTATTATAATCCGCCTTATACCAACGGGGGCATTGAGAAAGCCTCTGCAAACCTGATTGCATTTGACAAAACCGATCTGCTGGAGCCAGGCGCTTCCCAGACTATACCCGTTTCTTTCCAGGCGGAGGAGATGGCTTCCTATGATATGTCCGGAAAGGGCTCCTATGTGCTGGAGGCCGGGGATTACAAGATCTCCCTCCGGTCGGACTCCCACAATATTATAGGGGAACAGACCTATGCCGTTGCCGATAAGATCGTTTATGATGAAACCAATCCACGTTCTTCTGATGATACGGCGGCAGTAAACCGGTTTGCAGAAGCTAAGGGAGAGCTTACCTATCTTTCCCGTACAGACGGATTTGCAAATTATGAGAAGGCAACAGCCGCTCCTGCATCCATGACCATGGCGGAAGAATACAAGAAAACCTTTGTGAACAACAGTAACTATAATCCCGGGGATCATAACAATGATTCGGATGCAATGCCTGTAACCGGAGCTAAGAACGGCTTATCCCTGGCATCCATGCGGGGCCTGGATTATGAAGATCCCCAGTGGGAGAAGCTTCTTGACCAGCTGACAGTGTCAGAGATGGACACCATGATCGCCATTGGAGGATATCAGACCTCAGCAGCCAAGAGCGTGGATAAGGTGGGGACTGTGGACTGTGACGGACCTGCTTCCATCAACAATAACTTTACCGGAACCGGCTCCATCGGCTTCCCGTCAGCAGTCATGATTGCCTGTACCTGGAACCGGGACATTGCAGAATCCTTTGGAGAGAGCATCGGAAAAATGGCCGATGAAATGGAGGTATCCGGCTGGTATGCGCCGGCCATGAATACCCACCGCTCCGCCTTTGCCGGACGTAATTTTGAGTATTACTCCGAGGACGGCCTGCTGTCAGGGAAAATGGCGGCCAGCGCCATCATAGGGGCAGAGCACTATGGAGTCTATGCCTATATCAAGCATTTTGCCATGAATGACCAGGAGACCAACCGGAACAATATGCTCTGTACCTGGTCCGACGAACAGGCAATCCGTGAGATTTACTTGAAGCCCTTTGAGATTGCCGTAAAGGAAGGCGGTGCAAAGGCGGTCATGTCCGCATTTAACTACATCGGAACCGAATATGCAGGCGCTTCCAATACGCTGCTTAACACCGTGCTCCGGGATGAATGGGGCTTCCGCGGATTTGTGCTGACAGACTATTTCGGCGGATACGGATACCAGAATGCAGATCAGGAAATCCGCAACGGAAATGACGCCATGCTGGTAGCCTACGATACCGAAACCAACCATGTAAAGGACACCGCCAGCGCCACCAGCCTTTTAGCCATGCGGAATGCCTGCAAAAATATTATGTATACCGTGGTCAACAGCCGGGCATACGAAGGGGATAACGCAAAGGGCGGCCTGCTTGGCTGGCAGATTACAGCCATTGTGATTGATGTGATATTGGCCGCAGGCTTCATTGCCCTGGAACAGGAAATTATGAAACGCTATAAAAGGAAACAAGGCTTACAGGGAGCTGAGGAGGCAGTTCTGACGGAGGGGAAGGAATAAAGCCGGAGCCCGGAGGGAAATGGAAATGAAACATAAAGAAATCATTGAAAAAATGACAATAGAAGAAAAGGCTGCCATCTTAAGCGGAAAAAACGTGTGGCAGTCCCGGAATATAGACCGTCTGGGCCTCCCTTCCATATTTTGCTCAGACGGCCCCCACGGAATCCGCAAACAGGCCAGGGAAGGGGACCATCTTGGATTAAACGCCTCCCTTCCGGCTACCTGTTTCCCCACCGCGGCCACAGTGGCCAACAGCTGGGATGAGGAGCTTTGCCGGGAGATCGGCGAAGCTCTCGGGGAGGAAGCGGCATCCCAGAACGTGAATATGCTGCTGGGACCGGGCCTTAATATTAAAAGAAGCCCCCTCTGCGGAAGAAATTTTGAGTATTTTTCCGAAGACCCATACCAGGCCGGAAAAATGGCCGCTGCCTATGTAAAGGGGATTCAAAGCCAGGGCGTTTATGCCTGCCCCAAGCATTTCGCAGTCAACAGCCAGGAGCTGCGGCGTATGGCCATGGATTCTGTGCTGGATGAGCGGACTCTCAGGGAAATCTATCTGGAAGGCTTTGAAATTGCCGTAAAGGAAGGCGGAGCTAAGGCCATTATGACCAGCTATAACCAGGTCAACGGCGTCTATGCCAATGAAAATAAGCATCTGCTGAAGGATATCCTGCGGGGGGAGTGGGGCTTTGACGGTATGGTGGTCACCGACTGGGGAGGCTCCAATGACCATGTTCAGGGCGTGGCGGCCGGCTCTAATTTAGAGATGCCGGCCCCCGGCCTGGATTCGGCCAGGGAGCTGCTTGCAGCGGTGGAAAACGGCAGCCTTTCCATGGAAGAGCTGGACGATTGTGTGGATGGTCTGCTGGATGCGGTGCTTGCGCTTACGTCAGAAAATGAGGGCAGAAAAAGCTCCTATGATAAGGACGCACATCACCGGCTGGCCGGAAGGGCCGCAGAGGAGAGCATCGTCCTCCTTAAAAACAGCCAGGACCTTCTCCCCTTAAAGCCGGGCTGCAAGGTGGCCCTGATCGGTGATTTCGCCTTTGATCCACGCTATCAGGGGGCAGGCTCCTCCCTGGTAAATCCCCTTCATCTGGAAACCATGGAAACCGTGATCCCGGATTACCCCGCCATAGACTGTATCGGAGCGGCCCGGGGCTATTTGCGCAGCGGGAAAGAGGATGAAGCTTTAAAGGAACAGGCGGGGAAGCTGGCGGCCAGAGCCGATGTGGTGCTCTACTGCTTTGGCCTTGACGAATTGAGCGAGTCCGAGGGAATGGACCGCAGCCATATGAGAATACCTCAAAACCAGATCCGCCTGCTGGAATACCTGGCGGAGATAAACCCAAACATTGTGGGGATCATCAGCGCAGGTTCAGCCATTGAAATGCCATGGCATGAGCTCTGTAAGTCCATTCTTCACGGCTATTTAGGCGGAGAGGCAGGCCCCGGAGCCATGATCCGGGTCATTACCGGAGCGGTGAACCCTTCCGGCCGATTAAGCGAATCATACCCCTTAAGCTATGAGGACACTCCTGCTTTCCGGTATTTCCCCAGTACAGAGCGAAGCAGTGAGTACCGGGAAAGCATTTACGTGGGATACCGCTATTATGATACCAATAAGGTCCCGGTGCAGTATCCTTTTGGCTATGGACTTTCCTACACCGTCTTTTCCTATTCTGATATTCAGGTATCAGAAGAGGGCGTCCGGTTTACCCTTACAAACACGGGAAGCCTTGACGGAAAGGAAGTGGCGCAGCTTTATGTGGGAGGGCCAAAGGGAAAGATCTTCCGGCCGGATAAGGAATTAAAGGGATTTGCCAAGGTGTTCTTAAAAGCAGGAGAAAGCACAACAGTCACCATTCCCTTTGATGACAAGACCTTCCGTTACTGGAATATTGCTACGGGCCGCTTTGAGGTGGAAAGCGGAGTGTATACGGTATTCCTTGGGGCCAGCGTGTCGGATATAAGGCTGAGCCAGACCATAACCATGGCAGGCACTACAGACCGGCTGCCGTATAAACCTGAAAATCTGAAATCCTATTATTCAGGAGGTGTCCGGAATGTGTCAAGGGAAGAATTTGAAATCCTGCTGGGCCATGCCGTGCCTGACGGAAAGTGGTCCGGAGAGCTGGGGATAAACGATGCCCTCTGCCAGATGTATTATGCAAAAAGCCCATTGGCGAGACTGATCTGCAGGATTTTGGAACGCCTGAAGGCCAGAAGCGAGGCAAAGGGAAAACCGGATTTAAACCTTCTGTTCATCTATAACATGCCGTTTCGCGGCATAGCGAAAATGACGGGAGGGGCGGTCAGCATGGAAATGGCAAGAGGAATGGTGCTGGTGGTAAACGGCCATTTCTTCCGGGGAATGAAGAAGATCATCGGCGGATACTTTGCCAACGCAAGGGCGAACCGGGCTTATGAAAAGAAGCTGTCCGGAAAATAGAAGGGAGTGAGATCATGCTTGCAGGAATAAGGGCTGGGTGGAAATCATTTTCCCACAAACATCCGACGGCTGCGCAGTTTTTAATATTTTTCATGGTATCCAACGGGGTCACGGTATTGCAGATGATTTTAATGCCGGTTTTCCGGAATCTTTTCGGAATGACCTCTCTGGTGGATACCAATTTCCAGGTATGGCATGTGGGATCGAATCTGGACGGCACGCCTTACTATATATTCAATTATGCCGCAGGAAAGCTTTCTGCGGGAGGAGGAGGCGGGCTCGCCTACTTCCTGGCGGTGGAAATCACCATGGCCATTGCCCAGGTCATTAACTTCTTTCTTCAAAGAAATGTGACGTTTAAGGCAAATAACAGCACCGCAAAGGCGGCCATGTGGTATGTGATCGCTTATATCATTATCACCATTGGAGCGGCTGCCCTTCAGGGACTTTATAAGGCTCCTATTTATAACCTGTTTATGAAAGGTCTGAAGCTTGGAGGCGGAGGGGAGACCATTGCAGATGTGATCACCATGCTGATTAACTCCGCTATTTCATTCTGGGTGTTTTTCCCCATATTCAAGATCATTTTTAAGAACGAGGACAAATAAACAGCCGGCAGGAGCCGGCATAGGAAAAGAGCGTTGGAAAGCTGATTAAAAATTGGCTTTCTAACGCTCTTTCTTCATTCGATAGAATTTCTTCTGCCGGATGTGGCAGGTCTGTAATTTACGGATTCTTCGATTACGTGGTCAATGTTAATATTGATAGTCACAGGAATTGAAGTATTCTTTAATAAATAAAGGTAAAAGAGGTATGGCATGTCTCAGTCAATTAAGATCTGTAAAGCCACATTTGGTTTTATAATGTATTTTCCCCAACCGGGATAAGAACCTGAAGAATGAACCAGTTGTCCTTGGAGGAAATGGTCATGGTCCCGCCGTATTTCTGGGCTGCGGCCTGGATGCTCTTCAACCCGTATCCATGGTACTGCTTGTTGCTTTTGGTGGTGGTCGGAAGATTGCTGCCCGCCATGACCAAAGGATTTTCTGAATAGTTTTCGCAGCAGATCATTAGAAATCCGTTCTTTTTGTAAATGGAAAGGGAAATCAGCCGCTTTTCCGGGTCATCGAACTGAGAAACGCATTCAATGGCATTGTCCAGGGCGTTTCCGAAGATGGAACAGATGTCCTTCACATGCAGAAAAGAAATCAGCTTTCCGTCGGCCATACAGGTGAAGCTGATCTTGTTCTGGGTGCAGTAGGTGCTTTTTGTGGTGATCACCACATCCAGCACCTGGTTCCCGGTATTGGCAAGGGCCTCCTGGGTGAGAATGGCCTTTTCCATTTCCAATAAGTACTGCTCTTTCTTTTCCGGGTCCTGTTCCGCCCGGATGGCGATCATGTAATGCTTTAAGTCATGGAATTCCCTTCTTAAGAGCTCCGTGCTGTCAATTGCCATGCGGTACTGGTCGTACTGGCGCTGGAGGACCACATTCATGGCATGGTTCTCGCTCCGCACCCTGAGCTCTTTTCTCCGGTTCTGCTGGGCATACAGCATGATTAGTCCTCCGAAGTCCACAAGGGTCCGCACGTAAAGCAGGGAGCTGGTGGCGCTGGAAAAGGGAGTATTGGGCATGACAAAGCTGATATTGCTCATTAGGAAAGCACCCAGGGCAATGGATGCGGCGCCCAGCAGCTCCTTTCTTTCCACCCTCATGCCCTCATCATCCGGGATGTGCTCCTTTTCAAGAAAATAGTACCCGGTATAAAGGCATAGGTAGGAAACCAGCATGATGATCACAGAAAGCACCCGGTTTTCCCTCTGGTAGCTGAGAGCCCACCACACATAGAGCTGCCACTGGAAAGAGGCGGCAAATTCCGCCAGAACAAAGGCCCGGACGCAGAGGAATCCCGCATCATAGGGGGAAACCTGGCAGGAGGCGTAAAGGCAGAAATACATGAGCAAAATGGCTGCGATCATTCCCGGAAACCACAGGTACAGGGGAAAGGTTCCGGACAGCTGGTGCAGAGAGAAAAACAGGACGAACATACCGGCCAGGGAAGCAGCCAGCTTAAAGCCCTTAAGCTTTTTGGGAAGCATGAGAATGTAAATCATGCAGGCGCACCATTCCGCAAGAGCGGTAAAGGGGCGGGGGGTATTCATCAGTTCGGCAAAGTTCATCGGCTCATCCTCCCAGATAATCTGTCAGGCAGTCCATAAATGATTTTTTCCGGCCTCGGCTCACCGGAATCTGTTCCCCGAAAAACAGCACCACATCATTTGGAAGGCTTCCGGCCACATGCCTTAAGTTTACCAGGTAGGCATTGTGACACTTGGCAAAGCCAAAGGGTTTTAAGGCTTCTTCCATCCGTTTCATGGGGCCGGGAGTTATGAAGTCTCCTTTTTCCGTGTGAAGGAGAACATGGTGGAGCCGGCTCTCAACGTAATGGATGGAATCCGTGTTTAAGCGCATGGTTCCGCCTTCAGAATCAATGGAAATGTAGTGCACTTCCTTTTCCTTTTTTATTCTGCGGACGGCCTTGCTTAAAATTTGAGAAAATGAAAGATAAGGGACCGGCTTTAATATATAGCCCAGGGCATCCACTGCATAGCCCTCCACTGCAAACTGGGCAGAGGAGGTGATAAAAATGAAGATTACATCCTCATCCAGTTCCCTGATCCTTTGCGCTGCTTTCATGCCGTCTAGGTGCTTCATCTGAATATCCAGCAGGATGATATCATAGGCGGCGGTATAATCCGATACAATATCAAGGCCGTCGGTAAAGGCCTGAATCTGGAAGCTGACGGAGTGGTCTTTGCTGTATTGGTCCAGATAGCTTCTTAAGGTTTCCGTGTATTTGATTTCATCTTCCACAATAGCGATTTTAATCATATTTTCCTCCATTCTGTCCGGGTTTTCCACCCCGGACAGGTATGGTTTTACTATCTAAAAGTATAGCATGGGCGCTGGAAAAAACCAAGGAATTTTAAGGAGGAAAGCCGTAGACAAAAATATGCCTTAAAACGGCTGGGGGGAGCCGTTTTAAGGCATATTTTATTGATTAGAGGAGTTTTCTAGTAGTTTTCCACTTTTCTTTCAAAATAAGCTTTGGGATGAGCGCATGTGGGGCAGATCTCCGGAGCTTCCGGTCCCTCGTGGATGTAACCGCAGTTGCGGCACTTCCAGCCGAGAGGAGCGTCGCCCTTAAAGGTCTTATCGTTCTTTAAGCTTTCAAGCAGTTTTAAGTAACGTTTCTCGTGGGCAGCTTCCACTTTTCCTACGAATTCAAATTTAAACGCCAGCTCATTAAAGCCTTCTGCCCTGGCCTCCTCGGCCATTCTCTTGTACATGTCGGTCCACTCGTAGTTTTCGCCTTCTGCGGCCGCAACCAGGTTTTCTTCAATGGTGCCGATGCCGTGAAGTTCCTTGAACCACAGCTTGGCATGCTCTTTCTCCTGATCGGCAGTCTCTAAGTATAAGGCGGCCATCTGCTCATAGCCGGCCTTCTTTGCTGCGGAAGCAAAGTAGGTGTACTTGTTTCTTGCCATGGATTCCCCGGCAAAAGCGTCTTTTAAGTTCTGTTCTGTTTTTGTACCCGCATATTTGGACATCGTCTTAACCCTCCTGAATTTATATTGAAACCATCATGGTTTACCCACTTGTTTATTTCCCGAAGTATCTTTCCAGTAAGCCCTGGAATGCCTTTCCGTGGCGGGCTTCATCCTTAGCCATCTCATGTACAGTATCATGGATTGCATCCAGGTTTAATGCCTTTGCGCGCTTTGCAAGATCAAACTTACCAGCTGTAGCGCCATTTTCCGCATCAACTCTTAACTGAAGATTCTTCTTTGTGCTGGAGGTTACGCACTCGCCTAACAGCTCTGCAAATTTGGAAGCATGCTCAGCCTCTTCAAAAGCAGCTTTCTCATAATATAAACCGATTTCCGGATAGCCCTCTCTGTGGGCAACTCTTGCCATGGCAAGGTACATGCCGACCTCGGAGCACTCGCCTTCAAAGTTTGCTCTTAAATCCATTATAATATCTTCAGGAGAACCCTGAGCCACACCAACCTCGTGCTCGCATGCCCAGGACATATTTTCATCCTGTAATTTGAACTTGTCTGAACTTGCCTTGCAAATCGGACAGAATTCAGGAGCTGTCTCTCCTTCGTGAACATAACCGCATACTGTACAAACCCATTTTTTCATGATCCTATGTCTCCTTTTTTGTTGAATATTGTCGTGTGAACCATAATCAATAATAATAATGATTACTGATATTAAATTTAGCACATCTTTTTTCTTCTGTCAAGAGTTATTGAGAATTATTTTTCGAATTGTTTGACACTCATAATTTGGCGGATGGATTGACCGCCAAATTATGAATGCAGGGTGAGGGCCCTCTTATAGAAATATTCAGGCAGCCTGTGCTTCATGAGTGAACTCACTGAACACAAATCACTGAGATTTTTCTTCATGGCTTAGGGGTAAGCAGCTTTTGCAGGTTCCGTAAAAGAAAATGGTATGGCTGTCTACCTGACCATCCGTGTGCTCCTGTGCCAGATGGTTGATATTATCCATGGAGGGCAGCGGCAGATCGTAAACCTGGCCGCACTTTTTACAAACAAAATGATAGTGGGGTGAAGTGTCCGCATCAAAGTGGTCTGCTCCGTCTCCGCACGTCAGCTTCCGTATTTCCCCCAGCTCCACCAGAAGATTTAAATTCCGGTATACGGTGCCAAGGCTGATATTCGGGTATTCCTCGCGGATGGAGGTGTATAAGGCATCGGCGGTCGGATGATCGTGCCTTGCCATAAGACTGGCTTTAATGGATTCCCGTTGACGGCTGTACTTTAATGTTTTCATGGCCGCTTCCTTTCTGAAAATAGAAATAATAATTATATTAGTAATCGTTACTAATTAATAATAAGATATGAGAACTGTTTTGTCAATGTATTGACAGAAATTGGATGGCCTCTATATGCTTTCTTTTGCAATCCGTATAAACTCCTTGGTGGCCTGGGATAAGTACCTGCCCTTATGGCATCCGAAAGCCAGTGTGCCGTGGCTTTTTCTGTAATTTAAAGAGTAATAATTCAGCCCTTTCTTTTTCGCCGCCCCGTCGGCGGAATTTCCCGAGCCGGACATGAACATCCTGGGATAAAAGGTGATTCCCATGCCCTTGGCAGCAAGGGCCAGCACAGTCTCGATGTTTTCCGTCTCCAGGAGAATGGCGGGAGAAAGCTGGGCTTCTTCGAAAATTTCATCGGCAATGGTCCGGACCCGGTTGCCCTTATTGATGAGCAGGTAGGGACAATCCTTTAAAAGCTGCACATCGGCATTTCCCTCCAGCACCTTTTTCATTTCCGCCTGCTGTCCCGGAAAATACTGGTCCAGGATCTGATCCGGGACCACCAGAAGGATTTCCTCCTCACAGATGGGGACTGCTTCCACGTTCTCAGCCTTAAAGGGCAGCAAGTCGATCATCAGATCGATTTCCCCGTGAATTAAGGCTGCATTCAGCTCAGACGAATTCCCCTCCACCAGATGAAGCTCAATGTTGGGAAACTTCTGCTTGTAGGCGGGGAGGATGGCGGGAAGAAGAAAACGGCCCCTGGTGTGGGATACGCCGATGGAAATCTGTCCTGTAGCAAAATCCTTGATATCGGCCAGCTCCCGGTAGGTCTCGTCCTTTAGGTCCAAAAGCTGTTTTGCCCGGAGCTTTAGGGCGCGGCCCTCATGGGTTAAGGTCAGGGGCATGGTGCGGTGAAAGAGCTGGACGTCGAATTCCTTTTCCAGATTGGAAATGTGATTGCTTAAGGACTGCTGGGAAATGTAGAGACGTTTGGCGGCCCTGGTGATGTTCAATTCCTCAGCAACAGCCAGAAAATATTCCAGATTCAGGAAGTTTATCATAAATAATCCCTCAGCTTTGGAATGTAGGGCAGAAGGCGATCCATGGAGCCGTTGACAATAAGCTCCTCCGGGAAGCCGGCCTCTTCGATCAGTTCCCACGCCCTCTGGTGGTTTCCAACGTCCGCCTCAATATGGGCATCGCTGTCGAGAATAACGCAGGTGCGGTAGCGCTTGCAGGCTTCCAGCATGGCCCGGCAGTTTTCCCAGGAGTTGATTCTGCCGCTTAAAGGATGGAGAGAGCTGGAATTGACCTCTAAAAGGGTGTGGTTTTCAGCGGCTGCGGCGGCCAGAGTGTCATAGTCTGCGGGGAAACGGCCATCGTCGGGGTGGCCGATGATGTGGATGTGAGGATTTTCAATGGCCCCTAAATAGGCCTGGGTATTTTCAGAGACAGTGCCGCTTTTGTAGCAGGGCTCGTGAAGGCTTGCCACGGAGTAATCCAGCCTTTCCAAAAGGCCTTTCCGCAAGTCCACCTTTCCGGTGTAGTCTAAGATGTTAAGCTCAGCGCCCATGAGTATATTTATTCCGTAAAGCTTACGGGGAATCACTTTAAAATTTATAAAATAAAACTCATGGCATGTCCCCGGCATCTTTGGTGAATGATCCGTGGAGCCCATGAGGGACAGGCCTTTGTCGGCAGCCGACCGGGCCATTTCATATAAGGTGTTGTAAGCATGTCCGCTGGCGATGGTGTGGGTGTGTAAGTCCATGATATCTTTCATGATTTGTTTCCTTTCCGTATCAATGCCTGATTATTCCGTACTATATTTAAATATAACACATTTTTCCAGAGAAAACTATAGAAATATCAGGCAGGATGTGATAAATATATAGTTAGATTTTACACAGAAAAAGGCATTTTATGAATGGAGGAGACCGATATGAGCGAAGAAATGAAAGAAGGAATCATGGAGGAGGCGAAGGCGGAAGTAACCCAGGAAGCAAAGGTGGAAGGAGAAGAGGCCGGAAAGGCAGAGGCGGAAAAAGTGGAGACCATGGACGATTACGCCGCGGAGCTGGAAGCGTCCTTTAAAAGGGTGAGAGAGGGAGATGTGCTGACCGGGACCGTTATAAGCGTCAGCGAGGATTCGGTGCTTGTGGATTTAAAGTATTATGCGGAAGGGATCATTCACAAGGAAGACATAAGCGGAGACCCGGAATTTCTCTTAGTCCAGGAGATTCATCCGGGAGACGAGATCACCGCCACGGTCATAAGCCCTGACGACGGAGAGGGAAACATTCTTCTCTCCAGGAAGCTGGCAACCAATCTTGAGGCCTGGGAAAGGTTAAAGATTCTGTTAAATGACAGGACCATCATAAACGTGAAGATTGCCGAGATCGTAAAGGGCGGAGCAGTCGTCTGGTTAGAGGGCATCCGGGGCTTTATCCCTGCCTCCAAGCTGGCGGCGGAATACGTGGAGAACTTGGAGGAATACAATGGAAAGACCATTGAAGCCACTGTCATCACCGCAGACGAAGAAAACCACAAGCTGGTGCTTTCCGGCAGGGAGCCGGCCCTTTTAAAGCTCAATGAGGAGAAGAGCCGGAAAATCGCAAAATGCCAGGTGGGAGCCGTTATGGAGGGGACCGTGGACAGCATAAAGGATTACGGCGCTTTCATCAACTTAGAAAACGGCCTGTCCGGCCTGCTTCACATTTCCCAGATCAGCACCCAGAGGATCAAGCACCCCGGCGCTGTTTTAAAGGAAGGACAGACTGTCAAGGTCAAGATCATTTCCACCTCGGACAACAAAATAAGCTTAAGCATGAAGGCCGTTGCAGAGGATGAGGAGGCTCAGGAGGAGGTTTTTGACTATAAGGAAGAGGGATCTGCTTCCACAGGACTTTCCGCACTCTTAAAAGGATTAAAATTTTAGAAACTCGGGAAAAAGAATATAAAAAGTCGGGTTTCTATGGTATACTGTTTATAATGAGCAGGGGTCGCCGGGTCATAAGGCGCCCCTGTCTCACTGAAAACAGGGTGAAAGAGAGGGGGAATGCCAAATGAATATTCCCAAATCATTTAACCAGGTCGACCAGTGGAAATCCGTGATGTTTTTGTATGATTCTGCGTTAAAGGAAATCAATACAAAAATCGAAATACTCAACAACGAATTCGTGCATATTTACAATTACAACCCGATCGAACACATCAAGTCAAGGCTCAAGACGCCGGACAGCATTGTGAAGAAGCTGAAGCGGTACGGCTATGAGGTGACCATTGACAACATGGTGGAGAAGTTAAACGATATTGCCGGGATACGGATCATCTGTTCCTTTACTTCAGATATTTACCAGATTGCGGAGATGATAACCAAGCAGAGCGACGTTACGGTCCTTTATGTGAAGGATTATATCCAGAACCCGAAACCAAACGGTTACAAGAGCTATCACATGGTTGTCACCATCCCCATCTATCTGACAGACGGGCCTGTGGATACCAAGGTGGAGGTCCAGATACGGACCATTGCCATGGACTTCTGGGCAAGCCTGGAGCATAAAATATATTACAAGTTTGAAGGCAATGCGCCGGCTTATCTTCAGCAGGAGCTGAAAGCCTGTGCGGATGTGGTAAACATGCTGGACGGGAAAATGTTCTCCTTAAACCAGGCAATCTTAAAGCTGAGCGAGGAACAGCAGAAAGAGGCCGAGGAGGCCGACTGGCCGGAAGAGGAGGAAGGGCCCATATGACCCATCCGGTGGGGCCGCATTTTGACCTCCGCAAAGAAGGTTATGATATATGAGTACATTAACAAAAGAAACATGGAAAATTTTTAAGTTTAACCAGAAAAATGCGTTTGTTTTTGAATTGCTGTTCCGGCTGGCCACCACCATCCTCTACTTGCTGGTTTTGAACAAAAGCCTTTTATTCGCCCTGCGTATGGCGGGATACAGCTATTTGACCGCCTCCAATATCGGTGATTTCCTGTTAAAGCCCTGGACAATTCTGACCATGTTTCTGCTGGCTGTCACCGGCATCCTGATTTTGACCCTGGAAACCGGATGTCTCCTCACTCTGTTCCAGGGAGCTCTCTATTCCCGGAAGCTGAAGCCGGGGGAGATTCTGTCAGGCGGCCTATCAAAGCTGGGCGATGAGATCGCCAGGAAGAACTGGCGGCTGGGGCTTTTAATACTTGCAAATTATGTTCTGACGAACCTGTATCTGCTGTACCGGGTTCTGACCCATGTAAAGCCTCTTAACTTCGTCATGTCCGAGATCTTCGGACAGTTCTGGGGAAAGGCAACCCTGGCGGCGGTCCTTGCGGCTGTTCTGGCTCTTTCCGCGCCTGGGCTCTATACGTTTCACACCTGCATGATCGAGCAGAAAAATTTCCGTGACGGATATTTAAGAAGCCGGTGGCTTTTACGGTCCCGGCTTTTCAAGGTTATGGTTCTCCTCTGTGCCTTTTATGGGGCGGCAGTGCTGGGGATGAAACTGGTCTATGCTTTCTGCGTGCTGGTCACTGCCGTTGGGATGACCCTGCTGACGGACAACCGGCTGGCTTTGGCCATACTCCCCGCCGCCTGCAACCAGATCGAGCTGGTGCTGATATTTCTGACCAGCATGGTCATGGCTGTGGGCAATTTGGGAGCCATAAGCGTCCAGTATTTCCGGTTTTCCGGGGGAATGAAGCAGAAAAGCTTTGCCTACTCCCCCCGAAAGTCCGTAAACGGATGGCGGGCTGTTCTCATAGTGGCGGTAGTGGCTGCAGGAAGCTTGTTTTCCCTGTTTGACGTGGTGAGAAACGGTTCCGCCATTACCGGAGACATGTTAACCCCCATTACCATCACTGCCCATCGGGGAAGCTCTAAGGAAGCGCCGGAAAACACCATGGCTGCCATGGAAAAGGCGGTGAAGGATCTGGCCGATTTCGTGGAAATCGATGTGCAGGAAACAAAGGACGGAGTGGTGGTTCTGGGCCATGATACCACCTTAAAGCGGGTGGCCGGGATCAACCGCCCCATAAGCGCCTATACCTTTGAAGACCTTGAAACCCTGGATGTGGGAAGATGGTTTTCCGGCGAGTTTGCAGGAGAACAGATCCCCACCCTTGAGGAGGTCCTGGAGTACTGCAAGGGGAAAGTAAACGTAAACATTGAGATTAAAAATGTGGGAGGAAGCAGCGACCTGCCGGATAAGGTGGCCGCTTTGATCCAGAATTACCAGATGAAGGAGCAATGTCTGGTCACCTCTGTCCGGCTGTCCTATCTGGCCAGAATCAAGGAGCTGGACCCGGAGATCCGTACCGGATATATCATTTCAGCGGCTTATGGAAATTATTATTCCAGCGATGATATCGACTTTATCAGCCTTCGTTCCAGCTTTGTCACCGAACGGCTTGTGGAGGCGGCCCATGAAAAGGGCAAGGCCGTCCATGCCTGGACCGTCAACACAAAAAGCGAGATGGAGCGGATGAAGATGCTGGGAGTGGATAACATCATCACCGATTATCCGGTGCTGGCAAGAGAGATTGTATACAGGGAAGAGGCCACAGAGACTCTTATGGAGTATTTGAGGCTTGTATTAAAATAGCATAGTCAGCCATAACGGGCTGACTGATGGCAAACAGACAGGAGAAATGGACATGAGAGTTGTTTTACAGCGGGTGGCTCACGCCAGCGTTATGGTGGACGGGCAGGAGACCGGAGCCATCCAGAACGGTTTTCTCCTTCTTCTGGGCGTGTCCGATACGGATGATGAGGCAACCGCCCGGAAGATGGTGGACAAGATATACAAATTACGGATATTTCCGGATGAAAATGGAAAGACCAACCTTTCCCTGGCGGATACGGCGGGAGAGATCCTGGTGGTCAGCCAGTTTACCCTTTATGCGGACTGCAAAAAGGGCAACCGGCCCAGCTTTATAAAGGCCGGAGGGCCGGAGCCGGCGGAGCGGCTTTACGAATATGTGGTGGAATATTTTAAGACTTACGGGGTCCGGGTGGAGCACGGAAGCTTTGGAGCGGATATGAAAGTGGAACTGATTAATGACGGACCCTTTACCCTGGTTCTTGACAGCGAGGAGATGTGGGGCTGAGAAAGCCTCTCGGAAGACAAAGGAGGATTTAAAACAATGGAAAAAACAAGAGGACAGCAATTGCAGGAGGAGCTGACATTTAAGTTTCCTCATATTGCAAAGGAAGCGCCGGAGCAGAGAGTGGAAGCGGAGATGTTCTGCGAGGGCTATAAGAGCTTTTTAGACAGCGGAAAGACGGAGAGAGAGTGCGTCAGGGAGGCGGTAGCCATGCTGGAGATGCAGGGCTACATCCCCTTTGAGGCGGGGAAAGTCTATGAGCCGGGACAAAAGGTATACCTTGTCAACCGGAACAAGTCCATCATTGCCACCACCTTCGGGCGGGCAGGACTTGAAAAAGGGCTTCGGATCAACGGCGCCCACATCGATTCCCCAAGGCTTGACTTAAAGCCCAACCCTTTATACGAAAAAAGCGATCTGGCTTATTTTAAGACCCACTATTACGGCGGCATCCGCAAATACCAGTGGGGCACCGTCCCCCTTGCCATACACGGCGTCTTCGTAAAGAAAAACGGGGAAACCGTGGAGGTGAATATCGGGGAAAAGCCGGGAGATCCGGTGTTCTGTGTAACCGATTTGCTTCCCCATCTGGCGGCGGAGCAGAACGACAGGAAGCTAAGAGACGGTTTAAAGGGAGAAGAGCTGAACGTAATCATCGGCTCCATTCCGTTTCTGGATGAGGCGGACATCAAGGACCCGGTGAAGCTTCTGGCCCTTCAGCTTCTCAACGAGCGCTACGGAGTCACAGAGGCCGATTTCATGCGGGCGGAAATTGAACTGGTGCCTGCCCAGAAAGCCTCTGATGTGGGCCTTGACCGCAGCATGATCGGCGCATACGGCCAGGATGACAGGGTCTGCGCCTATACGGCCCTCATGGCGGAAATTGATACGGTGATGCCGGAATACACTACGGTGACCATTTTAACGGACAAGGAAGAAATCGGTTCCGACGGCAATACGGGACTGAATTCAGACTATGTGCTTCATTACATTGAAGATCTGGCGGAGCCGGTTCACGGGGATATGAGAAAGATCCTGCGCAATTCCATCTGCTTATCCTCTGATGTGAATGCGGCCTATGATCCCACCTTTGCCCAGGTGTATGAGGAACGTAATGCCTGCTTTTTAAACAAGGGCTGCGTCCTGACCAAGTACACAGGAGTCCGGGGAAAGTCAGGCTCCAACGACGCAAGCGCCGAGCTGATGGCAAAGGTCATCGCCATGATGGAGCAGGCCGGCGTGTACTGGCAGATCGGAGAGCTGGGAGCCGTGGACCAGGGCGGCGGCGGCACCATTGCCAAATACGTGGCGCAGATGGATGTGGATGTGGTAGATCTTGGAGTGCCCATCCTTTCCATGCATTCACCCTTTGAGATTTCCGCAAAGCTTGATGTATACAATACATATAAGGCATTCTGTGCATTTTATAAATCCTGAGGATTGTAAATTCTGACGGAATCTTGAAATTTTTGTTAATTTGCGGAAAAAGCTTTTTTTACCTTGCCTGATATGGTATAACTGACAGGAAGCAGTTTTACTGTTACTTATTAAAAATAGAAAGAAAAAGGATTGTATTATGAGAAAGATTTTAAAAGTATGTATGTGTGGTCTGGCAGCAGCCACCCTTATTTCCGGATGCGGCAAAAAAGCGGCAGAAGGAACCACAGCAGCAGAAACAACAGCAACAGAATCCTCAGCAGAAGAAACCTCCACGCCTGAAACCATGGCCTCCGTGGATTTAACAGGTATGGACAACGGAACCATTACCCTGGGAAATTATAAGGGAATTGAAGTGACCAAGACTCCGGTGGAAGTGACCGATGAAGAAGTGGACCAGGCGGTCCAGAGCGCTCTTCAGGCAAAGGCTACTTACGTTGAAGTGGACCGGGCCGTAAAGGACGGAGACAAGGTAAACATTGATTACGTAGGAACAAAGGACGGCGTGGCATTTGACGGCGGAACAGCCCAGGGCCAGGATTTAACCATCGGTTCCAACCAGTTTATTGACGGCTTTGAGGACGGGCTCATCGGCGCAAAGAAGGGGGACAAGGTAACCTTAAACCTTACTTTCCCGGAGAATTACCAGAATGCAGATCTGGCCGGAAAGCCGGTAGTGTTTGAAGTGACGGTCAACACCGTAAGCGAGCAGCAGGTTCCGGAATTAAATGATGCATTTGTTCAGGAAAACTCTGATTTCAAGACCGTAGACGAATACAAGGAAGATAAGAAGCAGTCCCTGCTTTCCGACAAGAATGCTGATGCGGAGCAGCAGGTAAAGAGCGACATTTATACCGCTATCTTAAACGGTTCAACCGTGAAGCCAAACCAGGACGCCATTGACGCCAACTACAACAACGTTCTTGCCAGCTACACCAACCAGGCAGCAGCCTACGGCATGGATCTTGCCAGCTTTGCAACCGCATTTACAGGTATGGCGGAAGAAGATTTTAAGACAGCCTTAAAGTCCCAGGCAGAAGCCATTGTAGAGCAGAGGCTGATCGTGACCGCAATTGCGGAAAAGGAAAACATTACCGTATCCGATGATGACCGTCAGGAAACTGCGACCCAGATGGGCTATGAAAGCGTTGATAAGATGATCGAGTCTGCAGGCCAGTTTAACGTAGATGATTATATTTTAAATAATAAGGTTATGGATTTTCTTACGGAAAATGCTGTGATAAAATAATAATTTACGACAGGGGGAACCTTTATGCAGCTTTTAAAGGACAGGATACGGAAAGACGGAAAGATCAAATCCGGAGACGTACTGAAGGTGGACAGCTTTTTGAACCATCAGATGGATATCAAGCTGTTTGTGGAGATCGGAAAGGAATTCAAGCGGCGGTTTGCCGGCTGTGAGGTCAACAAGATTCTCACCATCGAGGCATCCGGCATCGGCATTGCCTGTATTGTAGCCCAGTATTTTGATGTGCCGGTGGTATTTGCCAAGAAGTCCAAAACCAAGAACATTGCAGGCGACGTCTACACCACCCCGGTGGAATCCTTTACCCACGGAAAGGTCTACGACGTCATGGTTTCCAAGGAGTTTCTGGGAGCTGGAGACAAGGTGCTGCTGATTGATGATTTCCTTGCCAACGGAAAAGCCTTGGAAGGCCTGGCCTCTATTGTCCGTGAATCCGGCGCAGAGCTGGTGGGCGCGGGAATCGTGATTGAAAAAGGCTTCCAGACCGGCGGCGACCGTCTGCGCCAGGAAGGAATCCGGGTGGAATCCCTGGCAATTGTGGACAGCATGGATGAGACCACAGGGACCCTGTGCTTCCGAGGTGACCAATGACAGAGAAGAGAAAGGTACTGTTTTTTGATATTGACGGCACCCTTTTTTCCGAAGTCAACCGGAACGTGCCGGAAAGCGCGAAACAGGCAGTTGAAAAGGCCCGGGAAAAAGGGCATCTGGTATTTATCAATTCCGGCCGCCCTTATTGCCTCATGGGCCCCATAAAGGACTTACTGGAGGTGGATGGCTATTGCTGCGGCTGCGGAACCCGTGTGATCGTGGGGAATGAAGTCCTCTTTTCAGCAACCATCCCCCGGGAGCGGGGAATGGAGATTAAGAAGCTGATCGTGGCCCATGGCCTGGACGGAGTGCTGGAGGGAACGGAAAGCTGCTATTTCAGAAAGGAAACCTCCAGGATTCCTGAGGTGGAAAGGCTGAAAGCGATTGTAGCCAGCGAAGGAAATCTCTCTCCCTATGGCTGGGAAGAGGATTGTTATGACTTTGATAAGTTCTGTCTGTTTTCCGATGAGAAAAGCGATATCAAGGGTTTTTCCCGGGCCCTGGGACTGGATTTTGAAATCCTTGACCGGGGAGACGGCTTCTATGAGTGCATTCCGGCCTGGTATTCCAAGGCCACGGCCATTGAGCTGGTCTTAAAGCACTATGGGATTCCCTTAGAGGATGCTTATGTGTTCGGCGACAGTACCAACGATTTATCCATGTTTGAGTATGCAAAAAACTGCATCCTCATGGGGCATCACAGCGTGGAGCTTGAGCCTTATGCCACCTTTTATACAAAGAATGTGGAGGATGACGGGATCGCCTATGCCATGGAGAAGCTGAAGCTGGTGTAAGCCCTGATTGTCTCTGAATAAATCTCTAAACAAGTTTATAATGACGCCTGCACGGTAAAAGCGGCTTCAGAACATAAAAAATGAGCTTTGAAATGGTCTTTAAGACCAGTCAAAGCTCATTTTTATATATGAATCTTTTATTTCATTTTTGCCAGAATACTTCCTGCAACGCTCAGTCCGTTGGCAGATGCCTGCTGAAGTCCCCGTGTGACAGATGCGCCGTCGCCGATGGCCCGAAGACCTTTGACACTGGTTTCGAAGTCTGCGTTCACTACAACCTTATTGGAGTAGAACTTAACCTCAACACCGTATAACAGAGTTTCATCGCTGGCGATGCCTGGAGTCACCTTATCAAGGGCCAGAAGCATCTCCTTTATGTCAACCATAATGCGGTGAGGGAACACCAGGGATAAATCTCCGGGAACCGCATCCTTTAAGGTCGGAATCAGGTTATTTCTGCATAAACGCTCTTCCGTGGTACGTCTTCCTCTCTGGAAATCACCGAAGGTCTGCACCAGAATCCTGCCGTCGCAGAGCATGTTGCTTAACTGGGCGATGTGCTTGCCGTACTCGATGGGAGTCTTAAAGGGCTTTGTGAAGTTTTTGGATACCAGGATGGCAAAGTTGGTGTTATTGGTCTTATACTCCTGGGATTTGTAGGCATGACCGTTGACGACGGCCAGGCCGTTTTCATAATATTCTGTGGCAACCTCACCGGAAGGGTTGGTGCAGAAGGTACGGACCTTGTCGTCAAAGGTTGGGGTATAATAAACCAGCTTGGCTTCATAAAGGTTCTTATTTAAGAACTCCATGACCTCGTCCCGGACTTCCACGCGGACGCCGATATCTACGGTTCCCACCTTTGTCTCAATGCCGTGATCTCCGCAGATGTGGCTGAACCAGTCGGAGCCTTCCCGGCCGATGGCGGATACGATTTCCGGCGCATAGCAGATCTCATCCTTATCGGTGATAATGCCTTTGGCTTCGTTATCCTCGATAATGATATCCTTTACCATGGTATTAAATTTCATTTCAACGCCCTGGGCCAGTAAATGCTCCTGAAGACGGGTATAAATCTTATAGCCTTCCTCTGTACCCAAATGACGGATGGGGCATTCGATCAGCTTTAAGTTGGCGTTGATGGCCTTGCGGCGGATTTCTTCGATCTCTTTCTGCTTGTCCACACCGTATACATTGGTATCGGCGCCGAATTTTAAGTAAATATTGTCGGACTGCTTTAACAGATCCACTGTTCTATCGTATCCCAGTATTTCAGGAAGGTTTCCGCCTACATCAGGAGATAAGGACAGCTTTCCGTCAGAAAATGCTCCGGCTCCCGCAAAGCCTGTGGTGATGGAGCATGGCTTACAGCCTACGCAGACCTTGGTAACCCGCTTGGGGCAGGCCCGTTTTTCAATGGGGCGTCCTTTTTCAATCATCAGAATTTTCAGGTCCGGCTTTTTCTCGATCAGCTCATAGGCGCAGAAAATACCGGAAGGTCCGGCTCCGATGATGATTACATCATAATTCCTTGAAACATCGTTCATGAACATTACTCCTTTATCTGTTTGAACCAAATAGTCAAATAAGCACAACCATTTCATTCTACCATAATTTAAGGGGCTGTGACAAGGGATATAATTATAAAGATTATAAAGTTTCTATTTTCTGCCCCTGCCCTCTCCTTTTGCCGGTAAAAGCTTTATTCCTCCTTTACATCTCTCCTTTAAACTGTTAGAATAATAAGAACAGCGTTAGACACCCCCATATCCGGGAAATCTAGCGCTTTTCGGGCGTTCCGAACGCTGAAAAGTCATGAATCAAAAACGCGGTTAATATAGAAAATAGTGAGGAGAACCATTATGTACATCATCGCAGGACTTGGAAACCCAACAAGGGAGTACGAAAAAACAAGGCACAATGTAGGCTTTGAAGCCATAGACGTTCTGGCGGACAAACTGGGAATTGGGGTAACGGAAAAAAAACACAGGGCATATTGCGGAACCGGAATGATCGGGTACGAAAAGGTCATCCTTGCAAAGCCCCAGACCTTTATGAATTTAAGCGGGGAAAGCATTGGCTCCATCGCCAATTTTTACAAGGTGGAGCCGGAGCACGTCATCATCATATGCGACGATATCAACCTGGCGGAGGGGCAGCTGCGGATCCGCACAAAGGGAAGCGCAGGGGGACACAACGGCTTAAAAAATATCATAAGCCACTTAGGGACCCAGGAATTTTGCAGAATCCGGGTAGGCGTTGGAGAAAAGCCAAAGGAGATGGATCTGGCGGACTATGTCCTGGGGCGTTTCCCCAAGGTCCAGGAAGAGCTTATGACCCAGGCCTATAAGGATGCGGCGGAGGCTGCAGTGATGCTTGTCACGGAAGGTGCGGATGCGGCAATGAACCATTTCAACAGGAAGAAATAAGGAGATTTCATGAGCGGTTTATTTGAGAAACCATTGAGAGAATTAAAGGATTTCGAGGATCTGACAAGGGCTCTGTCAAAAAAGGCCGGGCCTGTTGCAGCAAGCGGCTGCATGGATTCCCAGAAGGTTCATTTAATGTATGAGGCGGCCAGGGATGCCAGGATCCGCCTGGTGGTGACCTATGATGACACCAGAGCCAGGGAAATCTATGAGGATCTCCGCTTCTTTGATCCCAACGTATGGCTGTATCCTGCCAGAGATCTGCTGTTTTTCAATGCGGATATTCACGGAAACCTGCTGACAAAGCAGCGCATGACCGTATTCCGCCATTTGATGGAGGAATCTCCCGGCTGGGTGGTGACCACCTTTGACGGCCTTATGGACCATCTTCTTCCTCTGAAATATTTAAAGAACCAGGTGCTGTCCGTGGAAAGCGGTCAGACCGTTGACGTGGAAAAGTGGAAGAAGCGCCTGTCTGAGCTGGGGTATGAGCGCATGGGCCAGGTAGACGGTATGGGCCAGTTTTCCATCCGGGGCGGAATCATCGACGTATTCCCCTTAACGGAAGAGCTTCCGGTGCGGATTGAGCTCTGGGGAGATGAGGTGGACTCCATCCGGACCTTTGATATTGAGAGCCAGAGGTCCATTGAAGAGCTGGACAGCGTCCGCATTTATCCTGCCACGGAGATGACCCTGACAGAGGACCAGATCCAGGACGGAATCCTTTCCATTGAAAAGGAAGCGAAAAAGTATGAAAAGGATTTAAGAGCCCAGTCTAAAATAGAGGAAGCAGCACGGATCCGGTCCATTGTGGCCGAGCTTTTGGAAGGCTTAAGAGAGGGCTGGAAGCAGCATGGGCTGGACGGCTACATCCACTATTTCTGCAAGGACAGCGTTTCCTTCCTGGAATATTTTCCGGAGGAGGAAGCCGTGCTGTTCTTAGATGAGCCGGAACGGCTTAAGGAAAAAGGGGAAACCGTGGAAATGGAGTTTCGGGAGAGCATGATACACCGCCTGGAAAAGGGCTATCTCCTTCCGGCACAGACCGGCCTTCTCTTCCCCGCCAAGGAGATGTTAGCCAGAATCCAGACAGCATCTTCCGTCTACTTAACAGGGCTGGAGCAGAAGCTGGCGGGCTTTACGGTAAAAAGCCGCTGCAGCTTCCAGGTGAAAAATGTCAATGTCTATCAAAACGGTTTTGAGCTTTTAATAAAGGATTTAACCAGATGGAAAAAGGAAGGCTACCGGGTAGTCCTTTTATCCGCCTCCAGAACGAGGGCCAGCCGTCTGGCCGGTGATTTAAGGGAATACGATCTGCGGGCTTACTGCCCTGACGACGGGGGAGAAAGCCATGAGGTGAAGCCGGGAGAGATTCTCGTCACCTCCGGCAGCCTTCACCGGGGCTTTGAATACTCCATGATCAAATTTATCGTCATCACGGAAGGCGATATGTTTGGCGTGGAAAAAAGGAAGCGTAAGAAGAAAAAGACCTCCTACGAAGGCACCAAAATCCAGAATTTTTCCGACTTGTCCATCGGCGATTACGTGGTTCATGAGGATCACGGCCTGGGAGTTTACCGGGGAATCGAAAAAATCGAGCAGGACGGGGTAATCAAGGATTACTTAAAGGTAGAGTATGCGGATAACGGAAATCTCTACATTCCCGCCACCAGGCTTGACGGCATTCAGAAATATGCAGGCGCCGAGGCCAAAAAGCCCAAGCTGAACCGCCTGGGCGGCGACCAGTGGAACAAGACCAAAACCAGGGTCAAGGGCGCGGTAAAAGAGATTGCAAAAGAGCTGGTACAGCTTTACGCTGCCAGGCAGCAGACCGACGGCTTCCGGTATGGGACTGATACAGTATGGCAGAAGGAATTTGAGGAAATGTTCCCCTACGAGGAAACCGAGGACCAGTGGGACGCCATCGACGCCGCAAAGGCGGATATGGAAAGCAGCAAAATCATGGACCGGCTAATCTGCGGGGACGTGGGATACGGGAAAACGGAAATCGCCTTAAGAGCTGCCTTTAAAGCGGTTCAGGATGACAAACAGGTGGTTTACTTAGTTCCCACCACCATTCTTGCCCAGCAGCATTACAACACCTTTGCCCAGAGAATGAAGGACTTTCCGGTCCGGGTGGATTTGATGTCCCGGTTCCGGACTCCCGCCCAGATAAAAAAGACTCTGGAAGACTTAAAACGGGGGCAGGTGGACATTGTCATAGGAACCCACAGGCTTCTGTCCAAGGACGTGGTTTTTAAGGACCTGGGGCTTCTCATCATCGACGAGGAACAGCGTTTCGGAGTGACCCACAAGGAAAAAATCAAGCAGATGAAAGAAAATATCGACGTGCTGACCCTAACCGCCACACCGATTCCAAGAACCCTTCATATGAGCCTGGTGGGAATCCGGGATATGAGCGTGCTGGAAGAGCCTCCGGTGGACCGGATGCCCATTCAGACCTATGTCATGGAGCATAACGACGAAATGGTGCGGGAGGCCATTCACCGGGAGCTGTCCCGGGGCGGGCAGGTGTATTATGTATACAACCGGGTCAGCAACATTGACGAAGTGGCCGCCCACATTGCCAAGCTGGTTCCCGAAGCCAACGTGACCTTTGCCCATGGGCAGATGCACGAGCATGAGCTGGAACGGATCATGTTTGATTTCGTAAACGGCGAAATCGACGTGCTGGTCTGCACCACCATTATCGAAACGGGCCTTGACATTCCCAATGCCAATACCATGATCATTCAGGATGCGGACCGCATGGGACTTTCCCAGCTCTACCAGCTGCGGGGACGTGTCGGCCGCTCCAGCCGGACCTCTTATGCATTTTTGATGTATAAGCGGGATAAGCTTTTAAAGGAAGAGGCGGAAAAGCGTCTTCAGGCCATCCGGGAGTTTACGGAGCTGGGCTCCGGCATCAAGATCGCCATGAGGGATTTGGAAATCCGCGGGGCGGGAAATGTCCTTGGGGCGGAACAGCACGGCCACATGGAAGCGGTGGGCTATGACCTTTACTGCAAGCTTTTAAACCAGGCGGTCTTGGAGCTTAAGGGCCAGCGAAAGGAAGAGGAAACCTACGAAACCGTGGTGGACTGCGATACGGATGCTTATATTCCCACTTCCTACATTAAGAATGAATATCAGAAGCTGGATATTTACAAACGGATTTCCGGAATTGAAAATGAAGAAGAATTCATGGATATGCAGGATGAGCTGATGGACCGCTTCGGCGAGATTCCGAAGCCTGTCATCAACCTTCTTAAGGTGGCCGGCTTAAAGGCCCTGGCTCACAGCGCTTACGTGACCGAGGTGGGCATTAACCGCCAGGAGGTCCGTCTGACCATGTATAAGAATGCCAGGCTTAAGGTTGAGGGAATACCCAAGCTGGTGGAGCAGTATAAGGGGGATTTGAAGTTCCAGATGGGGGATGAACCTAAGTTTACTTTCCTTGACAGAAAGAAGAATCAGTCCACGGATGTCATGATGAAGTACGCGGAAGAGATCCTGAAACAGATTGCTGAATTGTCAGAAAAATAGCGAAAGTATAAACAAATAGCACAAAATAAAACCCTGATTTGGTTGATTTATTGTGTAAATTGTGATATAATATATTGTAGAAGAAGGGATTTAGTCCCAGATGCTTTCTTTACTTCAAAGTCATATGCTCCGCAGGCAGCCGCCGGAGTTAAGGGAGTTTAATCCTGGCCCGCTGCTTTTGCGAGAATTAATGTTTCGGAGAAAGGTGGTAGCTATGGACGTTTTAGGCATGTATCTTCTGCAAAGAGTATCGAACGAATTGACAATTCAAAAGTATGGTTCTTTTGAAAATCAATTTATAACCCCTGTTCCTGACAATGCGGCAGCAAAGGTGGCGCATGAGGGTTATATATCATCCTCGAAAGGAGTTTTGCCTCGTATCAGCAAGGGAGATTATTGATCCGGAATCCGGATTCTTCCGGCGATATATTAAGATGAATATAAAGTCAGGGCCCGGCTGTTTTCTTAAACAGCCGGGCCCTGATTTTAAATTTTGGGAAAAATGGCAGACTTAAGTATAATCTGTTGCTTTCGTAGCAAAATAATATCAGTGATCTTAAAAAGTACAAGATGGAGGAATTTTAATATGAAAGCAACTGGCATTGTAAGAAGAATTGATGACCTTGGACGCGTGGTTATCCCAAAAGAGATCAGAAGGACGCTTCGCCTGAGAGAAGGGACTCCGCTTGAGATATTTACTGACAGAGAAGGAGAGATTATTTTAAAAAAATATTCCCCAATGGTGGAATTGACCGCCTTTGCCTCCCAGTATGCAGAGGCCATGGCTCAGACCACCAATCTCACCGTATGTATCAGCGACAGGGATCAGATCATTGCTGTAGCCGGGGGATCGAAAAAAGAACTTCTCCAGAAGACCATAAGCAAGCAGCTGGAAAACCTCATCAATGAGAGGACCGTTGTATTGGCCGGGAAAGATGATAAGGGCTTTATTCCTCTGACAGGGGAGACTCTGGAAGGGATAACCGCCCAGGTGGTAGCTCCCATTATCTGCGAAGGCGACGCCATCGGCGCCGTGGCATTGCTCAGCAGAGAGCCCAGAGCCCGTTTTGGGGATATGGAGACAAAGCTGGCGACAACTGCAGCAGGATTTTTAGGGCGGCAGATGGAAGGCTGATGAATAAGATTCCGTAATTATGGAACCATAGAAGAACAGGAGGTGAATATAATGAAAGTTTATGTGCCGGAAGAAGATGATTACAGCGACGGCGATATACCGGAAATTGATACGGAGCCCTATAAGGATGGATTCTATGTAGAGCCGCTGCCGGAATCAGAAAGGCCCAGGAGAGACGGTCCTGGGGGAAACTAAAATATGGGGTCGCTGAACTGGGGTGAAGACGTTTTTTAGAGCTTCACCCTTGCTTCGTCGTCCTGCCGGAAAGCTGTTCTCCGCACAGATCGAGAAACAGCTGCATCAGCGGGCTGACCCATTTGTTTTTATGATAGCCGCACACGGCGGAAATCTCCACACCTGTTATATCTGTCTGTATTTCTTCCAGTTCCCCTTTCTCCAGCTCCTCCTGCACTGTAAACCGCGGAAGGAAAGAGACTCCCATATGATTGATTACAAGATTTTTGATTGTGGGAATGCTCCACAGCTCGATGGTATATCCCATACGTATGGACTTTTCACAGACATATTTTTCAAATATCTGCCGGAAAATGCAGCTGGGCTCGTTGATAATGAAGGGTATGGGAATCTCCTGGTCTGGAGTTATAAAATCCGGGTATGCTCTTTTGATTTCCGGAGAGGCCACCAGGGTCAGGGGATAGGAGCCAAAGTCATGGACAGTAAGATTTGATCCGTATCCTCCCACATTGCTGTAAAACAGGCCTAAGTCAAGGGTTCCGTCCAGAAGCTCATCCCGGATGTCATAGCAGTTCATGGAACGCAGAAAGATGCGGGCCCCGGGGGCTTTCCGGTGAAATTCCTGGAGCAGGGCGGGAGCCTTGTAACACAGAAGACTCTCGCCCACTCCTACATGCAAGTCGCCCTGAAATCGGGCTAGGCCGCTTTCAAAACAGCGCATTTTATCAACGGAGGATAACACCTCCCTTACATATGGAACCAGGTGTTCCCCGGCTTTTGTCAGCATCATCCGGCGTCCGATTTTTTCAAACAGCTTTGCGGAAAGCTCCTGCTCCAGCTGCTGGATCTGGAACGTGATGGTAGACTGGGTATAATTAAGCTTTTCCGCCGCTTTTGAAAATCCGTTTTCCTCAACTATGGTCAAAAATGTATTCAGATATTTCAGATCCATGAAACTCTCCCTCCGACACTTCGATATTTTTGAACTATAACTTTAAATGTTTCGAATTGTATAAAGCTTTATTCAGAAGTATTATATCTGAAAAGGAGAGTGATGACAAGTGTTCGTATCAACTGTTTTAGCTTATTTTCCCTACGCCTTTGTAACGGCATTTACGCCTGGGCCTAATAACATTTTGGCCCTGTATGCGGTCAGCCGGAACGGATGGTCCAGGGGAAGAAATACTGTCTTAGGTATTGGGGCGGGATTCCTGTGTGTCATGGTGATCTGCGGAATGTTCTGCTACCAGATGGGAAAATACATTCCGGCCCTGTCCGGCGTCTTAAAATACGTGGGAGCCGCCTACATATTCTGGCTTGCCATCCATGTGGCCCGCAGCAAGCCGGCAGAAAAAGAAAAGGGAAAGCAGTTGTCTTTCTGGAGCGGATTCTTTTTACAGTTTGCCAACGTTAAAATCATTATGTATGCCATAACCGCCTATACCGGCTACGTGCTGCCCGTTTCCCCCACCCTGCAATTCATTCTGGTAAATGCGGTTCTCTTTACGGCCATCGGTGTGTCGGGCGTCGTTACCTGGGCGGCGGCGGGAGGCATCCTGCAAAAATTCTTATGGAAGCATTACCGGCCCTTTAACTTATTCATGGCCCTGGTCCTCATTGTCTGTGCCGCAAAGCTGTTATAGGGCTGCTGACAGCAGTGCCCGCCCTGATCCCTTTTCTGCAGATCTACGCTTCCAGGGCTGTGACAGACCGGGCCAGCTCGGATATAATGGCGATATGCTGGGGACAGACGGCTTCGCAGCGCCCGCAGGAAATACATTTGCTGGCTTTGCCTCCATCTCTTGTCTCCCACTGGTAGTTGCCTCTGGCGTTTTCCAGATTGTCATAAATAAGATACCGGTTCATGGCGCTGAAAACGCCTGGAATGGCGATTTCCTGGGGGCAGCCCTTTACGCAGTACTGGCATGCAGTGCAGGGGATGGAGGGGATTCCTTCAAGAATAGTCCTGGCTTTTTCAACCACCTGGCGTTCATCCGGGTCAAGGGGCTTAAAATCCGCCATTGTGGCCAGGTTATCCGCCATCTGGCTTAAGTCCGACATTCCGCTTAAAACCGTAATCACATGATCCAGAGAAGCCGCATAGCGGAGAGCCCAGGAGGCGAAGGAAACTTCCTGGTTTTTATTTTTTAAGACCTCTGCCACAGGTCCGGGCGGATTTGCCAGCAGGCCGCCCTTGACCGGCTCCATGATGATTACGGGCTTGCCGTGTTTTTTCGCCACTTCAAAGCACTTTCCGGACTGTATGGTGGAGTTGTTCCAGTCGGCGTAGTTGATTTGAAGCTGCACGAATTCCATTTCCGGATGGCGGGTCAGGATTTCATCCAGTGTATCGGCGTTGTCATGCATGGAAAAGCCTACGTGCTTGATGAGGCCTTTTTCCCGCTGTTCCAGAACGAAATTCCACAGGTCATAATCGTCAAAGGCCTTGGTACGGGAACCGCCGCAGTTGTGAAGCAGATAGAAGTCAAAATACCCTGCTCCGGTCCGGTTTAAGGAAGTATAGAACATCTGCCTGGCCTCTTCCGCATTTTTCGGTCCGGCCCAGGCCGGAAGCTTGGTGGCAAGCTGAAATTTTTCTCTGGGGTAGCGGTCCACAAGGGCGGTCTTTGCAGCCTCCTCGGATTTGCCGCCGATGTAGCCGTAGGCCGTGTCAAAGTAAGTAAAGCCTGCTCCAAGGAACTGGTCCACCATTTCTTTTGTCTGTTCAATGTCCACTTCATCTCCGAGCATGGGGAGCCGCATTAATCCAAAGCCCAGTTTCGGAATTGATTTGCCGAGATAATCCATTTTTTTCTCTCCTTTTTCATTTAGAAGTCGGTTGTTATGGAATGCCGTAAAATAATTCTAATACTTAAACTTAACTTTAAGTCAATGCTTTTTTGAGATTAAGCTGTAAAATATATGGAAACAGTATCCGGGAACTGTGTCTGGGAACAGTGATAGACGAACGCAAATGTAATCGTTAAAATCAATAACTAAATTATGGATGATCCGATCAATGATGACTTCTGGGTAGTGGCATCATTTCCTTTACTGATTCTACAATACCAGCAACCTGGTTCGAACTGGGTTCATAAAATCACAGAGCCTTTAACGGTTAGTGCCTTAACGCTTTCAAGAAGTTCCATAGCAGGGTCACCTGCAAGCGGTGGTAGAAATGGTTCATACCAAATTAGTAGTTTTATCTTCTGATAAGCTTTGATAACTTTTAAAAGGTTCTTCACCAATGCTATCACAGGTTTATTCAATAGACTTGGTAGCCTGTGACCTTATGATAAGAACAATTCGGCACTAGCTCAACTTTTGTATTCTTGATGATCATGATTTTTAAGTTATCCGAAATGAGAATACATGTGACCCTATCAGAGAACGAGTACGCATGGATAAGTACCTTAATTTGTTCAGCAGATACTTTATCGCAGGCAAAACGTGCCTTGCCACCCCAGCAGATCTCCATGATGTCGTCTAGTTTACGCTTGATGCATAAAATGAATTCATAAAAACACGTATAATCCAATTATCTTAGATGGTAATTGGATTTTTCCTTTCTCCCAGAATCTACTGGGTATTTTAATCCATCTCTGATATATTTTGAAATGGCACTGTGGATCTGTACCTATAAAATTACGGCTTTGACTGTTTGGAGGTGACTCAGACCACAGCTTTTCGTCTATTACTGTTAATCAGTTTGTTAACGCATCGACGTTTGTATTTACGTGATTACACAGCCGAATTCTCTGTGGAAGACAACAGTGCTCAAAATTTTTTATCAGGAGGTATATCTTCAATGTCCATGTACTTTGTTGGAATTGATATTTCCAAGTACAAACACGATTGCTGCATCCTATCTGCAGCTGAGCAAAAAGTTGTTTCAAAATTTACTATCAAGAATGATAAATCCGGATTTGCTCAACTTCTTACTATCTTTAACTCCCTCTCCAATCCTGAAGACATAAGAATAGGGTTTGAATCAACTGCCCACTATGCCCTCAATCTTGAACTTTTCCTCGAAAATGCCAACCACAGCTTTATGGAAGTTAATCCAGTCCTTATCAAGGAATACAAGAAATCAACAACATTAAGGCGTACAAAAACCGACTCTGTTGACTGCGAATCAATAGCTCGTTGGTTAATGACTGTTGAGTACAAACCCCATTCAAAAGGATTTTACCACGCTTATTCTTTAAAGTCATTAACTCGTTTACGCGATAAGTTCATTCGTCAGCGTTCTTTCTATCTTGTAAAGATTACCAATGTACTGGATCACACGTTTCCTGAATTTAAACCTTTCTTCAATGAACGCTTATCTAAAACCGCTCTCTATCTGCTTGAAAACTATGGTTCCGCAGAAAAGATGGCAAGAATGAATTCTACTTCGTACGAGAAGCTTCGTTCCGTATCCAGAGGAAAGTTTTCTCCTCAACAATTCCTGCGATTAAAGGAACTTGCTGCTAATACTGTAGGTGTCAACAATTCTATATTTGATGTTGAATTAAACAGCTTGCTGACTTTATATAAATCCCTTGTCAAAGAGATTGATACTCTTGAGAATGAGATTTATAAACTCATTGAAGAAGTACATCCTCATTACATGTCTGTTCCTGGTATTGGTCCGTTATCAGCTGCTGTTATCTATTCTGAATATGGAGATATAACTAATTTCTCTAATCCCGGACAGATGCTTGCTTTTGCCGGAATTGAACCCGGTATTAATGAATCAGGAACCGAATCACACGGAGGTCGAATGGTAAAACGTGGTTCGTCTCAGCTCCGTTATACACTGATTAATTGCTGCCTTCCTTTGATCCGTTTCGATATGACATTTGCTGCTTACTATGCCAGGAAACGCGGAGAAGGCAAGCCTCATCGGGTAGCCATTACTCATGTAGCAAAGAAGCTTATTAGAGTCATCTATGCATTGGAGAGACAAGATATGGACTTTAATATCCAGAGGCTTCGTTAATATCCGATCTTTGAAAGTTTTGTTCCATCTGAAATACGGTGTATTCAGATGGCTTATTAAAGTAACCCTTTTTTACATAATCAAAAAATCTTCAAAAATCACTTGACTGTTTATAGTTTGTCACCTCACAATTAATTAGTCTATAATTAATTGTGAGGCAACATTTTTTGTTTGATTTATTAAGTTTTTTAATAACCTTTATTTTTAGAGTCTTTCATTCAAAAACTTTCGAGCCAGTTCGAAATCGACTTTTGATACATATACGATATATTGGGTATCTTTTTTTGCAAATAGGTTCCCAAACATTCCGCGTCTACTTCCGATACTTCCCCATTGGTTATTATGGCTGAATACATTGTACTCGTATTTAATTTTGCATGAATCCAGTATTCCTGAAACCTTTTTTAACATATCAATATCCAAGCATACAATCAGTTCTTGCTTTTCAAACATAATTTTGTCATCTTCCTAATATAATGTTCCATAATTTATATCTACATTCGCAGTATATTTAGAATTTCCATGATAATAATCCGCACTTATTTTAGTGGATAACTGTCCATACTGATTTGTATGATAATAATATGTAAAGTTTGGTGAACCTGAATATGCCATACCAACCTGCGGTGAAGCATTTCCGAACAACTTTTCTTCTCTCCCATACGCATAGCTATTAAATTGTTCATCCAGTCTTTCCCCTAAGCATATGATATTAATTTTTAAATTACTTAAACCAGTTTCATTAAATTTCAAGATTGTTGCAGAAGATTTTGTGATTTTACATCCTTCGTTTACTGTATCAAACTGAATTTTTTTATAAAACATTTCACCTTTAATTAGTAGATCATTATTTTGAGGTGTAGAAGACACTGATTCATCGGAAGTAGGATAATAAGCATAGGTAATAATATGATAATTAGATTCCATACTACCATCTCTAGTTAATTTCTGAGATACAGGTTCTTTAGTGGTAAAAATATATTGTGTAGACTTACCAGTTTTTACAACCTCAACGAGTGTGTGAAGAAATCTCTGTAAAAACAGATCTTCTATGATAAGTGGTAGGGCTGAAGGCTTCTGGATGAGCTTTCAGCCCTTGGTTTATATATACCCTACCTTTCAGGGCATGTCAAGGGCAGA
>JAEZFK010000078.1 GCA_023437715.1 Bacillota bacterium | reverse complement strand
CAGAATAATTTGGAATAGTCAACAGGTTTTATAGGTAAAAAGTCACAAAAAAACCTGGGAATATCCCATGAATTTTTTTAATTCTTGACATAAAAATTAAAAAAGATTAAAATTAACTTGATTATGGCAATTAAGTTGGTTGTATCGTAGAAGGTTATTTGTATCGGAAAACACATTTGTCAGATTATTGACTTTGAATATAAGCTTGTTTTAGGCTAATTATATATGCAGGTTTTTTATTTATCTCATATCGAATACCTGTACATTTTATGTACAGGTATAGCTTGTAGCATATAGGCTTAGTTTTTTGATCATACTGTTTGCGGTACAGTAAGGATATCTTTCTCCTTTCCGACTTATATCCAATCATAAAAAGTCAATTTCCGTTAATACTTTGGAAGACAGAGGACTATAATTGACTACTATTTGAATATGAATTTTGAAAATTGAGCATTGAAAACTGAATAAGGAGGAGGTGTGTGACAATCGAACTTACAAGCATTTTAATCGGGTTAGGCGTTGGATTGATTATCGCAGCAATTGCTTCATTTATATCTTTCAAAATCTCTTTTAACAAGGGCTTTGAGGCCAGAAAGAAACAAGCTGAGGCCGCTATAGGCAGTGCCGAGCAGGAAGCTCAGAAAATAGTTGGAGAAGCGTTAAAGCAAGGCGAAGGTAAGAAGAGAGAAGCACTTCTGGAAGCTAAAGAGGAAATTCATAAGAGCAGGATTGAACTTGACAGAGATATCAAGGACAGGCGAAATGAATTTCAACGGCAGGAAAGAAGATTGGTTCAAAAGGAAGAGACCCTTGATAAAAAGGTGGAGGCGCTTGAACAGAAAGACGAGGCCTTAAACAAAAAAATCAAGGATATTGAGATTTTACAGGATCGTTCAGAGGAGCTTGTTAAAAAGCAGACTGAAGAACTTGAAAGAATCTCCGGTTTATCTGTTGAAGATGCAAAAGAGTACCTTCTCAGAAATATTGAAAATGAAGTTAAGCACGAAGCTGCTGCGCTTATCAAGGAAATTGAAGCAAATGCGAAACAGGAAGCAGACAGAAAGGCCAAGGACATACTGGCGACAGCCATTCAGAAGTGTGCCGCTGACCACGTATCTGAAGCAACTGTTTCTGTAGTACCTTTACCTAATGATGAGATGAAGGGTAGAATAATTGGTCGTGAGGGAAGGAATATCAGAACTCTCGAGACCTTGACAGGAATTGACCTGATTATAGATGATACGCCGGAAGCGGTTATATTGTCAGGATTTGACCCCATACGCAGAGAGGTTGCAAGGTTAACGCTGGAAAAGCTCATACTTGACGGAAGAATTCATCCTGCAAGGATTGAAGAAATGGTAGAAAAGGCTAAGAAAGAAGTTGACAATACCATTCGTCAGGAGGGTGACAACGCAGCATTTGAAACAGGTGTGCATGGTTTGCATCCGGAACTTATCCGACTGCTGGGTAAACTGAAATTCAGAACCAGTTATGGACAAAACGTACTTAACCATTCAATAGAGGTTTCACACTTGGCCGGTATTATGGCGGCTGAGCTGGGAGTTGATGTTCCTCTTGCAAAAAGAGCCGGTTTGCTTCATGACATAGGTAAGGCCATTGACCACGAGGTTGAGGGATCGCATGTTACTATTGGTGCCGATGTAGCAAAGAAGTACAAGGAAGGCGCGGATGTTGTAAATGCAATTCTTTCCCATCACGGTGATGTTGAGGCTACAAGCGTTGTATCTGTGCTGGTACAGGCTGCTGATTCAATATCTGCCGCTAGACCTGGTGCAAGAAGAGAAACTCTTGAGTCCTATATCAAGCGTCTCGAAAAGCTTGAGGAAATTGCAAATTCCTTTGAAGGAGTTGAAAAGTGTTTTGCAATTCAAGCAGGAAGAGAAATCAGGATTATGGTTAAGCCTGAAGTTGTCAATGATGCGGACATCGTACTCAAGGCAAGGGAAATAGTTAAGAAGATAGAGGATGAACTTGAGTATCCCGGACAGATTAAAGTAACACTGCTCAGGGAAACCAGGGCTATTGAATATGCTAAGTAATTTCTATCGGCGTAAGCCGGTTTAAAACAAAAAGCGTGGGAAACCACGCTTTTTTGTTTTAAAAAAATAACTCTAACCTTTTAAGGGTTTTTGTATTATAATTGTTAATGGTATAATAATATATTGACAGGTTGATTAATGCTGGCATCTTGACAATTATGTAATATTTCAGATTTAAGTTATTAATTACACTAGCTTTGGAGGAAATACTTTGAAAATACTTTTTATAGGGGATGTTTATGGAAACCCGGGAAGAAAAGCTGTAAAAGAATGTGTACCAAAACTAAGGAAGGAACTTGAGATAGATTTTTGTATTGCAAACGGAGAAAATTGTGCTGCAGGCAGCGGCATAACATATATAATTGCACAGGAGCTTTACAAAGCAGGTGTGGACTGTATCACCATGGGTAACCACACCTGGTCCAAGAAAGAAATTCTGAATTTCATTGACTCGGACGACCGGATAGTCAGACCGGCCAACTTTCCGCTCAATGTGCCAGGAAAGGGATATACAATACTGAAGTCAGCGGATAAGGAGCTGGCAGTGCTGAACCTGATGGGCAGAGTGTACATGGACAGTATAGACTGCCCCTTTCTTGCAGCAGACCGTGAGCTTGAGCTTATTAAGGCCAGAACCAAGGTGGTGTTTGTCGATATGCATGCTGAGGCGACCTCTGAAAAGTGTGCCCTTGCATGGTATCTGGACGGAAAAATCTGTTGTCTTGCAGGCACCCACACTCATGTTCAGACCGCAGATGAAAGAATACTCCCTTTTGGCACCGCAATAATTACCGACGTTGG
>JAEZFK010000074.1 GCA_023437715.1 Bacillota bacterium | reverse complement strand
GGGTAACAGAGACGGAAGGCCCCAGGGTCAGGGAGGCTACCAGGGTAACAGAGACGGAAGGCCCCAGGGCCAGGGAGGCTACCAGGGTAACAGAGACGGAAGACCCCAGGGCCAGGGAGGCTACCAGGGCAACCGTGATGGAAGGCCCCAGGGTCAGGGAGGCTACCAGGGCAACCGTACAGGCAGAGACAGCGGAGCAAAAACCAGCTCTTTCGATACGCCCATCCAGGCAAAGCCTACCAGCAACAGAGCCACAAAGAACGCTTATAAGAATGATAAATTTGATAAGAGAGATAAAGATGATGACAGCAAGGGCAGAACATCTGCAAAAGGCGGAAAGGGATTAAAGGCTCCCATCCAGCCGCCGGTGCATACAGAGCCCAAGGTGGAAGAGGTTAAGACAATCATCCTTCCCGATATCCTGACCATCAAGGAATTGGCGGAGAAGATGAAGCTCCAGCCGTCCGCTATTGTAAAGAAGCTGTTTTTACAGGGAAAAATCGTTACCCTCAATACAGAAATCGATTTTGAGCAGGCGGAAGAAATCGCCATGGAATACAATGTTCTCTGTGAAAAGGAAGTAAAGATAGACGTGATCGAAGAGCTTCTTAAGGAAGCCGATGAGGATGAGGCAGAAATGGTTTCCAGACCGCCGGTTGTCTGCGTTATGGGCCATGTTGACCACGGTAAAACCTCTCTTCTGGATGCCATCCGTCAGACCAATGTGACTTCCAGAGAGGCAGGCGGCATTACCCAGCACATCGGTGCTTATACGGTGGAAATCGGCGGACAGAAGATCACGTTCCTGGATACTCCGGGACATGAGGCATTTACCGCCATGCGTATGAGAGGCGCCCAGTCCACAGATATTGCCATTCTCGTGGTAGCAGCGGATGACGGCGTTATGCCTCAGACTGTGGAGGCAATCAACCATGCCAAGGCAGCAGGGGTGGAAATCATTGTTGCTATCAATAAGATTGATAAACCAAGCGCCAACATTGACAAGGTAAAACAGGAATTGTCCGAATATGAGCTGATTCCTGAGGATTGGGGCGGAAGCACCGTATTTGTTCCGGTTTCCGCTCATACAAAGGAAGGCATCAAGGAGCTTCTGGAAATGATCCTTCTCACCGCAGAGGTGAAGGAATTAAAGGCGAATCCAAACCGTCACGCAAGAGGTCTTATTATTGAGGCAGAGCTTGACAAGGGCAAGGGTCCGGTTGCTACCGTACTGGTGCAAAAGGGAACGCTTCATATCGGCGATACGGTTGCCGCAGGCTCCTGCTACGGAAAAGTCCGTGCCATGATGGACGATAAGGGCCGCAGGGTAAAAGAGGCAGGCCCATCCACACCGGTAGAGATCTTAGGACTTAACGACGTTCCCAACGCAGGCGAAGTGCTGGTCAGCACAGAGCATGAAAAAGAAGCCAGAAGCTTTGCAGAGACATTTATTTCCGAAGGAAAGAATAAGTTATTGGAAGATACAAAGGCGAAATTATCCCTGGATGATTTATTCAGCCAGATTAAGGCCGGCAATGTCAAGGAGCTTCCGATCATTGTTAAGGCAGATGTACAGGGTTCCGTGGAAGCAGTAAAGCAGAGTCTTGTTAAGCTGTCCAATGAAGAAGTTATGGTCAAGGTAATCCACGGAGGAGTAGGCGCCATTAATGAATCCGACGTTACCCTTGCTTCCGCTTCCAATGCCATTATCATCGGCTTTAACGTAAGGCCTGATGTGACGGCCAAGTCCATTGCGGACCGGGAAAAGGTGGATATGAGGCTTTACAAGGTAATCTATCAGGCCATTGAGGATGTAGAGGCCGCCATGAAGGGCATGCTTGATCCGATCTTTGAAGAGAGGGTTATCGGCCATGCGGTGGTACGCCAGACCTTTAAGGCTTCCGGCGTCGGCACGATTGCAGGCTCCTATGTTACAGACGGTAAGTTCCAGAGAGGCTGCAGCGTCCGCATCACCCGAGGCGGCGATAAGATTTTCGAAGGACCGCTGGCATCCTTAAAGAGATTTAAGGATGATGTAAAAGAGGTTGCAACCGGCTACGAATGCGGCCTTGTATTTGAAAAGTTCAACGACGTCCAGGAGGACGATATGATTGAAGCATATACCATGGTAGAGGTTCCGCGCTAGGAACCTTCCCGCCATGGGGCACATGCGAAAGGAATAACATGCGTAAAAACAGTATAAAGAATACGAGAATCAATATGGAGGTCCAGAAGGAGTTAAGTGAAATCATCCGTCTGGAAATCAAAGATCCCAGGATCCATCCCATGACAACTGTGGTTTCCGCCCAGGTGACCCCGGATTTAAAATACTGCAAGGCATATATCAGTATTCTGGGAGACGAGGAAGCGGGAAAGGCCACCATCGAAGGCTTAAAAAGCGCAGAGGGCTACATCCGCCGGGAACTGGCGAGAAGAGTCAACCTGCGTAACACGCCGGAGATCAAATTCATTCTGGACCAGTCCATTGAATATGGAGTGAACATGTCCAAACTGATTGACGAGGTTACAAAAGACATCAAAGATTGAGGAGGTGCCCTTATGAGTTTCCTTGATACTATATTAAAAGATGTGAAAACCGTGGCTGTTCTCGGCCACGTCCGCCCGGACGGGGACTGTGTAGGTTCCTGTCTGGCGGTATACAATTATCTTGCGGAGCAGCATCCGGAGGTGGAGGCTGCTGTTTACTTAGAACCCCCTTCTGTAAAATTCAGCTATCTGAAAGGCTTTGATTCCATTATCAGCAATTTTTCAGGAGATAAAGAATACGATCTCTGTATCTGCCTGGACTGCAGCGATACCCTTCGCTTCGGTGAGGCGGTGAAGTTTTTAAAAACCGCAGGAAAGAGCCTTTGCGTGGACCATCATGTCACTAATTTAAAATACGCCGATGAAAATATTGTGAAGGATAAAGCCAGCTCCACCTGCGAGGTGCTTTACGGCCTTTTGGATGAAAGCAAGATCAGCAAGGCGGTGGCGGAGTGCATTTATACGGGAATTATTCATGATACCGGAGTGTTCAAGTACGACTGCACTTCGGCAAGAACCATGGAGATCGCCGGAAAGATGATGGAAAAGGGAATTGATTTCCCAAGGATCATTGACGACAGCTTTTACCGTAAAAGCTATATACAGAACCAGATTTTAGGCAGAGCCTTATTAGAAAGCATCACCTTCCATGACGGCAAATGTATTTTCAGCGCCATAAGCAAGAAAGATATGGATTTTTACGGCGTTACAGGCGGAGATATGGATGGGGTCATTGACCAGCTCCGGGTTACGGAAAATGTGGAATGCGCCATTTTCATCTATGAAACCTCCTGCAGGGAGTATAAGGTGAGCCTGCGCTCCACCACAGACCTTGATGTGAGCAAGGTCGCCGTTTATTTCGGCGGAGGCGGCCACAAAAAAGCGGCGGGCTGCACTATGACAGGAAGCATTCACGATGTGATAAACAACCTGTCGGATCAGATCGCAAAACAGCTTAATTAGGAGATACGGGCATGTCAGACGGCATCATCAACGTTTATAAGGAAAAAGGATTTACCTCTCATGACGTCGTGGCGAAAATGAGAGGTATTTTAAAGCAGAAAAAAATAGGGCATACAGGGACCCTGGACCCCATGGCAGAGGGAGTGCTTCCTGTATGTCTGGGAAAGGCCACCAAGCTCTGTGATATGCTGACCGATAGGACCAAGACCTATGAAGCGGTTCTGCTTCTGGGAAAGGAAACGGACACTCAGGACACCACAGGCCAGATTCTGGCTGAGTATCCGGTCCAGGTGGACGAGGAAGAAGTGAAAGAAGCGGTGTTAAGCTTTCTGGGTCATTACGACCAGATACCGCCCATGTACTCCGCATTAAAGGTAGATGGGAAAAGGCTTTACGAGCTGGCCAGGGCGGGAAAAGAAGTGGAACGAAAGGCCCGGCCGGTGGAGATTTTGGAAATTCGGGTTGAACGGATATGGCTTCCCAGGGTCACCATGACGGTGACCTGCTCCAAGGGAACCTATATCCGGACCCTTTGCTATGATATAGGCAGGAAGCTGGGATGCGGAGGCTGCATGGAATCTCTTCTCCGCACCCGGGTTTCCGGCTTTTGTCTGGAGGACAGCTTAACCCTCTCCCGGATCGAACAGCTTCGGGATGAGGGAACTTTAGAACGCCATATTCTCGCTGTTGACAAGGTGTTTTCCCAATATCCGGAGCTGGTAATGAAGCCGGACTTTGACAGGCTGGTGCACAACGGGAACACATTTTACAGGAACCAGGCGGAGGACGGGGATTTTCCCGACGGTCCCGTACGGGTTTACGACAGCGGGAAGCAGTTCATAGGGGTATATGAGCCTGACAGGGAGAAGAATCTTCTTAAGCCTCAAAAGTTATTTCTGGGAGGAAAATAAGAATGGAATATATAACCGGAACCAGAGAATTTCAGATTCAGGAGCCTGCGGTGGTAACCCTTGGAAAATTTGACGGACGTCACAGAGGCCACCAGAAGCTGTTAAAGCGGATGGCGGAGGTAAAGGCGGAGAAAGGGTATAAGACGGCAGTCTTTACCTTTGACATGTCCCCCAACACCTTTGTATCCGGAGATGCCCAGAAGGTCATCACCACCAATCTGGAGAGAAAAAACAATTTGGAGAAAATAGGCATTGATTATCTGGTGGAGTATCCTTTCACAGAGGAAACCGCCCGCATGGACCCGGAAGAATTTGTGAAAAATGTTCTGGTAGGACAGATGAACGCCAAAACCATTGTGGTGGGAACGGATTGTTCTTTCGGCTATCGGGGCGCTGGAAATGCGGACAGCCTTCTTCAGTGGAAGGACCGGTACGGATATGAGCTGATCATCATCCATAAGGAACAGGATGACCACCGGGATATCAGCAGCACCTATATCAGGGAGCAGCTGGATGACGGGCATATGGAAAAGGCCAACAAGCTTTTGGGGGAGCCCTATGCCATACATGGAACCGTGGTTCACGGCAACCACATCGGAGGGGCTGTCCTGGGCTTTCCAACGGCCAACATCATGCCGCCGCCGGAAAAGCACCTTCCCAGATTCGGCGTCTATGTGTCCAAGGTTTTTGTGGACGGCGCTTATTACGGAGGCGTTACAAACATCGGAAAAAAGCCTACGGTGGAAGGCAACTCCCCTGTGGGAGCAGAAACATTTATTTTTGGTATAAACGAGGATATTTATGGAAAGACTATAGAGGTACAACTGCTCCACTTCATCCGTCCTGAACAGCGGTTTGAAGGGCTTGAGCAGTTAAAGGCGCAGATAGAAAGAGACAGGGAATATGGGATGGAGTATTTAAAGGCCCTGTCAGATCCGCAAATTATAAAGCTGTAAAGAAAAAGACGGACAGGCGCCTGGCTCACAATTAAAATCTTGCGAAGGAAAGTGCATATGACGGACAAGGCATGGAAACTGCTGGGCTTCGCTATTGCATGGGGCAGCGCCCTGTGGATAGGAGCTGCAGATGTGCAGGCCGCTAAGTCAGAGAGTTCTGTTAAGACAGGTTCGCCGGTAGCTGGCATGGAGGTTTACATGGACCAGTACCAGGAAGCTATGAAACAGAAATCGACGGAAGCATCGGCCGGTCTTACGCAGGATAAAGTGAAAATTGGAACTTTTCAGTCAATCTTTGGCAACCTTGGGGTTGCCGTAGTGGAGGATTCCTTAAATATCAGGAAAGAACCAAAGAATGATGCGGAAATCGTAGGGAAATTAGGAAGCCATGGAGGCGGCACTGTGCTGTCTGAGGAGAATGGCTGGTATAAGATAAAGTCCGGGCAGGTGACGGGGTATGTGTACGGAAAGTACCTTGCTACCGGACAGGAGGCTAAGTCCATCGCTTATTATGATATGAAGCTTATGCTCCGGGTAGATACTGAAACTCTTCGTGTCCGCAGTCAGCAGAATACAGATTCTGAGATCCTGGGAAGGATTCATGAGGGAGAAACATACCGTTTCCTTTCCTATCAGTCCGGCTGGGCAAAAATCGAGTACAGGGGCCAGCAGGCCTATGCCTATGTGCCGGGAACAGCCACTATCGCCTATACCATACCGGAAGCGGAAAGAAACGCTGATCTCCGCACCCGGGTGGTCAATTATGCGGTGGGGTTCGTGGGGAATCCATACCGGTGGGGCGGCACCAACCCAAACACAGGGGCGGACTGCTCCGGCTTTGTCCAGTATGTGATGGAGCACGCGGCCGGGGTTCATTTGGACCGTACATCCAGGCAGCAGGCAGCGGAAGGACAGGCCATACCGGCTTCCAGCATGGAGCCCGGGGATTTGCTGTTCTACTCCAGCGGCCGGGAAATCGACCACGTGGCCATGTATATCGGAAAGGGACAGATTGTCCACGCTGCAAACAGGAGAAGCGGAATCAAAATATCCGCCTGGAACTACAGAAAGCCGGTTACTATCCGGCGGGTGATTTATTAAAGGGGTGAAAACCCTGCCATAAGATGAGACATGAAAATGGACAGGACATGAAACTGTCAGACAGGGCCGCTGCGGGAAGTAAATCCTGCAGCGGCCCTGCTTATATTCCATTCGTTTAAGATCTGATTTATCTGTTTTTTTCCGGCTCTTTTCTTCTAATTCTTTTTCTTTCCCAGATAAGCCGCTTTTACCGATTCATCTGCCAGCAGCTCTTTTCCAGGCCCTGTCAGGGTGATTCTTCCTGTTTCCAGCACATAACCAACATCGGCCGTATGAAGCGCCATATTTGCGTTCTGCTCGATCAGAAGCACCGTAACGCCTTTCTTATTGATCTCTTTTATAATATTAAAGATATCCTTGACAATCAAAGGCGCCAGCCCCAGTGACGGTTCATCCATCATCAGGATTCTGGGATGGCTCATAAGCGCTCTTGCCACAGCAAGCATCTGCTGCTCGCCTCCGGAAAGAGTTCCCGAAAGCTGCCAGCTCCGCTCCTTTAACCGTGGAAACAGCTCATAGACCCAGTTAATATCTTCTTCCAGATCATCATTTCTTAAATAAGCCCCAATTTTGATATTTTCGACAACAGTCATATCAGGAAACACACGGCGGCCTTCCGGAACCAGGGCGATTCCCTTGGAAACAATGTCCGGCGTATCCATACCGATCAGCTCCACCCCGTCTAAGGTGATGCTGCTTCCTGCGGTTGGTTTTACCAGACCCACAATGGAACGGAGAGTGGTGCTTTTCCCGGCTCCGTTGGCCCCGATTAAGGTCACAATGCTTTTATCCGGCACTTCAAAGGAAATGCCTTTCACGGCTTCAATTCCGCCGTAGTTCACTCTTAAGTTATCAATCTTCAGCATCGTCGCTCACCCCCAGATATGCTTCAATTACCCGCTCATTATTCTGGATTTCATCGGGCGTGCCATGGGCGATCAGCTTGCCGAAGTCCAGGACGTAGATCCGGTCGGAAATCTGCATGACCAGATCCATGTGATGTTCAATCATAAATACGGTAAGGTGGTAGGAATCCCGGATCTGCTTGATGAAATCCGTCAGATCCTGAGTCTCCTGGGGATTCATGCCTGCCGCCGGCTCGTCAAGGAGCAGGAGCTTTGGCTCCGTGGCAAGGGCTCTGGCGATTTCCAGACGCCTCTGTAAGCCGTAGGGAAGAGAAGATGCGATCTCATTCTTTAAATGGAGCAGGTTCTGCTCCTCCAAAAGAGCCTCGGTTTCTTTCCTCATCCGCTCCTCCTCCCTGTAATTCAAGCGGAGAGTGGCGGAAAACACATTCTGCTTTGCTCTCATGTGCTTTGCAATGAGAACGTTGTCAAATACGGTCAGCTGACCGAAGAGCCGGATGTTCTGAAAGGTCCGGGCAATGCCTCTTTTCGTGATAACGTCGGGAGTATTGCTGACAACAGGAATCGGAGTGGGTGTTACTTCCCCCAAATAGGATTTCTGCAGCTTTCCCTTTGGCGAATTGGAAAGAATGGTCTCCCCCATAAAGTCCACCTGCCCGAAGGTTGGTTCATAGATTCCGGTCACACAGTTAAATGCAGTTGTCTTTCCTGCTCCGTTGGGCCCGATCAAAGCCACGATCTCGCCCTGGTTCACATCCAGGGTCAGGCCGTTGACCGCCACGACTCCGCCGAACTGCATGGTCACGTCCTGCATGTGAAGAACGTTGACAGAAGCTTTTGCTGTCTCTGACATTATGCGTTTTCTCCCTTCTGTGCTTTATTTTTCCTCTTCAGTCTGGCCGGGATGCTTCGGATGAGGCGTCCCAGTCCCTCCCAGGAAAATTCATTGCTGCCCATAATTCCCCGGCGGTAGAAGAGCACCACTGCCATCAAAAGGATGGAGAAGATGACCATACGGAATCCGGAACGGAACAAAGGCACCTCAAATCCGCCGATGACCAGAGGATTATCAAAGAAACGAAGCCATTCTCTTCCTGCCGTTACGAGAAATGCGCCGATGACGCTTCCCGTAATGCTTCCGATTCCGCCAAGAACCACGATCAGCAGAACATCATAGGTCAGATTGATGGAAAAGGTCTTGGAGTCAATGGAACGCATGAAAATCGCCAGAAGCCCTCCGCCTACGCCTGTGAAGAAAGAGGAGATGACAAAGGCAAGCTCCTTATAGCGGAATAAGTTTAACCCCATGGCCTGTGCGGCCACTTCATCCTCACGAAGGGCCTTAAAGGCGCGTCCGTAGGAGGAATTAATGAGAAGCACCATCAGCAGGATACAGAGGGCGCAGAGCCCGAAAGCCACGAATAAGTTGGGGAAGCCGGGAATGTTCTTTAAGCCGTAGGAACCGTTGGTGATTTTATTTAATTGGGGAGCCGCAATGACGGCCCGGATGATTTCGGAAAAGCCAAGGGTTGCAATGGCCAGATAATCGCTTTTCAGCCGCAGAACCGGAATGCCGATAAGAGCGGCCACGGCGGCGGCCAGAAGCCCTGCGATGATGAGAGCCAGCCAGAAAGGACACTGAAGGCTTGCAATTGCAGGAGAAATGCCGTCAACGTAATAAACGCTGGCCCGGCTGCTTTCCGGTATGGTAAGGATTGCCACCACATAGGCTCCGATTGCCATAAAGCCGGCCTGCCCAAGAGAAAACAATCCGGTAAATCCGGTGAGTAAGTTCATGGAAACGGCCACCACCGCGTAAATGGCGCTCCGCTCCAGAATGGAGATCTGATAGCTGTACTGGGCGCTGTTCGCCTGTAAAAAGGCCAGCAGGCCGATGATGACCAGAAGAGCGATCAGAGTATAGATTTTGTTTTTGGTAACTGCATTTTTCTTCATAGGAGGCACCTCACACCTTATCAGTTGTCTTCTCGCCGAAGAGGCCTGTAGGCTTGATCAGGAGAATGATAATTAACAGAACAAAGGTAAATGCGTCGCTGAAAGTGGAATATCCCATGGCCACCAGAGCAGTCTCGCCAAGGCCCAGGATGAATCCGCCGATAACAGCGCCGGGAATGCTGCCGATTCCGCCGAAAACTGCAGCCACGAAGCATTTTAAGCCGGGCAGGGAGCCGGAGAAAGGAAACACGGTCATACGGTCCGTAAAATAAAGAATAGAGCCGATGGCAGCCAAAAGAGAGCCGATGGCAAATGTAAAGGTAATGATATGGTTGATTTTGATTCCCATGAGGGATGCCGTATCATAGTCCTTGGAAACAGCGCGCATGGCCATGCCGATTTTTGTCTTGTTAATCAGGATAATGAGTCCATATACAATGGCAAGGGTCAGGACCGGCGTTAAAAACGTAACAAAAGAAGCGGAAAGACCGCCGATCTGATAGATCTTCTTTAAGAATGGAATTTCCGGGTACCCCTTTGGCAGAGCGGTAAACAGATATGTAGCCAGGTTCTGCAAAAGGTAGGAAACACCGATGGCGGAAATCATAACTGACATTCTGGGAGCCGAGCGCAGAGGGCGGTATGCCACCCGTTCAATGGAAACGCCTAAAACCACGGTGATGAAGAGCACCAGGGGAATGGCGACAAACCATGGGAAACTTGCCATTGCAAAGATCATAAAGTAACCGGCCATCATAAAAATATCGCCATGGGCGAAGTTGATGAGCCGCAGGATGCCGTAAACCAGCGTATAGCCGATGGCAATGAGCGCGTAAGCGCCGCCAAGGGAAATACCGGTCAGGCACTGCTGCAAAAATGTTGTTAGACTCATGTGGCGTAATGCCTCCTATCTGTTGGGTATGATAATATGTATGAAGCAATTGCTTACAAATGGAACGAGTGGGGAAGGAAAGGCGTCCCCACTCATCTTTTATTACGTTATATTCGCTTTCGGCGATTATTTTACAGTTGTAGTTGTCAGGAACTTGAACTTGCCGTTTTCTACGGTTTTGATGAACGCCATGTCTTTCTTTGCATCGCCGTTTTCATCAAAGGAGATGCTTCCTGTTACGCCGTCAATGGACACGCCCTTTAATGCATCCTTGATTGCTGTGCCGTCTGTGGAGTTTGCCGTTTCAATGGCCTTTAATGCACAGAGGTAAGCGTCATAGCCTAATGCGGATACAGCGGGGATAATCTCATCCTGCTTGTTATCCTTTAAGTAGGTCTTAAAGCCGGAGATGAAAGAAGCTGCTTCGTCATTAGCCGGTTCTGCCTCATCAAAGAAAGTGGAAATTACAATGCCCTCTGCAGAGCTTCCTGCGTTTTCGATGATGGTGGAGTTCTCCCAGGTATCGCCTGCTGCAATGGTAGCGGTGATTCCAAGCTCCCGGGCCTGCTTGATAATAAGCGGTGCCGTGGTGATGGAGGATGGCGCGAAGATGATGTCAGGGTTCTGGGCTTTGATGTTGGTTAAAATCGCTTTGAAATCCGTCTGGTTGGTCTGGAACTGCTCCTCGCTGACTATGGAGCCGCCTAAGCCGGTAAATGCTGTTTTAAAGAAAGAACCCAGGCCGGAGGAATAATCATCGCCTAACTGGGTGATGACGGCTGCTGTCTTTGCCCCGTTGTCCTTGGCATAATTTGCCATGACCGTACCCTGGAACGGATCAAGGAAGCAGACGCGGAAATAAAATTCATTTCCCTGGGTTACCTGAGGGTTGGTGCAGGAAGCGCCGATGGCCGGAATCTTGGCATCTGCGAAAATCTGTCCCGCGGCAATGGAAACACCGGAGCCGTAGCTTCCGAGAACTGCCGAAACCTTTTCGCTGACAAGCTTCTGGGCCGCGTTGACGGCTTCTGTCTTATCGGATTTATTATCCACTTCCACTAACTCAACCTTGTAATCCTCTCCGTTTATCTTTACCGTAGGATGGGTCTGGTTGGCGTACCGCATACCTAAAACTTCCTGGAATCCGCCGCCGCCGTTTTCACCGGTGGTGGGCTCGAATACGCCGATTTTCACAACCTTGGCGCCGCCGGATGCGGAAGATGAGGAACCGGAACTACCACAGCCAGTGATCAGGCTGGCGCTCATGCAGGCTGCAAGAGTGAGTGCAAAAACTTTTTTCAATTTCATAATAATTATCCTCCTTTATATGTATCCCCCATGAGTACAACTGTCTTTCATGCAGACACATTTGCATTATATTATAACAGAAGATTGAAAAAGTGCAAGAAAAAAATGAAAGAAAATAAGAATGTTAAGTAATATTTTTTTTCTGCCTGAAAAAATGGAGATCAGTCCCTGAAAGGAACCGAACTCCATCGTTCGTAATCTCGTCCATTATTTTCCATTATTAATGAGAGAATGGGTCTTTTTATCTGTTATCGACTGCCGCGCGCACAAATTCACGGAACAGAGGGTGAGGTCTGTTGGGTCTTGATTTAAATTCCGGGTGTGCCTGAGTTGCCACAAACCAGGGATGGGATGGGAGCTCCGCCATTTCCACAATCCGTCCGTCAGGAGAAATACCGGAGAGCTTCAGTCCGGCATTTGTCAGTGTTTCCCGGAAGTCGTTATTTACCTCATAGCGGTGTCTGTGGCGTTCATGGATCAGCTCTTCGCCGTAAACCTCATAGGCCTTGGAGGTCTTGTCCAGCACGCAGGGGTAGGAGCCAAGGCGGAGAGTGCCGCCGATGTCTTCAACACCGTCCTGGTCCGGCATCAGGTGGATGACAGGATGATAGGTGACGGGATTGAATTCTGCGGAATGAGCATCCTCAAGGCCTGCCACATTGCGGGCAAATTCCACAATAGCCATCTGCATTCCCAGGCATAAGCCGAGGAAAGGAACGTTGTTTTCACGGGCATACCGGATCGCGGCGATCTTCCCTTCGATGCCGCGGCTTCCAAAGCCGCCGGGAACCAGAATTCCGCCTACCTCCCGGAAAATATCCGCCGCATTTTCTGGCGTGACGGTTTCTGCGTCCACCCATTTGATATGAACATCGGTTCTGCTGGCAACTCCGCCGTGCTTTAAGGCCTCCGCCACGGAAATATAGGCATCGTGAAGCTGGATGTATTTTCCTACAAGGGCAATGGTGACCTCCCTCTCCGGATGCTTCCAGTTGTCGATCATGGCGGACCACTCAGTTAAATCCGGCTCGGGACAGGGGAGCTTTAAGCTTTCACAGGCCACCTCGGCCAGATGCTCCTGCTCCATAACAAGAGGAAGCTCGTATAACACTTCCACATCCAGGTTCTGGATTACATGGGTTTTGGGAACGTTGCAGAATTGTGCGATTTTGCTTCGGATTCCGTCATCAAGGGGCAGTTCGGAACGGCATACGATGATGTCGGGCTGGATACCCATTCCCTGTAAGTCTTTGACGCTGGCCTGGGTGGGTTTTGTCTTCAGTTCGCCTGAGGCTTTGAGATATGGAACAAGGGTCACGTGTATGAGGATCACATTTTCGTGGCCTGCTTCATGCTGGAATTGTCGGATTGCTTCTAAGAAAGGCTGGCTTTCGATGTCGCCTACGGTTCCGCCCACCTCTATGATGGCGATTTCCGTTTCGGAGGAATTGCAGCTGCGGTGAAAACGGCTTTTGATTTCGTCGGTAATATGGGGGATGACCTGTACCGTTCCCCCTCCAAAATCCCCCCGCCGTTCACGGGTCAGAACGGTCCAGTAGACCTTTCCGGTGGTGACGTTGGAATTTTTCGATAAGTTTTCGTCAATGAAGCGCTCGTAGTGACCAAGATCCAAGTCGGTTTCGATACCGTCCTCTGTCACAAAAACCTCTCCGTGCTGAACCGGATTCATGGTACCCGGATCAATATTGATGTAGGGATCGAATTTCTGCATGGTGACCTTGTAGCCCCGCGCCTTTAAAAGCCGTCCAAGGGACGCTGCGGTAATACCTTTGCCCAGTCCGGATACGACTCCTCCGGTGACAAATACGTATTTCACTGGCATAACAGTGTGACCTCCTTCTGTAAAATAATATGGAATCTGTAATAATGATATAAGAATAACAAAAAAAGAATTATACAACTTTTTTTCTCAAAAATCCAGAGGTTAATTAAAAAACTAATATTATTAAGTGAAAAGCTTTCTGAAGAAATCAGAGCCCTCATACAGACTTATTATTCCATTTTTTTCATAGTTAAAACAGTCTTGTGAAAATTGTTAAAAATATATCCATTATCTGAAAGGGAAATCATTTAAATAGGAGGAAACAATGATTTGAATTATAGAAATTTATCATGTTGCACAATAAAATTAAATAATAAATCAGAATTTAAGCAAAATATAACATTTACCTCGGGAGAAAAGATTGTTATAATTATAACAATAAATTTTCAAACAAAAAGACATAAAGAAAAAAGGAGAGAAATAATATGAGTAAATTGTTTGATTTATCTGGAAAGATTGCGATTGTCACAGGAGCATCCTCTGGCCTGGGAAGACAGTTTGCATTAGCTTTAGCAAGGGAAGGCGTAAAGGTTGCCATTGTGGCAAGACGTGTGGAAAAGCTGGAGGAGGTTCAAAAAGAGGTGGAGGCCCTCGGTTCCGAATGCTACGTCCACAAATGCGACGTCACGAAATCAGAGGAAATCAAACAAACAGTGGAGGATATTAAGAAGCATTTCGGAAGAATTGATATTCTTGTCAATAATGCAGGCCTGGGCTGGGCGGATGCGGCAGAAAATACCTCAGACCAGCTTTGGACAACCATGATGGACACCAATGTCAACGGTGTGTTCTATTTTGCAAGAGAAGCGGGACGGATCATGAAGGAACAGAACTATGGAAAGATTATTAACATCGGTTCCATCCATTCCACCGTTGCCATGCCGGGCCTGCCCTTATCCGCCTATGCGACCACAAAGGGCGCACTGCTCATGATGACAAAGGCCCTTGCCAATGAATGGGCAAAATACAATATCACCGTAAATGCCATCGGGCCGGCTTATTTCCCAAGTGAGATGACCTCCGATATTCTTGAAAGCGGTGCGATCAACCATGTCATTGAAAATACCTGCCCAATGGGAAGACCGGGACGTGACGGAGAGCTGGACGGAGCATTGATTTACTTTGCATCGGATGCATCATCCTATACCACCGGTCAGCTGCTGCAGGTTGACGGCGGCTGGACCACAGTTTAATAAGCCGGGGCTTTAATTAATTAAGCGTCAGGTTTATTAAACGAGGGATATGAAAATGGGATTTCAAAGAGATTGACAACAGTAAAAAAGATGCTATACTGAGGAATGTATTTACTCAAAGAGAATGACAAAAGCGTCAGGTGTGCCGTATATAGGCCATGCCTGGCGCTTTTTGTTATTCCCGAATCTAATAGGAGGAGAAAATTATGAAAATGAAGAAATTGGCAAGTCTGGCCTTAATAGGCCTTATGGCCCTGTCTTTATCTGCCTGCAAAAGCGCTGCGTCCTCACCTGCCGGAGAGAGCGGAAAAACAGAGGCCCAGACTACTGGCGGTGAAACCACAGAGTCCAAGGCTGAGGAAACGAAAGCAGAGGAAACCAAGGAGGCCTCAGCCTTAAAGGGGATCGCCAAAGAGGATTTAAAGGTAGGCTTTATTTACATTGGCGATGAAAACGAAGGCTATACGGCCGCCCATTACAAGGGGGCTATGGAGATGAAGGAGGCCCTTGGCCTTTCCGACGACCAGATCATTATAAAATGGAATGTGCCTGAGGATGAGACCTGTAAGGATGCGGCCATGGATCTGGCTGACCAGGGCTGCAACATCATCTTTGCCAACAGCTTCGGCCATGAATCCTATATGCTTGAGGCCGCAAAGGAATACCCGGATGTGCAGTTCTGCCACGCCACCGGATATCAGGCTGCTTTGAGCGGATTAAGCAATATGCACAACTATTTTACCAATGTTTATGAATCCCGTTACGTATCCGGGGTTGTGGCCGGTCTTAAGCTGAACCAGATGATCAAAGAGGGCAAGGTAAGTAAGGATGCCGTAAAGCTGGGATACGTAGGCGCTTATCCTTATGCAGAGGTTATCAGCGGTTATACCTCTTTCTTTTTAGGCGTGCGTTCTGTGTGCCCGGAGGCTACCATGGAGGTAAAATACACCAACAGCTGGGCCAGCTTTGACCTTGAAAAGGAAGCTGCCGACGCCCTGATTTCAGACGGCTGTGTTTTAATCAGCCAGCACGCCGATACCACCGGCGCTCCCACTGCCTGTGAGGCGGCCGGGGTTCCCTGTGTAGGCTATAACATATCCATGATTGCAACTGCTCCGAAGACAGCGCTGACCTCTGCATCCATTGACTGGGGCCCATATGTGACCTATGCGGTTCAGTCCGTCATTGACGGCAAGGCCATTGACACAGACTGGTGCCAGGGCTATAAGGAGGGGGCAAACTCCATCACAGAGCTTAATAAGGATGTGGTGGCTCCCGGAACCGAAGAAAAGGTGAAGGAAGTGGAAAGCGCAATAAAGGCCGGTACGCTTCATGTGTTTGACACCTCTACCTTTACGGTGGGAGGCAAAACCCTGGATACCTATAAGAAAGACGGAAGCGATGTGGAATATATTGCGGACGGATACTTCCATGAGTCTGAACACGGTTCTGCTCCGGCATTTGACATATTGATTGATGGTATCACAACCATTGACAATTAAACGGTCTGCCGGAAATGAGTCAGGCTTAAAAGCGGCGCCAGATCCTCTGGCCCCGCTTTTTGCTATTAATAATGAAAACGGAGGTTAGCCGGGTGAACGAGAATTATGCCATAGAACTGAAAAACATCACCAAGCGGTTCGGAAAAGTAATTGCCAACGACAAAGTCTGCCTGTCTGTAAAAAAGGGAGAGATTTTGTCCATTCTGGGGGAAAACGGAAGCGGAAAGACCACGCTCATGAATATGATCTCCGGGATATATTACCCCGATGAAGGAGAGATCTCCATTAACGGAAGAGAGGCCGCCATCCGGTCCCCCAAGGATTCCTTTGATTTAGGGATAGGCATGATCCATCAGCATTTTAAGCTGGTGGAGGTGTTAAGCGCTGCGGAAAACATCATTCTGGGCCTGCCGGGAAAAGAGCTTTTAGACCGGAAAGCCATTGTGGAAAAAATAAACGGCCTTACGGCCAGATACGGATTTGAACTTGATCCCAGCCAGAAAATATATACCATGTCGGTTTCACAAAAGCAGACTGTGGAGATTGTAAAGCTGCTGTACCGGGGCGTGGATATCCTGATCCTGGATGAACCCACTGCTGTTTTAACTCCCCAGGAAGCGGAGCGGCTCTTTGCGGTTCTTCGCAACATGCGAAAGGCGGGCCACTCCATCATCATCATCACCCATAAGCTTCATGAGGTTCTGGCCCTTTCCGACCGGGTATCCGTCCTCCGCAGGGGCCAATACATCGGAACAATCGAGACTGCCAAGGCCACAGAGGAATCATTAACGGAAATGATGGTAGGAAAAAAGGTGAGCTTAAACATTGAACGCCCTGAGCCGGTATCTCCCAAAGAGCGTCTGAGGGTCAGGGACCTTACCTGCCTTGGAAAGGAGGGGGTAAAGACTTTGGAAGACGCCTCCTTTACCGCAAACAGCGGAGAAATCCTGGGAATCGCCGGAGTGGCGGGAAGCGGCCAAAAGGAGCTTCTAGAGGCCATTGCAGGCCTTATACCGGCAGCCTCCGGCTCTATCACCTATTATCCTCGGGAAGGAGAGGAGAAAGAGCTGACCCACATGACAGCAGCGGAAATTGCCAGGGCCGGAGTCAGGCTTTCCTTTGTGCCCGAGGACCGGCTGGGCATGGGGCTTGTGGGTTCCATGGACTTGACGGATAACATGATGTTAAGAACCTATCAAAGGGGACGTTCCTTTTTTGCAGACCGGAAAACCCCGAAGGCGCTGGCGGAAAGGCTCATCAGGGAACTTGAGATCGCGACTCCCGGAACCGCCACCCTTGTGCGGAAGCTTTCAGGCGGAAATGTACAGAAGGTGCTGGTTGGCCGGGAAATCGCATCATCCCCTGCCGTTCTTCTGGTGGCTTATCCGGTCCGGGGACTTGATATCCACTCTTCCCACACCATTTACCGCCTTCTCAATGAGCAGAAGAAGCGGGGAACTGCGGTCCTCTGTGTGGGCGAGGACTTGGATGTGCTCATGGAGCTGTGCGACCGGATTCTGGTTATGTGCGGCGGAAGAATAAGCGGCATTGTGGACGGCAGGACAGCTTCCAAGGAGGAAATCGGGCGGCTAATGATGAAAACAGGAGGTGAGCGGCAATGAGCAAGGCGAGAGAACCGTTTTTTCATATGGCAAAGCGGGAGGACATAGAACCCTGGAAAGCGTGGCTGATCCGGCTTATGGCTGTTGTACTTTCTTTGATCGTCTGCGCGGTGGTCATCGTTGCCCTTACGGGCCTCAATCCGGTGGAGGTTTACAAAGGAATTTTTAACGGCGCCGTGGGCACCAAACGGAGGACCTGGATGACGGTCCGGGACACTCTTGTCCTTTTGTGCATAGCGGTGGGCATAACCCCGGCTTTTAAAATGAGGTTCTGGAATATCGGAGCGGAGGGTCAGGTGCTCATCGGAGGCGTCACCTCGGCGGCCATGATGATCCACCTGGGAAATTCCCTTCCGCCTCTGGTGCTGTTTCCGCTCATGTTTTTCGGAAGCGCCCTGGCGGCCATGATATGGGCTTCCATTCCCGCCTTTTTTAAGGCTTACTGGAACACTAATGAGACCTTGTTCACCCTGATGATGAATTATGTGGCAATGCAGGTGGTCACCTTCGGAATCATTTTCTGGGAAAATCCCAAGGGCTCCAATTCGGTGGGAACCATTAATTCCGCCACCAAGGGCGGATGGCTTCCCAAGCTCTTCGGCATGGAATACGGCTGGAACCTGGTGATCGTTTTAGCCCTGGCGGCGGCCATGTTCATTTACTTAAAATACAGCAAGCATGGATATGAAATTTCTGTAGTGGGAGAAAGCGGGAATACGGCCCGTTATGCGGGAATCAATGTGAGAAAAGTCATATTGAGGACAATGGCCTTATCCGGGGCGTTATGCGGAATTGCCGGCTTCATCATCGTAAGCGGCGCCAGCCATACGATTTCAACCAGTACGGCAGGAGGGCGGGGCTTTACGGCCATCATCGTTTCCTGGCTCAGCAAGTTCAATACCTTTTCCATGATCCTTGTCTCTTTTTTCCTGGTGTTCATGCAAAAGGGCGCCGGGCAGATTGCCTCCCAGTTTAATTTGAATGAAAATGCCTCCGACGTGATTACAGGCATTATTCTATTCTTTATTCTGGGCTGTGAATTCTTTATTGATTATAAGGTAAAAATACGCGGCAGAAAAAATGCCTCACAGATCAGAGAGGAGTAAAAAACATGGAATTTTTGGTAATATTTATTCAAAAGGCCATTGGACAGGGAATCGGCATCCTCTATGGAGCTCTGGGAGAAATCCTGACGGAGAAATCCGGCAATTTAAATCTGGGAATTCCGGGCATGATGTATATGGGAGGCATTGCCGGGCTCATCGGCGCATTTTTATATGAAAATTCTTCGGCGTCTCCAAGCGGTCTGGCCGGTGTGGTGATTTCTTTCCTCTGCGCCTTTTTCTGCGCGGCTTTCGGCGGCCTGATCTACAGCATTTTAACAATAACCTTAAGGGCAAACCAGAATGTGACGGGCCTTGCCTTAACGACCTTTGGTGTGGGCTTTGGAAATTTTTTCGGAGGCTCCTTATCAAAGCTTGCAGGCGGTGTGGGCCAGATTTCCGTTTCCGTGACAGGTGCGGCATTTAAAACCCCGGTTCCGGGCCTGTCAAAGCTTGGAATCATCGGGCAGGCCTTATTTTCCTACGGCTTTCTGACTTATCTTGCAATTGTTCTGGCCCTTTTTCTTTCCTTTTTCTTAAACAGGACCAGGAAAGGACTGAATTTAAGAGCAGTAGGGGAAAATCCCGCCACTGCAGATGCAGCAGGCATTCACGTAACTGCCTATAAATATCTGGCCACCTGCATCGGAGGCGGCTTGAGCGGCCTTGGCGGGTTGTATTTCGTCATGGAATATTCGGGAGGAACCTGGACCAACAACGGCTTCGGAGACAGAGGCTGGCTGGCCATTGCCCTCGTGATTTTTGCCCTCTGGAAGCCGGTAAATGCCATCTGGGGCTCGGTGCTGTTCGGCGGCCTTTATATTCTTTACCTTTACATTCCCGGACTTAACCGGGGGGCTCAGGAGATATTCAAGGCCCTGCCTTACGTTGTCACAATTATTGTATTAATTATAACCAGTTTAAGAAAAAAAAGGGAACACCAGCCTCCGGCAAGTCTGGGGCAGGCTTATTTCCGGGAAGAACGATGAATAATTCACTGCTGTTAAATAAAACCAACCCGGGTGTTTATAAGGATTTAATAATTCTTTTCTTGATTTATGGGGAGACTGACTCTATAATGATAGAGATATAATGTGGGTAGATACTATCCGGATTGGAGAATTTACACAGATGGATAATAAGAATCAAAATAATAACAGGATGCCGAAGAACACCCAGGTAATCGCGATATGGGTCATGGCGTTTCTTATAGCGGCGGCCGGAATCTCTTATCTTCACAATGCGGTCACATCCAGGACCAATAAGGAACTGAGCTATGACTACTTTATGAATATGGTAGATGACAAGCAGGTGGAGTCTGTCAATGTAGAGGATACGAAGATTACCATCTATCCGAAAAAGACCTGGCCCGAGTACAAGCCCGGGGTTACTTATTATACGGTAAGGATGGACAACGACTTAAATCTTGCAGAGCGGCTTCGCGCCGCAGGCGTTGAGACCCTGCGCGTCCGCCGTGACTCTAATTTCTTCATACAGACGATTTTTTCCTACCTGCTTTTATTTGCGGCCATGGGATTCCTTTTGAATTTCATGATGCGCCGGGTAGGAGGCGGAGGCGGCCTAATGGGCGTCGGAAAGAGCAATGCCAAGGTCTATGTCCAGAAGGAGACCGGCATTACCTTTAAGGACGTGGCCGGAGAGGACGAGGCCAAGGAATCTTTGACGGAGATCGTGGACTTCCTTCACAATCCCGGAAAATATACGAAGATCGGTGCAAAGCTTCCCAAGGGAGCCCTCCTTGTGGGACCTCCCGGAACCGGAAAAACCCTGCTTGCAAAGGCAGTGGCAGGAGAGGCTCATGTTCCTTTTTACTCCCTGTCAGGTTCTGATTTTGTGGAAATGTTCGTGGGCGTGGGAGCTTCCCGCGTCCGTGATTTGTTTAAACAGGCACAGGAATCTGCGCCCTGTATTATTTTCATCGACGAGGTGGATGCCATCGGTAAAAGCCGTGATTCCAGATTCGGAGGCGGCAATGATGAGAGAGAACAGACTTTAAACCAGCTCCTTTCTGAAATGGACGGCTTTGATTCCTCCAAAGGCCTTCTGGTGCTGGCGGCCACCAACCGTCCGGAAATCCTGGACCCGGCTCTTTTGAGACCCGGCCGTTTCGACCGCCGGATTATCGTGGATAAGCCGGATTTAAAGGGACGTGTGGATATTTTAAAGGTTCATGCCAGAGATGTGCTTCTGGATGATACCGTGGATCTGGATGCCATTGCCCTGGCAACGTCAGGAGCGGTGGGATCAGACCTTGCCAATATGATTAACGAGGCTGCTATTTTAGCGGTAAAGAGCGGCCGCCACGCCGTTTGCCAGAAAGATTTATTTGAAGCGGTGGAAGTGGTCTTAGTGGGTAAGGAGAAGAAAGACCGGGTGCTCAACAAGGAAGAGCGGCGCATCGTTTCCTACCACGAAGTGGGCCATGCCTTAGTCAGCGCTTTGCAAAAAGATGCGGAGCCGGTGCAGAAGATCACCATTGTTCCAAGAACCATGGGAGCTCTGGGTTATGTCATGCACGTGCCTGAGGAAGAGAAATTTCTAAACTCCAAGAAAGAGCTCCACTCCATGCTGGTAGGCTATCTGGCCGGCCGGGCGGCGGAGGAAATCGTTTTTAACAGCGTGACCACCGGCGCTGCCAATGATATTGAGCAGGCCACCAAGGTGGCCCGGGCCATGATCACCCAGTACGGCATGTCGGAGAAATTCGGCCTTATGGGTCTGGCTACCAAGGAAGACCAGTATTTGAGCGGCCGGACCGTGATGAATTGCGGAGAAGCCACTGCTGCCCAGGTTGATGAAGAAGTCATGAAGATGTTAAAGGAAGCCTATGAGGAAGCCAAGGCTCTTCTTGAAGAAAACCGGGACGTGATGGATAAGATCGCAGAATTCTTAATCGAGAGAGAAACCATTACCGGCAAGGAATTTATGAAGATCTTCCGGGAAGCCAAGGGAATCCCCGAGCCTGTGAAAAAAGACGAGGAATCGGAAAAGGACAGGGAAGAAAAGGACGACGGATTATCGGATTGGTCCGATGAAAAAATAGAGAAAATGGTGGAGAAAGAGGAGAAATCGGCAAGAAGAGAGCCAGAGGAATCCTTTATCGACATCGGAAGCGTAAAGAAGTAAAGGCGTAAAGGCTCATAAAACGGCTGTCCTGCGGAAATTCTGCGGGCGGCCGTTTTGCTTTATTGCGTTTTGTCCATCCGCATAATTTTGTTGTAAGAAGTTCCTTTTTTTGGTATAATAGAAGAACAGAAGCCTTGTATCAATAAGAAAAGCATATGGAAATGAAAATCAATCGGCTGTCATGAACTGGTGATAGCCGTTTCTTTCTGTGTGCTTTTATCATTTAACAGGAGATGAAGCAGAAACCAATGATATTGATGAACGAAATACCGGACCGATTCTGGGGCTTGTTCCGTTCCGTGAACCGGTCTACCTACATAGAAGCGCTGTTAAAGATCAATGAAGAATACGAATACAGCAACTACTTTCTAAGCCGTGAGGTATGCCTTCAGATCCTGGAGGAGTATTTCACCGCAAAGCGGCTGGTCATCTGGCAGGATGAACTGGAGGACGAGGCGGACACTCTTCAGCCTCCGGCTCCCAGAGTGTTAAACTGGCTTTTAAAAGCGGGCTGGCTCAGAAAGGTGGATGATTATGCCTCCATGGCGGTCCATATCGTGATTCCCGATTATTCCGCCGTCATGATTGAGGCGTTTTTTAAGCTTGCAAGCGACGAAGAGGACGAGACCCAGATTTATATACAGAATGTCTACGCCATCCTGTTTTCCTTAAAAAATGATCCCAGGGCCAGTGTAAGCCTGTTAAACACGGCCTATATCAATACAAAGCGGCTCAACAAGACCCTTCAGGACATGCTTCATAACATGGACAAGTTCTTTTCAAGCCTTTTGGAGCAGAAATCATACGGCGGGCTGTTAAAGGAGCATTTGGAAGGGTATGTGGAGGAAATCGTAAAAAAGAAGTACCACGTTTTAAAAACCTCGGACAATTTCTATCTTTATAAAAACGACATCAAGCGGTGGATCAGCTCCATGCGTGAGGATGGGGAGTGGATGGAACAGATGAGCCGCCGCAGCGGCCGGAAGGTGACGGCAGAAGATATCGTGGAAAAGCTGGACCAGATCGAAAGGGGCTTTGACGATATCGAGCACCGCATTGCCAACATGGACAGGGAGCATTCCCGGTATATACGCGCTACGGTCACACGGCTTAACTATCTGTTAAATCAGGAGGACAACATGAAAGGCCTTGTCATCAGGCTTTTAAACCATCTGTCAGAGACAGAGGACCAGGAGGAGGCCGTGAAAGAAGTGGGAAACCGGATGAATTTATCCCAGATATCCATTCTTTCAGAAAAGTCTCTCTATAAGAAAAGAAAGGCCAGATCAGGCTTTAAGGAGAATTTAATGCCTGAGGAGGAGCCTGCGGAGCTTACCATAGAGGAGATTCTGGATTTAAACCGTTTAAAAAGCCGTTACAGCAGAAAGGAAATCGAAAGCTACATTGAGGCTCACATGGAAAATGGCCGTATGGAGGTAAAGGAAGATACGGTCCGTTCTCACGATGAGTTTGAAAAGCTGATTCTGGCCTATGATTACTCCACCAGAAGGAAGAGCCTGTATCAGGTGGAGAATGAGGAAGCAGAGCTGATTGACAACGGCAGATACCGCTATCCAAAGCTGGTATTTGTAAGGAGGAAAGAATCATGACCTATGAAGAAAGTGCCGGCATTATCAGCCGGATTCCATATTATGACGGGCTGGGGCAGGGGGAAAAGGAAGAGGTCCGGATGGCTTTACGGCTTCTTCTCCAGCAGACCTTTGTCCTGGAGCACAAATTCGACAAACGGGACCGACGGTTTGCCTATAACCCGGAATTTAAAATCTGCAACAAGCATCTGGAATTTATCCGGGCCTATTTAGCCGTCAGCGGAGTGGAGGTTTTAGAAAACAGCCAGCTGGGCCTTATTTATATCCAGGGAGAGAGTACGGTGGGAGAAAAGCTTCCAAAGCTGGCAACCCTTTATCTGCTGGTTTTAAAGCTGATCTATGATGAACAGATGGCGGCGGTTTCCACCAGCGTAAACATTTATACCACCTTAAGCGAAATCCATGAAAAGCTGGGGAATTACCGTTTATTCAAGAAGCAGCCGGCGCCTACGGAAATCCGGCGGGCAGTCACATTGTTAAAAAAGTATCAGATCCTGGAACCTCTGGATATCTTAGAGGATTTAGACGGAGACAGCCGCATGATCATTTACCCCTGTATCAATGTGGTGCTCTTTGGGGATGATGTGAGAGCCCTGTTGGAAGCATTTGGAGAAGGAGACGATGAAGATGACGAATCAGAAATTTGAAGCCCTGTCCCGGATACTCCTTAACAACTGGCATTATATCAGCAAAAAGACCTTGTCCTTTCACCAGGAAATCAATTTCTTTACCGGGCATTCCGGCAGCGGAAAGTCTACGGTCATTGATGCCATGCAGATTCTCCTTTACGCCAACACCGACGGCCGGGGATTCTTTAACAAGGCTGCGGCCGATGATTCGGACAGGAACTTAATCGAATATCTGCGGGGCATGGTGAATATCGGTGAAAACAATGAATTCGCCTATTTAAGGAACCAGAATTTTTCCACCACCATTGTGCTGGAGCTGAAACGGACGGATACCGGGGAATGCCAGTGCATTGGAATCGTCTTTGATGTGGAGACGGCCACCAATGAAATAACCAGGAAATTCTTCTGGCACAAGGGCCCTCTCTGGGAAAACGGCTACCGCACCGGTTCCAGGACCATGACCACTCACGAGGTCTCCGCCTGTTTGCAGTCCACCTACTCCAAAGACGATTATTTTGCAACCTCCCATAACGAGCGGTTCCGCAGACAGCTGTATGATGTATACTTAGGCGGCCTTGATTCGGAAAAGTTCCCTCTTCTGTTCAAACGCGCCATTCCTTTCCGCATGAATATTAAGCTGGAGGATTTTGTAAAGGAATACATCTGCATGGAGCAGGACATTCATATTGAGGATATGCAGGAAAGCGTCATGCAGTACGGGCGGATGCGGAAAAAGATCGAGGATACCGCGGTTGAGATTGATTACTTAAAGAAAATGAAAGAAAAGTTCTCCGCTTTCCGGGAAAAGGAAGAAGAGATAGACCAAAATATGTATTTCTTCCGCAAGATGGAAATTCTGGATTATCAGGCCAGGATTCAGGCGTTGACAGGTAAGACCAAGCTTGCAAGGGAAGATTTGAACCGGCAGGAGGATCAAAAGGCAGCTTTAGAAAGGCAGCTGGAGGATTTGACTCTTCAGGGAAATGAGCTGCTCCGACGGATTTCTTCCACCGGCTATGAGGATTTGAAAAACCAGCTGGACTCGGCAAGGGAATTATTAACCCATTTAAATAAAAGCTCTGCCAGATGGTCCCAGACAGGGGAGCGGTTAAAGGAATGGATTGATGAGGAGGCCACCTCCAACCAGACCATATGGGACATAGAAGAATTTGAAAAGAATACCATTAATGAGGAAAAGCTGAACCGCCTGAAACGGTCCATTGCCGAAATGCGCAAAGAGACGGAAGATGCCAAGAAAGAGGCGGAAGGAGTCCTCCGGGATATCCGGAAAAGGGAGCGCCAGACAAATGAAGAGCTGGCCCAGCTGAAAGCCGGAAGCAAGGCGTACCCAAAGTATCTGGAACGGGCCAGATCCAGGATCCAGCAGCGGCTTTTGGAGGAAACCGGCAAGGCGGTGGAGGTCCATGTGCTTGCAGATCTTCTGGACATCAGGGACGAAACCTGGAGAAATGCGGTAGAAGGATATCTGGGCAATAACAAGCTGTCCCTGGTGGTGGCCCCGGCCTATGCAGAAGCGGCCATGGCTGTTTATGGGGAACTGGACAAGGCGGAATATTACAATGTGGCGGTCCTGGATACGGAAAGGGTGGGGCAGAATTCCTATGAAGTGGTGAAAGGCGGCCTTGGAGAAGAGGTCATTGTGCGGGAACCGTATTTACAGCCCTACATTGACCTGCTTCTGGGTAAGGTAGTCAAGTGCCGGACCTTGGAAGAACTGCGCCGCTGCCGCATAGGCGTGACTCCAGACTGCATGCTGTACCATACTTTCCGCCTGCAGCACATGAATCCCGACAATTACACCAAATTTGCCTATATCGGTAAGGACAGCGTCAGGAGAAGAATCCAGCTTCTGGAAAAGAACTTATCTTCCATGGAAGCGGAGAAAAAGCCTCAGGAACAGATTTTAAAGGAATGTGACCGGATTCTGTCCCTGGAGAGCTTAAGCGGAGATACCGGCGTTTATTTAGAGTGGCAGCAGGATATGGCGGCCCTTAAGGAAAAGGAAAAAGAGATCCGGCGTCTGGAACAGAAGCTGGAAAAGCTGAAAGCCCAGGATGTAGAGGAGTGGGTGAAGGAAAGAGAAGCTGTCCTGCAGCTCTGCGAAAGAAAAAGAGAAGAGCAGAGGGCAGTGGATAAGCTGGTCTTTAATATCAGCAACGATATCGACAAGTTTCGTGCGGAAGCTTTGCAGCTGCAGGAGGAATTGGTTTCAAAAGAACGGGAATTCGAACCGGAGGAAGAGCTGGAAAACAAGGTAAAAGAATTTTTGGAAAGCAGGGAAGCCCGCCGGTACGACCAGCTGAAGAATAAATTCTTGGGAAAATGCAAAGAGGCGGAGGAAGCCCGTGACCAGGCATTCCAGATCCTTGTAGGTGCCAGAGGTGATTATGCGAGAAAATATCCTAACCGGAATTTTTCCCTGACGAAAAAGGATAACGGGGAATACGACCGACTTCTTGAAGTCATGGAGTGCAACAGCCTGGAGGAATATAAAAAGATGGCCGCCGAGCAGGCAAAGTCCGCTGTCCTTCATTTTAAGGATGATTTCATGTTCAAGATCCGAAGTGCCATAAGGGATGCTCTTTTGCGAAAGGATGAGCTGAATAAGATCATCAGCAAGCTGGATTTCGGCAAGGATAAGTACCAGTTTGTCATTGGGAGAAATAAGGGATCGGATGGGAGATATTATGACATGTTCATGGATGATTCCCTGGAGGTTAATCCCTCCCATCTTACCGATTCCCTGGATAACCAGATGAACCTATTCACCATGGAGCATGAGAACCAGTACGGGGAAATAATCAATGACTTAATAAACATCTTCATCCCGCCGGAAAACGCTACGGCGGAGCAGATGGAGGAGGCCAAGCGGAACATGGATAAGTATGCGGATTACCGGACTTATTTATCCTTTGACATGCAGCAGATCATTCAGAATGAAGACGAGGTCATTAAGATCCGTTTGAGCAAGATGATCAAGAAGAATTCCGGAGGTGAGGGGCAAAACCCCCTTTATGTGGCCCTGCTTGCCAGCTTTGCCCAGGCTTACCGGATCAGCCTCTCTCCCAAGATACGGAGAAATCCCACCCTGCGTCTGGTAGTTCTTGACGAAGCCTTTTCCAAAATGGATGCGGAAAAGGTGGCAAGCTGCATTGAACTGATCCGAGGGCTGGGCTTTCAGGCCATTATCAGCGCCACCAATGACAAGATACAGAACTATGTGGAAAACGTGGACAAGACCTTTGTGTTTGCCAATCCAAATAAAAAATCCATATCCATTCAGGAATTTGAAAGAGAAGGTTTCCCGGAGCTGATGCGGGAGCTGGACCAGGAGGAGATAGATGAAGACGCTGATTGATCTGATCATTGGTGAAATAGAAAACAGCACTGTGGATTGGCATGAGAATGCAAAAGGAAATAGAAGTTTTGGGATTCAGCAGGAGCATCTGGATGCGGTTGGAAAACAGAATTTGTTAAAGCAGGCTATGGAATTAGAAAGTGCGGGGCTTATATGGTGTGAGCCTAAGCTGACAAACGGGAGATCGGATATCTATAAGGTGAATTATTCTCTCGGCAATATGAGAGAGCTTTATCAAAGGGCAGGCAAAATTCCAAAATCAGACCGTATCAGAGAGATTAAGGAAGCCATAGAAGAGCAGGTAAAAAAGATTCATAAACCATGGATCCGGGCTTATTATGATGAGGTTTTAAAGAGCCTGGAAGCAGGAAAAGGAAAGGAACCGAAAGAATTCAACTGCGAAAACAGAAAACTGAATTTTGAATGTTATTTAGGAATTGACAAATTAGAAGAATCCGTGTACAAAAGAGTGTTCAGCAAACAATATTTAGGAGATTCCAAGATCTTTGAGAGAAAACTTCAAAAAAGTGTGGTGCCGGTTGCCAAAAAGTATTATGACATTATTGATGATAATATGACGGAATCAGAGATTCTGGCTCAGATTTATCTGGATCATTATGGGGATGAACTGTCCTTAAAAGGAGATCTGGTCGTCAGGCTGGATGATCATGAGATTGATTTATCCCAGTTTCCCTATGGTGCGGTTTTAAACAGTGAAACTCTTAAAAAGGTTTCCATAGCAGGGAAACAAAGCATCAGGAAAATCATAACCGTAGAAAATAAGGCTAATTACATGATGTTTCCTTATGAAAAAGGAACCCTTATTTTGTTTTCTCACGGATATTTTTCTCCCGGTGAGAGAAAAGTTCTTGGAGAATTGGCCCGGATTCTTTCAGGGGATGAGGTGGAGTTTTATCACACCGGAGATTTGGATTACGGAGGAATCAGAATTTTTGAATTTATCAGGAGCCAGATGTTTTCTGGACTTAAGCCCTTGTACATGGATGTGGACACATGGGAAAGATACTTAAAATATGGTTATCCGATAGAAGAGCCAAAACGGGAAAAGCTGAAAGCTATGCTTGATGGGGATAAGATACAGGAGCCCTGTTTGCGGAGCCTTGCTGCGGTAATTTATGAAACAGGAATCGGCATTGAGCAGGAAAGCTTTTTATTTACAGAATAAAGAATTGCGGATGAATCTTCCCACAGACGTTCTCCCCAAGCCAATTTCAGGCTTTGGGGAGAATTTAAATTAATAATTGCTTTCGTTCAGATAATTATAAATGCTGTATCTGGACAATCCTAAAAAGTCGGCCAGCTTTTCTGCGGCCTTTTTTATCAGAAAAAATCCCTTATCATCCAGACTGTGGACAACAGATACTTTCTCCTCCTTTGTAAGATTTTCCACGGATTTTCCCGTGGAGCTTACCGCTTCTTTCATCATGATTTCCAGCAGCTCGTCAATATTGCCTACAAACAGTTCCGGGGTCTGGGGACGGGAGGAGGGGGCGGAGCTGGTGAAATACCTGAGGGTGTTTTCACATTTTATCATATCTGTAATATCTAAATTGATGCACATACTCCCGTTTACTTTTCCGTATTCATCCCGGAAGTACTTGCTGGAGGACCGTAAAATCCGGCCGTTGGGCGCGGTATTGATGTAGCTGTACTGGTCATCCGGCGATGCCGAGCCCTTTAAAATCTCCAATCCGGCGTTAGTGCCTCCGTCTCCTACCTTTCTTCCGGTTACATGGCCGTTCCAGATCGCAACGATTGTCTGCTCATAGGGCAGGGTTAGATCATGCAAAACCACTTCGCAGTTTTCTCCGAATTGCATTGCAATACATTTTGCAATATCAGACAACAGGTTTAAGTTATCAGAAACATATCCCATAATCGTATTTTTCCTTTCAACAAAATGTCTAAACCGATTATAAATGAAATGAGAGATAAAGTCCAGTGATAATAAAGAATTTGTTGAAGTAAAATCGTAATATTATAAAAAACAAACAAAAAATTGGAAAGAATTAAAGAATAATTGTTGACAAAATGTAGAGAGTGTAGTATATATTGAATATGAGTTAAACAAAATGTTGAATAGGGATCAACAAAAAGTTCAAGGCGTATTTTTAAAAGGAGGTTATTTATGAAAAGAGCAATCAGTATTATCATGGCTGCAGGTATGGCCGCACTGGCGGTTACAGGCTGCAGCGGGGGTTCTTCCTCACAGACCCAGGCCGCTTCCACGCAGGCAGCAGCGGACGGAAAGGAAACAACGGCTGGGGAGACGACTGCTCCGGCAGGAAGCGGGGAAGCCCAGACAATCACCTTTTGGTACAACAACACAGGGGATGAAGCAGCTATTTATGAGAAAGCCATCAGCGAATACAACGCTTCCCAGAGCAAGTACAAGGTGGAAGGCTTAAGCGTTACGGATGCCCAGAAGGTAATCGTAGCCATGAGCAGCAACGAATCTCCCGACGTTATCAAGGTGAGCAACCAGACCGTGGTGCAGTACCAGAAGAACGGCCTGCTGGAAAACCTACAGCCATATGCGGATAAGGACTCCTTTGATTCCTCCATTTATTCCGAGCAGTCGGTAAAGGCCAATACCATTGACAGCAATATCTACGCCCTTCCCCTTGATGCTTATACCATCCAGATGTATTACAACAAGGATCTGCTAAAAGAGGCCGGTTACACAGAGCCGCCGAAAACCATGGAAGAGATGTATGAAATGGCGGTAAAGGCAACAAAGGTGGACGGCAGCGGAAACATTGAAGTTCTCGGTTACCCCTTATTCCCATACGCATCAGCCAGACAGGAATTAATTTACGGCTTTGGCGGAAGATGGTGGGATGAAAACTCCAAGCCTACTCCGGATAATACAGGCATCTTAGACAGCCTTAATATGAACGTGAAGTACAGAGACCAGTTCGGGGGCAAGGCCCTTGACGGCTTCATCGGCACCGCAAATACCAACCGTTACACCGAGCAGGATATGTTCTTCCAGGGAAAGCAGCTGTTCCGTCTTGACGGCTCCTGGCTGCCGACCATGATGAAGAACTTTAATTCAACCGTTAATTACGGCATTACCCTGATTCCCGGAACAGAGGCTCATCCGGAATACAGAGGAACCAGCCGTTATGAGACAGACTCCGTGGCAGTTCCGGCAATGGCCAAAAACAAAGACGGCGCATGGGATTTCACCAAATGGCTCTGCAGCCAGGAAGGTGCTAAGATCATTGACCTTGGAACAGGAAATCTTCCTGCTGTAAAGGCTTTATACGATGATGCCGACATTAAGGCAGTTCCCGGATTTACAGAATTTATTGACGCATTAAAAGAGGAAAAGGGTATTCAGTATCCGGCAATGGCAGATTTTGATGAGTACGTTTCCATGATTAATGCTTCACTGGATACCGTATACTCAGGTGCAAAGACTCCTGAAGAGGCTTTAAAAGCACTTGCAGAACAGAGTGCAAACTTAAAATAGCAATTCGCTTATCAAGGGCGCTGTAAGCAGAAATCTGCACATTGCAGTGCCCTAATCTTAATATTTGAGAGGGGAAAAGGAATGAAGGGACGAAATAGGACACAGCGGAATTTTATCAATGGGCTGTTGTTTTCATCCCCGTGGATTCTGGGGTTTTTGGCTTTCAGCGTATATCCGCTCATAAGCTCGTTGTATTACAGCTTCACAAAATTCAATGCTGTAACAACACCCCAATGGGTGGGACTTGACAATTTCAAGGACATTTTCAGTGATCCGCTGGTTTGGAAAAGCCTTGGAAATACCTTATTTATGGCATTTGTATCTGCGCCCATCAACTTATTTGTGGCGCTGCTTTTAGCCAGTATTGTGTGCGCCGAATTTAAGGGGCGGGGGTTTGTCAGGACCGCATTTTTCCTGCCTTCTGTAATTCCTATGATTGCGGCTACCATGGTATGGATCTGGATGTTCGACCCTACCTATGGCTACATTAACAATGTGCTCAGCTGGTTTGGAATCTCCGGACCGTCCTGGCTTATGGATGCCCATTATACCAAGTGGGCCCTGGTTCTCATGGGAACCTGGAATACGGGAACCATGATGCTGGTATGTATGTCCGCTCTTCAGTCCGTTCCGAGAAGCTATTATGAGTCGGCTGAAATTGACGGCGCCGGCAGAATCGAGCGGTTTTTCTACATTACCATCCCATGTATTGCCCATGTACTGGTGTATCAGGCCATTTTAAGCCTGATTAACGCATTTCAGTATTTTCAGCAGGTATACATCATTGTTACGGCAAATGCCGGAGTCAAGGGCGGAAGTGCGGCAGGAGGCCCTGAGAACTCCATTCTCATGTATCCCCTGTACGTGTTCCACAACGCATTTACATATTTAAAAATGGGCAAGGCTTCGGCCATGGCATGGATGCTCTTTATTATTGTTGCTGTTCTGACAGTTATTATGACAAAGGTGACCAGGAAAACGACAGAAAATGCGGGAGGTGAATAAGCATGAAGAAAATTTTAGGCAAGGTTTTGTTTTTTGCTATGGTTGCCGTGCTGGCGTTGATTTTCATATCCCCTTTTATGGTAATGGCCCTCACTTCCTTTAAGACAAACAGCGACGCATTTACCATTCCCGTAAAGCTGTTTCCGCGGCAGTGGGTGGCTGGAAACTATCCGGCGGCCTTTGCTGCAATTCCATATTTTAAGTATATGGGAAATACGGTATTTATTACGGTCATTTCCCTTGTGGGCCAGCTGCTGGTCACGCCCATGATTGCCTATTCTCTGGCAAAAATCAAATGGAAAGGCGCGGACATTATTTCAGGACTGGTAATGGCTACCATGATGATACCCATTACCGTTACCATGGTGCCGCTGTATAAGATCTATTCCAAGCTGGGTCTTACCAATACATACATTCCCCTGATTCTGCCTGCATTCTTTGGAAAAGCCTATTATATCGTCATTGTCCGGCAGTTTTTTGCAGGCATTCCAAACAGCCTGATTGAGGCGGGAGAAATCGACGGGGCCACGGAATTCCAGCGGTATTATAAAATCGCACTTCCTCTCTGCAAACCGGCTTTGACCACCATAGGCATATACGCCTTTCTGGATGCGTGGAGTGATTACTTATACCCCCTGATTTTTATCACAAAGCCAGGCATGTATACTCTTTCCCTGGGACTTCAGCAGTACATGAGCGAGTATTCCGTGGACTGGGCAAGGCTGATGGCGGCAGCGGTTGTATTTGTTCTTCCTGTCATTGTCTGCTTTGCGATTTTCCAGAGAAACTTTGTGGAGGGAATTGCAACCAGCGGTTTAAAGGCATAACAGACAGGTGGGACTATGAGAAAAACGCAATCATTAAACGGAATTTGGCAATGGAGCCCTCAGGGAGCTTCTCATAATACTGTATACACAGGAGAGGTGCCGGGATCGGTGATCAGCCATATGCTTCAGAATGAGCTGATTGATGCCCCTTATTGGAGATGCAATGAGTATGCTGTCCGGGAACTGATGGGAAAGGACTATCTTTATGAAAGAAGCTTTCCCGTGTCAGAGGAGGATCTGGCGTTTTCCGGTGCGGAGCTTGTCTGCGCCGGGATTGATACCATTGCCTCTATCCGCATCAACGGCCTTTTGGCGGCGGAGACCAGGGATATGCACAGAACCTACCGCATTCCTGTAAGGGAATACCTGCGGGAAGGGGAAAACCGGATAGAGGTTTTATTTCATTCCCCCCTGGAGTTTGTGAGGAAAGAGGATGAAGAAAATGATATCTTCTATGCCTCCACCGGCTGTATCCACGGAAATGCGGCCCTCCGCAAGGCCCATTACATGTTTGGATGGGACTGGGGTCCCCAGCTTCCGGATATGGGAATCTTTCGTGATATAGCCATCGAATATTTTAGCGGAGCGAGCATTCAGGATGTCCATATCAGGCAGGACCATGAAGAAAAGGGCAGAATAGGGCTGAAATTTGATGTAAAAATAAATCAGCTTTCCTCTCATGAGGAAAAAGGTCAGACCTGGTTTACCGAGACGGAAATCGCAGACCCGGAAGGCAGGATTATATCCAAAAAGGTCCGAAGCGCAGGTGAAATCCGGTTTGAGGAAGCCATCCCTGAGCCACGGCTGTGGTGGCCCAACGGCCTGGGAGAGCATCCTTTATATAAAGTAAATCTCCGGCTGCTTGATGAGGCCGGAGCCTGCCATGACAGTTATGAGTGCCGGATCGGCCTTCGGACGGTGACCGTGAGCAGGGATAAAAATGAATACGGAAACGAGTTCGCCATTACGGTCAACGGGATAAAGATATTTGCCATGGGTGCAAATTATATTCCGGAAGACAATATTTTAGCAAGGGTTACAAAGGAAAGAACCGGGCGGCTGATCGAGGACTGTGCCGCCGCAAACTTCAATTGTTTAAGAGTCTGGGGCGGAGGCTATTACCCCGACGACTATTTCTATGACAAGTGCGATGAGGAAGGAATTTTAGTCTGGCAGGACCTGATGTTCGGCTGCAATGTCTATGCCTTAAACGACAGCTTTGAAGAGGACATTGTGGAAGAGACAAAGGACAATGTCCGCCGTCTGCGCCATCATGCCTGTCTGGCCCTTTGGTGCGGAAACAATGAAATGGAATGGGGCTGGGCCGATGAGTGGGCCAGGCTGAAAGGCCACCATCCCAGATATAAGGCGGATTATACGAAGATCTTTGAATATATTCTTCCCCGTGTGCTGAAGGACTGTGATGATACCACCTTTTACTGGCCCTCCTCTCCATCCTCTGGGGGAGCATTTGACAATCCCAACGCCATCAACCGGGGGGATCAGCATTACTGGGAGGTCTGGCATTCCGGAAAGCCATTTACAGAATATGGAGATTTCAGCTTTTGCTCGGAATACGGCTTCCAATCCTTTCCCCACAGCAAAACCATAGCCTCCTTTACCCTGGAGCGGGACCGGAATATTTTCAGCAGAGTTATGGAATCCCATCAGAAAAACCCGGCTGCCAACGGAAAAATATTAAACTACATAGCGGATTATTTCCTTTATCCCAAGGACATGGATTCCCTGGCATATATTTCCCAGATCCTGCAGTTAAAGGCCATTGAGTACGGCGTGGAACACTGGAGAAGAAAACGGGGGCAGTGCATGGGCTCCCTCTACTGGCAGCTCAATGACTGCTGGCCGGTGGCATCCTGGGCCAGCATTGACTATTACGGACGCTGGAAAGCGCTCCATTACGGGGCCCGCAGGTTTTACGCCCCCCTTACCATTTCCATCGGGGAAGAAAAGGAGCTGTCTCCCCATGTTTCCTATTATGTTCATAATGACACCAGAGCGGAAGAAAGGTACAGGACGGAAATTCTGTTAAAGGACAATGAATTCCGGGTGTTGTGGGAGGACCGGTGGGAGGGCTTTGTACCGGCTTTGTCGGTGATAAAATGTACGGAAGCGGATTTTTCCAGATGGCTGTATGATGAAACCCTTTGTTCCTCTGTTTTTTCCTCATTCCGGTTATACAGGGGAGAGGAGCTGCTTACGGAGCGCACAATGCTGTTTGTAAAACCAAAGCATTTTGATTACGGCACCCCGGCTTATGAGGTCTCGGTTTCGGAGTCGGAGCGAGGCTTTGACATTACGGTGAAAGCTTCCTGCTTCTGCCAGTATGTAGAGCTTTACTTTAAGGATTTTGATGTCATTTTCTCTGATGATTTTTTTGATATTACATCGCCGGAAGGAGTTACGGTCCATGTAAACAAGATGGATTTCAAAGACCATATGACCGCAGACCGGGTGAAAGAAAACCTGGTGGTGAGAAGTGTGGCCGACAGCTATTGAGGCTGAGAAAGGAGGAGAAATGGGACTCACACAGGAACAGATAGAGCAGCTGGAAACGCCCTGCCTGGTGATTGACATGGATTTAACAAAGAAAAATATCAGGCGGATGCAGGAAGCGGCTGACAAGGCCGGCTGCCGGCTGCGCCCCCATGTCAAAACCCACAAGATGCCCTTATTTGCCGAAATGCAGGTAAAGGCCGGCGCAAGCGGAATCACCTGCGCCAAGGTGAGCGAGGCCGAGGTCATGGCTGACGGAGGAATTGAGGATATTTTCATTGCCTATCCCATGATCGGCAATTTCCGCATCCAGAGGGCGGTTGGGCTGGCGAAACGGATCAAAAGGCTTATTCTGGCTGTTGACAGTCTGGAAGGGGCAAAGGCCTTGGAACAGGCGGCTTCTGAACAGGATGTGATTCTGGAAGTCCGCATGGAAATCGACACAGGAGCCGGGCGCACGGGAGTGCCCATGGACCGGGCGGCAGAGCTGGCCCTTTCCATGAAACAGATGAAGCATTTAAAGCTGACAGGCATTTATACCTTTAAGAGCCTGGTTCTGTCCGGAAAGCCTACGGAGGATAATCTGCTGGCTGCCAAAGAAGAAGGGCAGATGATGGCCCAAGCCGCCGAAATGCTTAAAAATGCAGGAGTTGAGATTCAGGACATCAGTGCCGGGTCCACCCCCACAGGCATTGAAGTGGCCCAGACCGGAATGGTAAATGAAATCCGTCCCGGCACCTATATATTCAATGACTTTATGCTGACAAAGGAAAAGGCGGCCCATATGGATGAAATCGCTGTCCGGCTCTATGCCACCGTAGTCAGCTGCCACCATTCCCAATATGCCGTGATCGACGGGGGGACCAAGTGCTTTCCAACGGATGCAGTTCCGGGACAGCCGCCATTTTACTATCCCGGATATGCGGCGGTGGAGGGCGGCGACAACCTAAAGCTGTCAAGAATGAATGAAGAACATGGGATACTTACAGCCGCAAACGGGGAGACAGGACTCCATGTGGGCCAGGTCCTTTCCCTGATTCCCATTCACGTATGTACAGCCATCAATATGCAGAATTCCGTTTATATCCTGGAAAACGGTTCTCTCAGAAAACAAAAGGTAGATGCAAGAGGGATGCTGATATGAGGTATACCATAATTAAAAACGGACTGATTTATGACGGAACCGGGAATCCCCCGTTTCCGGGCGACATTCTTATGGAGGGAGAAAAGATCATCGAGGTCGCTCCCCATATTGAGAAAGAGGACGCCCAGGTCATTGATGCCTCAGGGAAAGCGGTGACGCCCGGTTTCATCGACATTCACCGGCACTGCGACATCGCTCCCTTTACCAATCCCCATTTTGGGGAAATCGAGCTGGCCCAGGGCATCACCACCACCTTTGTGGGAAACTGCGGCCTTGCTCCTGTTCCGTCGGTTCCCTTATGGAGAAAGGAACTGTACGATTACTTAGAGCCGGTAATCGGAAAGCCGGCGGAGGATCTGGCCTTTGAAACCTATGAGGATTACTGCGATGCGCTGGAAGCAGCAGACCTTCCCGTTAACATGGGCTTTTTCGCGGCCTCGGACAGCATTAAGGTGGCTTTGAAAGGATTTGGAAGCAAGGCCTATACGGAAGAAGAGCTGGCAAAGGCCCAGGAATATGTGAAAAGCGCACTGGACCAGGGCGCCTTTGGAATTACTCTGGGAATCATGTATCAGCCGGAATGCTATTCCAACCGGGAGGAGCTTGAGGCAGTTGTAAAAGCGGCTGCCGGAAACGGCGGCATTCTCTGCACCCATATCCGGGGAGAGGGAGACAGCCTGGTGGAGTCGGTGGAAGAAGTGATCGATGTGGCGGCAAAGGCAGGGGTTTCCCTAAATATCAGCCATTTGAAATCAACGGGTATCAAGAACTGGAATAGCAAGATCTTTGAGGCGATTCAGAGGATTGAACAGGCCAGGGAATCAGGGCAGGATGTCACTGCAGATTTTTATCCCTATGACGGCGGTTCCACC
>JAEZFK010000071.1 GCA_023437715.1 Bacillota bacterium | reverse complement strand
GCCGCAAATTTTCACTGATTTGTCAAGTGTTTTTTTTGAGTTATTACAAAAAAAGGGCAGTACATATATTTCTACATGTACTACCCTTAAATAAACGGATTGGAGAGCTTAACTTATTGACATTGGTCGGAGGGAGGATATATTTATTCTCCGGAAGGGAAACCGGTGAGCTTTGAGAATGTGGGAGATACCCAGGCAAGGGCATTTTTATACAAGAGGCGCTATAACAGGATTGAGGGCTACGAGGCTCATACGGTCTGCGGAAATATAAAAAACGTGCCCTTTACTCCCTATGAGGGAATGGAGGATGTAGGGGTCAAGGACTTCCTGCCGTCGGCCTCTGATCTCGGGTTTGATATGAATTTCCATATCTTAAGCTTTAAGCCCGGAGCCTGCCACGGCTACATTGAAACCCATGTTCAGGAGCACGGCGCCTACATCTATTCCGGGGAAGGGGTGTACAATCTGGACAACAACTGGATTCCTGTGAAAAAGGGCGACTACCTGTTTATGGGCGCATACAGCTTACAGGCGGCTTACGGAGTAGGGCGGGAAGAAGAGTTTGCCTATGTGTATTCCAAGGACTGCAACAGAGATGTGGAGCTGTAGGGAAACACATAAAATTCAAAAAATTTAGAAGAAAATATAATCGAAGAAAGGTTGCTGCGTAACGCTTTTTAATGTCTGCAATCGCGGCAGTACCCCAGGCCATCCCTGGGGTATCAGGGATATCTTATGAGATTAACAGAGGAACAATTGCACGAGCTGATCAGCAATAAGCTTCAAAAGGCAGGACTTACAAAGGAGCATGCGGATATTACCGCAGACATACTGACCTGGTCTGATGCCAGGGGAATCCATTCCCATGGGGCCGTCAGGGTAGAGTATTATTCGGAACGGATCGCAAAGGGCGGCATCACCATTCATCCGGAATTTAAATTCGAGAAAACAGGTCCGGCAAGCGGCATATTTCACGGGGACAATGGCTCCGGCTATGCGGCGGCAGTGCTTTCCATGAAAGAAGCGATGAAAATGGCAAAGGAAACAGGGGTTGCTGTGGTTGGGGCCAAACACATTTCCCACAGCGGAAGCCTGGGCTATTATGTGGAAATGGCCGCAAAGGAGGACTTGGTTTCCATCTCCATGTGCCAGTCAGACCCCATGGCGGTTCCCTACGGAGGCTCGGAGCCTTACTACGGAACAAACCCTATTGCCTTTGGAGCGCCGGGGGCTGACGGAAGAAATATTATCTTTGACATGGCGACTACGGTCCAGGCATGGGGAAAGGTATTGTATGCCCGCTCGAAAAAAGAGCCCATTCCCAGCTCCTGGGCAGTGGATATCAATGGAAACCCGACCACGGATTCCACCCTGGTAAATGCCCTGGTTCCCATTGCAGAGGCTAAAGGCTACGGACTGATGATGATGGTTGATATTCTCTCAGGCATTCTTTTAGGTGTTCCTTTTGGAAAGCATGTGAGCAGCATGTATGAAGACTTGTCAAAGGGCAGGGATTTGGGACAGCTTCATATTGTTCTGGACCCCAATAAATTTATAGGCCTGGAAAGGTTTAAAAAGGACATAACCACTACCATGGAAGAGCTGGCCGCCATTAAACCGGCGGAAGGCTTTGACAAGGTATATTATCCGGGAGAGCGGGGGCTTTTAAGAAAGGCCAGCTATGATAAAGATGGGATAGAAATTGTGGATGATATTTATCAATACTTAATCAGTGAAGATATTCATTACGGCCGCTACGACCATAAGAACAAATTTGCTGAATAAGGAGTGAAAAGGAGAGTAGTAACATGATTAAAACGATAATTCGCAAGGGAAGCTACCAGGATTCCGTAGTTTTTATGTTGCTGACCAATAAAATTTCCTCCATGCCGGGAATACATAAAGTCTCCATTATGATGGCGACGCCCGCCAACAAAGACTTATTTAAGGCCAGCGGCTTAGAGACTCCTCAATTGCTGGAAGCCCAGTCCAATGATATGGCCATTGTGGTGGATGTGGAGTCGGAGGAGCTCATAGAGCAGGTTTTAAAAGAGACAGAGGAATTTCTCAGCAACCAGTCCAAAAGCTCCGCAGGAAATGAAGAAACACAGGCGGTATCTTCCTGGGAACAGGCTTTAAAAAGAATGCCGGACGCTAACCTGGCAGTTCTGTCCATACCCGGCATGTATGCGGCGGCCGAGGCTGACAGGGCCCTGGATGAAAATTTAAATGTGTTTATTTTCAGCGACAACGTTTCAAAAAAGGATGAAATATATTTAAAGCAAAAGGCTCACGGAAAAGGTCTTCTGGTCATGGGTCCGGATTGCGGGACCGGAATCATCAATGGGGTTCCCATCGCTTTCACCAACCATGTCCGGATGGGAAAAATCGGAGTCATCGGCGCTTCGGGCACAGGAATCCAGGAGGTTACGTCCATCATTGACCAGCTTGGGGAAGGGGTGGCAAATGCCATCGGCACAGGCGGAAGGGATTTATCTGCCGAGGTAGGCGGGATCACCATGCTGGATGCCATTGACGCCATGGAAAAGGACCCCAATGTAGAGGTGGTGGTCATCCTGTCAAAGCCTCCGGCAAAGGAAGTCAGGGATGTGATTGTAAAGCGGCTTTGGGACTATGAAAAGCCTGTGGTGACCTTATTTCTTGGAGAAAGGCCGGAGATACACGAAGAGAATTTCTACCATGCCTACACCCTGGATGAGGCGGCCAGAATCGCGGTTTCCTTAGTGAGAAAAGAGGAGATTGTCCGGGATACATGGAAGCCGGAGACAGAGGAAGGATTTAAAAAGGAAGACCGCAAAACCATAAAGGGCTATTATTCCGGAGGCACCTTAGGGGCGGAAGCGGTGATGGTTATAAAGGATACCGTGGGAATTACCGGAGCAGGAGGAAAAAAGGATGGCTGCCTGCTCAATGCCCAGGGCTATACCGTCATTGATCTGGGAGACGACATCTATACTGTGGGAAAACCTCATCCCATGATCGACCCGGCAAACAGGGTCACATGTATGAAGCAGGCCCTGGAGGACGGGCAGACCGGAGTCATTCTGTTTGATCTTGTGCTGGGATACGGTTCTCATGAGGACATGGCGGGAGCTCTTCTTCCGGGGATTATGGATATGATGGAGCAGGTAAAGAAACAGGGACGAAAGGTTTACTTTGTGGCTGCCATCTGCGGAACCAGGGAAGATAAGCAGAATTACGATCTGCAGAAGAAAAAACTGGAGGATGCAGGAGTCATCGTCTGTTCCTCCAATAAGAGAGCGGTGGAAACGGCCCTTTATCTGACTGGCTATCCCTATGAGGAAAAGGAGAAGACCATTCTTCCCAGGGAAAAGGCAAAGGGAAAAGCAGAGAAGGATCATGCCGTCTCGGAGCAGATCATGGAGCTGCTTTCCCAAAAGCCCAGGATCATTAATATCGGGCTGAGAAGCTTTACCGATGTGCTGGAGGACTTTTCCTGCAAGGCAGTGCAGTACCAGTGGACGCCTCCGGCAGGAGGGGACTTAGAGCTCATGAAAATCCTGCAGTATTTAAGAGGCAGCGACTCTGCAAACCAGGAGGTCATACAGAAGGTAATCCTTTCTTCACCGGTTTTACTGGATGTGGTGCCTGCCAAAACAGTAATCAAGGAATTAAATCAGGGAAAGACGCTTCTCCATGCAGGACCGCCTATTCTCTGGGAAAATATGACCAGCCCCATGAAAGGCTCCTGCATAGGCGCTGTTCTGTTTGAAAAATGGGCGGCCACCAAAGAGGAAGCAGAGGCGCTTTTAAACCGGGGAGAGGTGGGTTTCATTCCCTGTCATCATGTGGACGCCGTAGGGCCTATGGGAGGCATTACCTCTGCCAACATGCCGGTATTTGTAGTGGAAAATACCGCAGACGGAAATCGGGCCTACTGCTCCATGAATGAAGGCATTGGGAAGGTCCTACGGTTCGGCGCATATTCCGAGGAGGTAATCTTAAGATTGGGCTGGATGAGGGATGTGCTGGGGCCGGTGCTTTCCCTGGCGCTTCGGGAGTTTGAAAATGGGCTGGCCCTTAATCCCATGATCGCAAAGGCCATTGCCATGGGAGATGAATTCCATCAGAGAAATATTGCGGCTTCTCTGCTGTTTTTAAAGGAGATGTCCCCTGTCATAACAGGCCTTTCCATAGAAGAGGAGAAGAAAAAGGAGGTCATCCGTTTTCTTGCCGATACGGACCAGTTCTTCTTAAATATCATGATGGCGGCGGCCAAGGCGGTGATGGACGGCGCGCGCATGATTACGGAAGGAACCGTTGTGACGGCAATGTGCAGAAATGGAGAAAACTTCGGAATCAGAATCAGCGGCATGAAGGACGAGTGGTTTACGGCGCCGGTCAATACTCCCCAGGGCCTTTACTTTACAGGCTACTCCGGAGAGGATGCCAGCCCTGACATAGGGGACAGCGCCATCACGGAAACCTTTGGGGTAGGCGGCATGGCAATGATCGCAGCGCCTGCCGTTACAAGGTTCGTCGGAACAGGCGGTTTTCAGGATGCCCTTCGCATCAGCAATGAAATGCTGGAGATCGTCATTGGACAAAATCCTAACTTTGCCATTCCCACATGGAATTTTCAGGGGACCTGCCTGGGAATTGATGCGAGGAAGGTGGTGGAAAAGGGAATCACTCCCGTAATCAATACGGGAATCGCCCATAAGGAAGCGGGTGTGGGACAGATCGGAGCCGGAACGGTTCATCCGCCTATTGAATGCTTCCAGAAAGCGGTCAGGGCCTATGCGAAAAAATTAGGATACAAAGGGTAGGAATATGAGAAGCTTATTAGGAGAGATGGCGGCGTCAGAGCTGTTAAAAGCATTGAATGAAGGTGAAGCTTACAGGGTTCACAGCAGGTTTGAAAGCGGCTGTAATCTGGCGCTTCCTCCTTTCCTTTGCTTTATCGGAAATAAAAACAATGCCCTGGTTCCTTACGGCATTTTATTGAATAAGGGGGATCTGCCTGTATTTATGAAACAGGCAGCTTCCTCCGCCTGTTTCCGTTGGGATGAAAAAGAAAAGACCCTGTACTCGGATTCCATCTGCCTCTGCCTAAAGACCTCCCGGATATACAGCAGTCTTATCCGGAAAAAGCAGTATTCCATTGACCGGGAAGGGCTTGATATGCTGGAAGGCCTCATTGACCGGAGGCTTCCCACAGGATTCGGTGAATCCATAGGCTCCTTTATGGAAACAAAGAAAAAGGAAGTGGGAGAATTATACGAGGCATTTTCCAAACCAAGGGGTGAGGCCTTAAAGGTAATAAAGAAATGGATAGGAAGAGGGATGGGACTGACCCCGTCAGGAGATGACTTCCTTATAGGGCTTCTTTATATGAATAGAATTTATCCTGTCTTGGAGACTCCTTTTCTCCAGGACTTAAAGACATTAATAGACCGTCAATATACAACGGATATCAGCAAGCACTATTATATTTGCGCTTTTGAGGGATATTTTAATGGCGATCTGGCGGAACTGACAGACGCCTTGGTTCAGAAAAATGCTTTGTTAATGGAGAGGTGTATCAGCAGGATAAGGATGATAGGGTCTACCTCCGGCTGTGATATGATTTTAGGTATGGCAGCAGGGGTTCATTTTATCAAGGGTAAGGCAAAAATTTGATTGGAGGTCCGTGGATGAAAAAGATGAAATTCTCAATGACAGTTCAGATCATGATCGGGATGGCCGTAGGAATGCTGCTTGGAATCTGCCTGGGGGATAAGGTAAAGGATATCAAGCTCATAGGAGACATCTTCCTCCGGCTCATTCAAATGTCTGTGGTGGTAATGATCATGGGGGCTGTCATAGAATCGGTAGCCAATTTAGATCCTAAGGATTTGGGGAGATTTGGTGTGAAAATGCTGTTTTGGTTTTTGCTGACCACTGTGATTGCTGCAGTCATAGGCGGTGTTTTGGGCCAGGTCTTTTTACCCGGAAAAGGTCTTTCCCTTTCGTCCTCCAATCAGATGGTTCAAGTCCCGGATACAGGTATTTACAGCATGATTCTCGATTTCGTACCCAGCAATATCGTAGACTCCATGGCAAATTCCAATATGATTCAGGTAATTGTATTTTCCATATTATTTGGTATATCTCTTGGTTCGTACTGCGCCAGAAAGAATAACAGTCAGCTTCCTGGAGTCATAAAAGAATTCAACGAAGTGATCCTGGGAATCGTGCGCAGGGTCATGAAGATCGCGCCTTTGGGGATCGGAGCGCTGTTAGCCTATACGACAGGCACCACAGGCGTAAAAGTCATTATGCCGCTGGTTAAATTTCTCTTAATCCTTGGGTGCGGCTCTTTCCTGTATCTGGGCTGTATGATTGTTCTCGTATCCCTTTACTGCAAGTCCAATCCGGTGAATGTGGGAAAAAGGATGCTTAATATGACAATCGTTGCCTTTACCACAACCTCTTCCGCGGTTACCCTTCCTGTTGAAATAGAAGACAGTGAGAAAAAGCTGGGGATCAGCAGGAAAGTAACGGGCATCGTCATCCCTTTGGCAATGACCTTAAACAGCAATGGATTAGCCATGTTTCTTGCTCTGTCCTGTATTACCATTTCACAGATTTACGGTGTTCCACTTCATACGACCCAGTTAGTACGTATTATTGTCTTATCCACCTTATCCTGCCTTGGAACCGTGACAGTGCCAGGAGGGGGCCTGGTGGCATTGGCCACGGTGGTTCCTGCTCTGGGGCTTCCGCTGGAGAGCATTGCTTTTTTATTCAGCATTGACTGGTTCTCGGGAATGTTCCGCACCATATTAAATGTGGATACGGATGTTCTGGTTGCCATGATAATAGCAAAGGATGGAAAGGAACTGGACTATGAGATTTTAAACGGGAAGCAAATGCCGGATTGCCGGGACAGAAAGGACATTGTATAATAAAGAAGACAAGAAAACAATTCCGAATGTAAAAAGAGAGGCATGATATGACCGTTGGGAGGCTGTTAGAGGAACCAATTTTTCAAAATCTGAAGGTGCTCAATAAAAAGGCTGATTTAAAAAGAGAGATTTTTACGGTTGAGTCTACGGAAACGCCGGATGTGGCATCTTATTTACCTGAGAATACGTTATTGATCACTACCGGGATGGCCTTTAAGGAGAACCAGCCTGGATTATGTGAGTTTATTCTCAGCCTGGACCGTCTGCCCTGTGCGGACCAGCTGGGATTTCCTCTGATTCAGATTCCCTATCATATGACATTGGGAGAGGTCTTTCAGCAGCTGCTGGCCTATATCTGGGATAATCAGAACGCGGAGCTGACCTTTGCCTTAAATACACAGAAGAAATTTTCCGGCCTGCTTCTTCAGGGGGCCTCCATGGGCGTTATGATGAATAATCTGGGGCTTGTCATAAGAAAACCGGCCGCATTATTAAACCCCTTTGGGGACGTGGAAGCGGCAACTCATACGTGCCAGAAAGAATACTTAAAGGCGGCGCAGAGCCTGTTTTATGACCTGTCGTTTTATGAGGGAAAGACGGACAGCTTTGAGACTTTCCTGAATGTATCAAAGATAAAGGAAAAGGTCTGCATCTATCCCATACAGACTGTGGGAAAGAATCCTTATTTCCTTTACATCTTTGGAGGAGAGGGGAAAGAAGACACCATGTCCGGCATGGTGATTGAGCAGCTGGTGCTGGTGTTTGGCATCTTTTTATATAAGAATCTGTATGTGAGGTGCAATCCCCTAAAGCAAAAGGAAGAAATTCTGCATATTCTTGTAAACAAGCATAAGAAAGAGCGGTGGTCTTCCGCCCAGCTGTTTACGGTAGGAGAAAAATACGGATTAAAGCCGGCCGCCGGCTATAAAATAATCCTGGCGACCCTGGAGCCCTTTGGAGGAAAGGAATTTGATTTTTTAAACCTCTCCTACAAGGAGGAACGGTACATCTTAATATATGACTGGCTGAGCCGGAAGCTGCAGGAGAAATTCCATGGGGATATCATCATTTTTCCGGAGACCCTGACCTACCAGTATGTTCTGCTGATACAGGGCAATTACAGAGAGCTGGGAAATGTTCTGGAGGATTATCATGAGGCTTTGCTGCGCTTTCTCCGGGTTTCCATCACATTTTCCTTTGGCAACGGGGTCATGGAGCTGGAGACCATTGACAATTCCTATAATACGGCATTGGAAAGCTACCAATACGGGGAGGAGAAGGAAAATATCCCCTTTATTAAATATTTCAAGTCAACCGACGCCAAGGAACTGTTTAAGATGGTGTCAGGGGAACAGATCAAGGGGTATTGCTTATACCACTTAAAGGGCCTGACGAATCCTGTGGATGAGATGACCCTGGAGCTCAGGCGGACATTAAAGACTTACCTGGACTGCAGATGCAGCGTTACGGAAACTGCCAACCATATGTTTCTTCATAGAAATACCGTAAAATACCGGATTAAGAAATGCGAAGAAATTCTTGGAAAGGAAATCGTGGATGCCGATTACTGCTTCCAGCTGCAATTAAGTCTGGTGCTGCTGGAGCAGAATGAAAGGGGGGAGGAAGCTTTTAAGAGGTCTTAAGCACGCTCTTAACAGCTTCCCTGATTTCCTGATAGCTGGTACACCTGCAAATATTTGATTGAAGCCATTTCTCCATTTCATATTCGCCTGCCTCAGGCTTATTCTGGGCAAGAGCGTGGCAGACCATTAAAAAACCGGAGGTGCAGTAGCCGCATTGAAAGGCGTTGTACTGGACAAAGGCCTCCTGAACAGGCGTGCGGCCTCCCAGACCTTCCACCGTTACTATTTTATGCCCCATTGCCTCTATGGCCAGGACCAGACAGGATTTCACAGGCATTCCATCCATGATTACCGTACAGGTCCCGCAGTCGCCGTTTTTGCAGCCGGGCTTTGCGCCTGTTAAGCCCAGCTGCTCCCTTAATACATCCAGCAAAACATCGGACGGGCGGACGGTTACTATCTTTTTCTCATTATTTACATCCAGCTCAATGACGCAGTAGTTCTCATAATATTTCATCATTTTTCCTCTCTAATACGGATCGGATCATATTGTCAAATACAAAAAGCCTGTACTCTCCGGAGCCCTGATAGTCTGTTACCGGAGGCTCTGGCAGCAAACCGTGTATTTTGTCCAGCTTTTCCTCTAACGCCGGCTTCGGATCGTTTAAAACTTCATCAATTTCCCTGCTCTGAAAAGGAAAGGAGCAGAGCCCGGAAAAAGCGAAGCGCAGCTGTCCCTTGTAATTTATACTGCAAACCGTGACAAGGGGATAATCTATTTTTTCAATTGCCGTCTTTTTTACATGGGTAAAGGGCAGAGAGAGCATATCCTTTTTGATTTTCACCTGATAAATGAATTCGCCGTCTCTTAATTTCATCCGTTTGTCAAAGGCATTTTTAAACTGGAGCCGTCGAAAGCCCCGGGGACCGTAAAGAATGATCTTTGCATCCGTAAGCAATAGCGGCAAAACAGTTTCCCTGTAAATAATTGTTCCGCTGATATTCCCTCCCAGAGTAATACGGCACTGGTTGGTATGGTCTGCAATTCTCGCTCCCGTTGTGCCCAGAAGAGGGAATAAGCCGGATTCCTCAATGGCATTTAAAGTGACGGTGCCTCCTATCACTAAATAATCATCTTTGATTTCTAATTTATTACATTCTTCTATGGCCTTTAAATCAATGACAGCATCCGGCACGCTGCTTCCTGCTCTCGCCATTGTTATAATTTCGCTTCCGCCGCCATAGTAAAATACGTTCTTATTCTCCTTGCTTAAGGCCTTATAGGCCTTTACCGCCTCCCGCCTGTTTTCCGGTTTACAGTATATAAAATTATTTGCTATCATGGGTGCCCTCCTTTGTCCTCCATAAATATTCCGGTGTCAAAGGCAGCTCCCGGATGGGAATACCGGAAGCAGCAGCCAGCGCATTTCCAAGTGCAGCCGGAATCCCTATAATTCCATGCTCGGAAATACTTCGCGAGCCAAAGGGGGAAGCGGCCTGAGGAGTTTCTACAAATTCCACATGATATCTGGGTTCCTCTCCCATATGCAGAAGCTTATAGGTCCGTAAATTAGGCGCATTTAACCGTCCCTCTGTGTTATATCTGTAGACCTCCCGGCTGGACATACTGAGTCCCATGGACATTCCGCCGTATATGATTTCTTTCATGCCATTGGGATTTATAACCTTTCCCACATCCATTACGGTTGCTGCATTTATGATCTTATAGGTGAAATCAAGCCGGTTAAACTCGATTTCTACTGCCTGTGCGCCTACTGTCCAGGAAGGGCCTGTCCGGCCTTTTCCTGTATTGGGGTCCATGGAAGACAGGCCTTTTAACATAAATCCGCCTTTTGCAATGACCGGCTCTCCGATAGAGGCCCCATTTTTGGTCTGATAGCCAGCGACGATATCTTTAAATAAAATATACTGGCCGGGATCATCCCTTTTAAAAACCCTGCTGTCTGCAACATCAATCTCTTCCGGGCCGCAGGAGTATATCTGAGCGCCCATTGCTTTTAACTGCGCCAGCACATCGTCGGCTGCTTTCATTACTGCATTGCCAGCCATGTAATTTGTCATGCTCGCAACCGTTTTATAATGCTCCGGATTTAACCGGGTATTAACGGTGAGGCTTACATGGATGTCTTTTATATCCATTTTCAGCTTATCGGCAATCATCTGGGCCAGGTTGGACTGGCCTCCGCTTCCTATTTCAACCACACCGGTATTTAAATTTAAGCTTCCATCGGAATTAAAGGTGATGATGGAACCGGATACGGCATTTGCAGGAGGGGTGGCTGATTTCCAGAGACATGCAATTCCTGTGGCTGATACCGTGTTATCATCAATTCTTTTTATTCTCTCTCCATCCCAATGAATCAGTTCCTTTAGCTTTTCCAGGCAAAGCTCCAGATTCCCTGTATTGCTGTAAGTGCTGATTACCTGGGTGGGGCTTAAATCCCCTGGCCGGATGGCATTGATTTTCCGGAATTCCATTGGATCTATGCCGCATTTTTCAGCCAGGTCATCCATTGCCCGTTCCACGCAAAAGGTATAGCATAAATGACCAAAGCCTCTGTAGGAAGTGGAATAGGTGTGATTGGTGTAAATACAATAGGAATCACAGGACAAATTTGTTATGTTATAAGGACCCGTACAATCAGCAGCAATGGCTTTTGACATATAGGGGCTGATATCCGAATAAGCCCCTGTATCTAAGTAAAAGGTGAAATTGGCCGCGGTTATGGTTCCGTCTGACTTTGCGCCGATTTTAATATCAGCCTCCAATCCCAGGCGGCAGGGCGCTGTTGTCATATCCTCTTCTCTGGAAACCGTAAGGCAAACCGGTGCGCCGTTCACTTTTACACATGCCATATAGGCCAGAAGCTCCAGGGTTACGGGAGCTTTCCCGCCAAAGGCGCCGCCTACAAAGGGTACGCTCACTTCAATGTTTCCCGCAGGTATCTGAAAGCAGGAGGACAGCTGCTTTACAACCGTATAAGGAGACTGGGTGGAGATTTCGATTTTTACTTTTCCGTCTACGGATATTTCCGCCCGGACTGCCCGGACCTCCATTGCCAGGTGATCGGAAGGAGGCAGCTTATAGCTCCTTTCAATGATAACGTCGCTTTCTGAAAAGCCTTCCCCGGTATTCCCCTTGCGTATCTGAAATTTAGAAGCGATATTGCTGTTTTCAACCGGCTGGATATCCTTTTGCATTTTCTTATAGGTTCCCAGATTTGGGTGAAGTAAAGGCGCCTCTATTTTCAGCGCTTCCACAGGAGAAAAAACAGCTTCCAGCGGTTCGTATTCCACTTCAATCATTCTGACAGCTTTCAGCGCAATGGCCTCTGTGACAGCGGTGACAATGGCAACCGGTTCTCCTGCATACCTTACCACATCCTTTGCAATGGGAGGCCTGTCTTCCAGCAGGACTCCGCTTAAAACAGGAAAATCATTTCCTGTAATGATTGCTTTTACTCCCTGCAGCTGGCTGGCTTTTAAAGAATCAATGGATTTAATCCTCGCATGAGGGTGGGGAGAGGTCAGAAGTCTTGCATGCAGGTACCCTGTAACAGGCTTATCAGCTGTGTATTTTGCGTTTCCCGAAACCTTATCCCAGGCCTCTTTCCGGTGTATGCTTTCATTAATTGATGTGCTCATTTCATTTCCTCTTTAACCTTGTTTTAGTCGTATTATGGACGATAGGGCAGGAACTATACTAATTACTGGATATTTTATTAGAATATGGAAACACTAGGCTTAAAATTGAAAAGGAAACAAAAAAAACTATGGTTGAATATTTAGGATTCCATGATCTCAGTATGATATTTTGCGGAACCGCCATGGGAACAATTGCCCGTCTTATTACATTAAAAGTGGATACAAGGCAGAATCCCAGTTACCCTACGGGATACTTCCTTAATGTTGTAATGGGAATTGTCGCTTCTGCACTGGGAGCGGTGGCGATTCCATCCCTTCTATATAAAGAATTCACTGCCGTCACATTTATTACCCTGGCAATTCAGGATTTCAGAGATGTCCGGAAGTCTGAAAGAGAAAGCCTCCAGGATCTGGAAGAAACCGAGTATACAAAAAGAGGAAGTGCCTATATTGACGGCATTTCAAAAACCTATGAGTCCAGAAATTACATTTCACTCCTGACTTCCTTTCTGGTTGTTTTAGTATTGGAGATTTTTGACACAGAAAATCTGGTTTTCAACATTTTTGTATCACTGGCAGTCGGCTTTCTTACCATCTATCTTTTAAGCTCCTTAACCAAAGGAAAAACAATCGGAGATATTTGCGATATGAGTGTGGGTGAAATCACCTTTGACCATTCGGATCTGCTGGTTGACGGGATGTTCGTCAGCAGCATACTGGGAACCCAGAGAAGCCGTGATCTGTTTTTAAGGGAGGGAGTTGCCATTGTTGTAACCCCTAAAAAAGAAAAATTCAGAATAACCATCGAAAACCCCGGCCAAAGACAGGCAATGCTGTTTGAGGCCACCAGGACCTTTGGAGTAAAACGCTTCAGCTTTACAAAGAGAAACTTTAAGGAAGGCAAACTGATTATCGCTTTTGTGCCGTTAATTAAAGACACCCAGTCAATCATAAGGGTAATAAAAAAGACACCTGTATTGGAAAACAGCAGAAAAATCCATTCTATTATGGATGCAAATATAGGAGGCAATTTCGATGGAGAATAGTCCGCAGATTTTGGTATATATCACAGAAAATAAAGACAGGGTAATCTCCGGCGATCCTTTGACGCTGCTGATCACGGATGAAAAGGAAAAACAGCAATGCATCAGAGACTTAAGCATTGCGCTTCGGACCGAAGTGGTCCAGTTAAAAAACGGGGATTATATATTGATAACCAAATAGAAAAATACCGGTATAATGAGTTTATAGGAAAGCGGGGCTTCCAGCGCCCCGCTTCAGATTGTTTAAATTATCAATATCACAGGGTCCTCAGCACAATGAGATTATCATTTTCCATGATTTCTGTTTGGGGGCTTAAAACAGCCGTAACCTTGCCATCCCGGATAATTGCCAGAATATTGATTCCCTCTGACTGCCTGAGGGCTAATTTCTGAAGTGTTTTTCCGACCCAGCTGCTTTTCGGATGCATTTCTATGATTTCATATTCATCAGAACGGTGGATGTACTCCATGGGATCATTTGTGATGAACTGATATGCGATACGCTCGCCCATTTCCATTTCAGGAAGAACCACCCGGTCAACTCCTATATTTTCCATAATCTTTTTTTGCCGTAGGCCGTTTGCCTTTGCCATGACAAAGGGAATATTCATTTCTTTTGCAATCATACAGGTGATTATTGCGGCTTCAAAGTCCCCGCTGATGGCCACAATAACAGCGTCAAAATTTCCAAGTCCCATTTTTGCCAGGGTGGAAGGATCTGTGACATCTGCTTCTATGGCGCAGGTACAGTATTCCGTAGCTTCCTGGACAAGCGCCGGATTCATGTCACAGCACAAAACCTGCATTCCGTTTTCATATAAAGTAGAAGCAATGCTGCGTCCGAATTTTCCTAATCCAAGAACCGCAAACTGAGCGGTTTCGTCAAATTTCATCTTCTTCATGAGAGGTCTCTCCTTTATCCAATTAATATATCTTCCTTCGGGTACCGTATATTATCGCCGGATCTTTCCCCTTTTTTTGTCAGGGAAATCATGAGGGAAATAGGGCCGATACGACCGATAAACATCCATAAAATGAGAAGTATCTTTCCATATGGGCTGAGATAGGGCGTAATGCCGGTGGTAAGCCCAACGGTTCCAAGAGCCGATGCCACCTCGTAAAAGAGATCTACGGTTGAATGAGAATAAACGCTTGCTTTCTCTGTAAACGACAGAAAGGCCGTTCCGGCACAAAGGAGTACCATCATAATGGTAATGATAGTCAGTGATTTCTGCAATAATTGCAACGGAATATTCCTGTTAAATACATCAATTGTATATCTTCCCTTAATGACAGAAACCACACTGCACAGAACAACCGCTATTGTGACCGTTTTAATACCGCCTGCCGTGCCGCCGGGAGATCCGCCGATAATCATAAAAATGGCTGAGACAAATTTGGACGTATCACTGAGTACCGCCTGGTTAATTGTGGCATATCCTGCGGTTCTGAGGGTAACGGATTGAAAAAAGGCCCTGAGCAGCTTCCCGCCAAACCCCATATTTCCCCACAGCTCCTGATTTTTATATTCTGCGATAAAAAAATAGAATGTTCCGGAGAGCAAAAGCAGACACGTGGCCGTCACCACCAGTTTAGTGTGCAGGGAAAACTTCCACCTTCGTTTCGTCCTGGGAGAAAGCTGGTTTTTTATATTGTGTACAAGATCAATCCAGACAGAAAAGCCGATGCCTCCTATTATGATAAGAAGAGCAATTGTAATGTTTACAAAAATATCGGAGGCAAAGGGAATCAGGCTCTGGTCGCCGATAATATCAAATCCCGCGTTGCAAAAAGCGGAAATAGAATGAAAAACAGCATAGAAAAGGGAGGTGGGCACTCCCTGATTTTCTCTCAAAAAAGAGAAGAAAAGAATGACCGCTCCAATTCCTTCGCAAATCAGCGTTCCTCTTATAACAAACAAAACCATTCGCACCATACCGTGGAAATCGGTATGATTAAAAGCCGTTTGGATCGTGAGCCTTTCTTTTAACGTGATCTTTTTCCCAAGGTGTACGCCTAAGTAAGCAATGATGGCCACAAGTCCCAGGCCTCCGATCTGGATAAGAAGCAAAATCACCAGCTTTCCAAAGACCGTCCATGTGGCGGCAGTAGTAACGGTAACAAGACCTGTAACGCAGACCGCAGAAGTAGCGGTGAACAGACAGTCCAGAACCGGAACATGTCCGGCCGATTCTGCCTGGGAAACCGGAAGACTTAACAACGTGGTTCCCATCAGGATGATGATAAAAAAACTGAGTATCACCGTTTGTTCCGGCGTCATCGCCGATATCATTTTACTTAATAAAAGCTTGTGTTTCCTTTTGGATTCCTGCGTATCCACAAAATTCCCTCCTGTGCAAAAAAACACCATGTGTTCAGCGGCCTTTCTCACGGTCAGAAGGCCAGGCCCTGAAGACATAATGCTCAGCATAATTATGTTATTTATCTTAATCAGTTTGATTATAACATGGGAAACTATTGAATACAATGCAATTAATCGTTTATTAACCGTCTATAGAGCCTTGACTTTTTTATTCCCATCATGTAAAATTAAACCACAAATTCATTGTGTTAAATCCGGTTGGGGCAATAGTAGTTTGTTGCTTTCAAGATTTGTGCTTTATGGGTGGGAAGCTGTTAAGCAGCTTTCTGTCCTTTTTTTGTGTTTAAAAAATTTTTTCGTATATTCTATAAACAGGGAACGTAGTTGCGGAGGGAAAAGAATGAAAGCCTTTATTCAATTCGGGAAGGCAATCTCCCAGATTTCCCAGCTTGGCTTATCGGTCGCTGCTCCTATTGTATTATCTGTCTGGGTATCAGGCTGGATTTCAAGAAGGTTCGGGCTGGGAAGCTGGGTTATGCTGATTGGAATTGTGCTGGGAGTGGGGGGAGCCGCAGCCAGCGCGGTAAAGTTTTATCAATATGTGATTAAAAGAAAAGGCGGGGATTAAAAATGAAACTACAGCCGGCTGTAAAAAAAGAAACTTTTCATATTACCTGCGGGGTCTGCGGATTAGGGGCGGTCATGCTTTTAGTCTTCGTTCTGCTGGGCAGATTTCATCTGCCCGTATTCTCAGGATTCCTGGTCGGTGGAACAATATCCATTATAAACTTTCTCCTGCTTGGAATCACCGTTCAGAAGGCGGCGCAGAGCACTTCCGCTAAGGGCGCATATCTGATCCGGCTTTCCTATTCCATAAGAATACTTTTGCTGGGAGTTTATATTTTTATTGCCATGAGAGCTACCTGGTTAAACTCAGTCACGGCAGTCGTATCCTTATTCTTTCCCCGGATTACGATTATGATTATGAATTTTGCCGGATATATCGGAAAGCGGGGTGGTGAGAATGAATCCTGAGATTGCAGGTTCTAAGATTTATTACGTAATTCCCGTGCTGGGAGGAATCCCCATAACGGAAACAATTGTAAACACATGGATTGTTATGATTCTGATTATGGGCCTGTGTCTGTTTCTGACCCATGACTTAAAGGAAAAGGCCGTCACAAAGAGACAGGCCCTGGCGGAATATATTGTGGTTATGGTTACTGACTTTGTAAAAGGGAGTATGGGACAGAGATATGAAAGCTTTGCGCCTTTCGTCGCGGCATTATTTTCATTATCCGCCTTTTCCAGTCTGTCGGGGATGTTGGGCGCTTATCCGCCCACCTCTGATTTGTCCACTGTTTTAGGCTGGGCAGTTATGGTCTTTGTTATGATAACCTATACAAAGATAAAAACAACCGGCATCAAGGGCTATGTGGTAGGCTTCACTAAACCTGTTTTTATATTGACGCCCTTTAACCTAATCAGTGAGATTGCCACCCCCATATCAATGGCATTCCGTCATTTTGGAAACATTGCCTCGGGAACCGTCATCTCGACATTGGTTTACGGAGGGCTTGCATCCTTAAGCCATATGGTTTTTGGCAGCCTTCCGGGCATCCTTGGGGAGGTGCTGGGGAAGATTCCTATTTTTCAGGTGGGAATTCCCGCATTCTTATCGATTTACTTTGATTTGTTTTCAAGCCTGCTGCAGGCATTTATTTTCTGTATGCTGACTATGATGTACATTGCCTCGGCGGCAGAGGAAATTTAATAAATTCAAAATTTAAGGAGGAAATGAAATGTTGGAACAAGCGATTGTAATGGGGTGCTCCGCAATTGGAGCGGGACTGGCAATGATTGCCGGAATTGGACCTGGTATTGGTGAGGGATATGCGGTAGGTAAGGCCTGTGAGGCCATCGGACGCCAGCCGGAGGCAAAGGGCGATGTGACGAGCACCATGCTTTTAGGATGTGCGGTTGCGGAGACCACAGGAATTTACGGTCTGATTGTAGCCATGATTCTGCTGTTTGCAAACCCCTTTATTGGAAAGCTTTAAAATTTACGGAAAAGAGTGATTTTTTATGATGGAGTTTATTTCTATAGTTCCGTGGACAATGATTGCGCAGATCGCCAATGTTATTATTTTGTTTTTCTTCATGAAAAAGTTTTTGTTCCACAGGGTCCAGGCCATTCTGCAAAAGCGCATTGACAGCACAGCCCGGGTCTATGAGGAAGCCGATGCCAAAAGGTCTGAGGCCCGGGCGCTTTATGAAAAATATGAGTCCCTGATGAAAAAAGCCAATACCGATGCGGAAAAAATCATTCAGGACGCCAATGCGGCCGCCAGGGAAAAAAGCGATGCCATGATTGCCCTGGCCCAAAAGGATACCCAGTATATGCTTGCGTCGGCAAAGGAAGAAATAAAGCAGAGCAAGGCAAAGGCTGCCGAGGAAGTGAAAAAGGAAACGGCTGATATTGCAGTCCAGCTGGCCGCTAAAATCCTGGAGCGGGAAATTCATGAATCCGATCACCGCAGTCTGATCTTGCAGACGATTGAAAGCGCCGGTGAGACATCATGAGCAGGGAAGCGTATATTGGCAGGGGCTTATTTGAAGCTGCAAAGGAAGAGCATGCGCTGGACCGGGCCTATGACGAAATTACAGGCATCAGGGACTGCTTTACGGAAAATCCGGAATTTTTGTCCACCCTGCGCTCTCCGTTTTTAAATGTCCGGGAACGGATGAGTGTTCTTGACACCGTATTTGGCGCCTCTGTTCATTCGTTTGTTTTAAATGCGCTGAAAATACTTTATGAAAATAAGACGCAGTGTTCCTTTGAGGCATTCGCTTCAAACTTCTTGAAAGAATATGAAAAGGAAAAGGGAATACTCCGTGTAAAGGCCTATTCTGCCAGAGCCATGTCAGAAAGCGAAGAAGAACTGTTAAGGCACAAGCTGGAGCAGAAAACGGGAAAAACCGTAATTCTTCAGGTGTTTGTTGATGAAAAAATGATTGGCGGCTTAAAGTATGAATATGAAGATATGGTATTTGACGGCGGTGTCAGCAAAAATCTGCTGCGCTTTAAGGAAATGATTGCTGCAGCGCCTTCTATAGAACTTGATAAGGGAGTGAATTGACTTTGGATAGCACGCTGATTACGAATTTAATCAAGGAACAGATAAAGAATTATGAAAAACGGATTTCCCAGGCGGAAACAGGCGTTGTCACCTATTTTGCGGATGGGGTTGCCTATGCGGGCGGGCTCGACGGCTGTATGACCAATGAGCTCATCCGGTTTCCCAACGGCCAGTACGGAATGGCCTTAAATCTGGAAGAAAACTCCGTGTCTATTGTACTTTTAGGAGACGGAACCGGCATTAAGGAAGGGGATCTGGTAGAGCGCACCGGAAGGCTCGTTTCCGTTCCCGTAGGAGATAAATTAATCGGGCGGGTAATAAATGTATTGGGAGATCCCATTGACGGCAAGGGAAGCATTGATGCGGAGGAATTCTGGCCGATCGAGCGGGAGGCTCCGGGCATTATTGAACGCAAGAGCATTGATACGCCCCTTCAGACCGGTATACTTGCCATTGACAGCATGATTCCAATCGGGCGTGGGCAGAGAGAGCTGATCATCGGGGACCGGCAGACAGGTAAGACAACCATCGCCATTGATACGATCTTAAACCAGCGGGGCAAGGGGGTTTTCTGTATTTATGTGGCAATCGGACAGAAGCAGAGCACCATCGCCCGGCTCGCCCAGACTTTCAACCGTTTTGGGGCCATGAGCTATACCACCATTGTTTCGGCCTCGGCCTCTGAGATCGCGCCTTTGCAGTATATCGCCCCCTATACGGGCTGTACAATCGGCGAGTATTTCATGAAGCAGGGAAAGGACGTGCTGATCGTATATGACGATTTAAGCAAGCATGCGGTGGCTTACCGCACCTTGTCCTTATTAATCCGCAGGCCCCCGGGCCGTGAAGCCTATCCGGGAGACGTTTTTTATCTCCACAGCCGGTTGTTAGAGCGCTCCGCCTGTCTGGCAGACGGTGGAACCTTAACCGCGCTTCCCATCGTGGAAACCCAGGCAGGCGATGTTTCGGCCTATATTCCCACCAATGTAATTTCCATTACCGACGGACAGATATATCTGGAAAATGAATTATTCCATTCGGGAATTATGCCTGCGGTAAACCCTGGAATCTCTGTGAGCCGTGTGGGCGGAAACGCCCAGATCAAGGCCATGAAGAAGATCGCAGGAAGCTTAAAGCTGAATTACAGCCAGTACCGGGAGCTGCAGAGCTTTGCCCAGTTCGGCAGCGATTTGGATGGGGATACCAGAGACCGCCTCGCCCAGGGAGAGAGAATTGTGGAGGTGCTCAAGCAGCAGCAAAATAATCCCGTAGAGGTTGAAAAGCAGGTCTGTATTCTGTATGCAGCTGTTTTTAATATGCTAAAGGAGCTGGCCTTAAGTGATATCGGAAGGTTTACGGAAGGTCTTTACGGATATCTGGAACGGAGCCATGGCAGTTTATTAAAGGATATCAGACAAAACCTCTGGGAGGAGCAGCAGGAAAAAACGCTGCGGCAGGCAATCGGCCGGTATTTGGCTGAATTTTAGGAGAGAAGGTGGCCTATGGCGTCGATCCACAGCATTAAAAGGCGGATCAAAAGTATAGAGGGAACCAGGCAGATCACCCAGGCAATGGAGTTGGTTTCCGCTTCGAAAATTGTAAAGACAAAGAAAATCGTTGAAAAAAGCCGGCCATATTATCAGAACCTGTATCAAACCCTGTCGGATATCGCAACTGTGAATACAGATTTTTCCAGCGAATATATGGCGGCCCGGGAGGTAAAAAAGGTCTGCTGCGTCATGATCGCAGGGGACAGAGGCCTTGCAGGCGGCTATAACTCCAATATATTCAAGCATATGGAAAAAAATATGGCTGATAAAAGCTGCTGTTTTTTCCCCATAGGGAAAAAGGCCGTTGAGTATTGCAGCCGGAATAAGAAGGAGCTTTTGACGGATTTATCCTATTCTGTGGAAGAGATGAGAGTGGGAACCTGCTTCCAGGTGGGCACTCTCCTTTCAAAAGCATTTTTAGACCATGAGTTTGATGAACTGTACATTGCTTATACAAACTTCACTTCCATGCTTGACCAGACACCCGTTGTTTTAAAGCTGCTTCCCATGTACCGGGAAAAGGCCGCTTCAGACAGGAAGCCCCTTTCCCTCATTATCTATGAACCCAGCGCGGAAGCCGTTTTCAACGCAATCGTTCCCAGCTATCTCGGCGGCCTTTTGTACGGCGCGGTCTGCGAGGCCGCAGCATCGGAGCTTGCCGCAAGGCGCAGCGCCATGAATACTGCCAGCAAGAATGCCAGAGAAATGATTTCAGATCTGAGCTTACAGTATAATCGTGTGAGGCAGGGACAGATTACCCAGGAAATTACAGAAATTATCGCGGGAAGCGGAAATTAAAAGGAGTTTTTCTATGAAACAAAGACCAAGGGGAACGGTTGTGCAGATTATCGGACCTGTTCTCGATATACAGTTTGCGGAAAATGAAGTGCCGGATCTTTTAAATGCAATTGAAATTGATTATAATGGAAATAAAATCACATTAGAGGCGGCCCAGCATCTCGGAAACAACAGGGTGAGATGTATTGCAATGAGCGCTACGGACGGATTGCCGAGAGGAATAAGCGCTGTAGATACCATGGCGCCCATTGCCTTTCCTGTGGGAGAGGAGATCTTGGGAAGAATCTTAAACCTCTTGGGAGAGCCTATGGATAACCTGCCGCCTGTGGATGCAAAGAAGCGGCTCTCCATTCACAGAAAACCGCCGTCCTACGAGGAGCAGGAAACAAAGCTTGAGATTCTGGAAACGGGAATTAAGGTTGTTGACCTGATTGCACCATACGTAAAAGGCGGAAAAATCGGTTTATTCGGCGGAGCCGGAGTGGGAAAGACCGTTCTGATTATGGAGCTCATTAACAATATTGCCAAGGAGCACGGCGGCCTGTCCGTTTTTACAGGAGTGGGAGAGCGGACCAGGGAAGGAAACGACCTCTATTACGAGATGAAGGAGAGCGGAGTGCTTAATAAAACTGCCCTGGTATACGGGCAGATGAATGAACCGCCGGGAGCCAGAATGCGTGTGGCATTGTCCGGGCTTACTGCGGCGGAATATTTCAGGGATGAGCGTCACCAGGATGTGCTCCTGTTCATTGATAATATCTTCCGTTTTTCCCAGGCCGGAAGCGAGGTGTCCACCCTTCTGGGACGGATGCCGTCTGCGGTTGGTTATCAGCCAACCCTTACCACGGAAATGGGAGCGCTTCAGGAACGGATTACCTCTACCAAGTCCGGTTCCATCACCAGCGTCCAGGCGGTATACGTACCGGCGGACGATTTGACGGACCCTGCGCCTGCGGCATTGTTTTCCCATCTGGACGCAACCACGGTTTTGAGCAGAAAGATATCCTCCATGGGCATCTATCCCGCCGTTGATCCCCTTGATTCCACCAGCCGGATTTTAACGCCGGAGATTGTGGGAGAGGAGCATTACCGCACAGCAAAGCAGGTGCAGAAAATTCTGCAGAGGTATGAGGAGCTTCAGGATATTATTGCCATCATGGGCATGGATGAGCTTTCGGAGGAGGATAAGCTTACGGTTTCCCGGGCGAGAAAGATACAGAGGTTTTTGTCCCAGCCATTTTCCGTTGCGGAATCCTTTAATTCCATGAAAGGAAAATATGTGCCTGTTTCGGAGACAATCCGGGGCTTTCGTGAAATTTTGGAAGGCAAGCATGACAATTTGCCTGAGAGCGCCTTTTTGTTTGTGGGCTCCATAGATGAAGCTGTTGAAAAGGCAGCCGGAAAGGTTGGATAGTATGAAAGATTTTGAACTGCATATTGTCACCCCGGATGGGAGCTTTTTCGACGGACGGGCGGAAAGGGTCGTTGTCCGGACCATGGAAGGGGATATTTGTATCCTCCCCCGCCATACGGATATACTTACGGCCCTGGGAGGCGGAATCTGCCGTGTGGTATACGGCGGAGAAACAAGGCTTGCAGCCTGTAACGGCGGAATGATTGCGGTATTGAAGGGAAAAGTGACCATATCGGCAATCACCTTTGAATGGAAAGAGGATATCGATCTGGAACGGGCAGTGAAATCAAAGGAGTCTGCGGAGGAAAAGCTTAACAGTACGTCCTCCGCCCAGGAAAGGGCTATGGCGGAGGCGAGGCTGAAACGTGCATTGGTCCGTATTAATACCATAAAAAAGAATTAACGGCAATGCATTACCCCTATGGAATGCGCCGGAAAAAGGGGCGGTTTTGTGAGAAAGGCTGTATCGCAGGCATCAGAAGATGCTTGCGGTCAGCTTTTTTCATTTCAATTCTTCTGCAGTAAACTGCACCTTGCGTTCCCTGTAGCGGCATGCCTGCTCAATGAGCGCATTGGTGCCGACACCTGCGGCGACCAGCAGCCCGCCCAAGAAGGTCGCTTTGGTGTATCCCTGCTTCGTGACCAGATCCAGTGTGATGCCTGCAAACATCTGCCCGATGAAAGACAGAAGCGTCAGCCGGAAGCCTGGGATTTTAGGTACGGTAATGTTAAGGAGCAGGACGACCAGAACACCTAATACGCCGCCAAAATAGACCCAGCTGCCGGCTGAAGCCCCGAAGCCGGTAAAAATGGGATCATTTCCGCCCCAAAGAAACAGAACGCATACAGTAACCGGAAGCCCCACAATATGGTTGATAAAGGAACCCTGAAGCGCCCCGGTATTCTCCGATAATCCTGCATTGACCGTACGTGAAAGCACAACCGTGACGCCTCCTGCAAAGGACAGCACCACCGCATACAAGGCGCTCACTGCGGAGTGGTCCAGCATTACGGCAATGCCGGCCACGGCATAAGCCAGACCGATCAGGGTTGACTTCTTAAACCGGTATTTTTTCATTCCAAACAGTCCGAAGCTGTCAATGACCAGGGAGGTAACCGTCTGCCCCAGAAGTCCTACGGCAATGATGCTGGTCAGACTGATTTTTCCATAGGCAAAGTTGTTGAATACGGTTGTTAATACACCGATGATTCCGCCGGTATACAACCACCAGGGAATGCTTCGCCGAAACAATACCTTTTGACGGCATATCTTCATGAGCAGAAATGCAAAGCAGCTCCCGACAATATGAATAATGACAGCCGCACCAAGCACGCCGTAATGCGCTGTCAGACCGCCGTTGACTGCAACCATAAATGCGATCACCATGCCCACCAGCAGCGACAAAAAATTATACATAACATCACCTCCTGTCCATAGTATAGTGGTTTCTGTTGACAAAGGGGTATGACAGATGTCATACTTTAAATAAAATTGTTTTAAGGAGAAGATTCCATGCAAAAAGAACCCTTGGAAGAGAAATATATACGCAGGCTGGCCGATTACTTTGAAACGGATATTGATCTTAAGGATTCCGTGGTTTTACGGTTCCGTCCCGGTGAAATCATTCTGCGTGAGGGAATGCCCATGGAATACTTTTTGTTTGTTATCTCCGGGAAAGCAAAGGTCTGTTCTGCCACGGCAGCCGGGAAAGATCTCCTTTTGTGTTATTATGTTTCGGAAGGGATTATTGGAGATATCGAGCTGATGATCGATACGCTCATTGCCAGCACCACAGTGAGCGCTGTAACCGAGTTCCTTTGCGTTGGGCTGCCTTATGCAAAATACGCACATGTCCTGAAAGCGGATCTGCTGTTTTCAAACCGGGTTGGACGGGAATTGTCAATGAAGCTGCTCCGGAATTCTAAAAATGGTGCAATTACTGCCCTGCATTCCGGTGAGGAGCGGCTTTGCGCTTACATTTTACTGGCTGCACAGGACCGCATTTTTTCGGAAAATCTTACAGATGCGGCGCGGTCCATCGGTATAAGCTACCGTCATATGCTGCGCGTATTGAGCCGTCTGTGCTCGGAAAATATCATGTCGAAAGAGACTAACGGATACCGGATCGTTGACCGGGAGGAGCTGGTCCGCCGCGCCCGGGACTTTTATATGAAATAGAACGAATGTTCTAAAACCTGTTGCGGTTCATGGACGGCTCCTGTATAATAAGAGGCAGGATAAGGAGGGCGCGAGTAAATGGTACGATTATTTGAATTCCGGGACCTGGATAAGATCATGGGGATTTGGCTGGATGAATACATAGCCGGGTTGTTTGTGAAAGAGGGCCATCAAAGAAAAGGGATCGGCCATAAATTAATTGAGAAGAATGCCGTCGCCGTTGCTTTTTATAAATCGGAAAACTTCTGCATTGAGAACTGCATGACGGAGAAAGAAACCGGTGAAACAGAATACCGCATGGTTTATACCGGCTGATTATTTATATAGCATTTTGTAAAATTCTGTGAGATAATATGGTTGTTAAAATCATCAAAAATCTAACAAAATAGAATAAAAGCAGGAACCATAAAAGTATGGAAATTGGAGGAACTATAATGGAAAGCAGGGCAGAAACAAAATGTATTCATGAGGGCTGGAAGCCAAAAAGGGGAGAATCCAGACAATTACCGATTTATCAGAGCACAACATTCAAATATGACACCAGTGACGAGATGGGCCGGCTTTTTGATCTGGAAGCGGAAGGCTATTTTTATACAAGGCTTCAAAATCCCACCAATGATGCCGTAGCGGCAAAAATCTGCGCCCTGGAAGGCGGTGCTGCAGCAATGCTCACTTCCTCAGGACAGGCTGCAAATTTTTATGCTTTATTCAATATTTGTGAAGCAGGGGACCATTTTATCTCTTCCTCAGCGATTTATGGAGGAACCTATAATCTTTTTGGAGTTACCATGAGAAAGATGGGCATTGAGTGCACCTTTGTGGATCAGGATCTGCCGGAGGAAGAGCTGGTAAAGTATTTCAAGCCCAATACAAAGGCTGTCTTTGGAGAGACCATTACAAATCCAACCATATCGGTGCTGGATTTTGAAAAATTCGCAAGGCTGGCCCATTCCCACGGAGTCCCCCTCATTGTGGACAATACATTTGCTACGCCTATTAACTGCAGGCCCTTTGAATGGGGCGTTGATATTGTCACCCATTCCACCACCAAATACATGGATGGCCACGCGGCCGGCGTTGGCGGCTGCATCGTGGACAGCGGCAATTTCGACTGGCTGGCATACGGAGACAAGTTCCCGGGCCTGACAACCCCTGATGAATCCTACCACGGGATCATCTATGCGGAACGGTTTGGAAAAGGCGCCTACATCACAAAGGCCACCGCACAGCTGATGCGGGATCTCGGTTCTGTTCAGTCCCCGCAGAATGCATTTTACTTAAATCTGGGTCTGGAAACCCTTCATTTAAGGATGGAGAGACACTGTAAAAATGCCCTGGCAATAGCCCGGTTTTTAGAGGTCCACGAAAAGGTTGCATGGGTCAACTATCCGGATCTGGAAAGCAATCAATACCATGAATTGGCGAAGAAATATTTACCTGACGGTTCCTGCGGCGTTCTTTCCTTTGGCATAAAGGGCGGAAGGGACCGGTCCATTCAGTTTATGGATAAATTGAAGCTGGCTTCCATAGTAACCCATGTTGCCGACAGCAAAACCTGCCTTTTGCATCCGGCAAGCCATACCCACAGACAGCTTACGGATGAACAGCTGCAGGTAGCGGGGATTGCACCTGATCTGATCCGTTTTTCCGTAGGGGTGGAAAATGTGGATGATATTATTGATGATTTAAAACAGGCGCTGGAACAGATATAAAAAATGGAATGCCAATATAGAGTGGGACGCTTTATATTGGCATTTTTTAAAATTGAGGAAAAAGAAATGGGAAATATTATTACCTTAACCAGAGATCATGAAGCGATTCAGCATCTTTGTACAAAGGATAAGCGGTTAGCAAAGGTGATCTCCTCCATAGGGCCGATTACCTATGAATTATATGAGGATGATTACGGTTTTCTTGTGAGTACCATCATAGGCCAGATGCTTTCCAACAAGGTCGCGGATATCATGACAGAGAGGCTGAACTTTCTTTGTGAAAGGGCTGTAAGGCCGGATGTCATCAACGGGCTTTCCGATGATGCTGTCAGGGGAATCGGGATTTCCGCTTCAAAGGTCGCTTATATCCGGGAGCTGACAAATGCCGTGGAAAACGGAATCATTGACTTCGGAGAGATGAGAAAGCTGGAGGACCGGGAGGTAATCAAAAAGCTGACCCTCATCCGCGGAATCGGCAATTGGTCAGCTAAAATGTACCTGATTTTTGTTCTGAACCGGCAGAACGTTTTGCCCTTTGAAGATGTTGCATTTTTACAGGGCTACGGCTGGCTTTATAAAACAGATGAATTTAAACCGGCGGCAATATCGGAAAAGTGTAAGAAATGGAAGCCCTATTCGTCGGTTGCCGCCCGGTATTTATACCGGGCTCTGGATACCGGATTGACAAAATCTGAATTTCACTTATATAAAATCTGAGCAGCCGGGATGTGGATTTATAAAAACCTTCAAGCAGGTGGGAAAAAAGGCTTCCTCTGTTTGAAGGTTATGTATGAATTCCTATGGAAGGATGAGGGTGCCGGCGCTTATTCTGCGGCCTGAATTCCGTTAAGGCAATTGGTATAGCGCTCGTCTGCCGCTTCCCAGCTGACTACATGGAACCAGTCTTCAAGGTATGCGGCCCGGTCGTTAAAACGTTTTAGAAAATAGGCGTGCTCCCAGACATCAATGCCGGCTATGACGCATAAACCGTTGGAGATGGGCGTGTTCTGATTGGGGGTTGTTACGAGGCTGAGTTTGCCGTTCTGGTCCAAAACAAGCCATGCGTATCCCGATCCGAACACCTGCAGGGCATACCTCTTAAATTCATCGAAAAAGTTTTCAATGGTTCCAAAGCTTTCGATAAGGGCGGGGTACAGTGCCTGAGCCTGGGAGCGGGACATGGAATTTGTCATGCCGTTAAAATAGATGATGTGGTTGTAGACCCCTCCTCCATTGTTGATAATGGTCTGACGGATCTCCGCGGGAAGGCTTTCCGGGTCCGAAAGCAGCTCTTCCAAAGACATGTTCTGTAATTCCGGATATCTGCTTAATGCATCATTAAGATTCGCTACGTATCTTTGCTGGAGCCTGTCATGGTGAATGTACATGGTTTGTGTGTCAATATAAGGTTCAAGTGAATCATATGCGTATGGAAGCGGCGGATTTACAAATGGATAATGTTCATTCATAGGCTGTTTTCCTATTTCAATTATTTGTTTATATTATATTCCTGATCCCGGGATATATGATGGATAAGCAGGGCAAGGTCACTTTTTTTGGAAAGTGCTATAGGTTTATCCTATAACCAGGTAATAGTAATAAATATTAGCGCTTAACCGGAAATCAGGGTATACTAGGCAATAAGAAATGAAGCAGACAAATTATTTAACCAGGAGGAAATAAAGATGGCTAAGAAGACAAGAGCAGAAAGAAATTTTAAATTTGAAACATTACAGCTGCATGTGGGCCAGGAGCACGCAGATTCTGTTACGGATGCAAGAGCGGTCCCCATTTACCAGACCTCTTCCTATGTATTTCATAACAGCGATCACGCGGCTGCAAGATTTAACTTAAGCGATGCGGGAAATATTTACGGAAGGCTGACCAACCCCACCCAGGGTGTTTTTGAAGAAAGGATTGCAGCGCTGGAAGGCGGGGCAGCGGCCCTTGCAGTGGCTTCCGGAGCGGCGGCAGTTACATATGCCATTGAAAACATTGCGAGAAACGGAGACCATGTGGTTTCTGCCAACAATATTTACGGCGGCACCTATAATTTATTGGAGCATACTCTGCCGGAGTACGGCATTAAAACAACATTTGCAGACCCGTTTAACTATGAAGAACTGGAAAATGCCATTCAGGAGAATACGAAGCTGATTTTTATTGAAACCCTGGGCAATCCCAATTCCGATGTGGTGGATATTGAAAAGATCGCGGACATCGCCCACAAGCATAAAATTCCGCTGCTGGTTGATAATACCTTTGCAACCCCCTATCTGGTAAGACCCATTGAATACGGCGCGGATATCGTTATCCATTCCGCAACGAAATTTATCGGCGGCCACGGAACCACCATCGGAGGCGTCATCGTGGACAGCGGCAAGTTCGACTGGGAGGCATCCGGCAAATTCCCGACTCTCACGGAGCCGAATCCAAGCTATCACGGGATCAGCTTTACAAAGGCTGTAGGGGCTGCGGCTTATGTGACAAAAATCCGTGCCATCCTGCTTCGGGATACAGGGGCCACCTTATCTCCTTTCCATGCATTTTTCTTCCTGCAGGGATTAGAGACTCTCTCCCTCCGGGTGGAGCGCCATGTGGAAAATACCTTAAAGGTGATTGAATATTTAAAAAACCATCCACAGGTGGAAACCTTGCACCATCCATCCGTATCCCAGGACCCGGAACAGCAGGCCCTTTACAAAAAGTATTTCCCCAATGGCGGAGGCTCTATCTTCACCTTTGAAATCAAGGGAGATGCCCAGAAGGCAAAAGATTTCATTGACCAGTTAGAGTTATTTTCCCTGCTGGCAAATGTCGCTGATGTGAAATCCCTGGTCATTCATCCGGCATCAACCACTCACTCCCAGATGACGGAAGAGGAGCTGCTGGGTTCCGGAATTAAGCCAAATACCATCCGCTTATCCATTGGTACGGAAAATGCTGCCGATATCATAGAAGATCTGGATGAGGCATTTAAGGCGGTTCAATAATATTACAGGACCGGAGACAGAGGGTTGCTGCAAGGCGGCAACCCCCTGTTTGTCGTAAATACGGATAATGATTTATCCATTGGATGCAAAATACCGTGAAAGGAGGCTTCCATGACATTACAACAACTGCGTTATGCCATATGTATAGCAAACGAGAAATCCATGAACAGGGCGGCCGCCGAGCTGTTCATCACCCAGCCCAGCCTATCCGGAGCAATCCGGGATTTAGAGGAGGAAATCGGCCTGCAGATCTTTCTGCGTTCCAACCGGGGCATCGCTATCACCCCCGAAGGGGAAGAATTTTTGGGGTATGCCAGGCAGATGCTGGAGCAGTACCGGCAGATGGAGGAACGGTTTGTAAAGAAAGAGAAGTTTAAAAAGAAGTTCAGTGTTTCCATGCAGCACTACACCTTTGCAGTTCAGGCCTTTATACACATGGCAAAGGAATTTGGCATGGATGATTATGAGTTTGCCGTTCATGAAACGAAAACCTTTGAAGTCATTGAAAATGTCAGGAACCAGAAAAGCGAACTGGGAATTTTGTATTTAGATGATTTTAACCAGAAAGCGATTGAAAAACTGCTTTCCGACAATGAGCTGGAATTTGTTGAATTATTTCAGTGCAGCATCTATGTCTACCTGTGGAAAGGGAATCCTCTGGCGGAGAAGCCCCTGATTGAATTTGAGGATTTGAAAAACTATCCCTGCCTGTCCTTTGAACAGGGAAATAATAACGCCTTTTACCTGGCCGAGGAAGTATTCAGCACCTATGAATATAAGCAGATCATTAAGGCGGACGACAGGGCCACCCTTTTAAACCTTATGGTTGGACTAAATGGATATACCCTGTGCTCAGGAATCATCTGTGAAGACTTAAATGGGGATGAATACCGGGCGATTCCGCTGAATACCGGCGATAAAATGAAAATCGGCTATATTAAAAAGAGAAAAATGCCTTTGAGTGTTCTTGGGGAAAAATATATCGCAGAATTGAAGAAATATGAGCAGCAGGTGCTTTGAGGATCTTTGCTGGCGGGCGATCTTTATGTACCTGTAAAAACCTATTTACTTATTAGAAATGTATGTGTATATTTAAGGCTGGCTTTTTAATGAATAATATATAAAGGGAACGAGCGAAAAATAAAAGTAAAAGATAAAAAATGAAAGTGGTGACGAATATGGAATACGGAATTTCAACAAAGTGTTTATATGGAAATGGGGAAGAGATAGCTGCCGATAAAACGGGAGCCATCAGCTTTCCGATTTACCAGACGGCTACATTTGCCCATGGGGGAGTAGGAGAAAGCACCGGCTATGATTACAGCCGTTTGCAGAATCCCACCAGGCAGCAATTGGAAAATGTGGTGGCTTCCCTGGAAAATGGAGTGGATGCCCTGGCGTTTTCCAGCGGAATGGCGGCGATCACGGCTTTGATGGAATTGTTTCAGCCGGGGGACCACATCATTACGGACTGTGATTTATACGGAGGAAGCATTCGCCTGTTTGACAATATCAGCAAAAAGAACGGCCTTTTAATCAGCCCCGTAGACTGTTCCAAATTATTTGACAGGGGAGAGCCGGGAAGCGCTTATGAAGAATTTGAAAAGCTTGTAGGCGAAAACACAAAGGCAATTTATATAGAGACTCCGACTAATCCAATGATGAATGTCATAGACATTGAAAGACTGGCCCAGATTGCGAAAAAGAACGGCCTGCTTTTAATCGTTGATAATACATTTCTTTCTCCCTATTTTCAAAATCCGTTGAATCTGGGTGCGGACATCGTGGTCCACAGCGGCACCAAATATCTGGGCGGGCATAACGACACCATTGCAGGTTTTCTGGTTACTTCGTCAAAGGAAATATCTGAAAAACTCCGGTTCATTATCAAAACAGTGGGTTCCGGCCTGGCTCCTTTTGACAGCTGGCTCATTTTAAGGGGAATAAAGACTCTGGCCATCCGGATGGAACAGGCCCAGAAAAATGCAATCAGGCTTGTGGAGTGGCTGTGCCAGGAAAAGAAAATTAAAAAGGTGTACTATCCCGGCCTTCCGGAGCATCCGGGCCATGAGGTCTGTAAAAAGCAGGCCAGAGGGTTTGGCTGTATGGTCACTTTTGAAGTTGAATCAAAGGAGCTGGCTCTTAAAGTTTTAAAAGAGGTAAAGCTGATCCGTTTTGCAGAAAGCCTGGGAGGCGTAGAGACGCTGATCACATACCCCGTCACCCAGACCCATGCCGATGTGCCAAAAGATGTGCTGGAGGCAAACGGAGTGACTGAAAAAATCCTTCGGTTATCCGTTGGAATAGAAGACGTGAATGATTTAATAGAGGAATTGGAGAGAGTATTCTATGTGTAAGGAACAAATTAATTTTGATGAAATCATTGACCGGAAGAACACCAACAGCTTAAAGTATGACTTTGCAAAACGCAGAGGAAAACCGGAAAACCTGCTGCCTTTATGGGTTGCGGATATGGATTTTAAAGTGTCCCAGGAAGTGCTGGATGCCATTCATAAACGGGTGGACCATGGGATCTTTGGATACAGTGAAGTTCAGGAAGAATATTTTGAAGCCGTTTCCGGCTGGATGAGAGAAAAGCATAACTGGGAGGTAGAGGAAAGCTGGTTAATAAAAACGCCGGGCGTGGTGTTTGCCCTGGCAATGGCTGTCCGGGCCTTCACGGAACCGGGAGACGGCGTTTTAATCCAGCAGCCGGTATATTATCCTTTCAGCGAAGTCATTAAGGACAATGGCCGTGTGATCGTAGACAACACCCTTTACCTTGGAGAGGATGGAAAATACCATATTGATTTCGCGGATTTTGAGAAAAAAGCGGAGGAAAATCATGTGAAACTATTTTTCCTCTGCAATCCCCACAATCCGGTAGGACGGGTATGGAGCAGAGAGGAATTGGAGAGACTGGGGGAAATCTGCGTTCGGAAAGACATCATTGTGGTGAGTGATGAAATTCATCATGACTTTGTGTTCAAAGGGCAGCATCTGGTATTTGCGGATTTGAGCGAGGAATTGAAAAACAGAACCATCACCTGTACTTCCCCCAGCAAGACGTTCAATCTGGCAGGACTCCAGGTTTCCAATATTTTCATCGCAAATCAGAAAATAAGAAGAAAGTTCCGCAAGCAGATAGGGGCGGCAGGATACAGCCAGCTCAACACCCTGGGCCTGACCGCATGTGAAGCCGCTTACCGGTATGGAAGCGAATGGCATAATCAGCTGATGGAGTATTTAAGGGGAAATATCGCTTTTGTGCGGGAATTTTTAAAGGAAAGGCTCCCTCAGATCAGGCTTATCGAACCGGAGGGTACCTATCTTGTCTGGCTGGATTTCCGTGAACTTGGCCTTACAGAAGAGGAGAGAGAGGCTCTGATTGTGAAAAAGGCAGGTCTCTGGCTGGATAGCGGCGCTATGTTCGGCGTGTCCGGCGAAGGCTTTGAGCGGATTAACCTGGCCTGCCCCCGGGCATTACTTAAGCAGGCGCTGGAGAGTTTGGAAAAGGCAGTAAAGGGGATTTCGTGAGGAAATATAAGGCCGTTTGAGTGATAAGAGAAATGGAAGATGAAGGGCTACGAAGAGTAGAAAAATATTGTGAATATGGCCGAAAGGTTGTATAATTAGCTTGATTCATTGGATGATTAGTAGAATCAGAGATGATTTTGGGCTGGTTGCCTGGATTAGGTAAATAATTTTCCTGAAGAGCAGACGGTAATGGGAGATTGGGAAAACAGCTCAGGTTATGTAAACTTGGGCTGTTTTTTGAGTGCGGGATGATAGGATTGTATGATTGGGGTGTTTGGTAATTCAGGTTCCTTGTTGAATGGCTGATCTTTTGAAAGTATAAGTCTGATTTCTGGGTGCGAATAGGAAGTGAACATGGAAATGCCAGGAGATTCGCACTTTATTTTATTGGGATATGGTGGAGATTGTCTGTTGAAAGTTATGAAAATTTTAAAAATATGATTGAATGTATGCAAAATAATGGGAAGTGTTTTTTTATTTAGATAAAAAACCGTTATTTTTGCTGTCGAGGGTCGTGAGACCCTTGTGGGTTGAAATGATATGTATCTGAGGCAAGCCCACCACATCAGCAGTCGAGGGTCGTGAGACCCTTGTGGGTTGAAATCCCTCTGCCACCGCCCTGAAAGTAGCAGCAACAGGTCGAGGGTCGTGAGACCCTTGTTGGTTGAAATACCTGTGAGGGCATTCTTCTATTCATTCCAAATTCTTTAATACAGAAAAGGATACTGCCAAATGCAAACAGTTGCTAATTCAGTCACATACTGCCCTTTCTGATGCATGATTAAAGAACTTTAAAACAAGAAAAGCAATATTTGTATAATCATGTTAAATATTTGATACTTGAATTTTATATAAGAGAATAACCATATAATTGCAAAGCAAGATTATTTATATTTAAAGAAAGAGAGATAAACAAGATGATACAATCTATTGTACATATTGCGTTAGTAGTCAAAGACTATGATGAAGCCATTGAATTTTACACAAAGAAGCTTCATTTTACATTAATAGAAGATACATACCAACCTGAACAAGATAAACGTTGGGTAGTAGTGTCGCCACCAAATTCGTCAGGGACTACAATCCTACTTGCAAGGGCTTCCAAACCTGAACAACTATCATTTATTGGAAATCAGGCAGGAGGACGAGTTTTTCTATTCCTTGGAACAGATGATTTTTGGAGGGATTATAATGAAATGACAGAAAAGGGTATAGAATTCGTTCGGGAACCTAAAGAGCAATCATATGGTACGGTTGCAGTATTTAAAGATTTATATGGAAACTTATGGGATTTGGTGCAGTTTAAAGAAAACCATCCAGTCACTCAAAGGGTAAAATAAGCGTAATCCACAGGAAACTTATTCTACAATACTTATATAACATTCGTTGAGGGAAGTTAAAACTAACTTCCCTTAAAAATTCATAATATTCATAATAATCAGCACTATTTTTAACCATAGCCTTACATAAAAGCATCATCCTACCCAAACATTCACAAACAAAAGTGTTATAAGAAAATCAATGCAGACAATGGACTGTAGAGAGGACGGAAAATAAAATGAATCAAGAAAGTCAGAGAAAGGCTGCATACGGTTATCTGGTCATAACATTTATAATCTGGGGAAGCTTATATGTGGTGAGTAAATATGCTTTGGAAAAGCTTCCTGCGTTTACGATTTTATTTTTACGTTTTGTGATCGCGTTCTTTATGCTTACCCTTATGCAGAAGAAGAGCACCGTCCGTATGGAACGAAAGGATGTTCCTTACTTATTTTTAATCGGTGTAGGCGGCTATTTTGTTTCAGTAGGGGCGCAGCTTTTAGGAACCAAGTTTGCGGGCGCTTCTCTGGCTTCTCTTTTCAATTCCTTAAACCCCGTAACAATGACCTTGTTTGCAGCACTTTTTCTCCATGAAAAGCTGACGGTAAGAAAAATAGCCGGTCTTGTACTGGCGTTGGCCGGAGTGTATGCCATTCTGGGCGGCGGAGGCAGTGGGAGCATAGTTGGAATGGGGCTGTCGCTGTTTGCCGTTCTGCTCTGGTCCTCGGTCGCTGTCCTGATGCGCAAGATCACACAAAAATATGACTCCATGCAGATCACCCGTTACGGCATCGGTATCGCAGCCCTTTGCTATTTGCCTGTCTGCATCTGGGAGGTGGCCTCTGCCGGACAATTGCAGATTGATCTTCCCTGTGTGCTTTCCGTTTTGTACTTGGCCGTGATTTGTACCGGAGCGGCCTACTACATGTGGAACAGGAGCCTGTCGGTGCTGGAAGCAGGAACCTGCTCCGCCTTTTATCCGATACAGCCTCTGGTTTCGGCTGTTATGGGAACAATTTTACTGCATGAACAGACAGGAATTGCATTCTGGATCGGTGCGGTGCTGATTGTATCCGGTATTTTTGTAAATCTGTCAGGCAGTAAGAAAGCCGGAAAAATGTGAAAATCCCAGGATAATATCCTGACTTTTCAGCAGTTTAACCGGCCAATCCATACATAACAGCTAAATATATTGTAATAATGTTACTGACTGCCATGTCTTTGAGGACTTAAAAAGAACATAGCCAGCCCCAGAAAAATCACTCCGATTCCAAGCCCCTGCTGAGCAGAAATCATTTCATTTAAAATAAAATAGGCCAGAATACAAGTCCCTATGGTTTCTCCTAAAATGCTCATGGAGATGACTGTGGCAGGAAGCCATTTTAACAGCCAGTTAAAAATAAATTGTCCGCAGATCGTTGAAATCAGTGCCAGTCCTAAAAATGCCCCCCATGTTGAACTTGGGTAGCCGGTAAATGAATTGTGAAGTATAAGTGCATAAAGCGCTAAAAAAACCGAACTGCTTGAGTAGCTGATAACGGAATAGGGAATCGCAGACAAATCCTTTCTTACAGCCTGTCCTATAAAAAAGTAAACGCTGATCACACCCGCAGCGAGAAATGCCAGAAAATCACCGAATAATGCCTGCGGGCTTATCTGAAAATCTCCCCATCCAATCAAAAAACAGCCAATGATAGCGATAAAACATCCTCCGATTGCCCGCTTGTGATACCGTTCTTTCAGGAAAAGGCAACCGATGGTAATAGAAAACAGCGGCTGCAGCGTTACGATAACGGTTGAACTCGCCACAGACGTATACCTTAATGATTCAAACCATAGCATATAATGGGCGGATAAAAGAAGTCCTGAGAGAATCCCCAGCATCCATTGCTTTTTTGATAGGTTCCGCAGCTGATGCCTGTTTTCTCTGCGGGACAAAAGAAATGGCAGCAGAAACAGTGCGGCAAAAAACAGGCGGAAAAATGCGGTGATTGCCGATGGAGCATTTGCCAGACGCACAAAAATTGCAGACGTAGACAGTGAAAAAACTCCGAAAATAAGAGCCAGATATAAACCGATGTTCGATTGCAAGTGATGACCTCCTGTGGTTATAAAGAATAGACAGTATAATTATAATATGCCTGACTGGGAAAAGCCAGCAGTATTGTAAATTTCCGGTATAGCGGCACAAAGGGTAATTTACTGCTGCCGGTGCCGTTTCTCTTGAAAAATGTGGAAAAAAAGGATAATATGATAAATATAAAAAGGAGGGATTAGAAATGCTTCTCTGCATTCGCACTGCTCCGTGCAAGGTCTGAACTGGACGAAACTGCATGGGGCGGATTGAACTCGTCCGTTGGGCTTTGCACTTTTATTGGATCGTAAGATTCTATTGAAAAAGGAGCAAAGTCATGAATATCAATAAAAATTTAATAATGGATTTCCGGGAGCTTCGCGTGTTCCTGCTTTTATGGTTTACCCAGTCGTTTTCAGCCTTAGGCAGTTCCATGACCAGTTTTGCGCTGGTCATCTGGTCTTATGAGCAGCAGGGCTCTGCCCTTGCGACCTCCCTTTTGGCTATTTGTTCCTATGGGCCTTATGTTCTGTTAAGCATTTTTGCAGGAGCATTGAGCGACCGGTGGAATAAGAAGATCATCATGCTGGTCAGTGACAGCTTTGCGGCCCTGTGTACCGTTTCCGTGCTGGTCCTGATGGCGTCCGGGAATCTTTGCCTTTGGCATTTATATGTGATTAACACCTTAAATGGTCTGATGAATACCGTCCAGCGGCCGGCCTCCGATGTGGTGGTCAGTATATTGGCTCCTCAAAAGCATTATCAGAAGGTCAGCGGGCTGCGGTCTTTTTCCAATTCGCTGGTGACTGTACTGACTCCGATGCTGGCTGCGGCTCTTCTTTCCCTTACAGGCATTCAGGCAGTTCTTCTGTTTGACTTACTTACCTTTGCCGCGGCTTTTGGGACATTACTGCTTTTTATTAAAATTCCCCAGGCTGACGGGTCTGGCGGCGGGAAACGTGAGTCCGTATTGCAGTCTGCCAAAAGCGGTCTGGAGTATTTGAAAAACAATCGGGGAATTTTGGATATCATTCTGTTCTTGGCTGCTATCAATTTTACCGCTTCTATTTATAATGCAGCCCTGCCTGCCATGGTGCTTTCAAGAGTCCAGGGAGGAGAGATGGCCCTTGGCATGGTCAATGGGGTGACCGGAGCGGCAACCGTGGCCGGAAGTATTCTGGTGACGGTTTTACCACCGCCCAAAAGCCGGGTACGGGTCATTCTCAATTCCCTGCTTTTTTCCATGAGTACGGAAAACTTTATTCTGGCTTTTGGAAAAAGCGTGCCGGTGTGGTGCTTTGGCGTTGTTCTTGGGTGGATTTTTATTCCTGCTATGAGCGCTAATATGGATGTGCTTTTCCGAACCCATATTCCTGTTGAAATGCAGGGGCGGGTGTATTCAGCAAGAAACACCCTGCAGTTTTTCACCATTCCTCTGGGGTATTTATGCGGAGGCTTTCTGGTGGATAAAGTGTTTGAGCCGTTTATGGCGGCGCAGGCAGCAGATGGCCTGTTGGCGCTGCTGTTTGGAGCCGGAAAGGGCTCCGGAGCAGCTCTGCTGTTTTTCGTAATTGGAGTATTTGGCGCTCTGTCCTGTATTCCATTCCGGTGGGACCCATATATCTGGCAGCTGGAGGAATAGCCGGCTCTGTACTTGTCAAGAAACTTTCCGCCTGAAATAAAATGAAAGCTTAAGGAGCCCGGGACTTCGGTTCTGCGGGCTCCTTGCTTTTTGCTGCCCAGACATGTAAAATGCAATTATTAAATATAGCGGCAGCTGGTTTCCAGGCTGTAAGAAAAGGGGGATTCACTTTATGAAAGAGCTTCAAACCGGCAGGTACATTGATATGCACATGCACAGCTGTTACAGCGATGACGGAGAATATACTCCCGCAGAGCTTGTCGAGATATGCAGAAAGCGTGGCATCCGGATCATGGCAATCGCCGACCACAACTGTGTCCGCGCCAATTTTGAGGGACAAAAGGCAGCGGAAGCTGCCGGAATCAGATACATTCCTGCAATAGAAATAGACTGTACTTATGAGAGTGTAAATTTCCATGTCCTTGGTTATGGGATTGATTATGAAAAGGAAGATTTTCAGCTCATAGAAAAAAACATCAGGGATCAGAGCAGGGAAGCCTCTTATCAGATGCTTTATTTAACCCGGCAACTGGGATTTCAGATAGAAGAAAAGGATCTGGAGCAGTTAGGGGAAAATAATTACTGGAAGGATATGTGGAATGGAGAAATGTTTGCGGAGGTCCTTTTACATAAGCCGGAATACCAGGTCCATCCGCTTCTTCTTCCCTACCGGAAAGGAGGGGAGAGGGCAGACAATCCTTACGTCAATTTCTACTGGGATTATTACTCCCAGGGAAAGCCCTGCTATGCGGAAATAAAATATCCGTCCATGGAAGAAGTGGTGGATATCATCCACCGAAACGGTGGGCAGGCGGTTCTGGCCCATCCAGGCATTAATTTAAAGGACAATTCCAATTTATTGCTTCCTGTTATTGAGACAGGAATTGATGGGATTGAAGCTTTCAGCAGCTATCATTCCGGTCCCCAGGCCATTCATTATTACGAGGAAGCCATGAACCTTGGGCGGTTCGTCACCTGCGGAAGCGATTTCCACGGAAAGACAAAACCGGCCATAAGCCTTGGAGATACAGGCTGTATGGCCGGTCAACCGGAGATTGAAGAAAGCTTAAAGCAGCGGGGGCTTTTGTAGGATTAATTTATTTATCAGGTTCTACAATACCCAGGGAGGTATCTCCTGTTCCCGCTTTTTCCATGAGGAGAGAAGCCATTTTCCGGAAATTGCCTCCCGATATGGTGGCTCCGCTTACTCCGTCTATTCTCTGGTCGCTTTGGGCTGCAAGGAAACTGGCGGCGTAGGTACGGGTGTAACGGTTGGGGTAGGTCCCCTTTTTGCTGTACATGTTCCGCATGTAGGGAATATCCCAGGCTTTGATGAATCCGCTCTGGTTTTTTGCATTGTATTCAACCGTAACAATTTTTCCGTCGCTGACCCGGATGGTAACGAATTCCTTCCATCCATTGCTGTATTCCGACATTTCCACGGAATAAAAGCCATCCACCAGCTTGCTTTCCTTCTTTTGGCAGCTGCTTGCGGAAAATGCAATCAGGAGAACCAGAAGGATCATAAAAACGAATTTTGCTCTTTTCACTGGATATCCCCCCTTTCAGAATCAGAACGAAGCCGGAAGCGCCCGGCCATTTTTTCAAGGCCGTGGGCCTGCTGTGCCAGATCTCCGCTTAAGGAAGCCACGGTCCTGCTGGTTTCTAAGTTCTGATGGGCAAGCTGGGAGATCTGGGATATGTCAAGGGACGCGTTTTCCAGACTGGACTTTTCATTGCCCACCAGCCGTTCCAGATCCTCTGTTATCTCATAGGTCTGTTTGGATATATCCGTCAGCTCATTTAAGAAGAGAGCAGTAAGGTTGGCATATTTAGAACCTTCCTCAACAGCTTTTTGGGAATTTTCAAGCATTTCCGCTGTACGCTTTGAGGAATCCGCGCTCTTTTCTGCAAGATCCCGGATTTCATTTGCCACTACGGCAAAGCCCTTTCCGGCCTCGCCTGCATGGGCGGCCTCAACGCTTGCGTTAAGGGCCAGAAGGTTTGTCTGAAATGCGATTTCTTCAAGGAATTTTGTGATTTTTGTTATTTCATCGGCGTTGCGGCTGATGTTTTCCATTGCCTGAAGGGTGCTGCTCATATGTACGTCGCCGGTTGACAGCTTTTCCATGGACTGCTCCATAAGCTCTCTGGCGGTTCTTGCGTGTTCTTCTACAACGACGATGTCTTTTGATATGGAGCCTGTCTCCTCCATAATCCTGTCAATGGACTGGGATTGATGACCGGAAGATTCATTCATAAAGCGGGCGCTCTGGGATACTCCCTGGGCCGCCTGGTTTAAGGCCTCTGCCGATTGCTGCAAGTCCTTGATCAGCTGGTTAAGGAAATCGCTTATGTTGTTGATGGAGTCTTTCATGACTACAAAATCTCCTTCAAACTGATCGCTGACAGCGATGTCTAAATTTCCGTCAGAAAGCTGCTCCAGGGCATATTGAAGCTGGGAGATGTATCCGTTCACCTTTTCGATGGTATCTTTCAGTGAATTGGAAAGGGTCTGGGCTTCGTCGTTTGTCATCACCACTTCCACGGGGCTGGCCAGATCTCCATGGGCCAGCTTTTGTATCCGCCCTGTTACGCTGGCCAGAGCTTTGGAAATTTTTCCTGCAAAGCGGACGATAAATAATATGGCAAGCAGGGTCAGGGTGATGATAATGCCTATGTTGATGAGAACCGCCGTATTTACCATGCCTGTAAAATCTGACTTTGGGGTCATGATGGCCAGATACCAGTTGACGCCTCTTACAGGCGCGTAAACAATGAGGGTATCCTCCCCATCCATGGATACGGAAGCAGAGCCGATGGTTCCTGATTTCATCGCATCAAAGACTTTCAAAAGCTTTGAATTGTCTTTATAGAGGGAATACACATTGGTCCCGTTTTTTATGAAATCCGTATCAGGATAGGCCATTACCTGTCCGCTGTCGTTCATGACAAAGGCGTGTCCGCTGTAGCCGATATGGATGCTGCTGATCACGTCGTCAAGCATATCGTATTTATAGCTTCCCACCAGATAATAGGTGTTGTTCTTATCCGTGGTTATGGGCATTCCCACAGATATTTCAAGTCCGTTTTCTCCCACAGAAGTATCCCCTATGGTAAGGTTCTTCGTCTCCTGCATCATTTTAAAGAACGCCTGGTCCGAAATATCGGCGGGGCTGTTTTCCTCGCCTGTATACAGCTTTCCATCCTGCTTATAGAGCGCCAGCCAGACAAATTCAATGCCTGATGCAGCCTTGTCCAGAACCTGCTGCTTTTCCTCCGGAGTCGTTTCCTCTGACGACAGCGCCTGATTTTCCCCAATCATAAAGATCCGGTCCGCCATAATGTGAAGATTGCTTTCAATGCTTTTTGAGGCGGTTTTGGCAAACGGCGTCAGCGTTTCCATTAGTGTAACATTTGTCAAAGACATTGCAGAGACGGATAAAACAATGGTTGTGACTACAGAAATAATTACGATGACAACCAGGGTGTTTAAGATTATTTTCTGCCGAATCCCTTTTAATTTCATAACCTCTCCTTTGTAAACTACAAAAATATATATTACTTATGTGATAATAGACGAATTTTAAATAAAAAACAACGGTTTTTGCAGAATTGGAGCCGTTATTGGTAAAAAATGTCGAATTGAGCATAAAAATAGAAATTTTAGAATTAACAAGCCCGAATCCTGATTTCCACCTCTGTTCCTTTCCCGGGCAGGCTTTTGTAGGTAAGGCCGTAACCGGTTCCGTAAAGGATCTCCAGACGCCTGTGGGTATTGAATACGGCAATGTTTGTCCCGTTTTTGCTGGTTCCCTGGCCGGAGAGAATGCCGGAGAGCTTGCCGTAGTCCATTCCCACTCCGTCATCAGAAATCAGGATCACGGCTGTGTTTTCTTCCAGCCAGCCTGTTATGACAATGGTTCCCCCCTTTGGAACCTTTTCCAGAAGCCCGTGAAGGATGGAGTTTTCTACTACAGGCTGGAAGGTCAGCTTCGGAATGGGGCAGTCCATCATGTGGTCCGGCATATCATCCACAAAGTCAATGATCTGATGGTAACGCATATTTTGAAGCCGGACATAGGTTTTCACATGTTCCAGCTCATCGGCAATGGTGCTTAAGGTTCCTTTGCGGCTTAAGGTCAGCTTATAAAAGCGGGAGAGATCCACCACGGCTTCCGAAACTTCTTCGGTCCGGCCCTGTTTTGCCAGCCAGTTGATCATGTCCATGGTATTGTACAGAAAGTGGGGGTTGATCTGGGCCTGGAGAGAGTTGAATTCAGCGGCCCGTAAATCCTCCGCCGCTTTTGCCTGCTCCTCAATGAGCCGGTTCATCATCCTGGTCATATAGTTGTAGGTGTCGATTAAGCCACCGATCTCATCGTGGTAAAGGGAGGCGGGCAGAGAGGTGGGCGGTTCCGTGCGCACCTTTGCCATTTGCCTGATGACAGAGGAAATCCGGTTGGTGATGGAATGAGACAGACGGTTTGCAATTAAAAATGAAGTCAGTATGCAGAGCAGATATATGATGAAAAAGCCGATCATGAGGAGAAAGGTTTTCCGGATGATGGCTCTGGTGGGAATGACAGCCACCATGAACCAGTCCGCCTTCCCTATATAATAGAAGCCGGCGTAAACATCGTGATCCAGAATGTTTTTTAAAATAAAATTATTGGACGACATAAAGAAGTCACGGACCTTATCGTAGCTGAAATGGTAGATTCCCGCCAGCCCGTCATCAGACGTAGCCACAGTGCTGTCCCTGTCGTTGATGATGTAGGCCACGCTGGTATCCTCTGTTAAGTTATTCTTTAACAGCTTTGTAAAGGGTGCTTTGGAGAAATAGATGGCTGTATAGCAGGTGTGGTATTCGCTGTTATATAAAATAGATGCTTTGGTGATATAGGCCATATCCCCTGATTCCCTGACTTCTATGGGACTTAAATAGAAGCCCGGACAGAAGAGGGAGGTCAGAGACCGGTCCCCCTGGAAAATTCCATGCCAGTAAGACCCCTTGGCTTCTCTTATGGGGCGGAAGATCCGGCTGGATTCCTCATTGTGAAAGATTTCCTGAAATTCAGGAATATCCAGATAGATGTGTATATTGGTTATATATTCGCCGTCAATGATGCTTTCTGCGGTCCTGCAAAAATCCGCCGCTTCCGGAGAATCATCAATCTGATGGTCGGGCTGGTATCCGGTGAAACGAAACAGCTTCTTATAATAAGGATGTGCTTCCAGACTTTTCTGTGCTTCCAGACAGGTTTCAATCAGCTGGTCAAGCTGGGGCATGGTTCCGGCAGAGACGGTCTGTTCTGTCCGGATGGTATCCGCCAGAACCATGTCATAGAGCTTTCCGTGAAAAAAGAAGAACATGAGCAGCATTGGTATGGTGGTGATGACCAGATGGGTGATGGTGAATTTCGTCTGCAGCATCATGTTGTTGTAGAAGAGCTTTCCTCTTTGTATCAGATTTTTCATTTCAACATTTTCTCCCGGTAATCAGACGGCGATAAGCCTGTCAGTTTTTTAAAGCTCTTGCTGAAATAATTTCCATTGCTGTATCCCACCTTGCTGGAAATATCGGCGATCTGGTAACGGGAATCGGCCAGAAGCTCCTTGGCCTTTTTCATCCGGTAATCCGTAAGGTACTGGTTAATAGTCTGTCCCGTTTCATTTTTAAAATAGGTGCACACGTAAGAAGCGGACAAATAAACCTGGCTGCCGATATCCCGTACCGAAAGGGCTTCGTCGTGATAATGGCTGTGGATGTATTCTTTAATAAGGAAGATGGTGGAATTTTCCGGCATATGGGACCGGGCAGCTTCAAAAAGCAGCTGGGTTTTTTGTGTCAGCTTTTGGTGCAGCTCCTTGAAGCTGAAGCAGCTTTCAAGAAGCTTCATGGCATTTTCCGGCTCCATGACAGGGGCCAGCTTAAGGGTCTGGCGGCAGTCCTCCAAAACCATAAAAAGCTTATAATAAAGGTCCTTTGCCTCATGGGCAGAAACCTCTCTCTTCTGGTAAAAATCTTCATAAAGGCGCAGAAGCAGTTCCCTCCCGGCTTCCTGGTCCTTATTTAAAACAGCCTCCGAAAGGCGGGCCCCGTAGGTTTCCCCTGTTTCCCCGCTTCTTCTCCCCTTGTCTGTACTTACTTCCTCCTCAGGGGTGAAAAATGTTCCCGGATCAAAGAAAAAGCTGCTTTGCATGAGAGATACCGCAGTCGCATAGGAATCGTAGGCTTTTGCAATTCCCGTATAGGTTTCCCCTCTGCTTATATAGAAAGTACAGGCCGGGTCAAAGCAATTTTTTAAGAAAATTCCGATCCGGTTGATGGCTCCCTGAGAGGGCAAAGCAGGGGAAAGGATGTGGAATACATGGTACTGGATATATTTCGATACATAATAAACCTGCATGTGGGAGTGGGAAAGAAACACCTCCAGGTCTGTGAGCACCTGATCCATAAGGTTCTGATCCGTCTGGCTCTGTTCCAGCTTGATAACGAAAGAGGTAAAGCATGTGTGAGGAGTGAGCTTAAGGCCCAGCTCCTTGGCAAGTGCGGCGACGTTTTCCTTATTGTCCCTGTAAGGATGCGTGAGGGCGGAGGCAAAGGAGGAGCCGGTTCCTCTGGAGTAGAACAGCTCATTCTTTACGGTCCTCATATTCTGGCGGACGCAGTTGTAGGCTTCCTTTATGGAGCTTTTCACCTCCCCCGGGTCTAAGGGTTTTTCCACATAGTTGACGGCCTTTAAGCGGATGGCGGCCTTTAAATATTCCTTATCTGAATAACCGCTCATAAAGATAAAGGCTGAATGAGGAAGCAGCTTTTCCAGCCGTTCCACCAGTTCAATGCCATCCATTCTGGGCATTCTCACATCGCACAAAACGATTTCAGGCTTCACTTCCTTTGCAATGCGAAGCCCGCTTATGCCGTCCTCGGCCTGGAACAGCTGAAAGATGCCCAGAGACTCCCAGTCAATGGAATCGATCAGTCCGGTGCGTGTGAGCTCTTCATCATCAACGATCAGCAATTTCATAAGGGTCTCCTTCCTGCATTTTATTCATTATTATTCTAGCAAAATAACCAAAAAATACAAGCTGAAATCCATGTTCATGATATTATTAACGAAAAACTCAAAAATATATTACCCGTTATCAAAAGATAGTACTGTTTCCCCAGGGTCTTGCCGGTGGTAAAATGATCCCAGTTAAAGAAGGGAGGAAGCAGCCGTGTCCGAATATGTTCTGGAATTAAAGGGCGTTACAAAAATATTTCCCGGCGTGAAAGCCTTAAATCAGGTTCATTTCAGTCTGAAAAAGGGCGAGGTTCATGCTCTGATGGGGGAAAACGGAGCGGGAAAATCCACATTTATCAAGGTAATAACGGGAGTTCACAGGGCCGATGAGGGAGAGATCATTCTGGACGGGAAAAAGACGGAATTTAAAGGGCCAAGAGATGCCCAGGCGGCAGGAATCGCCGCTGTTTACCAGCATCCCACCTCTTATCCCGACCTTACGGTGACAGAGAATATATTTATGGGTCATGAGATCGTAAAAAGCGGCGTCATCCAGTGGAAGCGGATGAATCAGGAAGCGGATAAGCTTTTAAAGGAGCTGAACGCGGATTTTAAGTCTGCCGATGAAATGGGGACCTTGAGTGTGGCCCAGCAGCAGATGGTGGAAATCGCAAAGGCACTTTCCACCCAGGCCAGGATCATCATTCTCGACGAGCCTACAGCAGCCCTGACGAAAAATGAATCCGAGGACCTATACAGGATTGTGGATCAGTTAAAGGCCTCCGGCGTCTCCATTATCTTTATTTCCCACCGGTTTGAGGATATGTACCGGCTGGCGGACCGGGTGACTGTTTTCCGGGATTCTAAGTACATCGGAACCTACGAGACAGAGGGAATCACCAATGGGGAGCTGATTAAGGCCATGGTAGGCCGTGAGATCAAGGACCTTTTCCCAAAACCGGAGGTAAAGACAGGCCCGGAGGTCCTGCGGGTGGAAAACATGTCAAGGACCGGATATTTTAAAAACATCAGCTTTACCCTGCACCAGGGAGAGATTCTTGGACTTACAGGACTTGTAGGGGCAGGGCGGACAGAGGTGGCGGAAAGCATCTGCGGCATTACAAAGCCGGATTCAGGAGATGTTTATATAGAAGGGAAACGGGTCCTTATAAAACACCCGGCCGATGCCATGAGAGAGGGACTGGTCCTTCTTCCGGAGGACCGCCAGAGAGCAGGGCTCATCCTTCCCTGGGGCCTGGGGCGCAATGTGACCCTTCCCATCATGGGAAAATACGCGAAATACGGCGTCACCAATGAAAAAATGGAACGGGAGACTGCAAAACGGCTTTTGGAAGAGGTGGATACAAAGGCAGTTTCCATCTTTGATCCCGCCGGCTCCCTATCCGGCGGAAACCAGCAGAAGGTGGTGGTTGCAAAGGCTTTAAGCCAGGAGATGAAGGTCGTCATCATGGATGAGCCCACCAAGGGCGTGGATGTGGGTGCAAAGGCTGAGATTTATCAGATTATGGGCGATCTGGCGAAGAAAGGCTACGGAATTCTTCTCATATCCTCGGAAATGCCGGAGATTTTGGGCATGAGCGACCGCATTCTGGTCATGTGCAATGGCCGGCTGTCAGGAGAGTTAAACCGCGGGGAAGCAACTCAGGAAGCCATTCTCCAGTACGCCATGGAAAGGAGTTCCCAATAATGGAGAAAAAAAGCTTGTTAAAGAAAATCACGGGCTCCAGAGAAGCCAGTCTCTTCCTTGTTCTGGTGCTTCTCTGCATCGTAATCCAGATGTTCAGCCCATCGTTTCTGACGGCAAAATCCATTCTGGATATGCTGAAAAACAATGCGGTCATCATGATTATGGCTTTGGGAATGCTTTGCGTTCTGCTGGTGGGAGGGATTGACATTTCCATCACCTCCACTCTGGCCCTTTCCGGTATGACCGTTGGAATGCTTCTTAAATACAACATCATTCATAACACGTTCCTGCTGTTTCTCATCGCCATTTTAGTAGGCGCTCTGTGCGGGGCGGTCATCGGCCTTGTGGTATCAAAGGGAAAGGTGCTTCCCATTATTGCCACCATGGGATTCATGTACATTTACAGGGGACTTGCCTATCTGATTGCAAAAAGCCAGTGGGCCAGTGCGGAAAATCTGGGAGAGTTTAAGAATTTTGCATTGGAAAAGGAACTTGGGTTTGGTATATTAAATAACGTTGTTGCCATTGTACTGGTGTGCTATATTATCTTCTTTGCCGTTATGAAATGGACCAGGACAGGAAGAAAGATTTATGCGGTAGGAAGCAACCCGGAGGCGGCAGCCGTATCCGGCATCAATACCAAGAGGATCAAGCTGCTGGTCTACACCCTTATGGGAACCCTGGCCGGTTTATGCGGCGCTCTTGCAGTGGCTGTCTATTCCTCAGCACAGCCGAACATGCTTTACGGAAAGGAAATGGATGTGATCGCGGCCTGCGTCATTGGGGGTGTGAGCATGTCAGGAGGCCGGGGAACCGTGGCAGGCGCCCTGTTAGGCTCTCTAATTCTGGCAGTCATTGCCAAAGCTCTTCCTCTTGTTGGAATTGATTCCATTGTGCAGAATACTGTAAAGGGCTGTATCATTCTGGCTGTCATCATTTTCAACGTAGTGGCACAGCGCATGATGCAGAAGGAAAATTTAAAAGGAAGGGAGATGTGATTCATGGCGGGAAAATCGGGAAGAACTATATCTGCTCAGGCGGATCGCAGCTGGAAGAAAAGCTTTCTCAGCTGGGAAGGGGTGCTGGTATTTCTGTTTATTGTGGTAAACCTGTTTTGCATGGTCATCTCTCCAAGCTATAAGCTTACCAATGTGCTGCGGGAAATGCCCAAGTATTTGACCGAGGTGTTTCTGCTGCTGCCCATGGCTTACATCCTCATTCTGGGAGAGATCGACCTATCCGTGGGAGCCACGGTCTGCTTATCGGCGACCGTCGCCTGTCTGGCGGGAAATGCGGGAGTTCCCTTTCCTGCAGTGGTTTTGATCGGCATTCTTGTGGGAACCGCCTGCGGCCTTTTTAACGGAATCGCCGTCACTCTGTTTACAGAGCTGCCATCCATGATTGTCACCTTGGCTACGATGATCATATTCCGGGGAATTGCGGAAATTGCCCTGGGAAGCGGAGGTTCCGTGTCCTTAAAGCACAATGACGGCTTTCGGGCCATGGCAGGAAAGATCGGTCCCATTCCTTATATCTTTTTTGTAGTCCTGCTTGCGGCAGTTATTTTCACCTTTATTTTAAGCAGGACTTCCTTTGGGCGAAAGCTCTATGCCATTGGAAGCAACCGGACCACATCCTTTTATTCCGGCATCCATGTGCAGAAGGTACGTCTGATCGTCTATTCGGTTACCGGAATGATGGCGGGCATCAGCTCCATGTTTCTGGTTTCGGTGCTTTACGGCGCCAATACCACCACAGGAACAGGCTTTGAGCTGGACGCAATTGCCATGGCTGTGTTTGGCGGGATTTCCACGGCAGGCGGAAAAGGAAAATTAACCGGAGCCATGATATCGGCATTCATCATCATCTGTCTCCGGATCGGCTTAGGACAGATAAACATGAATCCCCAGGTCATCCTGGTGGTCCTTGGCACTCTGCTGATTCTGGCAGTCATGATACCGGAAATCTTAAAAAGCATAAAACGGAAACAAGCGTGATACGCAGCACCGGAAGGTGTTCAGTATAAAAAACTAAGAAATGGAAAAGGGAGGTAATTTCAACATGAGAAAACAAATGGTTTGTGCATTCCTGTGTACCGCTATGATTTCAGGAATCCTTGCAGGCTGCGGCAGTAAAAGCGGCACCGCGGAAACTACGGCGTCCCCTCAGAAAACCGAGGCTGCATCCAAGGACGGAGCAGGGGCCGGGGGAGCGGCCGGAAAGACCTTTGCCATCGTTACGAAGGCGGCAGGCAACCCTTACAATGAAAAGATGGCCCAGGGCTTTCAGAAGGTCATTGAGGCAGAAGGCGGAACCTGCATCATCAAGCATCCGGAGTCGGCTACGGCAGACGCCCAGGTTTCTGTTATCCAGTCTCTGATCTCTCAGGGCGTGGACGCCCTCTGCATTGCGGGAAATGATGAGAATGCCCTGCAGGCGGCTTTGGAAGAGGCCATGGCAGCAGGAATCAAGGTTTCCTGTCTGGATTCCAAGGTGAATAAGGACAGCCGCCAGACCTTTGTCAATCAGGCCGGAACAACGGAAATCGGCCAGGCCTTAATGGATGCCGTCTACGATATTTCAGGAGGCGAAGGGGATTGGGCCATTCTTTCCGCCACATCCCAGGCTACCAACCAGAACGCCTGGATTGAAGCCATGAAAGAGGTCATGAAACAAGAGAAGTATTCAAAGCTCAATCTGGTAGAGGTCGCCTACGGTGATGACGAGCCCCAGAAATCCACGGACCAGACTCAGGCCCTTTTGTCCAAATACCCGGATTTAAAGGTGATCTGTGCGCCTACCACCGTCGGAATCAATGCCGCAGCAAAGGTTCTTCAGGATGAGAAATCCAAAGTGAAACTGACCGGCCTGGGATTACCCTCAGAGATGGCGGAATACATCGGCAACGATGACGCTCATTCCTGCCCCTACATGTACTTATGGAATCCCATTGACGTAGGCTCCTTGGGAGCTTATACCTCCATCGCCCTGGTAGACGGCGCCATCACAGGCAAAGCCGGTGACAAGTTCACCGCAGGGGAAATGGGAGATTACCAGGTGATCGAAGCCTCAGACGGCGGAACAGAGATTATCCTTGGGCCTCCATTTAAATTTGACAGCGCCAATATTAACGAGTGGAAATCAGTTTATTAATGAAACAGGAAAGAAAAAGAATGCCGGAGAAAGCCCTTTTCTCCGGCATTCTTTTTCCCTTCTCCCTCTTTTCTTTACATATTAAGCGGAATAATGGAAATGTTTAGAAAATTATAAGAATTTCATACTACTAATTGTTATAAGGTTCCGTTAGAATAAGGAAGAATGAAACTTGTCACGCATCAGGAGGGAAGAGTACATGAAATTGTTAAGGCACAGAGAAAATGAAAACAATGAGGCGGCGGGCTTGGGAAAAGACGAAGCCTTTGAAAGAGAACCGGAGGCTCTTATGGAGGATGAAATCTATGAAGGCGAACCAGCCGCCCCCATGGAGGATGAAGACTTTGACAGGGAATTAAAAGCTCTTATGATTGAGGAAGGAAACGGAAAAAAGAAAAAGAAACGGAAAGGAAAGAAATGGAGTAAAAAGAGAAAGCTTCTGACCGGAGGAGCTGCCGCCATCGTGATTTTCCTAGCTTTCCGCATCCTTTCAGGCGGCAAGACCGTCCCTGTTGTGGTGAATACCACGCCTCTTTCCAAAGGAGAGGTGGTGGAAATGCTATCCGTCAGCGGCCCTGTCCAGGGAACGGACAGCGTGGAGGTGGTTTCCAACCTTCATGCGGAGATACTGGAGCTTCCGGTCAAGGAAGGCGACCGGGTGGAAAAGGACCAGCTTTTAGCGACCCTGGATGACAAGGATGCCAAAAAGGAAGTGGATATCGCTCAAAACGATTATGACCTGGCAGTCAGTACATATAAGGATAAGCAGCTGGAAGCGGAAAACGGATATGCGAAAGCAAAACAGGATTACGTAACAGCAAAAGCCAATTATGACAGGAACCTCATCCTTTTCCAGGGAGGGGACATTTCCCAGGTGGATTTAGAAGCCGCTTCCAATTCCCTGAATGATGCTCAAAGAGCCATGAGCCTCTATACATTAAAGGACGGAAGGCCAGTTGCCAATGAATCCTATGCCCTGCAGATCGAAAAAGCCGCCTTTGAGCTGGATCAGAAGAAAGAGGCCTTAAATAACACCAGGGTCACCAGCCCCATAGCCGGGACCGTTGTGCGGGTCAATTGCAAGGTGGGACGCTTTGCGGATAAGACCGATGACGATAAGCCCATGTTCATCATTGACAATCTGGATGTGCTGGAAATGAAGATCAATGTAAGCGAATATTCCATCGGCAAGGTGGCCATCGGCCAGCCGGTGGAGATCAGCGCCGATATTTTAAACGGGGAGACCGTAAAGGGAGAGGTGACCGCCATATCTCCCACAGGTGAGGAAAAGGGAAACGGCTCAACGGAACGGGTTATTCCCACCACCATCCGCATCATGGACCAGAATACCCGCCTGATCGCAGGCATTACCGCAAAGGCAAAAATTGAGCTTCAAAAGGCGGAGGATGCATGGGTGGTTCCTATTTCCGCCCTGATCCAGAAGCCGGACGGAACCATGGCCATTGCTTCTGTTGACCAGAATACGGTGAAGCTCATCGGGGTAACCACAGGAGTGGAAAGCGACATCCAGGTGGAGGTCATACCCGCAGAGGAAGGGGCCCTTACGGAAGGAATGCAGATCATTGACGCCCCCTCTGAAATGATTACAGACGGCATGACCGTGACCGCGGTTCCGTCCGTCCGGTAAAGGGGGAGACAGTATGTGGAAAAGAAAAAATAAGCATCCGGCCGGTAAAAAGGAAACAGTCAGGGAAGACTTGATCCGGCTGGTGGATCTTGTGAAGATCTATGACACAGGCTCCATTAAGGTCCTCGGATTAAAACGGGTGAATTTGACCATCCGGCGGGGAGAATTTGTAGCCATCATGGGACAGTCCGGATCAGGAAAATCCACCCTGATGAACATTCTGGGCTGTCTGGACCGGCCTACCATGGGCCATTATTACCTGGACGGCACTGATACGGCCAATTTGTCCCCTGATGAATTGTCCGCCATCAGAAACCGCAAGATAGGATTTGTCTTTCAGTCCTTTCATCTCATATCCAGAACCTCCGCCTTAAAAAACGTGGAGCTGCCCATGACCTACGCCCATATTTCCAGAAAATCCAGGGAGAAGCGGGCCCTTGAGCTTTTGGAGCGGGTAGGCCTTGGAAGCCGGTATGAGCATATGCCCAACGAGCTTTCCGGCGGCCAGAGACAGAGGGTGGCCATTGCCAGGGCCCTGGCAAACGAGCCGCCCCTGATTCTGGCCGATGAGCCCACGGGAAACTTAGACACAGCTTCTTCTGCAGAGATCATGGAGCTGTTTTCAAAGCTTCATAAGGAAGGAGCTACCGTGGTGGTGGTGACCCATGAGGAGGACATTGCGGCATTTACAGAGCGGATTATACGGTTTAAGGATGGACAGCTGGTAAGCGATAAGGCCAATGTCCCGAAAAATTCCACGGAGGAGAATCTCATCAAAGAGGAGGCCCAGCCATGCTGACAGAAAATATGGCTATGGCACTTCACGCCATAAGGGCCAATAAGATGAGGTCCTTTCTGACCATGCTGGGAATCATCATCGGCGTGAGCGCGGTTATTGCCATTGTATCGGTGGGCGACAGCATGAGGAATCTTTTTGCAGATGCCAGTAAGGACATAGGCGTCAACCGGGCCGTGATTATGGTGTCCTGGGAGGTAAATGATTTCCGTGCCTCTGATTATTTCACCAGAGACGAGATGGAACGGGTCCGGGAAATTTACGGGGATAGAATCGAATACATAGACAGCGACGCCACCGCCCAGACCGAGGCCATTAACGGCCGCAAAAAGGTGAAGTACCAGTTCCAGGGCATTGATTCCAATTACACCGACGTACAGCCCTTACATATTATCCATGGCCGGGCCATTAATGAAGAGGATGTAAAAAGCTCTGCCAATCATGTGGTGCTGGAAGACAAAGGGGCGGAACAGCTTTTCGGAACAGCGGACTGCGTGGGAAGGATTTTCCGGATGACAGTCAATAAGGATACGCAGGAATACATGGTGGTGGGGGTGTACCATAAGGATATGTCCCCCATGATGGCCCTTCTCATGGGAAACGGCCAGAGCCAGTCCGGCTTTCTGCCCTATACGGTTCTTACAAAGCCTAATGATTATTTTCAGGATTTAAATTTTTATGTCAGGGATGGAGTGGATATGAATGGCTTTCTGGCGGAGCTGACCAGATACGTGGCAAAGCTGAAAAACCGGCCGGAATCGGAGATCAGGACCATATCCGTGGTGGAACAGGTGGGAAGCATTGATGCCCAGCTTTCCGGCATGTCCGCCGCCGTAGGAGGCATTGCCGCCATTTCTCTTTTAGTAGGAGGAATCGGAATCATGAACATCATGATGGTTTCCGTTACGGAGCGGACCAGGGAAATCGGAATAAGGAAGGCCCTGGGAGCCAGAACAAAGGATATTATGATCCAGTTTCTTACGGAATCGGCCCTTATGTCGGCATGCGGAGGAATCATCGGCGTTATTTTGGGAGCCTCTCTGGTGAAAGCCGGAGGAGCAGCCTTAAAGATGACCGTTGTGGTCAGGCCCTCGGTGGTGATCCTGGCCGTAGGCTTTTCCGCCCTGGTGGGAATTTTCTTCGGCCTCTATCCGGCTTCCAAGGCTGCCAATGCAGACCCCATCGAGGCACTGAGGTATGAATAAAGGAAGGAGAACATCATGCTGCTGGAAAATATGAGTATGGCCATTCATGCCATTAAGGCCAATAAGATGCGGTCCTTCCTTACCATGCTGGGGATCATTATCGGAATCGGCTCTGTCATAGCCATTGTATCCATTGGGGATACCATGCGCTTTATGGTATCTGATCTTTATAAAAATGTGGGCATGACCCTGGCTTATGTGTATGTCTGGCCGGGAGACGGAGAGTCAATAAGGGAAAGCGACCTCTTCACTTTGGATGAAATGGACCGGGTCAAGGAAGTGTTCGGAGATGAAATCAGCTACATAGACAGCGCTGCCAGCGTGAATTCAGAGGCTGTCTTTGGAAGAAATAAGGTCCAGTACCAGTTTGAAGGCATTTACGCAGACTATCCCCAGGTCCATGAAATCCATGTGATTTACGGCAGGAACTTAAATGAGGCCGATATCCTGGGCAGAAAGAACAATGTGGTGCTGGAGGAAAAAGGGGCCAGGGAGCTGTTCGGCACGGAAAATGCGGTGGGAAAAAGCTTCCGCATGACCGTTTACGGCGATACCAGGGATTACAACGTGGTGGGCGTTTACCGCCTGGACCAGAGCCCTTTTGAGGCAATGCTTATGGGAAACAGCAGGACCAGGGCGGGATACATGCCCAACACCCTGCTGACCCGGCCCAATGATACCTTTTATGAGCTCAGGCTCTATGCAAAGGAAGGAACCGATATGGAGGCGTTTTCCCGTAAGCTTTCCTCCTATGCGGCAAAGCTCAAGGACCGGAAGGAGGAGGAAATCACCTTTTATTCCGTTGCCAGTGAGATGGGAAGCGTGGACTCCATGATGAGCGGCTTATCCGCTGCCGTAGGCGGAATCGCGGCCATTTCCCTTTTAGTGGGGGGGATCGGAATCATGAACATCATGCTGGTATCTGTCACAGAGAGGACAAGGGAAATCGGAATCCGAAAGGCCCTAGGGGCTAAGACTAAGGACATTATGATCCAGTTTCTGACGGAATCGGCCATTCTTTCCGCTTTTGGCGGAATGCTGGGAGTGGCGGCAGGAGCAGGGCTGGTTCTGGCAGGAGGGACGCTGTTTGGAATCTCTGTGGTCATAAAGCCGGCTGTAGTTTTTGTGGCCGTAGGATTCTCGGCTGTGGTGGGCCTGTTTTTCGGGATTTATCCGGCCTCCAAGGCGGCCAAGGCAGACCCTATTGAGGCCTTAAGATATGAATAAATAAGTGATAAGCGTGTAAGAAAACAGGATAAAGGGAGATGGGCAGTAAGCGGTTGCAGGCGCAGAGCAGGCAGCCGCTTGTTTTGTTTTACATCACAGGAAAATGCCTCCAATTCAGGCATATATTCTTTATAAAGTTTTAATTGACATATACGGGAAACAGTAGTAGAATGAAGAACGCTGAAAATTGTTAACAATGTTAAGTAAAAAGGGGAGAAAAATTTGAATTGAAAGATGAAGGGAAAGAGTACGTAAAAAGGCTTAAAAAAGAATTGACCTCAATGATGGGAAAGAGGCAGGCAATGCACAAGGTGCTTTTAACAGGAGGCTTGACTCGCCTTGAGATTTTTGCCCTGCAGCAGATATGGGAAGCCATGAATGAAAACCCCGGACATAAGGGAATCCATGTATCCGTTCTGGCAAAGAGAATGGATATTGTGCTTTCTTCGGCTTCCAGGACCCTCAATACCCTGGAGGAGCGGGGCCTGATATACAGGGAGATAGATCCCAAAAGCCGCAGGAATATCTGCGTTTCCTTGACGAAAGAAGGTGAAAGAACCCGGGAAAAGTGTGTGAATACCATGAGCAGGCTGATTGAACGGGTCATTGAGCGAATGGGAACGGAAGATATGGAGCGGCTGCTCGAATTATGGAAGCGTTTTACCGATCTGATTGAAGAAGAAGTGAATTTAATGGAAGAAAAAAAGGAATAAAGCTTTACAGAAACTATAAAGGATGAAAGGAGGAAACGAATTTGAATGTATTTTTCCGGTATTTTAAACCGTATATTATATCTTTAGCAGCGGCCATATTACTGTTATTCGGTCAGGCGACATGTGATTTATCTCTTCCTGATCTCATGTCTGATATCGTAAACAAGGGAATTACTTCGGGCGACTCGGCGTACATAGTGAAAGTTGGAATTCAAATGCTGGGGATCGCCTTTATCAGCGCTTTCTGTACGGTTTTAGTGGGACTTATCGGCGCCAGAATGGCGGCCGGCATCAGCCGGAATTTGCGTCAGGACGTTTTCACCAAGATAGAGAGCTTTTCCAATGCGGAGATGGAAAGGTATTCCACCTCTTCCTTAATTACCAGAACGACCAATGATATCACACAGATCCAGCAGCTGATCGTCATGATGATCCGAATGGTATTTTACGCTCCCATCCTGGGAGTCGGAGGCGTGATCCACGCCCTGGAAAAGGATAAATCCATGTCGTGGATTATCGCCTTGTCGGTGGGACTGCTGCTGGTGCTGATTTTCTCCATGCTTACCGTTGTCATGCCCAGCTTCCAATTTGTACAGAAGCTGATCGACCGCCTGAACCTGGTGGTGAGAGAAAGCCTGGACGGCACTTTGGTGATCCGGGCATTCAATACCCAGGAATTTGAGGAAAAACGGTTTGATAAGGTCAATGCAAGGCTGACCCAGACCAACTTATTTGTCAACAGGGTTACCTCCGCCATGATGCCGACCATGATGCTCATCATGAACTTAACAAGCCTTCTCATCGTATGGGTGGGATCAAAGGCGGTATCCGGCTTCCAGATGGAGGTAGGAGACATGATGGCCTACATGCAGTATGTAATGCAGATCATCATGGCTTTTTTAATGATGGCCATGATGTTCATTATGATCCCCAGAGCAATTGTGTCAATTAAACGTGTTGTTGAAATACTTAAGACAGATCCCTCAATTAAAGACCCGGAGGAGAAAACCGAAATTTCCGGGACTCCGCGGGGCGTGGTGGAATACCGGGGCGTATCTTTCCGGTATCCCGATGCGGAGGAGGATGTGCTGCATGATATTACCTTTACGGCTCTGCCGGGTCAGACCACAGCCTTTATCGGCGCCACGGGAAGCGGAAAGAGCACCCTGGTGAACCTGCTTCCCCGGTTTTACGATGTGACGGAAGGGGAAATCCTCATTGACGGCGTGAATGTCAAGAACTGGCCTCTTCACAAGCTGAGGGATATTATCGGTTTTGTGCCCCAGAAAGGGATTTTATTTTCCGGCACCATTGAAAGCAACCTGATGTATGGAAACCGGGAAGCGGACAGAAACCAGGTGGAGGAAGCAGCCGGTACGGCCCAGGCCATGGAATTTATTGATTCCAAGCCGGAACGCTTTGAAACCACCATTGCCCAGGGCGGAGGAAATGTCTCCGGCGGGCAGAAGCAGCGCCTTTCCATTGCCAGGGCTCTCATAAAAAAAGCGCCAATTAATGTATTTGACGACAGCTTTTCCGCTTTGGATTTTAAAACCGATGCAAAGCTACGGGCGGCTCTCCAGGAAAAAACCGGAGACAGCGCAACCTTCCTGGTGGCCCAGAGAATCAGCACCATCATGAATGCGGACCAGATCATTGTTCTGGATCATGGAAGGATCGTCGGAAAAGGGGTTCACAGGGAGCTGATGCAAACCTGCGGCGTCTACCGGGAAATCGCCTTATCACAGCTTAGCGAGGAGGAACTGAAATGAGTGAGAAAAAACCATCAAGCCCTCCTATAGGCAGGGGAGGCGGCTTTGGGGGCAAACCGGAGAATGCAAAGGATTTTAAGGGAACCATGTTGCATCTGGCTGAATATTTAAGGCCCTTTAAAGTTTCCGTCGCCGTAGTGGTCCTGTTTGCCTGTTTTTCCTCCATATTTTCCATTGTAGGTCCCAAGATTCTGGGTAAGGCCACCACAAAGCTGTTTGAAGGCCTGATTGCCTGGGCCATGGGAACCGGCCTGCTGACGGATTTTCGCTATATCAGGAACCGTCTTCTGCTGCTGGCGTTCCTCTACGTAATATCAGCCGTGTTTTCCTATCTGCAAAGCTATATCATGTCAGGGGTCAGCATGAAGGTCACCTATGAGCTGAGAAAAAATATTTCGGAGAAAATGAACCGTCTCCCCTTAAATTATTACGACACCAGAACCCACGGCGAGATTCTGTCCAGGATCACCAATGACGTGGATACCGTGAGCCAGACCTTAAACCAGAGCCTGACCCAGATCATCACATCGGTCACCACCCTGATCGGTATTGTGGCCATGATGATCTCCATCAGCATACGGATGACCCTGGTAGCCGTGGTGGTCCTCATGGTTTCCATGGGACTGATCATGATGGTGGTGAAGAAGTCCCAGAAATATTTCCAGCGGCAGCAGGAAAGCCTGGGAAATTTAAACGGCCATATCGAGGAGATTTACGGCGGCCACAATGTGGTGCAGGTATTTAACGGGGAACAGGAAGCCATTGAAAAATTCCGGACCATCAATACCAAGCTGTACGGCTCGGCCTGGAAATCCCAGTTTTTATCAGGCATGATGATGCCAATTATGTCCTTTGTCAGCAACTTCGGCTACGTATGCGTCTGTTTGCTGGGAGGATATTTAACCGTAAAAAAGGTCATTGAGATCGGAGATGTTCAGGCGTTTATCCAGTATATGAGGTCCTTTATGCAGCCCATATCCCAGATCGCCAATGTGTCCAACACCTTACAGTCCACAGCGGCGGCGGCAGAGAGAGTCTTTGAATTCCTGGAAGAAGAAGACCAGGTGCCTGAAAATGAGCATCCCATCCAGCTGCCGGAGATTTCAGGAGGCGTGGAATTTAAAAATGTCTGCTTCGGCTACCAGCCGGAAACGCTTATTATCCACGACTTTTCCTCTAAAATAGAAGCTGGGCAGACCGTAGCCATCGTAGGCCCTACAGGAGCGGGCAAAACCACGGTGGTGAAGCTGCTGATGCGGTTTTACGAACTGAACTCAGGCCATATTCTGATTGACGGACATGACAGCCTGGAATTTACAAGGCACGACCTGCGCTCCATGTTCGGCATGGTGCTCCAGGAAACCTGGCTGTATAATGCCACCATCATGGATAACATCCGGTACGGCAACTTTGACAAAACCGATGAGGAGGTCATAGCCGCAGCAAAGGCAGCCCACTGTGACGAATTCATACGGACGCTGCCGGGAGGCTACCATATGGTGATCAATGAGGAATCCAGCAACCTATCCCAGGGACAGAAGCAGCTGCTGACCATTGCCAGGACCATTCTGGCAGATCCCAGGATCCTGATCCTGGATGAGGCCACAAGCTCCATTGATACGAGGACAGAGGTTCTCATCCAGAAAGCCATGGGGCAGCTGATGCAGAACCGTACCAGCTTTGTCATTGCCCATCGCCTTTCTACCATCCGGGATGCGGATATGATCCTGGTCATGAAAGATGGGGATATTATAGAACAGGGAAATCATGAAACGCTGCTGGAAAAGAAAGGATTTTATTCCGATTTGTATCGCAGCCAGTTTGCAGAACAATCATAGAGCGGAGAGTGAAAGACATGAATGAGAATAAACACATGAATATTGAAGATCAGGAAATCAATCCGGGCACAGGAAAGTTAAAAAAGATCCTGATTCCGCTGATCCTGGGGCTGGTCCTTATCGGATGCGGGATCGGAGGTTATTTTTATTATTCCAGCACAGCCTATTTTAAGACCGACAACGCCAAGGTGACGGCAAAGCTGTATTCCGTAAAGGCAGTTGCAAACGGAAAGCTTTTATCCTGGGATGTGGAAAACGGCGATCTGGTGGAACAGGACCAGGTGCTGGGACGGCAGGAAGTCCTTCCTTATATTACATCTCCCATTGCAGGAACTGTGGTGAAGAACGAGGGAGCCGTAAACCAGATGGTGGCTCTGGGGTCAGAGCTGGCTGTGGTAGCCGATACCTCGGACCTTTACGTTGGGGTGAATGTGGAAGAGACGGATATTATGAAAGTCCATTTAGGACAAAAGGTGGACGTGAGTCTGGATGCATATCCCGGAAAGGTATTTAAGGGGCAGGTCATTGAGATCGATCCGGCCACACAAACCTATTTTTCAGGAAGCACCAGCTTTACCACCAGCGGCGATTATACGAAGGTAACGCAGTTAATACCCATTAAGGTGACCATTGAAAACGAAGATAATCTTCCCCTGGTTTTTGGTATGAATGCGTCGGTTAAAATACACTTGAAATAAACAAGGCTGACAGGAGGCTGGAAAAATGAAGAAATTAATAACAGGTTTTATGGCAATGGCATTACTGTCAGGCGTACTTACGGGCTGCGGGGCAGCAGGCAGGCAGATCGAGGTGACGGTGGCAGCCGCAAAGGCTGGGAAAGATTTATCCACCATGGTGTGGCAGGGTACCGTAGAGGCTTTAAGCAGCATTGATGTGATGCCCAACAGCAGCGGAAAAATCATGGAAATTCCCGTAAAGGAAGGGGACCATGTGGAGGCGGGAGCCGTTTTGTTCCGGGTGGATGACCAGGATGCACAGCTTCAGCTGGCGCAGGCCAAGGCCAGCTACCAGGCGGCAGAGGTTTCTTTCGCAAATGCGGAAAAGGCCAGCCGGGAAAATACAGGTGTAAAGCCGGCGGAGATCGCATATAACACGGCAAGGGATAATTTCGGACGCATTCAGGCCCTGTATGCCAGCGGCGACGTTTCCCAGGTGGATTATGAGAACGCCAAGGCCCAGATGGATTCTGCTTCCGTACAGTTGCAGGCGGCAAAGAACGGGCAGTCGGGTAATTATGATGCGGCGAAAGCGCAGTTGGACGGTGCAAAGGCGGCCCTGGATATTGTTCAGAAGAAATATGACGACTGCAGTGTTACATCACCGATCGCAGGGATGGTAACCAATGTTTATGTGGAAGTGGGGCAGATGGTTTCTCCCCAGGTGAAAGCGGCAACGGTTATTGATGACAGCGGCAGAAAGGTGAAGATCCAGGTGGCGGATTTAGATATTGACCAGATCAGCTTGGGGACGGAGATGAATGTCAGCCTTCAGACTCTGGGGGAAAGCTGCAAGGGAAGTGTTTCTGAAATCTCTGCGGTCAGCAATTCTTCTACGGGGATGTTTACGGTGACGGTGTCACTGGAAGAGGCAAGCAAGGTCAGTTATATCGGGCTGATTGCGGATTTAAGAGTGGCGGATGGCAAGGAGAGTTCTTCGGTTTATGTTCCTGCCAAGTGCATTCAGTCGGATGATTCGGGGGCTTTTGTTTATAAGGTTACGGATGGGACTGTGGTAAAGACGGCGGTTACGCAGGGGAAGAAAAAGAATGCTTATATGGAAGTGACTGAGGGGCTGGCTGCAGGAGATGAAGTGGTGGTGCAGAGCAGCAATGAGCTGACGGATGGGGAGAGAGTCAAGGTATTGACGGTGAAATAGATGGTTTCCGTTCGTCATGCATTCATAATTTGGCGGGGGGATGTATTCCTGAAAGTCTGGGGTGTGGCCGCCAAATTATGAATTGAGGGCTGCGCCCTATAGAAAAAAAAGGGGGATTTTTGCTTTGTGAGCCAGCTCACACGCGAAAATCCCCCTTTTTTTTCTGCATGGCTTGGTTGTGGCAAAATTAAAATAAAAATGCCGTATAGGGCTCGCAAAGTAAAAAGTTCTATGCTATAATAAATTGATATCTTATGGTATAGTGAGGAGACCATATGCTTAGTGAAGAGAAAATAAAGATTATGACCAATCTCGCCATGTTTGAAAAGCGTGAGGGCAGGAAGATATTTCCGGCGGGCCGGTATTTTAAAGGTGATTATGTCAGCAGCAAGCTGTTCCGCTCCTTTTTCAGCTACACGTTCAGCTTTCTTATATGCTTGGTCTTATGGGGACTGTATCACATGGAGCAGTGGCTGAAAACCATGGACGTAAGGATAGTGACCGATGCCGGGGTGAAAATCGGTGTGGTTTACGGTATTGGGCTGGTGATTTATATGGGAATCAGCATTTTTGTATATGTGAGGCGGTACGAATATGCCAGCCGCGGGATGAAAGTATATCTGTCCAAATTGAAGAGACTGGACAAGCGGTATGAAGGGACTTCCAGGCCATTGAAAAGAACAAAAGGAGGGCGGATGACATGACAGGCCTTCTCGTATTGAAAGAACGGTTGAGAGAGTTTTATGGGAGATTTGACATTTATATAAAGCCATTCATCAAATTTGTTTTCAGTTTCCTGGCTTTTTCCCTGATGAATAAGAATATTGGATTTATGACGGAGCTGACAGAGCCGTTCATCCCTCTGGTCCTTGCTCTGGTGTGTTCTTTTTTGCCTTACGGAGCCATTTCCTTTCTGGCGGCCGGGTTTATGCTGGCCCATTTATCAGGGGTGTCCTTAGAGGTTACGGTGCTGATGGCCGCTTTTGTGGTGGTGGTGGCGCTGCTTTACTACGGATTCCAGCCGGGTGACAGCTATCTGCTGGTTTTAACTCCGGTATTTTTCCTTTTAAAGATACCATATGTCATCCCCTTGGTTGTAGGCCTTTCCGGAGGCATTATTTCCATCATTCCTGTAAGCTGCGGCGTATTCATCTACTATACGCTTCTCTATGTGAAGCAGAATGCGGGAGTCCTGACAAATGACATGTCTGTGGATGAAGCCCAGAAGTTTATGCAGCTCATGAACAGCCTGCTGACCAATAAGCTGATGCTGGTTATGGTGACGGCCTTTGTTCTGGCTCTGGTGGCGGTGTTCATCATCCGGAGCTCTTCCGTGGATTACGCCTGGATCATCGCCATTGTGGTGGGAACCATTGTACAGCTGGGCGTAATTTTCGTCGGGGACATTACCCTGGATGTATCGGTTTCCATGGTTCAGCTGCTTATAGGCATTCTGGTATCCATTGCCATTGCGGGGATTTACACCTTTTTCGTTTTTGCGGTGGACTATTCCCGGACAGAGCATGTACAGTTTGAAGACGACGATTACTATTACTATGTCAAGGCGGTGCCGAAGCTGACGGTTTCCACCCCTGATGTAAAGGTTCAAAAAATCAATGCCAGAAAACTCCAAAGACCGCAGAGGTAAGAAGAAATAAGAGGGAGGTGGATAGCATGGCGGATTTTTTAGATGGAATGTATTCCTGGGTGTCCTTTTTGCCCAGAATTTCGAAAACAAACCTGGTTGAAATTATAATTATAGCGGTTCTGGTGTATGAGCTGCTGACCTGGATCATGAATACAAGGGCATGGACTTTGTTAAAGGGGATTATCGTAATTCTTCTTTTCTATCTCTTTGCCTATGTTTTCCGTCTGGACAATATTTTCTGGATTCTTAATAAAATTGCGACGCCGGCAGTTACCATGGCCATCGTCATTTTCCAGCCGGAGCTTCGGAAAGCCCTGGAACAGCTGGGAAGCAAAAACCCCTTTACAGGTATCCTTACCTTTGATGACGGAAGGGACAATTCCGGCTTTACGGATAAAACCATCAATGAGCTGGTAAAGGCCACTTTCGAGATGGCAAAGGTCAAAACAGGAGCCCTTATGGTCATCGAAAGGGGAGATTCCTTAAAAGAGATCGAGCGGACCGGAATCGAGGTCGGAGCGGTTGTCAGCAGCCAGCTCATCATCAATATTTTTGAACATAATACGCCCCTTCATGATGGTGCGGTGGTTATCCGCGGAAACCGTGTGGCCGCTGCAACCTGCTATCTGCCCCTGTCGGATAACATGACCATAAGCAAGGACTTGGGAACAAGGCACAGAGCTGCGGTAGGGGTCAGCGAGGTCAGTGACAGCGTTACCATCGTGGTGTCGGAGGAGACCGGACGGGTATCGGTGGCTTCCGAGGGCGGGCTGAAGAAGATCGGAGACGCGGATATGCTCCGGTCCGTTTTGTCGGGCGTAAAGCAGGAGCAGGAGGAAGGAAGCAGATTCAGGATTTTGAAGGGAAGGCGGAAGAATGAAGGAAAAATTATTAAATAATTTCGGCCTTAAGGCTGCTTCCCTTGTGGTCGCTTTAATCGTCTGGATGGCGGTTGTCAACATTTCCAACCCTATCATTGACGATTCTCAGACCGTTTCGGTAGAGATGCGCAATGAGGAAGTACTTAAATCGGCCAATTTAACCTATGAAGTCATAGGAAAGGACACCATAACCGTCAGCTATCAGGTACGGACCAGGGACCGTTCTCTGGTAAAGGCCTCGGATTTTCATGCCTATGCGGATTTAAAGGACTACAATGTGACCGGGGCTATTCCTGTTACCGTGGAAATTAACAAGGATAAGGAAAATCTGGTCAAAAGCGACACCATCACGGCAAAGCCCATGGTCATCCGGATCAAGACGGAAGCGCTCCAGAGCAAGAAGTTCGAGCTGCAGGTGAAAACCCTGGGAACCCAGGAGGAAGGCTATGTTCCGGGCGTCATCAGCCTGTCCCCGGATTCCGTAACAGTGGAAGGTCCGGAATCTCTCATCGGCACGATTAACCATGTGGGAGTGGAGATCAATGTGGATCATGCGGCCGCCGACTTAAACGGAACGACTTCCCCTGTCTTTTACGATGCCAACGGCAATATACTGCCGGATATAGCAAACAAGATATCGGTAAACCGGCCGGAGATCGACTACAACGTATCCATTCTGAAAGCGAAAGACCTCACTCTCAATTTTGAGGTGTCGGGACAGGTAGCAAAGGGATACCGGTATACCGGTGTGGAATGCGAGATTAAATCAGTGCCTGTTGTGGGTACAAAATCCACTCTGGCATCCCTGTCCAGTCTGTCCGTTACTTCGGATAAGCTGAACATCGACGGATTGACCGCTGATAAGGTGGTTGAATTGGATTTAAGCCAGTATCTGCCGCCCAATACCTCCGTGGCAGGAAATGAATATAAGAATGTTACGGTAAAGCTTAAGGTGGAGCCGCTGACCACCAGGGTATTCACCCTGAAGCTGAATCAGCTGGATAAGAAGGGCCTGTCGGAGAATTATGATTACGGCTTTGACAAGGAAACTTCTGATGTTACCATAAAGGGTCTGAAAGAAGACTTAGACGCCTTGCAGGAAAAGGATTTGAATGCAGTTCTGGATCTGTCGGACTTAGAACCAGGTCTTAACCCCGGAGCTCTGACCTTTGAGGTTTCAGGCGGCTTTGAGGTAGTTGGCTTTACTCCGTTTAATGTTACGGTTTCCTTAAAGGGACCGGGACAGCCGTCGGAGGGAACTACTGCGGGAACCACGGCGGCTACCTCAGCTTCTGCGGAAACAGATGAAACACAATAAATTTTGTCCTGCAGAGAAAAGACAGCAAGAGGAAAGAATGGGAGGAATAGATATGGTCAGTGCCAAAGTTGTTATAAAGAATCCGACCGGCCTTCATTTAAGGCCGGCAGGAATTCTTTGTAAAGAAGCCATGAACTTTAACTCAACGGTAAGCTTTCAGTTTAAAAATACAACTGCAAATGCGAAAAGCGTGCTCAGCGTGTTGGGCGCCTGCGTAAAAAGCGGCGATGAGATCACCTTTGTCTGTGAGGGAGCAGACGAAGAGGAAGCCCTGGCGGCCATGGTCAAGGCTGTTGAGGAGGGTCTTGGCGAATAGATGCTTCAAAAATAATTAATAAGGAGGAGTTGTAATGTTAAAAGGAACAAGTGCATCTGCGGGAATCGGCATTGGGAAAGCCGTTATCGTGGAAGAGAAAGAGTTGAAGGTTAAAAAAGAAACCGTTGCCGACGTGGAGGCGGAAAAGGCCCGGTTCCGGGCGGCTTCAGCACAGGCGGCGGCGGAAACCGATGCTCTGGCCAAGGATCTGGCTACAAGGGTAGGGGAAAAGGAAGCGGAGATTTTAAACGGGCATTTGCTGCTTCTTTCCGATCCGATGCTTACAGGTGAGATTGAAAATATCATCTCCGGGGAGAATGTAAACAGCGAATATGCCATTGAAAGCGTTTGTAATACTTATGCCAATATGTTTGCTTCCATGGGAGATGAACTCATGCAGCAGAGAGCCACGGACATGCGGGATATTAAGACACGCATGCAGAAAATACTCATGGGAGTGAAATCTGTAGACATTTCCTCGCTTCCGGAGGGAAGCGTGATTGTGGCCAGGGATTTAACCCCTTCCATGACAGCAGGAATCGATCCTGAAAGAGTAGTGGGCATTGTTACTGAACTGGGAGGAAAGACCTCCCACAGCGCCATTCTTGCAAGGGCTCTTGAGATTCCGGCTGTGGTTGCTTTGGAAGGCTTTTTAAGCTCTGTGGCCGATGGACAGGATATTGTCCTGGATGGCTCCAAAGGGATTGTAATTGTAAATCCCGACGAAGCGGAAAAAGCGGAGTACGCTAAGAAGAGAGAAGCATTTTTAAAGGAAAAGAAAGAACTGGAACAGTATATCGGAAAGCCTACGGTGACAAAGGACGGGATAACCGTTGAGCTGGTGGCTAACATCGGCAAGCCGGAGGACGTGGACAAGGTGCTCCATTATGACGGAGAGGGCGTCGGCTTATTCCGTACAGAATTTTTATTCATGGACCGCACATCAATGCCCACAGAGGAAGAACAGTTTGAGGCATACAAAAAGGTTGCAGCAGCCTTAAACGGCAAGCCTGTGATCATCCGCACCCTGGACATCGGAGGCGACAAGGAAATCCCTTATATGGGACTTGAAAAGGATGAAAACCCATTTTTAGGCTACCGGGCCATCCGTTTCTGCCTGGACAGGAAAGATGATATTTACAAGCCCCAGCTCCGCGCTCTTTTAAGGGCCAGCGCATTCGGCAACATCCGCATTATGGTTCCCATGGTGACCTGCATTGAGGAGTTCCGGGAAGCGAAAGCTCTCATTGAGGAAATCAAAAAGGAACTGGATGAAAAAGGAATTGCCTATAAAAAGGATATTCAGGTGGGAATCATGGTGGAAACAGCTGCCGCATCCCTGATGGCAGATGTCTTTGCCAAGGAAGTGGATTTCTTCAGCATAGGGACCAATGACCTGACTCAGTATACCATGTCTGTGGACAGGGGCAATGAAAAGGTATCTTACCTGTACTCCACCTTGAATCCTGCGGTTCTCAGAAGCATCCGTCACGTCATTGAATGCGGGCGGAAAGAAGGAATCATGGTCGGCATGTGCGGAGAAGCTGCCAGCGATCCCATGATCATCCCCCTGCTTCTGGCCTTCGGCTTAAATGAGTTCAGCATGAGCGCGTCAGCCATTTTAAATGCAAGGAAGCTGATTACAGGCTATAGTGTTGCAGAACTGCAGGCGGTGGCGGAAAAGGCCATGACCTACGCCACAGTAAAGGAAGTAGAAGATTATATGAAGGAGTTCATCAGCCGTTCCTGATAAGCTCCCGTTATTTACTAAAGGGGTATTATACGATGAGCGTTTATCTGATCTGCTATGGGGCGTCTTTTTTATTTGCGAGGGCGAGGTATTACTGGCTGTCAGGTCTTATTTTAATTCTGGCGGCGATTTACCTGTACTGGCATGATTACCGCAGGACTGAAAATATCATTCATTTGAGAGGGCTGTTTTCCCTGTTCTGGGTAGGGGGAGAGGGCATTGCCTGCTTAAAGCTTTCAGAGCTTTCCTCTGACTGGAACATCATTACCTGGCTCTGCTTCCTATTGGGGTTTTTAGGTTATTGGATGACGTTCCAGTTTTTGGCAGGAATGCAGGGAGAATCAAGCAGGCAGCGTTCCAGCTGGTTCAGCTTTAAGGGATATGAAAGACCTCTTTTTCTTTCCATGGTCCTGGTGACGCTTCTTTCCCTTGGGGCATTTATCCTTGAAGCGGCGGTGCTTGGTTTTGTTCCTTTCCTGATAAAGGGAGTGCCCCATGCTTATTCCACGTTCCATATCACAGGGGTTCACTATTTTACTGTGTCCTGTGTGCTGGTGCCTGCTCTGTCCGTGCTGTATTTCAGCATTGAGCAGGGAAGAAACTGGGGCCGGATGATACTGGCTGTGGTTATGGATTTAATCGCCTGCGCCATTCCGGTCCTTTGCGTATCCCGGTTCCAGCTGATTCTGGCTGTGGGCCTTGCGGTGCTCACCTACATTGCCATGGATCACAGGCTGAAGATTACCTACGCCATCGGGCTGGTGGTGGGCATGATCCCTATTTATGCGGTGCTAACCATTGCAAGGGGGCATGATGTTTCCTATCTCAATGGAATTTTTCAGATGAAGAACAGCCATATGCCTATTTTTATCACCCAGCCTTATATGTATATTGCCAATAACTACGATAATTTTAACTGTCTGGTGGAATGGCTTCCATCCCATACCTTTGGGCTTCGGATGCTCTTCCCCCTATGGGCTCTCACAGGGCTGAAATTTTTGGTTCCCGCCCTTGTGGATTTCCCGATTTACGTGACCAAAGAGGAGCTGACCACGGTCACCCTGTTTTATGATTCCTTTTATGATTTTGGGATTGTGGGGGTGCTGGTGTTCGGATGCATTCTCGGAGCTGTGGCGTTTTTCCTGATGCGGATGGTTAAGCGGGTGAGAAATCCCATCGGCTATCTGTTTTACGCCCAGTTCGCCATATATGCGGTCCTGTCCTTTTTCACCACGTGGTACAGCAATCCGGCTACCTGGTTTTATTTGGGGATGACAGGGGTTTTGTATTGTTTCTGTTCCTGGAAAAATAATGGAAGACATGGATAAATGAAAACAAGCAGCAGGCATAAGGGTCATCCCTTAAATGCCTGCTGCTTGTTTTTATATGTAAATCCCTTAAACTATTTCAGGGAGCAGCTGTGTCTTCCTTTTCTTTCTTAACTTCGGGCTGCACAGCCCCAGGTACTTTTTTCTTTCTGAGCTTCCTGCGGAAGAAAACAACGATCCCTGCAGCAAGGGCAATCGGTAACCAGAACGGAACGGTTGTAATCACGCCGATCAAAAAGTCCGTTGTCACAGTTTTCAAAGCCTTAAGGTTACTGGCAAGGCCTTTGCTGATGCGGGCGAGAACCGGTTCCGCAGCCACAGGAGAGAATACGGTTACTTCACTGATGTTTAAATGAACCGTGCTGTAGTCCACCTGATTATCGTAAAGCCGAAGCTGGGATTCCATGGATTCCAGCTGATAACGTATTTCAGAAAGCCGCTGCTCCAGGGTGATGACGGTATCCACAGATTCCGCTTCTTTAAGAAATTCCCACAGCTTATCCTGTTCGATTTCAAGGGATTTTTTCCTGCTCTCTAAATCGCTGTACTGCAGGGTCACATCCTGGGTGGACTCTGACTTGTTGGTGACGTTTCCGCTGCTTTCCACCTGCGCCATAAAGCTGTCGGCTTTATCCGCCGGGATGCGCGCCGTAATGCTGGCATATCTTGTGGAAGAATGGCCATAGGAGCTTAAGCTGTTGCCCGACATGTCGGACTGTTCGATATATCCGCCCAGGCCGGTAATCTTTGCCTGCAGATCGGAGATAAGGTCATCGTAAGCATCGGTTTCCACGTTCATGGAAATGTTTCGGATGAGCTTTCTTCCTGCGGGAAGCGCCGTTACGCTTTCAGACCCGCCCGGAAGAACGGACGGCTTCTCCTCGCTGTGGACTGATGCCTGGCCCTCGCCGCTTGCTGCTGTCTCCGCTGTCACTGCCGCCATTCCGGCGTCATAGCTTGCCACAGCCTGACGGGCCTCTGTCGTACTCTTGCTCCCGCAGGCGCTTAGCCATAAGACTGCCGGAAGCAGAAAGACCATCCAGAAAAGCCTTTTTTTCATAAAATCTCTTTTTCTCATAGAACCTCCCTTTCCAATGGAAAAATGAACCATCTGACAGCTTTAGAATATCATGCCTTTTTAGCGGATTCAACAGGAGTAAGGGAAGCTTAAGAAAAGTTTATGTGTTTGTATACTCTTTTCTGGCCTCGGAAGGAGAAATCCGGAAATGCTTTTTATATGCCCTGGAAAATGTGGAGTAATTTTTAAAGCCGCAGCCAAAGCACACCTCTGTAACCGGCATTCCGGTCTTTAAAAGGTCACGGGCCAGTGCCAGGCGTTTTTCCGTAATATAGGCAAAAAGGGTATAGCCGGTTTCTTCCTTGAAAAGGTGCATCAGATGGTACCGGCTGACATAGCAGGCATCCGCAATGTCCTCCACCGTGATGTCCTCTGTCAGCCGTCCGCTGATATAATCCATAATGTCCAGAATGCGCCGGTCTCCGGTGATTGGAGGCAGGTATTTCACCCGGTTGGTTAAGGCGGCCCTGTTTAACTGAATCATAAATTCCAGGAAAACCACCTTGCAGTACAGATCCTTGGCATAGCCGTCATGGGTGCAGGCATATTCTAAGTTTGACAGTGTGTGGTACAGGCTGCTTTTTTCCAGAGAATAAATCCGCAGGACGTGGGAATGAAACTCCTTTGATTTCTGGAAACAGGAGCTTAAATCATAGCTGTCGGAGCGGTAAGCCAGCAAAAAGCCGGGGGAAAGGTAGACGATGATCCGCTCATAGGGGACCGTCGGATCGATATCCGGCTTGTGGATGTCGTTATGCCTGACCAGAATGATATCGTAGGGCTCCAGCTCATAGGTACAGCCTTCGATTCTGTATGTGACGTTTCCGCGGATGAAGATGATGATCTTGTCAAAATCATGGTAATGGTATTCAAAATCCTGTTTTTTCGTATCTATAAGATGAAACAGCCGGAAGTCGCTGTTTAAGTATCCCCGTTTTTCATAGCTGTCCATAGCCGGTTCCTCTCTCTCTTATTATATCTTTCATGATACAACATTATTTGCAATATAAAAAGCATTATTTTGATATACATGATAAAAAGTGCTGTATATAATTTAAAATGCAGAACAAATGATTATAAGGAGGATGAATTGTAAACCGAGAGGTCACATTTGTAATATGAGAAACTAGATATTGTAATCGATATTCCCATTTGTAAACTGACTGTCTCTTTTTGTAGACGACAATCCAGTTTGTAAAACAAGCAACT
>JAEZFK010000067.1 GCA_023437715.1 Bacillota bacterium | reverse complement strand
ATACCAATATCGATAGATTTTGAAAAAGCACCCTAAGGGAGCTCTATTAAAGTTACCCTTTTTTACCATTGATACAAAAAAGAATTTCTTGCTAATTTATGCTTGACTTTTCATAGCTGGTCTCCTTATTATACACACCTGGGACTGATTCAACTTGTATTTTATCATTATAAGGAATGCACTGCATATCAGCAAGTAACTATGAAATTTATTAGTAACTTATAAATTAACTGATATATTCATCTTGCCGATCTTCCCCATTATAATTAAGACAGGCTCATAGCCAGAGCAAAAAAATCAGAATAACAGGAGGAAATTCAAAATGAAAGTGCATGCTTATTTGGAAATCACAATGAAAATTGATGAGGCAAACCGCCCTGCTGCGGCAAAGGTCTATACCGGTTACCGGGGACCTTTCATCGACACCATTCCCGGTGCTCTCACGAAAGAACTGCTGATCCGCGCGGAAGACGTACAGGTGCTCCATGGCTTTGACAGTGTGGAACATGCACAGGCATATCTTGGCAGTGAAATGTTTTTAAATGATGTATTTGTGGGTCTTAAGCCCCTGTGGACTGGGGATCCTGATGATTTGCAAAGCGGTGCCGAAGAATCAGGACAGTCTGGTCGTCTTCTCTACTCAGCTCCCACCGCAGAATGTCGGAACCCCATCTAAGGATGAGCAAATGCGGCGGACTGACTTCCAGAACATCACCCTCCGTCTCACCGGCTTCGGGCGCATTGATTTGTGCCAGCCTTACCGATCCAACCGCGGTTAAATCCCTGTCTGCCGTAAATGGTCCCCAATTGGACATCTGATCGGCCTTGGTTAGTGCCGCCCAGACATCTTCAACCGGATGTTCAAAAGATTGTTCAAGTACTAAAATCCATTCCCCATTCTCCTGAACGAGATAGGGGTTCTCTGAAACATGTGAACTCATTCTATAATTACCTCCCATTATTTTTATTCTGATCGAGATGCTGGGCCAGGGCATCGACATGCTTATTCCACATTTTCCGATAGGCGTTTAACCATTCATCAATTTCCACCAGCGGTTCCGCATTCAGACAATAGATGCGGCTCTAAGCCTTGGTCTAAACCTTTACCAAACCACATTCACGGAGCGCCCGCAGATGTTTCGATACCAGCGGCTGTGACAAACCAATAACTGTCAATTCATATTAATGAAAAATTTTTTTAAAGGTAAAATTTACAATATATTCCTCCTTTCCGTGGTAAACCATGAAAAACCTGGTAATACTAATGGTAAATGAAACCAGGAGGAACAGAAATGATCGAATTGAAAGACAGCGTTACAAAAGAGAACCTTTTAAAGGCCTTTGCGGGAGAATGCCAGGCCTGGAGGCGCTATGAATTTGCCGCAGGAACAGCAAAAGGGCAAAACCTTGAGGTTTTATACTGGCTTTTCCATTATACCGGCAAACAGGAAAAGGAACATGCAGAGGTATTCTATAATCACTTAAAGGAGTTCCACGGACAGGAAATCTCCATAAGCGCCAGTTATCCCATAGATAATTCCAGAAGCATACTGGAGCTTTTGCAGCTTTCCGCCCAGCATGAAGCCGCCGAACACGACACAATTTACAAATCCTTCGGCGATAAGGCCAAAGAAGAGGGATTTTCCCACATCGCAAATTCTTTTTATATGATCGCTGAGGTTGAACAGATACACAGCCAGCGTTTTGCTCAGTATGCACAGCTGGTACAAAGCAATAAACTATTTCAAAATGAAACGCCCACTGAGTATATCTGCTTAAACTGCGGCCATGTTCATAAGGGCAGCGAGGCGCCTCTGATCTGTCCGGTTTGCAGCCACAATCAGGGATTCTTTGTCCGCCGGGAAGACTCTCCCTTTGGAAAATAAGCCTGCCTTATACCGGGGTTATTTCAGCAGTCATCTGATTGCTGAAATAACCCCGGCGGCCTTCAACTCATAAATATCTTTTCGCTTATGCGCTAAAGGCGGAAGCTCCTCACGGACCTTATCTGCTTTACTTAAATCAATTTCCGTGACTCTGATATCTTCTGTTTCTTCCATCTGCATAACTACACTTCCCCACGGATCTGTTATAATGGAATGTCCCCAGGATATAGATTAATTCTCCATAGCTTTATGCGGCAGATTCAAACTGGCTGTTGTAAAGTTCCGCGTAGAAGCCTCCCTTTTCCAGCAGCTCCTCATGATTACCGCTTTCGATAATATCCCCGTCCTTCATTACCAGAATCAGATCGGCATTCTTAATGGTAGAGAGCCGATGGGCAATGACAAAGGAGGTGCGTCCTTCCGTCAGCTTATCCATAGCTTCCTGAATCAAAATTTCGGTGCGTGTATCCACAGAGCTTGTGGCTTCGTCCAGAATCAGCATAGGAGCGTTTTGGATCATCGCCCGGGCGATGGTGACAAGCTGCTTCTGTCCCTGGGAGAGATTAGCCCTGTCATTTAGCAATGTGTCATAGCCCTGGGGCAGAGTTCTGATAAAATGATGAAGCCCCACTGCCTTGCATGCGGCAACCACCTGTTCATCCGTCACGCCCTGCTTGCTGTAAATAATGTTTTCCTTGATGGTGCCTTCAAACAGCCATGTGTCCTGCAATACCATACAAAACTGCTCATGGACATTCTCTCTCGGCACCTGGCTGACGGGGATGCCGTCCAGAAGGATTTCTCCGCTGTCCAGTTCATAAAAGCGCATCAGCAGATTGACCATCGTTGTTTTTCCTGCGCCGGTAGGGCCTACAATGGCAATTTTCTGTCCGGCTTTGATTTCAGCCGAAAAATCATTGATAACCGTTTTGTCCGGAGTATATCCAAATTTCACATGACGGAATTCCACATCACCTTTCACATTGGTGAGCTTCTTTGCTTTCTGGCTCTCGTCAGACATCTCTTCCGCGTCAAAAAATTCAAACACACGCTCACTGGCAGCAGCAGTTCTCTGTAAATTCTGGAATGCCTGAGCAATTTGGGAAAGGGGCTGGGTAAAGAGACGGATATACAGCATAAAGGCAACGATCACGCCAAAGCTGATGGTTCCGTTCATAGCCAGGGCCGCACCTACCACACAGACGGCCACATATCCGAAGTTACCAATAAAGGTCATAAGCGGCATCATCAGCCCCGACATAAACTGGCTCTTCCATCCGCTGTTATACAGGCTGTCGTTCACATTCTCAAAAAACCGTGTGGCTTCTTTGCCGCCGTTATAAGCCTTCACTACATTATGGCCGGAATAAACCTCTTCAACATGACCATTGGCGACACCCAGGTCCTTCTGCTGCTGAACGAAATACTTCTGTGATTTCGCCATAATAGCGCCCATGATAATGAATCCAAAAACGCTGGCTCCCACGGCAGTCAATGCCATAATCCAGTTATTGTAGAACATCATAATTGCTGAACCAACAAACATGGTGATGGAGGTAACCAGATTTCCCACACTTTGGTTCATGGTCTGGCCGATGGTATCCACGTCATTGGTTACCCGGCTGAGAATATCGCCGTAGCTTACCTGGTCAAAATATTTCAAAGGCAGCTTATTGATTTTTTGTGATATGCCGGTACGCATATTTCTGCTGATTTTCTGCGTCACCGTTGTCATCATAAAGCTTTGAATAAAGTTAAGAAGCGCTGAGCCCGCATAAAAGCCCACCAGCAGAAAGGCAATTTTCTTCACCGCACCGAAATCAATGGCACCGGCGGCGGGAACGCCATTGACCAGCGCAGGCAATCCCTTCATGATCTCGTTGGTCATTTCTTTCAGCCTATCCGGGCCGATAATTTGCAGCACGGTTCCGATTGCTGCCATAACAAGAGCAACAATCACTACCGGCATATAATTTTTACAATAGGCAATCAGTTTGCCCCATGTTCTTTTAAAATCCTTTGGCTTTTCCGCGGCCCCCTGTCCCATGGGACCTCCGGCCATCGGCTTTCTGTTCGTTCTCTGTTCACTCATGACACAAGCTCCTCCTCACTTAACTGGCTCATGGCAATTTGCCTGTACACCTCACAGTTCTGCAGCAAATCCCTGTGTTTTCCTTCGCCCACAACTTTGCCTTCGTCCAGAACAATAATCTGGTCGGCATCCATAATCGTGCCGATGCGCTGTGCCACAATCATGCTGGTCACACCGGCAGTCTCTTTTTTCAGTACATTGCGCAAAATCCTATCCGTTTTATAATCCAGTGCCGAAAAGGAATCATCAAAAATATAGATTTCCGGCTTCCGGCAGACCGCGCGGGCGATGGCAAGCCGCTGCTTCTGGCCGCCGGACACATTCGTACCGCCTTGGGCAATGTCCGCTTCATAGCCGCCCTCCATGCTTTCAACAAAATCCGTTCCCTGTGCGATTGCAACGGCTCTCTTGATTTCATCCTCAGAAAATCCGTTGCCGCCGTTATCTCCGTATGCCACATTGGACGAAACCGAACCCTTGAACAAAACCGCTTTCTGCGGTACATAACCAATTTTATTGTGCAGTGATTCCTGTGTGTACTCCTTAATATTTACACCGTCAATCAGGATTTCTCCCTCTGTGGCGTCAAAAAAGCGGGGTACAAGGTTTATCAGTGTTGATTTACCGCTGCCTGTGGAGCCGATAAAAGCAATGGTTTCCCCCTGCTTTACCGTAAAGCTCACATCCTTCAGCACATAATCCGCCGCGTCCGGATATTTAAAGCCCACATGCCGGAAAGTAACCTCACCTTTCAGACCAGAGATTCCCTCTGTCCTGCTTCCATCCAGGATTGTCGGTTCGGTGTCCAGCACCTCATTGATTCGCCTGGCGGAAACGCTGGCACGGGGAAGCATGATAAAAATCATGACCAGCATCAAAAATGACATGACAACCTGCATGGCGTAGCTGGAGAAAACCACCATGTTGGAAAACAGCGTCAGTTTATCCGTCATCTGCGCGGCATTAATTAAATAGGCGCCGATCCAATAGATCGAAAGGGACAGTCCGCTCATAATCATCGTCATAACGGGCATCATAATTGCCATAGCGCGGCCCGTATACAGCTGTGTTCCGGTCAATTCCTCATTGGCTTCCTCAAACCTCTTTTCCTGGTAAGTCTCGGCGTTATAGGCTCTTACTACACGAAGTCCTGTCAGATTTTCTCGGGTGACCCGGTTCATATTATCTGTCAGGGCCTGCATTTTTTTAAATTTGGGCATAACAAAAATCATGATAATGCCAATCATAACAACCAAAAGGGCGACCGCTGCGCCTGTGGCCAGGGACCATTCAAAGCCCTTTCCGGAGATTTTGGTAAGGGCCCAGACGGCCATAATGGGAGCTTTGATAATCAGCATCAGCCCCATTGTAATCAACATCTGAATCTGTGTAATATCGTTTGTGGAACGGGTGATCAGGCTGTCAGTCGAAAAGCGGTTGATTTCCTCCATAGAAAAGGACTCCACCTTATGAAAGAGCAGACTGCGCAGACGTCTGGAAAATGCAGCTGCAATCCGTGCCGCAAAAAAACCGACAATAACAGCGGCTGCCAGGCTGCCCAATGTGCAGAGAAGCATTTTACCTCCGGCAAGCCAGATATCACTCATGGCACTGCCGGGCGTTTGTACCAGCATGGTGATTTCCGACATGTAATCCGGCGATTTTAAATCCAGCCATACCTGAACTACCACGAAAATCAAGCTGAATAAAGCCATCAGCCATTCCTTGGGCTTGAGATATTTGAAAATTTTAATCATAAAAAAGCCTCCTCATTATCAGTGTTTATATTGAACACTGTTAGATGTGTTGTCTTTAAATGCAGACCTTTCCGGTCTGCATTCCTACCTACTATTTTTATTCCCCGGTTCCGGTTATTCTATTCAAAGGAATCGGGTCTGGTGCGCTGGGCAATCTCAAAAAAACGTTTGGAGAGGCGTACAAATTCGTTTGCATCCTCTTCCCCCATTTCAGTTAATACCTGAACCAGATGATTCTGCATTCGCTGCATGTTTTCACGAATCCGCTCACGGCCTTCTTCCGTAATCGTGACCAGAATAAAACGCCGGTTCGTTGTGTCTATTTCACGATGAATCTGCCCTTTCTTTTCAAGAGTACGAAGGGCCGCAGAGATTCTGGCCGTACTGCTGTCTAATGCCTCGCTCAGTTCAGACGGCGATACCGGTGCTTTTTTCTCAAGAAGATATCTTAAGATGAAAACTTCGCCTCTTGCAGAACGATTAAATTCATCCATAACTTTTCCGCCGGACCTCATCTCACCCAGAGACTTGACCAGTTCTTCTATACTACTCAAGGAATTCACCTCCATCCTTTAAACAGGTATCAGTATTTATAATTAACACTGTTAATAGTGTATACTGTTTCTTACGTTATGTCAAGAAGATTTTTATATTTTAAAATTTATTTATAAAGCAGGAAGATACATCCGTTAAAAGGCGAAAAAGCCTGCCCCTATGCAAGAGGGCAGGCTTCACATCAGTTGCTGTCAAGACAGTTCTGATTTCATTTATTCTGTTAAATTAATAGTGATTGCTTTTGGTCTTGTCATTGCTTCTATGGAATACTTCACGCCCTGGGTACCCATACCGGAGGCTTTTACTCCTAAAAACGGGAAATGGTCCGGGCCTCTTTCTGTTTTATTATTAATCTGTACGGTTCCTACTTCCAATTTTTCAGCAATGCGGAACGCTTTATTGATATCCCTGGTAAATACGGAAGACTGTAAGCCATATTCCGAGCGGTTAGCAATCTCTATTCCCTCCTCCATATCTTTTACCCGGATAATCGGAAGAATCGGCGAAAACGGCTCTTTCCATGCGATCTCCATATCCACGGTTACTTTATCCAGCAACGTAGGATAGATTAAATTTCCCTCTCTCTTATTTCCAACAATAAGCTCTGCACCCTTAGCAATGGCATCCTGAATTAAAAATTCAGCAAAATCAGCCGCTTTCTGATCAATCAGGGGAGTGACCACTGCATTTTCCCTGGGATCTCCCACCGGTAAATTTTCAATTCCCGTTTTTACCATATCTACTAACCGGTCCGCCACCTTATCTGTGGTAATAATACGCTTCACTGCCGTACAGCGCTGGCCGGAATAAGAAAATGCCCCTTCCACAATATTATTTGCCGCATACTCCAGATCGGCATCTTCCAGTACAAGAGCCGCATCCTTGCCGCCAAGCTCCAGCAGCAGAGGGGTCATGCAGGATATCTTGGATAAATGCCTGCCTACCTCGGTGCTGCCTGTAAAATTAATAAAATCAATGCTTTCATGTGTTACAATGTAATCGCCGATCTCACTGCCTTTACCCGTAACGGTCTGCAGCACTCCTGCCGGCAGTCCGGCATCCTGTAAGGCCTTCACAAGATGAAGGGCGCTGACGGCCCCCTGTGTCGCCGGTTTTAATATTACCGTATTGCCCCCGATCAGCGCCGGCCCTATCTTGGAAGCTGATAAATTAATCGGGTAGTTAAAGGGCGATATGGCTAATACGGTACCAAGAGGAACTCTTTTTACATAGGATATCTTATTTCGTGAACCGCCTGGGAAATTCTCACCGCTCACTGCGATTCCTTCCAGACTTTTTCCCGCATCAGCAGTAAACCGGAGAAAATCTGCGGTTCTCTTCACTTCTGATACAGAAGATTTCTTATCCTTTGCAATCTCCATCATCAGAATATCCGATATTTCTTCTGCCCTTTCCTCTAAAAGCTCTGCCGCTTTGTAAAGTATCCGGGCCTTTTCGTATATTGGAATACCACCCCACAAAGAGAGGCTTTCTTTCGAATGCCGGATGACCTCATTGACCTCTTCTTTGCTGATTGCCTGTATCTTACCCACAAGAGAACCATCTACAGGGGATGTTATGGCAATAACATTGCCTGATGCTGATTCCACCCACTGTCCATTGATTAAATTTCCATAAATGAGTTCTTTATTACATAATTCAGACATATTATTCTCTCCTTTCAATGCTTTCACAATTTCCATCTGCTTATAATATATCATAAATATGAGAATCAAATACCAATACCATTGCAATATAATCTGCCGGAAGCAGTGTAATCATTAAAAACATTCCTGTATCTATGGCCACCCCCGCAGAAACTGCGGATTCAAACTTTTTAGGACCTCTTACAACGATTGCGGTACTCGTCCATAATATCCTTGAATATTTGACCGTTTGTCGGCGGCGTATATGTTACAGCATTCGCTCCCGCTTCAATAACGGCCTCAATCGTCTCTCTGCCTGGCCCTCCGGTTGCAATAATCGGAAATGTTTCATCAATCCTGCGCAATGCCCTGATAATCTCAACAGTATTCTTTCCGCCGGATACATTAATAATTCCGGCTCCGGAATTCAGCATTCTCTCTTCCAAATTTTCATCAATTGAAATAATTGATAATACAATCGGAATATCGATGTATTCCGCCAGTTCTTTTACAAATTCTGTTTTCGTCGGAGCATTCAGCACCACAGCCGTCGCTCCGTGCAGCTCAGCATCCAGGGCAATGTCACGGACTCTCGCACCTGCAGTTGTGCCGCCGCCCACACCTGCAAAAACCGGCTTTTGCGATACATCAATAATTGCTTTTGTGATCTGCATTGTGGGGGTAAACGGATATACGGCAATTACTGCATCCGCATTACAGTTTGCGATAATGGCAACATCCGTGGAAAATAAGATTGATTTAATCCTATGGCCGTTGATAATAATTCCTGTCGCCCGATTAATCGTATCAGGCACAATTACTGTATGGCTGCGTAATTTCGTATCAATCCTTGGTACAATTCTATCTTTCATTTGTCTGTCCCCTTTGCTTTTTTACTATGTAGGTTCTGCAAACTCAATAAGCCTGAACATTTTACTCCCGGCTTTCTCTGTGCCTTTCACTCTTTTGCCATACCATTTTTTATTTCATTCCTATTATACACTATTTTTAGTGATTTGAGAAATTTCTTATAAAGTAAAAAACCGCCAAAGAGAAGTCTTTCTCATTGGCGATTGTGCTTATTTCTATAATAATTAAAATCACTTAAAAAGCCGTAATCAGCTCCACCAGAACTCCGTTAAGGTCCTTATCAAGTTCCATGGCCCCTAATTCCGCCAGAATAACCGTCTTTTCCCTGCCTGAGTCCAGCAGCCGGTACAGTTCTTCTTTCAACCCAAAGCCGATCTCTGCCTGATTGAGGAAATCGAAAGCCCGCTTTTTCAGATCATTGCCCTCATACATTTTCATTCCATCAAACAGAACGGAACACCCAGTTAACGTGTCAACTCCATTTATTTTTATCACAACTCCATGTTTTTCCATCTCATACGCGACTGTACATGAAATTGTATTGCCCATGGAGGTTACTGTGATCTGTTCCGCTTTCATTTCTTCCACTCCGACAATTTCCAACGTATAAGACCGCGCTGCAGGAATCAGTTCCACGCATCCGGCTGCCGGCAGTACCGAAAAGCTGGAGCAGTCCTTATAAACCATAGCCGTACTCACGCTGTTTTCGGCCATATATCCATTGGTCTCATTATCATCCTCATACAGGATAAAGGAGCCATCTGCCCCCGCATATATATATACATGGAAAGAATCCGGATTCTTTGCCGCCTCATTGCTGCTGATCTCATCCGTAAACGGCAGGATAACCCCTGCTTTCGCCAGCACCGGAATGCTGTTTAAATCCCTGTATAAGTCCAGCACCCGATCTCCCTGATACCGAAGTCCTGTAAAAATATCATACCATACGCCTTCCGGAATCCAGGCTTTTACTTTTCCCACATTCAGATCTTTCACTCTCGGACTCGTTATGGGTGCCACCAGCAGCTCATTCCCGAAATAATACTGATTCCGCTTCTCGTAAGCCTCCCGTTTCTCCGGATGCTCATAATACATAGGCATTACCACCGGCAGGTCATTATTCCAGCTTCTGTAATTCATGGTATACAGATAGGGCATCATGCGGTGTCTCATCCGAAGCGCCTCTCCCATAACCCATTCCGTTTCCTTCTTGAACCGCCAGGGTTCTTTCCCGTTGAATTCACTGTAAGAGCTGTGCAGCCGCATCACCGGAGAAAAGATGCCGAACTGCACCCACCTGGCTGTCATCTCATCATTCTTATAGCCCATCATGTGGCCGCCGATATCATGGCTCCACCAGCCATATCCGATATTTGCCGCATTCACCGTAAAATAAGGCTGAAAATCCAGTGATTCCCATGTGGTAATCGTATCTCCCGAGAATCCCACCGGATACCGGTGGCTTCCTGGTCCTGCATATCGGGAAAATGTCATCGGCCTTTTCCCATTCCGCCCGCTGTCCAGGAAATGAAAATGATTCAATATCCACAGCGGATCCAGCCCTTCGATCTTACAGTTTCCCCCCTGCTGCCAATCCACCCACCAGAAGTCCACGCCCTGTTCCTCCAGGGGATGATGCACATATTTAAAATAAGCCTCCACAAACTCCGGGCTGCCCGCGTCAAAGTTCACCGGATCTCCTGCTTCCGCATTTACACCGAGGGCCTTTGCCATTTCTTCATAAGCATCTTCATAAGCCCGCACTCCATCCGCCGGATGCACATTAAGAGTCGTTCTCAACCCCCGCTCATGAAGCTTTCTTAAAAACCGCTCCGGGTCAGGAAACAGCTCATGATTCCACGTATATCCCGTCCATCCGCTTCCATAAGACGGATCCACATCCACCAGATGCCAGTCCATATCGATAACTGCCGTTGTGAATGGCAGATTCTCTTTCTCAAACCGGTCCATCAGCTCCAGATAAGACTCCTCCGTATATTTATAATATCTGCTCCACCAGTTCCCCAGCGCATATCTGGGCAGCATGGGCGTCTTTCCGCACAGATAATAAAAATCTTTCAGACATTCCTTATAATCATGCCCATATCCCCAGAAATAGAGATCCTGAATTCCTTTCTTCCGGGGTTCTACCCAGCCATCCTCACGAATCACCTGGGACCTGCTGTCATCCAGCACCGAAAATCCGTATCTGGACATAATTCCATGCTCCAGCTCCACCTCTCCATCCATCATATCCAGGGTTCGGGCCGTTCCTCTTAAATCCGTTAACTCTTCCGAATAATGCCAGATACTCCAATAAGCACTCAGTCCTCCCAGCACCTGAACACTCAGTCCGTTCTTCGAAAACTCTTTCTTATCATAAAGCAGATGAATTCTGGAAGTAATGATCTCCAGCTCATTCTCTTTTTCTATCACCCGGAACTCTGTCTTCGGAAAATCCCTGTTCAGCGCCATCTGCGTCGGTCTGTCCTCAAACACTCCATCCTCACAGTATTCCAGGCGCACCAGCCCATCCGTCAGCATCGTAATCCTGTACTTTTCTCCCTGGACCACATTCCATGACAGGGCTTTCGGCCTTGTCTCTATATGAAATCTAGATTCCATCTTCTTACCTCCTGAATAAACGATTTCTAAGCAAATTAATTATTTTCAGTCAGAGACCTGCCAATCATCCCCCGGACAAATACTCAACCTTTCACCGCCGAGGCCGCAATTCCTGCAATAAACTGCTTCTGGAAAATCAGATAAATCACCAGCACAGGAATAATAGAAATCGTAGTAGCCGCAAACAAAGCTCCGTAATCCGTAGAATACTGCCCATTAAACATTTTCAGCCCTACAGACAGCAGCTGTTTTTTCTCATCATTAATGATCAAATACGGCCACAGGAAGTCTTCCCAGCACCAGAGAAACTGAAAGATCGCAATGCTGGAAATCCCATTTTTCGCCATAGGAAAAACAATTTTATGAAATATGTAAAACTCACCTGCCCCATCGATCCGGGCTGCTTCCAGGATTTCATCCGGTAAGGATGCAATATGCTGCTTCATCATGAAGATGCCAAAGCCGCTGAACATGGCAGGCACCAGCAGAGCCGTATAGCTGTCCAGCCAGCCAAACCACCGGATCATGGAATATTTGGGGATGATAGTCACGCACCACGGAATCATCATGGTAGACAGGACAAAGCTAAAAAGCAAGTTTCTCCCTTTGAATTGGTATTTACTTAATACGAAACCGCAAATCGTACTGGTATAGACTACCATCACTGTCACAGCCAGCGTGATAAACAGGCTGTTCATGAAAAATCTCATGAAATTAAAGTGGGCATTCATATTCCCGTAATTGACCAAGGTAACTGCATTGGGCAAAAGCTGCTGTTTTAAGGCCACGATTTCCTTATTCTGCTTAAAGGAAGAACACACCATCCATACAAACGGATACACGGTAACAATTCCCATCAGAAGCAATACAATATTCAGTGCAATACTGCTTATCTTTCTTCTCATCCCCGCTCCTCCTCACTCTTCCGAACCGGAAACCTTAAATGACAGCCAGGTAAATATGGCTGTAATAACAAACAGCACAAATGACAGCGCCGAGGCATAGCCAAAATTATATTTTACAAACGCTTCATCATAAATCAGATAAGAGGACAGATAAGTGGCCGTTCCCGGTCCTCCCTCGGTCAGCACCATGACCTGTACGTAGGCCTGGATATAGGAAATAATGGAAGTAATCACCACAAATAATGTCATGGGCTTTAGCAGCGGAAAGATAATGTATTTAAAATTCTGCCAGCTGCCGGCCCCGTCGACGCTGGCCGCCTCCAGAGCGTCGGTAGGAAGAGAGTAAAGCCCTGCCATATACATGACAACCGCGTATCCGAAATCCTTCCATATGGTCATAATCATAATGGCCAGAAGCGCTGTCTTCGGATTCATCAGCCAGTTGATGTGAAGACCCAGAATCTGATTGATGGTGCCGATCTGCGGATTGTACATGAACTTCCATACAAAGGCAATGGCAATCATGGGTGTGACCACCGGCATATAATAGACCGCCCGGAAAAAGCTCTTGTGCCTGATCAGTGTGGAATAAATAGCATAAGCTATCCCCAGACCCAGACCTACGCGGAACACAATCACGATTGCAGAGAATATCAGGGTATTCCAGATAGATTTCCAGAACAGGCCGCTAGCAAATACTTCCTTATAATTATCCAGTCCCAGGAACCGGTATGTACCATTTAAGGGATTCCATTCATGGAAGCTTCCCGCCAAAGCGATAATAATAGGAATGATTAAAAACACAGAGAAAAATAATATCATTCCGCACACCACCAGATTGCGCAGGAGAATTTCACTTTTGCTTTGCAATGACCTCGACTTTTTTAACATGGCCTGCTTCCTCTCTTCCTTTTGTTTCAGCTGCTTTCATTGCTCATAACGGTTATTTCTTTTGATCCGCATATTTATACAGACTCTCCGCAGACGTAAAGCTGCTGTTTTTCATATCTTTGATAATGGTTTCCTGTGCCGCATTTAAGGCTTCATCAATAGAAACTCCGTTATAGAAAATATCCTGGCCGGCCTTCTGCAAGGAGGTCTCCATGGTAGCAGGCATGGCGCCCGGCCATATGTAGTGGTCGATGTGATCCTTTAATACGCTGACAGACGGGTTCTTCATAATCTCGGCATCATTAGCCAGTGATTTCTTGGCCGGGAAGGTGCTCATGGCAATGTTGAAAGTTTTCTGGATTTCATCATTTGCCAGATAATATTTTAAGAGATCCTGAGCAACCGCCTGCTGTTCTGCCGGAGCGTTCTTGTTGATGCCCAGTGTAGATTCACCATTGTAGCGGTTGTAAGCATAGGGCATATCTTCTGTCATGGTTGGAATCTCAAATACGCCGAATTTAATGTCAGGATAATTGGTATTCAGCGTATTGTAATAATGGCCCCACTGAATGACCATAGCGGATAATCCCTGTCCAAAGCTGTCAGCACCTTTCTCACCGAAGTCCTTGGAGCCAACCTGATCCTTGTCATACATATCCACCAGCATCTGCATTACCTGCTTCATTGCATCGGAATTCACATTGGGGGTCTTTCCGTCTTCTTTGAACAAGTTTTCTCCCAGCTGATAATTTAAACCCAGGAGATAGTTCTGATGAAAATCGCCGTTGAAATTCAGTCCGGCCTGTGTGATGGTATCCCCATCCTTAATGGTCAGCTTCTTCGCCACTTCCCTCATCTGATCCCATGTCTTTGGAATATCCGCATCCGTTAAGCCTGCCGCCTCCCACATATCCTTGTTGTAATATACGGAACCGGTCATCATACCGTAATCCGTATAGTAGACCTTTCCATCAATCACATGGGCATCTACGCCGGTAAAATCTTCCTGAAGCTGTTCCAGAGGAATGTCATAGGGCGCCAGATACTGAATCAGGTTTTCGTGATAGCTGTTATGAATATTGAAGATGGCCGGTCCATTATTCCCGTTTAAGGCCAGCGGAAGCTTGGTCCAGTAATCATCCCATGGATTATTCACCAGCTTGATCTTTACATTTGGATGAATCGCCGTATAACCGTCAATCAGCTGCTGGAAAAGATTATCGCTCCCCCATTCCCACAATTCGATGGAAATATCTTTCCCGTCATTGACCGGAAGAGACGGGTCATACTTGATGGCAGAGCCAAAGGGCTCTTTGGGCGCTTCCGCTGCGGCCTTGGTATCTCCTCCTGCGGCACTGATCGCGGCACTTTTGCCGGAACATGCAGTAAGTCCGGATGCCGCAACTGCGGCCGCTAAGAATAGTGACATAACTTTTGCTGATCTCATTTTTCGTTTCCTCCTAAATTTTCAATTTTGATTTTCCCTTTCCGCTTTACTTTCATAACCCGTTTAAATTCTCATTCGTTAATTTAGCGCTAAATGTATTTTTACACTATCACTACCTTTGGCAAAAGTCAATATATTTTTAAAATTTTATAATTTTTATCATCTACGCGCCCTATATATTGTGCATATATTATATAAATGGTTGTTTTCTATTTTCATCTCATTTATTCTTTAGTATATCGCGAAACCTTACGGCCGGCTGATATTGACTTTTTCCTTTCGTCTGTTAGAATAAGGATAGCAGAAAATACACCAGGTAACTTTTCATCGGCAGGGGGAAATAAGCATGACATTAAAAGATATCGCCCAAAAGGCGGGGGTCAGCATGATGACTGTCTCCAATGTGGTCAACGGAAAGACAGAGCGCGTCTCCTCACAGACCATTGAGCGGGTTAATAAGATTATAGAAGAATGCGGATATGTGCCGAATATGACTGCCAGAAGCATGGCTACCAATTCTTCCCATATCATCGGAATTATCATATTCATGTCGGAAAGCGATACAAAGGAGAATTATCTCGGCAACCCATATATCAGTGCTATGCTCAGCACTCTGGAATACCACTTAAAAGAAGGCGGATATTTCATCATGCTGAGAACGGTCTCCAACCGCAGCGAAATCCTGACGCTCCTTAAGAGCTGGAATGTCGACGGTTTTGTATTCCTTTTCCCCTTTGAAGAATCAGAAGAGGTATTAAAATCCATCCGGCAGCCCGCCGTTATCTTTGATTCCTATGCGTCACTGCCTGACATCGTCACAGTGTCATCTGACGATATAAAAGGCTGCTATCTGTCCGCCAAATATATGATCAGCCACGGACACAAGGACATCGCATTTGTCGCAGATTATGAAAACAATGCTCTTCTGACAGCCAGATTCCATGGTTATCAGAAAGCGCTGGAAGAAGCCGGCATTCCATTCCGCCCGGAGTATGTCTATCCCTTCAGCCCCACTTACGAGGGGGGCATCATGGCAGGCAAACGGATCGCATCTGATTCCCACCCCATTACGGGAGCCGTAACCACGGCCGATATCTGCGCCGCAGGCATTATCGAAGGCGCCAGACTGGGCGGCTTAAGAGTTCCCGCAGATCTCTCCGTCATCGGTTATGATGATGCGGGCTTATGCTCCTACACCACGCCCAAGCTGACCTCCGTCGCCCAGCATGTGACAGCAAAGGCGGAAATGGCCGCCGGAAAGCTTCTGGAATGGTTAAAGACAGGCAAACGGCCGGAACCATTAATTGTCATGGATGTGGAAATCACAGAACGGCAATCCGTGGTATCCTGGATTTGATTATAACAGCAAAATTGAGCTGCCGCTTTTCTGTTATTTTTTGTGGCAGCTCAATAGCTTGTGGGATAAGCCATAAGAGTCTATCCTTTCAGGCTGTTTTATTACCAGATACGGCCGCCATAACGAACCTAGCACTTAAAACCATACTTTTATAAGCTGAATATTTACTATATACCAAAAAGACTTATACATATGACAATTCACTGAAAGCTTTAATAAATTCTTTTTGTCCGTATTTTTCAAAATCCACCACAACGATATCCTCATCCTCTGAAACCACAGTTCCCATCCCATATTTTTCATGCTTAACCCGCAATACTGCCGCTGCAAGCTCTTCATTATTTTCCCGCCTTGCTTCTTCCACCTTTTTACGAAGGTCTTGTAAGCTGAGCTCTGAGGATTCTGCCGTCTCTTTACTTACCAGCTGTTTGGGAATCATATCAATATATCTGCTTGCACCCGGTATAGCCCTGTAGCTTTCCGGATTTGTATAATACGACAGTTCCAGATAATCCTTCGCACGCGTTATACCGACAAAAAATAATCTTCTCTCTTCTTCATCCTCAAAGCTTCTGGTCTGCAGCGGAATCAGGCCATAATTGACACCAACAATAAATACATACTTAAACTCCAGCCCTTTTGAAGAATGAAGCGTCATTAATTTTACTGAATCCGCCTTATTATTAATATCTTTCTGCAATATATTCACTCCGTATAATGCTGAGGAATTAATAAAATCGGCAAGACCGGCCATAAAATCCATCTTATTCTCTGCTATATACGTCAGAATAATTTCCATGAAAGTATCCACAGCTTCCTTGTCCTCTGTATAGGATGACGATGTCGGTCTTATATAAGTATCAAGCTTAAAATAGTCATATAATTCCTTACCGGTGGAGATATTTACACACCTCTCTTTAAATTGAAGCATCAATTCCAACAGCCTGGATTCCGGGGCTTCACGCTGTTTCATTATCTTATGAGCCATGGTCTCCGATAAGCCCTCACCATACAAATGATCCCTTAGCACATATAATGCAGAGGATAAATCTTCCGGATTGACAGAAAACCTCAGGACCTTTATCAGCCAGTTTAATACAGGAATATCTCTGATTGTCTTTTTAAGCGAAACTTCATATGGGATATCTTTTTTTGTAAATACGGCTTCAAACGTATGGGATTGATTCTGCAGCCTGTAAAAAACAGCAATTTCCCTATACTCCACACCACTTTTATGTAAGTCCAGTAATTTTTCCGCAAGATACTCCGCTTCGTTAAATGGATTATAGTGATTCTTGATTACAATTTTGCTGCCCTGCTCCCGTATACCCGAAAGCTGGCTTCCATTTTCTAAAAAACACTTTGCTGCCGCTAAAATAGACGCAGAAGAACGGTAATTAACCGGCAGCGTAAATTCCTTTGCAGAATATCTGCTTTTTAAGGAATATAAAACATTCACACAGCTTCCGCGCCAGCTATATATGACCTGGTTGGGATCTCCGACGGCAAAAAGTCTGGTATCCCGACTCTTCAGCTTATCAATAAATTCAAGCTGGATTCTGTCGCTGTCCTGGACCTCATCGATAATAATCCATTCCGGTGAAACGGAATAATCCGCCAGCAGCTTATTGCTCACATCAAGGAGGTCAAAAAAGGTCAATTTATTCTGCTTCTTTTTTTCCTCATTTAAAAGCTGAATCAGTTTAAAAATATCATCATTATATCTTGATGCCGGCCTGTCCTCCCGGACCGACATCATTTCCTGTTCTAATCTCTTCTTTAACCTGTTTTTATATTTTATAACCAGATGATTCTCCTGAATCACCTGCATCGCAATATCCATTTCCTCATCCGGCTCAATAACAATAAAATCCCTGGTATATCCCAGCTTTTCCAAGGGCAGGGTATTTTTCAAAAGATTAAGAGCAACGCTGTGAAATGTCCCAAAGCCCAGTAATTCTTCCTGGGGAATTTCAGGATCCAGTTTCAGCAGACGCTCTTTTATTTCATTTGCTGCTTTATTCGTAAATGTTAATACTATCATGTTTTTATAAGGAATACCTTTTTCAAAGTGCAAATATATAATTTTGGCTATGAGCACTGTAGTTTTTCCGCTTCCCACATTTGCATTAACAACGCAGGCTTCACTGTCGTCAAATACAGCTTCTCTTTGATATTCATTCAGCCGGTCAAATTCGTTTTCGTACCTCATATAAGATTTTCATATCTCCTTTGAAGCTTGCTTCTGACATTTCGATTTTCTTCCGTATTTTCATCAATACAGATGTTAATATCAATCACAGACGGACATTCTGCGTAATACCGGATAATATTAATCAGACTTTTCCGGTTGTTGCTTTCCATGACCCAATCGCGGTAAAACGGGCTGGTAACCGTAAAGATCAATATATTGTCTGACGTTTCCACTCTGGGCACACTTTCTAAAAAACCTGCAAAAGCATCTCCCTGATCAGATATATGCTTACAAAATTCCTGCCATTTTTCCTGTAATTCTTCAAATCGGAAAGGCTTCTTTATCGTGGTCTCCGGAGCCGGTTCAACGATTTTAACAGAATCAGGGGGAACCTGTTTTTCAAGGAAACTCTGCAGGCCCCATTTAATCATGCCCTTGTCCAGCTTATAATCACCGACACAGGCCGGGCAGCCATCCTTGCACTGGCAGCCGCTTACCAGCTTTATTGCATTTTCTAATATTTTGGGTATCAGATCATATATCTTTTCTGAGTATCCCAAGCCACCTACATACTTATCATATATGTAAATTATAACATCAAATTCCATGACTCCGTCCGGTGTTATGGCGTTACTGGATACGTTCACATCAATATCATCCTGTGCGGTCATGGTTACCATCATGGCTGCACTCTTAATCGCGTGGCATAAGCCCTCAAAATGATTATTTCGCACCACCTGGCCGTTTTCATTTCTCTGCAAAAGCTTTCTGAAGACTTCAACAACATCAGAAGGTATTTTTATCCATGTGCTTTCCGTATCATAATCTTTTGATAACGGCTCCGGCAGCTGTTCATACCCCAGATTCTGATGATTATGGAATTGCAGCTTTTTATACATGTACACACTTTCGTCAACGTTGACATCACCGAATGCGATATGCGTCCTCCTATACTCCATATCCTTAAAACGCTGAATCATCTTTATAAAGGTATTTCCTCCCGGCATCGTATAGTAATTGCCGTTAAAGGGAACCGCCTGGGCGGTTTTGCTCTCTAAATCCAGTTTTATTACCTGATACAGAACTCCATCATGCATGTACACAGCGCCATTGTGAATTTCGCGAAATGCCTGCATTTCATCCATTTCTGTAATTTCTTTTCCATTTTCCTTGTTTATCAGCTTATATCTTGATTTATCAATGTTCCTTAAGCTATAGTCCCCTGCCGGAAATGTTTTGCCTGACCATGTAAATTTACCTTTCATGCCGGTCAATTCCCTGGCTTTCATCAGGACCGGAATAATTTCTCCCAGATCCGGAAACAGTGATATATCATCCAGGGTCAAAGGCAGCTCCGCTGCCGCTGCCCGGATATGGGCTAATTGTATCAATAAATTATTCTTATCGATGACCGCATTTTCGCTGTCATGTTCAAATAGCCAATCCGGATCAATAATAATATACTGGTCAAAAGGCTGATTATCCAGAATCAGATAATTGGTGCATTCCTCACCGCTTCTTCCCGCTCTTCCGGTTTGCTGCCAAAATGACGCTCTGGTCCCCGGATATCCCACCAATACGGTGGTATTGATTTTTCCAATGTCAATTCCCAGTTCAAGGGCATTGGTTGAAATCAGTCCTTTCAGCACGCCGGAGACCATTTTATTTTCAATTTCTTTTCTCTCATTGGGGGTGTATCCACCTCTGTAGCCTGATATCTTATCCGTCATTGCCGAGCCGAAAATTCCCTCTGAGACAAGCTTATCTCTTGACTCTTTTAATACGATTTCCACATTTTTTCTGGATTTTACAAAGGCAATAAAGCTTTTATCGCTTACAACCAATTCCGGTACCAAATGAGCGGCTACCGTTGATATAGGAACTCTCCCGTAATCTTTATCATTTGATCCCTTAATACCCGGCGGTTGAATAATCGCATACTTTTTTACCGGTGACGGAGAGCCGTCCCTGTCAATTAAGACAAAGGACTGCCCGCAGATCTCCGATGCCAGCTCTACCGGATTTGCTATGGTTGCAGAGCTGCATAAATATCTTGGACATGAATTATAATATTTGCACACTCGCTGCAGGCGGCGGAAAACATTTGCCAGGTGTGATCCAAATGCGCCCCTGTAGGTATGAAGTTCATCAATGATTATGTATTTTAAATTTGAAAAAATGAAGTCAAATCCATAATTACTGTGATTCGGCAAAAAGGCGCTGTTTATCATCTCCGGATTGGTCAAAATAATGTTCGCGCTTTTTCTTATGCGGCTTCTTTCATTTACAGGGGTGTCTCCGTCATATACTCCTGCCGAAATTCTATTTGTTCCAAAATAATCAAGGTAGGGCTTAACCGCCCGATACTGATCACTTGCCAATGCCTTTGTAGGGTATATGAATATTGCTCTTGCCAATGGATTTTCCAGGATTTCCTGAATGACCGGCAGCAAAAAACTGAGTGTTTTTCCGCTCGCTGTTGATGTGGTTATAACGACGTTCTTTCCTTCGTCCGCTTTCGTAAACATCTCTGCCTGATGACAATATAAGGATTTAATTCCGCTTCTGTTCAGGAATTCCGAAAGCTCCGGCAATAAATTATCTGGATATTCAACGTATTCGCCTGCGCGGGGCGAGACTGTTTTTTTATATACAATTAGTTCGTCTGTGTTCATATTAATCTCTCCTGGATTTGCTTTTTACCGTAACTTACCGGCGATTTGAAGTCCTGCCTCACCCAATATTTATTCTTCCTTTATATTATATCATATTTCAGTAATAATAAATATGCCCTATACGATCAGGGCGGAACTCTATTTATTTTTTCCCGGAAAAATAAAAAGGCCATGCTTTTCATTTTGAAAAACATAACCCCATATTCCCGCAATAAAAATTACTCTTGTCTTTTTAATTACAAGTACCGCACACAGATTGTTGAAGATTTCTTCTGTCCTGTTATTCTCCGCTTACTATACAGTTCCGGTTTGCTTTTGCCTGGTACAGATATTCATCCGCTTTTGAGATAAAGGCATCCGTATCCGTGCCCATTTCTAACTTGTATTGGGCGACTCCAATGCTGATTGTGATCCTTATCAGAGTGGAATTATAATAAATATTTAAATCCTCCACAGCCATTCTCAGCTGTTCAGCAATGTCTGCTGCCTCCGACAGCACCGTATCTGCAAGGCATACTACAAACTCATCGCCTCCAAGCCTTCCTAAAAAATCATGGGAACGCAGCCTGGACTGTGCGCATTCCGTAAAATGCTTAAGGATAATATCCCCGCCCAGATGACCATGCTGGTCATTGATCTGTTTAAAGAAATCTATATCAATCAAAAGTAAGGACATTGTAGCCTTTCCCAGATGTGTGCGCTCTATCTCTGCTTTTAACTTCTGAATAAAGCTGCCCCGGTTAAAAGCTCCCGTCAGATAATCAAAAGTCGCAAGAAAAATAATTTCTTCATTACTCCTTATAAAATTCTCCACGCTATGCTTATAGGAAGTGATATCTCGGAAGGTCATTGCGATAAGAGTAAATCCTTCTTCGTCTTTAAAGATCACCGACGTGCATTCTGCCAGAAATTTACTTCCATTGCTTTTTATAAATGTCAGTTCCACTCTTGTTGATCCTAACTTGCTTCTGTCTCTCATTGTAAGCGCCACTTTCGGATCACCCAGATCAACAATAGCCGCACGGCCGCCCCGGCATAATTCTTCTTCGGTTTTTTCAAATAATCTGCAAGCTTCCCGGTTTGCCCGGCAAATTTCACCCGATGCCGTAGTAATTAATATGGCATCCATGCTGTTCTCAAACAATAATCTGTAATGACTTTCTTTAAATATAAAATTCGTATCCATCACCTCCTTGAGACAGAATTTAAAATTAATCCGTAGATTTAGACCATTCCCCGCCATATTTTCTCTCTGCACGAATCCTCTTGAAGCCTTATCCTGTATGGGAATTACAACTCAGTGGCTGAAATGTTCTGTCTCCACTTCCAGAATATACAAAAATCTTCCAAATTCCATCTTTTCCGACAATATTCCGATTATCATTATAACAACTGCCTCTCAACGAATTCTCAACATAACAGTACAAAACAAAAGAACCGGACTAAAATCAGCTTTGCCAGCCAACTTTAATCCGGTTCTTCTGTTCTGTTTTACTTGTCGGTTCTTCTACCCGCATGGGGTAGCCGTTCCTGTAATCTCTGCTGCTTCATTGCGTAACCTGCTCTTTTCTCCCTCGCCCAATTCCAGTCCTCATATGCCAGATAATCTTCCGTATACAGGGCGGCTGCCTCACAGCCTGCAGCAGAACTGCCGGTTGCCATAAACAGCCGAAACATCTCGTCATAACGCCTCACATCCCACTGGGACTCTTTTAAATTGAGGATATAGCTGTCATTCGCATAGGAAATAGACGCCGCAGAAATCCCATATTCCCGCAGACATTTACGAATGGCCCAAACCGCCGTCTGCAAATTTCGCAATGCCTGATTTGGGCTGTTTTCCGGCCAAAGGTCATCGCAGATTTTAAATTTATCCAGCCAAATCCCTTCGTTTGCAAGAAAATAAGCCAGCAGCTCCCTTGGCTTGCTGCGGCTCCATTTGACAGCTTCTTTTCCCAGATAGATGCCGAACTTTCCGAAAAACTGTATCCGGAGAATCTCCGGCTCCTGCGGTATTCTCTGTTTACGCCGTATCCGTTCCATAGTCTTTTGCAGCCGCTCGGGACGGACCGGCTTTAAAATATAGTCAATGGCATTGATTTCAAATGCATCCACGGCATACTGGTCGTAGGCCGTCACGAACAGCACGTTCAAATTCGGATTTTGCTGCAGCAGCTGCTCTGCAAGCTCAAGCCCGCTTAGTGTACGCATTTCTATATCCAAAAAGGCCAGCTCAGGCCGTGTTGATTCTATTTCCCTTAATGCCATCATCGGATCTGTATAGCTGCCCGCAATCTCCAGATCCGGATAACCTGCAAGCAGCCTTTCCATCTCCCGCAGCAACGGCTCTTCATCATCCACTAAAATTGTCTTCATGCAATACCTCCCTATATGGAATTTCAAGAGTCACCACCGTTCCGATTCCCTCCGTGCTTTCGATTTTCAAACGGGCGCCTTTATAATGCTCAAGTCTGCCCCGTATATTTTTTAATCCTACTCCGTCAGTTGTACTGTCTCCCCGGCGGATTCCCTCTAATAGTTCTTTTGGAATCCCAACGCCGTCATCCTCCACCCGGATCACAGCAAAATCATTTTCCCTGTGGATCTGCAGACGGAGCCTGCCGCCCTCCGCCCTCTTGAAGATACCGTGGCGGACGGCATTTTCCACAATCGGCTGGATGCTTAAAAGAGGTACCATGGTGTCCAGCCCCTCCTCTATGTAATATTCCACCTTCAGTAAATCCCCAAATCGGGCCTGCTCTATGGAAAGATAGGCTTTTACCGTATTCATTTCACCGGACAGGGGAATCATGCCGTCATGTGCTTTAAAATGAAAGCTGCCCCTTAAATAATCGGTCAGATCATAGAGCAGGTTTTTAGCCTTTTGGGGCTCCTGGGTTGTCTGCACAGCGATAACGCTGAGGGAATTGTAAAGAAAATGCGGTTTGATCTGTGCCCGCAGAAAGGCGATTTCCGCATCCTGAGTCTGCTTCATGGAACGGCGGAGACGCTCAACGGTATTGCGGTATTCCATGGACAGGTAGGCCATCATTACTAAGGTAAAAAACAGGATAAACACCTGTATGGAACCGGAGTTTTCCTTAATTCCCAGAGAGAACAAAATCGTATCCGCAGAATACAGATTAACCGACAGCAGAGCAACAAAAAGCAAAAAGCCCTCTGCATTTCGGGCATATAAACGAACCGCCCGTACCAGGAGCACCAGTAAAACAATCGTGTTGCACACCATCACGCCTGCATGAATTTTATAGTACGTATGAATGGGCAGTACCAGGATCATTACCAGATAAGTGCTGTAGACCAGAGAAACCACCTGGGCTACACGCAGATGCAGCAGACCGCTCCTGAATTTACCAAAAATCCAGATCACAACGATAAAATCTGCGGACAGGCAGATATCCTTAAGCTTAAAGGCCAAAGTGAAAGGGATATTGGGCAAGAGCAGCAGCAAAGAACGCTGATCAGACAGCCCGTTTCCCCATGCAAATAAAAAGCAGAACAGGGAAAAGAGGAGAAGCATAGGATTTCTAAGTACACCGTCCCAGGTAATAATGAAGAAAATCATATATAAAAGGGCAATTGTGCACAGCGCTGAAAAAATTAAAAGTGCTGCCAGATGCTTACGCTGGTGCTGCCCCAGCATGGTATCCTCCCGGCCAAGCTCCAGAGAGGATGGAATGCCGGAATTGAGATACTCATAATTGGCCACCTGAACTATGATTTCAATTCTTCCGCTGTCATTTTCAAAAAAGACCAGCTGCGGTGTATTGCCGGAGCGGTAACCCTCTGCCTGCTGTGCAGGAATGCCGTCAGCGAGCAGCTCCTGCCCATTGACATATACCCGGCTGGAAAAGCGTGCGTTGACTTTTTTCAAAGCCAGCTTTCCCCGAAATGGAACGTGCTCAAGCACCAGACGGTAGGTTGCGCAGCCAAAAACGGGAAGCGTTGTTCCCTGCACGGTCTTCTTACTCCATAGGGAGGGAACCGGCATATAAACGGCGGGTTGTACAGCGCTTTCAGCCTGGAAATCTTCCGGCGTAAGCAGCTTATTCCAGTAAAACTCCCATTCGCCGTCCAGGTGGAGAACGGGGTCACGCTCTATATTCCATGAAGAGGCATCCATTCTGCCCTGTTTTGCAGTCAGCCCCGCATCCGGAACATGTGCCTTGTTCCACGGCATGGACAGCAACAGCGCCAGCAGGCCGGCTATAGTAAGTGCGCTGATGATCAAAAGCCGTTTTAGCATTCTATTTCCTCAATTACTGTAGTTTTTTCATAATCATTGGTTGCCGTTCCATTATACTATGTTTTTTGTCGAATTTCCAGAAGCTTCTTCTTTGGTTTCTTCAGAGATGAAATCTCAATTTAAAAAACTCCCCTGGAGGATTTCCAGGGGAGTTTTGCCGCTTATAGCCGGCTCATCAGTCGAATGTCAGCACAATTTTGCGGATGGACGGATCCTTTGTATTCACAAAGTCAAATGCTTTCTGTGCTTCCAGGAACGGGTAGGTATGGGAGATGGTTCCCTTTAAGTCCAGCTTGCCCTCTTTAATCAGCTCAATGGCCTCGCCGAACTTCTTGTTCTGAAGGCGGGAGCCCCGTACGTCCAGTTCCTTGGAGGTGATTAAAAACTGATTGACCTCAGTGGGGGCAACCGAGAATCCCATGGTAATCACACGACCCGCATTTCCGGTCAGCTTAAGCAGAGTCAGCAAGGAAGTCTTTAAGCAGGCAGCGTCGATGGATACAGTGACGCCGTAACCGTCAGTCAGTTCCCTCACCCGCTCTTCTAAGTCCTCTTTCATAGAATTGATAGTGTAGTGGGCACCGTTCTTTTTGGCCTCCTCCAGCTTCTCTTCCACCACATCAGCGACAATGATGGTAGCCCCGCTGAGGCGGGCAATTTTTAAAATCGAGCTTCCCAGTGCGCCGCAGCCGTAGATTAAAAGAGTATCTTCCTGAGACAGCTGTGCTCTGGAACAACTCTGGATGGCGATTGTGGTAGGTTCTATCATAACCGCCTCCACATCGGAGAGGCCTTCCGGAAGGATGTAGCAGGCCGCCTCCGGAACCGCCATATACTCACGGTAACCGCCATCAACGTGTACGCCTCTCACCTCCAGGCTGCCGCACACATTTCCTCTGCCCTTACGGCAGGCATAGCAATGACCGCAGCTCTTTACCTGATCCACAATCACCCGGTCGCCGGGCTTTACATGGGTGACCCCCGGCCCTACTTCCTCAACCACACCCACCATCTCATGGCCAATCACTCTTGGGTAGGTGGCAGCTGCATTGGTACCATGGTAAATCCCCACGTCGGAGCCGCAGATGCCTGCGGCTTTCATTTTCACCAGCACATTATCCCGCTCCGTAATGACGGGTTTTTCCATGTCAATAATCTTTAATACTTCCGGTTTCTCAATCTGAATCGCTTTCATATTCTGTCTTCCTTTCTGACCATACAATTACTTATTTCTTCTTAACCGCATTGGATACCGAGGCTACCAAAATCAGTACCAGGAATGCGCCCTGGATCAGCCTCTGTATACCCGGTGATAAACTGGCCGCATTCAGGAATGTGGTCATAAAGGACATCATCAGCGCGCCCAGGCAAACACCCAGCACGTTGGACCGGCCGCCGGAAGCCGCCGTCCCGCCTACAAACGCCGCTGCAATGGACGGCAGGAAATAAGTGGAGCCCATGTCCTGGAACGCTCCGCCGATAAAGGCGCCGCACAGCACTCCGGCCAGGCCGCAGAGCGCTCCGCCCAAAGTGAAAGCTGCAATCACAACACGCCCCACTGCAATTCCGGAATACTGAGCCGCCAGGCGCTTCTGCCCTACCGCATGGAGCTGCTTACCGTATTTGGTCCTGTACAGCACCACTGCCAGGGCGGCTGCAACCACGATGCAGATCACCGTCAGCATGGAGAATCCGCCGAAATTCTTATTAATAAACGACACCAGTCCTCCATAGGGAAGCGTGGTCATATGAGGCGCTCCGATCAGAATGACGGTAAATATAATGTATCCGGTGGCCAGTGTGGTAATCATAGCCGGAACCTTCAGATAAATATTGATACAGCCATTTACAAAGCCGCATACCGCGCCTACCACAATGGCTACAACAAAGCCCAGCACCGGGTTAACGTTCATCAGGTTGCAGGATATATAAGCGCACAGCGTCAGGATGTAAACCTGAGACAGATCAATGGCACCCTCGCCGCTTGTAACCACCACCATCTGCCCCATTGCCAGCAATAATGCGAACGATGCCAGCCTGGCGCAGGAGAACAGCTGATTCATGGAAATCCGCCCTGACACCGCGCCGATCAGCCCCCATAGGATCAAAGTACCCAGAAGTGGCCATATAAAGGTATACTTTTCTACAAACTTCTTCATTTGCCTGCCGCCTCCTTCTTATGAGCAATCAGCTTAATTGCCAGCACCAGAATCAAAATCACGCCGGTAACCGCCGTCTGGAAGTTGGAATCCACCTTCATAGAGGTAAGAAGCGCAGTGATAAAGGACATGGCAATAGCTCCCACCACAACACCTACGGGTTCCACCTGGCCGCCGCTCATCTCACAGCCGCCCAGAATAACTGTCGCAATACTTAACATACAATAGGATGCTGCGCTGTTGGCATCCGCGCCCAGACAAACCGCCGTAAAGGTAGTACCGGCCAGGATCACCATAATGGCAGACAGGCCGTAGTTGGTCATCTTTGCTGTCAGGTAAGACCAGCCGGAACGCTCGACTGCCATGGGATTGTTACCAATTCCGCGCAGGATCATTCCGTACTTTGCACGGTAGAGCACATACCAGGAAACTGCGGCCGCCACAATGGCAATCAGCATGGGCATGGGAATTACCGGCAATTTATATTTATAGAATTTAATCAGCCATTCCGGGCAGGAACCGCCGGGAGTAGGACAAAGCACCAGGGCTATGCCAAGCCAGATGAACTGGGCACCCAAAGTCACCACGATGGCCGGAATGTTGCGGACATGGATTAAAGCTCCCATAAGCACATAGGCAACAATAAACAGAAGCAGGCTAACCACGCCCACAAACGGATTTGCGGTGAGGATCACTGCAATCAGCACGTTCACCAGGCCGATGGAATATCCGTTACCCATATCAATATCACCGGATACGACGATAAACATCTGTCCCAGCGCCGCGAACACCAGCGGCACAGCGGAGCCGATCAGGGTACGCATCCCAAAATAGGACAGGATGTTGGGGTTCATGTAGGCATTGGCCAGAATCATGAATACCATGGTCATCACAGGAAGCAGAATCCGGGAACTTCCGATCGCAGCCAGTTTGCCGCGCTGTTTTTCCGTCTTCATCTGCTTCTTGGCCACATCCTCAAAAGAAGCCTTTACAATGTTGGAAACTGTGATTTCCTCACCTGCCAATTCCTCAGTGATGGCGCCCTCATGCATAATATAAGCCCGGTCACAGATTTCGATCTCGGAATCCTCGGTACTGTACAGGATAATTCCGCGGCCCTCATTCTTGGCCTCTCTCAGCAAGTTGTAAATCTCCTGCTTGGTCTCAATATCAACGCCCGCAGTGGGATCGTTCAGTATAATCACGTCTGCGCCGGAAGCGATGCCTCTGGCAATCAGAGCTTTCTGCTGGTTACCTCCGCTAAGGGACATAATGGGGCTGTGAATGCCTTCGGCCCGGAACTTCAGTTTATCGTACCAGTGCTGGGCCAGACCCTCGGATTTCTTCCGATCCAGCAGCGCGCCGGATTTCACCTGGTCTAAGTTGGCAATCAGAATGTTGTCAAAGATATCCCAGAGCTGGAACACCCCCTCCTTGGACCGGTCACCGCTGACATAAGCCACGGTGCCATCAATGAGAACGCCGTTCTTGCCCCGGCTCCCCTGGTGCTTTCTGGCGGTGAAAATAGCATTCAACAGCTCAGTCTGTCCGGAGCCCACCAGCCCGGAGATGCCTACGATCTCGCTGCGCTTCACATGCATGTGAATGTCTTGAAGCTGGCGATTCGTAAGCCCTTTCACATCTACAAGGCGGCTCTGGTCCTTATCCGCTTTTGCGGAAGAACCCTTATTCTCTTTCTTGCCGGCTTCACCGCCCATCATACCGATCAGCTCCTGAGTGGTGATCTCGTTGGGATCACACTCACCGGCGTTCTGGCCGTTGCGCAGCAGAAGGATGTGGTCGGATACAAGCTTGATCTCATCCAGCTTATGTGATATGTAGATGACGGCAACTCCTTTATCGCTCAGTTCTTTCACCACCCGGTGCAGCTGCCCGGCCTTGTCCGTAGACAGAGCAGATGTGGGCTCATCCAGGATCAGAACCTTCAAGTTATCAGCCATCAGGGTCTTGCATATCTCCACAATCTGGCGTTCTGCCAGGGTAAGCTTCTCCACCGCTTTCTGAACATCGATGTTGTTGCCAGGGAAATAGCGTTCCAAAAACTCCTTGGCCTCGGTCTGGGCCTTTTTTCGCCAGCCCGGCTTCCCAACCAGCGTGTGCTCCACGTTCAGCATGGCGAAATTCTCATACACACTTAAGTTGGTACAGAGGGATAAATCCTGGTATGCACAGGCGATGCCCGCCTCCTTTGAATCCTTGGTGGTATATTTATCCTTTACGGCTCCCTCGATCAGAATTAATCCATCCGTTGGGGGCAGCACTCCGGTGATAATCTTCATCATAGTGGATTTCCCGGCTCCGTTGGGTCCTACCAGGCCGATGACTTCCCCGGAGTAAATCTGCAGATTCACTTTCTGAAGCGCCTTGGTAATCCCGAAGAAGCGGTCCACCCCTCTTAACTCCATATAGGGAGTCTGGTTCTCTTTATGTTTCACGTCTTCTCATCCTCTCATCCACAGTTTTTACTGTACAAATGCCACCAATCGGATCGGAGAACCCGATCCGCCCTTAAATTTATTCTGAAGACCGATCACGGCACAGAAAGGGGGAAGCACCGACAAGTTACTGAGATTCTCCATAATCGGAATTCCCTTGCCCAGAAGAATCTCATGGCATATATACTTCTTTACACCGAAAGCGTCCAGGGCCAGGGTGTCACAGCCCACAACTGCCACATCCTTGTCGGCCAGGTACTGAGCCGCCTCGCCGGACAGGCCCGGCCAGTCCTTCAGAAAGCCCTTATCCTCCGGAGCAATGGCATATTTATCTTCCCAGCCGAAACGGATCATGATAATGTCTCCTGCCTTAATCTCCCCGTTCTCCGCCTCAAATTCCTTGATCTGTTCCAGACTTAACAGACCGCAGGGCTCCAGGTTTTCCGCATGGATGGTGACTCCGCGCCCCATGACGGTTCGGGGATCCAGCTGATCCACCGATCGGCCTCCCGGGATAAAGTGCTTTGGCGCATCAATGTGGGTCCCCGTGTGCTCGGAAATGCGGATTGCCTGGTGGAAAGACTCGCCGCCTTCTTCATAGGTCTCCACAACGGAGGCTTTATATTCCGGCTGTGTCGGCCAGAATGGCATGTTCATCTCCATCGTGTAGGATAAATCCACCATCCTGGCATGATCCCGTATAGTCTCAATCATCTCAATAAAGTTTATATTTTCCATTTCCCATTTCGCCCTTTCTCTATCAGTCCATTCCCCGGATCCGGCGGCCAGGCCTCACAATCCGGAGGGCCGACAGCTGCCTGTCTGCAGCAGCCGGCCCCTGTCCGATCTGTTTACTTATAAAGATTCTCTCTTACCCAGTCTCTGTCATAGGTCGGGCACGCAATTACCTCATCAGCCACATCCGTATAATCCATAACATCGTCCTTTGTAACAATGCCGAATGGATGAATCATTTCTTTTGGAACATCTTTTCCGTCCAGGATATCAACCGCCACATACAGACCGCTGGCGCCGTCCCACGGATTGGAGGAAACGGAAACCGTGTCATAGCCTTCCGGAGCCTCTAATGCCCACCATTTGAGGAAATAGCCTCTATTATCGCCGCCGATGATCGGAAGATCAAGGCCTGCGGACTGGAATGCCTGTACTGCTGCATAGGAATCACCGCCCTGGGTTACAACGCCGTCTACTTTTTCTGTCAAAGTGGGCAGCACGCTGGCCAGTTCAGACTGAGCCTTGGAACCTGTCCAGTCGGTGTAAATTTCAGACACAACCTTGACATCCGGATATTTCTCCAGAACTTTCAGAACACCTTCATGTGCAATGTTGTCGAACTCACTGCCGGCTGTTCCGCGCAGCTCAATGATGTTACCCTTGCCGCCGATGGCCTTACATACATACTCGGTTAAGTAGCCCATCTGTGCAATGGTATCAAAGTTGATCTGGTAGCACAGCTCAGCCTCGGAGCTAACCGGGCCGTCGTTAATGATGATACAGGGAATTCCCGCGTCGGAAGCCTCCTGGATTGCGCCGTTCAATGCGGTTGCTGAACCGGGATCAATAATGATTGCATCCACGCCCTGAAGAATAAAGTTTTCAATCTGCTGCACCTGAGTGCTGTTGTTCTGGTTAGATTCCGCAAAAATCACCTCGCTGACCTCACCGGTCTTTTTAAGTTCTTCTGCAGCTTCTTTCAAATAGCTTTCCATAGCCTGGCGATATGTATTGCCGTTGTAAGAGTTGCTGAAGCCAATTACATAACCCTTCCCCTCACTCTTGTTCTCAGCCCCGGCAGCCGTGGTATCAGCCGCCTGCTTTTCGGTTGCTGCTGCTGTGGTAGTAGGTTCGGAACTTGACTTCCCTCCGCATGCCGCCAGTGAAAACACCATAACTCCTCCCACCAGCATCGCAATCCATTTGTTCTTTTTCATATTCTCTTCTCCTTTCAGTAACTCTGTTTCTCCACCCTTTGGTTTTGAAATATACTAATATATTACTTAGTAGTTTTAATCTATCACACTTTACTTTATCTGTCAATAGAAAATTATAAATAATGCATAATTATTTTTTATCAATTCCTTTTCGCTTGTGCATTTGTTTTAAATCAAAAAAGTAGTGCGACTTGAACTCATGTCAAATCGCACTACTTTTTATTATTACATTTCAGTTTTTAGGCACAATAAACAAATCAGTTTTTGAAGAACTGAGGATACTCTTTACGCAGCGTCTGCTCGTTTAAAAGCCACCGGTCCAGATGCACTTCCATGATCTGCTTTGCCCGCTCCTTATCCTTATCCCGGATAGCCTGCACCAGATTCCTGTGGTCCTCCACAGTTTTCACACCGTGGATGGCCGTACCCGCCTCCATGTTCCGGACGCGGTCATAGTGAATGGACAGACCTCGGCTCACGCGGTAAATCTGCTCCTTGCGGCAGATGACAAACAGCTTCCTGTGCAATTCATTGTCCAGCGCCAGAAGCTTGGAGATCATGTCGTTTTTCAGATAAAACTCCTGCAGCGTTAGGTTCTCCTCCAGCCACACGAAGTCCTCTTTCTGTGCCATATCGCATGCCAGCTCCACCATGGCCTTTTCCAGCGTCATGCGCAGAAACCGCGCTTCCTGTACCACATCTGTATCGATCAGAGCAATGCGCATCCCCCGCTGTGGAAAAATCTCAATAATATCCGATTCCTCCTTTAGCTTGATAATCGCCTCCCGTACCGGTGTGCGGCTGATCCCAATCATCTGGGAGATCTCCATGTCGTTTAACGTGCTCCCCGGTTCCAGCTCCAGCGTGATGATATTCTCTTTCAAGATGCGGTACGCATATTCCTTTGCGGTCTCCCCTGTCTGCCTGGCATCGTTCTTCATTTGCCGAATCTCCTTATGCGATTAATGTTGTGTCTGTCATCCCAGATACTTTACCAGTGTGGCGCGCACTGCACCCGGCCCGGCTGTCAGTTCCAGAAACATGCTCTCTATTTTATCTCCGAGCCCGGCCTCATACAGATTCACACCGAAAATTACCGGATTGGAGAGAATCTCTTTTAAATTGCCCTGATAGGAATTCCGGTCTCCCAGTCTGACTCCCGCCAGTTTTCCGGTCAGCTGTTCCAGCATTGGATCAGAGCTCAGCTCCATGGCCTCACCCTTGTCGTCTACTGCCAGCAGATAGCGGCACCAGCCGGCCAGCGCCAGAGGAATATAGGTTAAGGTACCCGGATCCAGCTCCGGATGCTCCATATAGGACTTAATGGTCTCACCAAAACGGATTGCTACTTTCTGTGAGGTGTCCGTGGCGATACGCTGAGGCATATCGGGAATATAAGGGTTAGGAAGCCGCAGGTCAATAACCTCATGAATGAAATCCATGGGATCAATGATACCCGGATTCACCACCACCGGCATTCCCTCACCGTATCCGATCTTCTCAACCAGCGCCTTTAACTGGGCATCCTGCATTTCGGACGCGATAGAATCGTAACCCAGCAGACAGCCGTAAACAGCCAGCGCAGTATGCAGCGGATTCAGGCAGGTGGTCACTTTCATCCGCTCCGTGTTGTTCACCGTGTCACGGTCGGTCATGTAGACGCCCGCAGCTTCCAGGGCCGGGCGGCCGTTGGGAAACTTGTCCTCGATCACCAGGTACTCCGGCGCCTCCGCGTTAACGTAGGGGGCAATATAGGTGTTGCGGCTTGTGACAATAGGCGCCATATCCTCTAAGCCCATCTCCTCCAGCTCTGCCTTCACCTGGTCAGCAGGACGGGGTGTGATCTTGTCGATCATGGACCAGGGGAACGACACCTTATGCTCGTCCTCTAAATAGGCCACGAACTCTGCCTCTACCAGCCCGGTCTTCTGCCACTCACGGGCAACAGTCAGGACGCTGGACCGGAGCTTCTCGCCATTGTGGGAACAGTTATCCATGCTTACCACAGCCAGGGGCAACGCGCCGGCCTTGAAACGCTCATAGAGCAAAGCTGCAACAACGCTCATGGCATGTCTGGGTTTTGCCGGTCCGTTCTGGATATCCTCGGCCACCACCGGGAAAAAGCTTCCGTCCAGATTCTTTAAGGCATAGCCTTTCTCTGTGATGGTAAAGCTGATCATCTGAAGGCTGGGCTTGCAAAAGATCTCTTTCAGCCGGCCATAATCCTTCTCGTTGCCGCTGTCGCCCTTAAGCCCCTCGGAGATGCTGGCCACAACCTCCTTGTCCAGACGGCCGTCCGCATTCATCAGTACCAGCATGGTCAGATTGTCGAAAGGTGTGTAAATTTTGTCCAGTATATCATAATCAAAGGTGTCCACGGCGATAATACCGCACTTTTCTTTTCCTTCGTTCAGCAGCTTCTGCTGAAGTCTGGCGGTAAAGGCCCGGAAAATATTCCCGGCGCCAAAATGTACCCACACCGGGTCCTTATATGTGTTCTCGCGCATAGTGCCGACGGAAAACTCCGGCAGCTTCACGCCTGCATTGTCCCAGAAGCTTTTATCCTGAAGTGTGCTCAGATTCATTTTCATTGCATTTTCTCCTCCTGATCAATTCTGGTTCTGCTTAACGATTGCTTCCCAAAGGCCGTTTAAGTAGCAGGCCCCCAACGCACGGTCATACAAACCATAGCCCGGCATGGAAACCTCGCCCCAGATCGCTCTACCGTGGTCCGGGCGTACGATTCCGTCAAAGCCGATGTCATACAGCTCTTTCATAATAGCGTACATATCCATACTTCCGTCCGAGGACAGATGAGCTGCCTCCTGGAAGTCGCCAGGGCCGTTGTACTGTAAGTTGCGCACATGGGCAAAATGAATGCGTCCCTTTAAAGAGCGGATGATGTCCGAAATGTCGTTGTCCGGGTTACTACCCAGGGATCCAGTGCACAGGGTCACGCCATTGAAAGGAGCATCCACTGCTTTCATCAGCTTAAGCAGCTGGTCCTTGCCCGTGATGATTCTGGAAAGCCCAAATACCGGCCATGCGGGATCGTCGGGATGAATGGCCATTCTGATATCATATTTCTCACAGACAGGCTGAATGGCTTTCAGGAAATATACCAGGTTGTCGAACAGCACATCCGCGGTGACGTCCTTATACATGGCAAACAGATCTTTAATGCGGGCCATGCGCTCCGGCTCCCATCCAGGCAGTTCAAAGCCGTTAGACTTCTCTCCCATGGACTCAAACATGTTCTCGGGATCAATCTTATCAATCTCTTTCTGGTCATAGGCCAGGACTGTGGAACCATCGGGACGAACCTTGGCAAGATCGGAACGGGTCCAGTCAAACACCGGCATGAAATTGTAGCACACCACGTGGATATCCGCCTGTCCCAGGCGTTCCAGGGTGGTGATGTAATTGGCAATGTACTGCTCGCGTTCGGGAATGCCCACTTTAATGGCATCATGAATGTTCACACTCTCGATACCCAGCACCTTTAAGCCTTTGGCCTCTACCTGCTCTTTCATCTGAAGAATACGGTCCATAGGCCACGCCTCACCTGCGGGAATGTCGTACAGGGTCGTGATCACGCCTTTCACTCCCGGAATCTGGCGTATCTGTTCTAAAGATACAGAATCCACCCTTTCACCAAACCAACGTAATGTCATATCCATTTATATTTCCTCCTGCTTCACCCTTATATATGATTTGACTGTGTGAACTAAATCAAAGCCAAAAGTATACTAATATATTACTGTTTTCTTCCCATTTTGTCAACTACATTTGGAGTATTTTCATAATTTTATTCGGTACTTTAACAAATACCGTATTCCCAAAAACTGTCTGGTACTATATAATAAACTCATAATAAAAATGGAAAGGGGACTTTTGCATGAAATATTACAGTAAACTGCAAATTGCGGCGGACCGGGAGGTTTGCGCAATAATCTAAAATACGAATCCCATTGCGTTGGCCTCCAGAGGATTTTATACAAATTATTTGGAGGAGCAAATGAATCGTAAAAACAAGAAAATATCATATACAGACGGTTATTATAAAAATCATGCCTGCAAGGATACCTTTACCTGTAGAGTTTGCGGGCGCCTTATTGTTCCAGAAGGAGCCGGAAGCAATCACAGAAACCATTGCACTAATTGCCTTAGCAGTCTTCATGTTGATGATGACCCCGGCGACAGGGCATCTGATTGCGGCGGTATTATGGAACCGATTGGCGTATGGGTGAGAAAGGATGGCGAATGGGCAATTATCCACCGATGCAAGAGATGTGGGAAACTTGCCTCAAACCGAATCGCCGCAGATGACAATCCTATGAAACTTATGTCAATTGCCATGAAGCCTCTGACTTCACCACCGTTTCCGTTAGAAAGAATTGAGGAATTAACAAGCCTGATGGGTGGAGAAGGCAGTATAATATAGCTGTTTGTCCCATCATCAATAATTGAATATCCGCCGTACCACAGCGGCCCATCAAGCAGGGAATCTTTTCAGGTTTCCTGCTTTTATTTTTCCTAAAAACGGAAAAAATGAAAGATTCTGGAATATAGCTTCATTATACAACAGAGTTTACCAGCCATCAATATATTGTTTTATACTCTTTTATACTCTATTGAAAAGAAACAAGAAAGAAAATGCAGTTAAATTATAGCAAGGTTACTTTGTGGGTATAATGTGAATAGTATATAGAAGGGATAAAACAAGGAGGGGAATATATGAGGTGTTACTTGTCCATCGGAATATTTTTTATGGGGATTATTTTGGCTGTGTACGTTGGATATTGGACACTGTTCATCAAACCTATTATAGCCTGTATCGCAGCCTCTGACGCAGGGGTGCTGACTGCCGCAATGACACAGACGACAATAATTAAATGCGCCGTTTCATGGCTGGTTGCGGGAGTGATTTTTGGATTGGGATATATTGTTGCAATAATTGTGAGCCACAGATAACATCTAAGGTGAATATTGGAGGAAGAAGCTATGTTGAATGAAGAAGTACAAGCATGGGTAGACATGGGGTTTTCAGAGGAAGAAGCAATTGCTATGGCCGACGCAGTAAAGGCCAGATATGATGATGTTGAAATAACGGATGATGATTCTATCGTTTCTCTTACCAGATCATTTAGGGGAAATACGACCACTTGATTAAACTTATTTGTACATGAAGCCATGATACTGATTATATAGAGATGGCCTCCCCATAAAAATTCCGTCAGCCAATAAATTGACTGACGGAAGAAAACTTATTATTTTTCATTGTCCTATTGACAGATAGCACACCAACAAATATCATTTCTCATAGCGGGTTTTATATTTTTATAGGTTCTCAAACGGTTCCAGCACTCTATTGATTTTTTCCATCATTTCATCATCAATATCCCAGGTTGTACATTGAATATTCTGTTCCAGCTGCTCCACAGTGGAAGCCCCTCCAATGATAGAAGTAACCTCCTCTTTCTGCCTCAGCCAGTTTAAAGCAACCTCATTCATCGGCCTTCCGTATTCTTCTGCAATCCTCTTAATCTGTTCCGCACCGTCAAAATACTGCCGGAATGCCGGTCCTACCAGCTTGGGGTTTGCATTTCTGATATCATTTTCAGAGAAGTTTATCCCCGAATGGAATTTTCCGGCCAGCAATCCCTGGAACAGCGGGCTGTACGGAAGAAATGCCTGACCAAACTTTCGTACATTGGGCAGCACCTCTTTTTCTGTTTTATATTCCAAAGGAATGCTGTGATAGCTGTCCGTATTCCGTTCCAGCATATTGTACAGGCTCTGCTGACAATGAACATCTGTATATCCCATCATTTTCTCAACATCTGCCTGTGAAAAATTACTCAATCCTACATATCGGATTTTTCCGGCTCTCTTCATTTCTTCCAGGGCCTCTGCCGTTTCCTCTAAGGGTACATTGGGATCAGGCCAATGCATCTGATAAATATCCACATGGTCTGTCTGAAGTCTCGTCAATGTCCCATCAATCTCTTTTAACAGGCTTGCTTTTGAAAGATTATTCCTTGTCTCATGCTTCTCATTCCACAGCAGGCCGCCTTTCGAGGCGATAAGTACCTTATCTCTGTGACCGCCTTCCTTCAGTGCTGCTCCCAGAACCATTTCCGAATGGCCCCATCCATAAACCGGCGCTACATCGAAGAAATTCACGCCCATCTCAATGGCTGCATGTATTATCCGGGATGATTTTTTATCATCCATGGAATCCCAATCTCCGCCAAAATTCCAGCACCCAATTCCAATTACCGAGATCTTTTCCGCAATTTTTCCAACCTTCTTGTATATCATAGCCTTTCCCTCCATCTATCGGCTTTTCCGCATTTTATCAATTACAACTGCTATTGCAATTAACGAGCCTATAATAATTTCCATGATAAACGAATTGATTCCCAGCAATGTTCCCCCCTGGCGCAGTGTCGCCATAATCATGGCGCCAAGGACGGTACCTATTACAGACCCTTCGCCGCCGTCCAGACTGGCACCGCCAACAACGGAAGCGGCAATTGCATCAAGCTCATATCCAACACCGGAGGTTGGCACTCCATTGCCAAGGCGGGCTGCCATCAGAATGCCTGCGATTCCGCAGACAATGGCGGAGAATATATATACCCCATACACCGTTGAGGAAATATTGATCCCGCTTAATCTTGCGGATTCTTTATTACTTCCATAAGCATAGATATTTCTTCCAAACACAGTTCTTCCTGTAATGAAAATACCCAGGATGATAATCGCCAGCCAGGTTAGAAACATATTGGGAATCCCCAATATAGATCCTGATGCAAAAGCCGTAAAGCTCTGGGGAAGGTTGGATATGGTTTTGGCTCCTGTCATCAACAGAATCACATTCCTGACAACTGTCATGGATGCCATCGTAGCAATGAACGGCGGAACCTTTGCATTATGTACCAGAACTCCGTTAAACAATCCGACTAATACACTTGCGCCTATGGCAATCAGGATTGATACAATGACCGGAATCCCGCTTACCATGCACATGGAAACCACAATCCCCGATAAACCAACCACCGAGCCGACAGATAAGTCAATACCGGATGACGTAATAACAAATGTCATTCCGATTGCTATAATCCCATATATGGAAGCCTGCTTTAACAGCTTCATAAGTGTGTCCACCTTAAAAAACACCGGGGACTTCATACCAAAGAACAAAAATAATACAATCAAAATTCCCACCAGCAGCAGCTCCGTCTGAAAGCGAGACAGGAACAGATTTTGTTTTTTCTTTTCCGCCATAGCCTTTATGACTCCTTTCCTTTCATGCCGGAAGCATACCGCATGATATTTTCATCGGTAAACTCTTCCCGGGAAATGATTCCCATCTGACGTCCTTCATACATCACCATCATTCTGCTTGCAAGCCCCATTACCTCCGGAAGATACGAGGATATAATGATTATGGTCTTGCCTTCCTTAATTAATGATTCAAATACTTTATAGATCTCAAGCTTCGCCCCCACATCAACACCTACCGTGGGCTCATCAAAGATAAACAGATCACTGTCCTGGGCCAGCCATTTCGATATAACTACCTTTTGCTGGTTGCCTCCGGACAGATTTTTAACCAGCTGATAAACTGTCGGTGTCTTTGTCCTGAGCTTTTCTGCATACTCCCGGGCAATTCGTTCGCTTTTTCCTTTATTCATGACTCCCAGACGGGCGATGCGGTGTACTGCAACCATATTGGTATTGTCTGCAACCGACATGCCCAGTGCCAGCCCCTGGGCCCGCCGGTCTTCCGGGAGCAGAGCAATACCGGCCTGAATCCCTTGAACAGGTCTGGTGAAATCTGCCGGTTTCCCCATAAAAGTCACTTTTCCTGAATCTTTGGCATCGGCTCCGAAAATCGCCCTTACAATTTCAGTCCGTCCCGAACCCACCAATCCGAACATGCCGAAGATCTCGCCGCGCTTTACCTCAAAGCTTATGTTTTGAAAGGCTGTTCCCCTTGAAATATTTTCCACCTTAAGAATCGTCTCACCCGGCTCCTCAATTGTAAATCGAATTTCCATACTTAATCCGTCTACATGTTGGTTTATGTGTTACAAATCTATATAAAGGAAAAGTATGGTTTTTCCTTTACAAACATTTTTCGGAGCCAGTTTCATCCTGG
>JAEZFK010000056.1 GCA_023437715.1 Bacillota bacterium | reverse complement strand
TCGCCGCAAATTTTCACTGATTTGTCAAGTGTTTTTTTTGAGTTATTACAAAAAAAGGGCAGTACATATATTTCTACATGTACTACCCTTAAATAAACGGATTGGAGAGCTTAACTTATTGACATTGATTTTGCAGCAGCCCCTTTTATGCTTGCCGCCAGGGATTTGTCCTATTCCGTATCCAGGGCCAGTCCGCTATGGTAGGAATAATTGCCCAATTCCTTTAAAAGCTTATTGTGGTCCAGGCTCTTTAAAGGAACGGATGAGGTCAGTTCTTCATTTAGCAGAAAGAACACATCATTGCATTTTGCCATGGACTGGTGGAAAAGCTCAGGGAAAGATGCCTGGGATGCCAGACGGCGGTTCCAGGGATTGCACCAGGCCTCATGGTTTAAGTTAAAGGCGATCACCGGGTCGGGAGGGATGTCCGTCACCAGCTTCTGGGACGCCAGGGGATTGCGCCGGAAGAGGGATTCAAAAAATTCAATGCTGTTCTTCTTGCGGCCCCTGGGATCTGCAAGGGTGCGGCAGCCCAGCCGTATTGCCAGGATGGAACGGGAAACCATTCTCGGAGTCACCCGGAAATTGTTCCTGTAATTTAAGGGATAATAGGCTTCGTTAATACACTCCGATAAAAACCTGGAGATAAACTGGGTCTCCTGACCGTTTAAGCAGATGGTAGCGGCCTGGTTAAACTGGGACGGCTTTTTCTTTTTATATTTCATCAGGAGCAGCGCGTCGATATCATTTTCCAGCATGGCATGAAGACCGTGGTAATAATTGCCGGCATTTTTCACATCGTATTCGATTCTGCCGTATACATAGGGGTGACAGATGGAGTCCCCGATGTAGTGGCAGAAATAGCCGCTCATATAGGAAATGGCCTGCTCCCTCTGCTGTCTGGACTCAATCTGGGACAGATGGTTTAAGCAGGAAACAAAAAAATCATGTACATGGTTTTCGTGCATATAAGACCCCACGTTCCGGTAATCCCGGTGGCGGAGAATGGGTATATTATAGAAAAACATATCCGGGCCCTGAAGGCCCAGCTGGTAAAGCCAGCGGTATTTGGAAATGATCCGTTTTAAAGGATTATTTGGCATATCATTGAAAACCCTGACTCCTAAAAGGTAGTGGGTGGTAAAACCGGGCATACTGTTCACCTCGCATATTTTTTAAGCAGATTCTTTATTTTGATTATACCATAGGATATTTTATTTTGTATAAAAATCATTGGAAATTTTCATAGGAACCAGCCATAGGGAATAAGTGTTAAGGAGAGCCTTTGGGAGCTGATCTTATGATACATCGCATACATGAACTGGTGTGGGGGCCATGGCTGCTGGTCCTCTTCCTCGGAATCGGAATTGTATATACGATAAAGTCAGGTTTCTTTCAGATACGAAAACTGCCCTACTGGTGGAACCAGACCATCGGAAGCATCCGGGAAGAGGATGGGGAGGATAAGGATTCGGTCACAAAATTCCAGACGGCCTGTACGGCGCTGGCGGCCACCATCGGCACCGGAAATATTGTGGGCGTTGCCACAGCCCTGACAGCAGGCGGCCCCGGGGCCATATTCTGGATGTGGGTATCCGCCGCCATCGGCATGATGACAGGCTATGCGGAAACCATGCTGGGTATCCGTTACCGTTACCGGAACAAGGACGGGGCATGGATCTGCGGTCCTATGGTCTATCTGGAGCGGGGGCTTAAGCTTCCAGGTCTGGGAATGGTGTACAGCTTCCTCTGCATCATGGTTTCCCTTGGCATGGGGAGTATGGTCCAGTCCAATTCCATTGCGGAAACCCTGGAGTACAGCTTCCGCATTCCGTCGGTTCCGGTGGGGATTCTGCTGACAGGAATCGTATTTCTGGTGATTCTGGGAGGGATCGGAAGGATCGCCTTTGTCTCCGAGCGGCTGATCCCTGTTTCGGCAGGCCTTTACATGCTGTTTTCCATGGTCGTTATTATGTCCTGTTATGACAGGATTCCCCATATTTTTCAGTGCATTTTTCAGGATGCCCTAAGCCCTGTATCCGCGTTTTCAGGAGCGGCCGGTTACGGGATCAGCAAGAGCCTGCAATACGGCATATCCCGGGGTGTTTTTTCCAATGAAGCGGGACTTGGAAGCATGGCGGTGCTTCACGGCGCTGCCGAGGATACCACGCCGCACCAGCAGGGGATGTGGGCCATGTTTGAGGTATTTTTTGATACCATTCTGATCTGTACCATGACTGCCTTTGTAATCCTGTGCATGACAGACGGCAATGCGGCAGCGCCGGGATATGACGGGGCAGCGCTCACCGCTTACTGCTTTTCCAAACGCTTAGGCGGCCTGGGGGAATATGTGGTGTCGGGAGCCATGCTGGTATTCGCTTTTGCGACCATCATTGCCTGGTATTATCTGGGGCGTCAGGCGGCTGTTTATCTGGCGGAGAGCTTAAAAAAGCGGAAAGCCCTGTATTTTTTACAGCGGATTTTAAGAGGAAAAGTATATACGTTTCTCTATCTGGGAGCAGTATTTCTGGGCTGTCTGGCGAAACTTGAGACAGTATGGGAATTTTCCGATATCTGGAACGGCCTCATGGCCCTTCCCAACATTCTGGCACTGATATTTTTAATGAAAGAGGTGTCCTTTCCCAAATAAGGAGACTGCCCGGAAATAGAGTTATTGTTTTAAGGTTTAGGGATATACTAAGGAAAAATGTTTCATTCACGGAATGGAGGAAAATATGACCGCATCAGAAAAAACACCGAACCGGCTGTCAGGGGAGAAATCTCCCTATTTGCTGCAGCACGCCTATAACCCGGTAAAATGGTATCCCTGGTGCCAGGAGGCATTTTCAAAGGCAAAGGAGGAGGATAAGCCGATTTTCCTTTCCATCGGCTATTCTACCTGCCACTGGTGCCATGTCATGGCCCATGAATCCTTTGAGGATGAAGAGGTGGCCAGGGTTTTAAACGAGAATTATATTGCAATCAAGGTCGACCGGGAAGAACGGCCTGATATTGATTCCATCTACATGTCCGTCTGCCAGGCCCTTACCGGCTCCGGCGGCTGGCCCCTTACGATCCTCATGACCCCGGAGCAGAAGCCGTTTTTTGCCGCGACCTATCTCCCCAAGTTTTCCAGATGGGGGTCCCAGGGGCTTATGGAGGTTCTGGCTTCCATTCAAAAGCTGTGGAAGACGGAAAGAGATAAGGTGCTGGAGGCCGGAGAGGAGATAACCGGCTTTTTAAACAGGCAGGCACAGGCCGGGGCGGACCAGAAAGGAGAGCCATCAAAGGAGCTGCTTTACGAGGCAAGGGACATGCTTCTTAAGTCCTTTGACGAAAGGTGGGGCGGATTTGGCAGAGCCCCTAAATTTCCCATGGCTCACAACCTGATTTTTCTTTTAAGGCATCACGCCCTTGAAAAGGATAAGGCTGCTCTTTCGGCAGCGGAGAAAACTCTTAAGCAAATGTACCGGGGCGGTATATACGACCACATCGGAGGCGGATTTTCCCGTTACTCTACCGATGAAAAATGGCTGGTTCCTCATTTTGAGAAAATGCTCTATGACAACGCACTTTTGCTTTATGCCTACGGGGAAGCTTTCCGCATGACGGGAGAGGAGCTGTACGCCCGTGTTTCCAGAGGAATTCTCCGCTATGTTTTAAATGTCCTCACCGATGAAGAAGGCGGCTTTTACTGCGGCCAGGACGCGGACAGTGAAGGGGTGGAAGGAAGGTTCTATACCTTTGAGAAAGAGGAAATCAGCCGTGTGCTTGGAGAAGAGGAGGCCCAGGGCTTTTGCCAATGGTTTGGAATAACGGAAAAAGGCAATTTTGAAGGAAAGAATATTCCGAATCTGATTGAAAATAAGGAATATGAGAAAGAAAATGAAAAAATTGACAGCCTGAGCCAAAGGCTTTATGGTTACCGGCTGAAACGGACGGTTCTTCACACGGATGATAAAATCCTGACCTCCTGGAACGGACTTATGATCGCCGCCATTGCAAAAGCCAGCCGTATTCTGGGAGATGACCGGATTCTTGAAGCGGCCCAAAGAGCCCAATCATTTATTGATAAAAATTTAACAAGCCAGGATGGCAGGCTTTACATCCGTTACAGGGACGGACAGGCCGTTCATGACGGTCAGCTGGATGATTATGCGTTTTATGCCTTTGGGCTCATAGAACTGTATGAAGCTTCCTTTGATGTTTCCTATCTTATCCGGTGCGGGAAGCTTTTGGAAAAGATGCTGGAGCTTTTTTCAGATGAAGCCGGCGGCGGGTTTTATATGTATGCCCATGACAGGGACCAGCTCATAAGCCGCCCCAAGGAGCTTTACGACGGCGCTCTTCCGTCAGGAAATTCTGTGGCGGCCTATGTGATGAGCAGGCTCTATCATCTGACAGGAGAGGTTAAGTGGCAGAAAGCTCTTGAAAAACAGCTGGCTTATTTAGCAGGGGCAGTCGGCCAGAGCCCTGCAAATTATTGCTTTTCCTTACTGGCGATTCAAAGCGTTTTATACCCTTCTACGGAAATCATCTGTGTTTCTGATGGGAAGACCGTTTTAAATGAGCTGAAAGAGCTGCAAAAAAGCCTGTCGCCGGATTCCAGCGTGCTTTTAAAGATCCCTTCCAATGAAGAGGAGCTGGCAAAGGCAGTACCATATACCGGGGATTATCCCATCCCTTCTTCCGGGAGCAAGTATTATGTCTGCCGTAACGGCTCATGCATGCGGCCGGCAGAAAATATAAAGAATTTAAAGGATATGCTGGAGACCCTGTAAAGAGGGCGTCCCCAATTTTCTGGTCTGAAAACAGAATGGATCGGCCGGAAAGCCGGGGACGCTTTCTTTTGCCGTCTGCACACATAAAACCATCATTCCTCCATATAAATAAATAAGCGATCCATGTAAAAGGAGATAAGCCAGTATGTGTACGGCAATTACCCTGAAGTCTCAGCAGGGAGAAACATTTTTTGGAAGGAATATGGACTTTTCTTATGAAATCGAACCTCATCTTTACATTGTTCCCAGGGATTACCAGTGGGACAATGCTCTTAATGGGGGGGAAATCCGCAACAGCTACCGTTTTATGGGCGTCGGCCAGGAACTTAACGGGCTTCTCGCCTTTTTTGATGGTGTAAATGAAATGGGATTTGCAGCCGCAACCCTTTATTTTGCAGGCTATGCAGCGTATGACATTCCGCCGGAGCCCCAAGCCCGGGAACAGGTCGCCTCCTTTGATTTTCTTCATTATATTTTAGGAAAGTGCGCCTCTGTAAAGGACTTAGCTGTCATTTTAAAGAATCTGGCAATCGTGGGCCAGGAAGATCCTGTGACAGGGACCGTGGCCCCTCTGCACTGGATTGCGGTTGACCGCAGCGGGGAATGCGTTGTCATTGAGCTGACGGAAAGAGGAAGAGAAGTATTTTATAATCCAATAGGCGTCATGACCAACAGTCCTGATTTTCAGTGGCATATGACCAATTTGAGAAATTATATGGAGGCAACACCCTGGCAGAAAGATGAAGCCTGGTGGGGAAATGTACGCCTGACGCCTTTCGGACAGGCGGGAGGAACCCAGCCTTTGCCCGGAGGCTATACATCTCCGGAACGTTTTGTGCGGACCGCGTATTTAAAGTCCCATATTCCGACGCCTCAAAGCAGCAACGAAGCAGTTGTTTCCTGTTTTCATGTTATGGAAAGCGTCACGGTGCCCAAAGGAGCGGTCATAACAAGCCGGAACACTTACGATTATACAAAATACACGGCATTTATCAATACAAACACCTGTGAATACTTTTTTAAAACCTATGACAACATACAGGTTGGAACTGCGGGCCTCTTTGAGGACTGCCATCAGGCGCAGGTTCTCCTGGATCTTGGAAGCCTGTAGAAGGCGGCAGCTCTGTACTTATCCGATAGAAATGTATTTACAAAAAAGACGCATTGCCTGGCTGATGAGGTCCAGCCCGGCAATGCGCCTGCAAAAAGTTCTTTCAAAAAGGGAGGAGAGCTGATAATAAATTATCAGCTCGTGTATTATGAAAAAAAATCTTATAAGCGGTTTTCTTTTACATTTACAGTATATCCGGGAAACATGAAGAAAACATGTTATTTATGTAAAAGGTTTTTGAATTTAATTTAAACAAAATGTGAACATCATATCTTTTTATTTCTCCGCAGATATTTCCATTCCACTGTTTTTGATCCTGATATCCGGTTGAAAACAGAATAAAGCAAAAGGCCGACAGAACTGCTGTGGTCTGCTTCTGTCAACTCTCCACAGACTTTTATCTCATGAATCCAAAATGTAAAATAAAAGATAAACCTTTCATTTCTCCATAATCCATTCTTTCAGGATATTGTGAATCTCCCAATCTTATGGTATACTACATCCAATTTGAAAGACATCCAGACTTTCCGACATGTCTGTTTCAAATGTGAAATCCAAGCAGGAAAGGAAACGAAATAAGATATGAAAAATCCGATTGTAACAATTACAATGGAAAACGGCGATGTGATGAAAGCAGAGCTTTATCCAGAAATCGCACCAAACACAGTAAATAATTTTATCAGCCTGGTAAAGAAAGGTTTTTACGACGGTCTGATTTTCCACAGAGTCATCAATGGCTTTATGATCCAGGGCGGCTGCCCCAACGGAAACGGCATGGGAGGCCCAGGCTATTCCATCAAGGGAGAATTCAGCCAGAACGGCGTCTCCAATGACTTTAAGCATTCTGAGGGCGTGCTTTCCATGGCAAGAGCCATGCACCCTGATTCCGCCGGCTCCCAGTTCTTCATCATGCACAAGAATGCTCCCCATCTGGACGGAGCTTACGCCGCTTTCGGCAAAATTACGGAAGGCATGGATATTGTAAACAAGATCGCAGATGTGAAAACCGATTACAATGACCGCCCCATGGAAGAGCAGAAGATTAAGTCCATGACCGTGGAGACCTTTGGGGAAGAATATCCGGAACCGGAAACCTGTTAATGCAATGACCTGGGAACGAGAAATCATAATAGAGGGAAATGTTTTCCGGGTCACCATATCCGATGACTGCAAGGTCCTGCAATCCGCTTACGAGGAAGGCAGGGCCGTCGTTGGTTTATGGGACAGAAAAAACAGCGGGCAATGCCTTGCTCCTGCCCGCTATGTGGTAGAGTCGGCGGAAGATGCGGATGATGAATTTCTGGAAAGGGTGGTCCGGAGAAAAGAGGGGCTTCCGTGGAAGATTGCCGAAACAGAGCGGCTGATCATCCGGGAGCTTGTCCCCGGAGATTTCCGCTTTTTGCAGGAAGAGGACGGGGAAGGGGCGGCGGGCCCCCTGTTTTCGGATGAGGAAGCCTTAAAGGCCTACATCCGCAGCCAGTATGGCTTTTATGAATACGGAATCTGGGCCCTTGTGGAGAAGAACACCGGAGCGCTGATTGGAAAAGCGGGAATCTGCAACCTGGAACTGTCCGGGCAGAGCGATTTTTCAGAGGCCGTAAAAAATAATGATACCCCGGTGGAGCTGGGATATCATATCTTTTCTCCCTGCCGGCAGCAGGGCTATGGAAAGGAAGCCTGCCGCGCCATCCTGCGCTACGGGGCCTCCGCTGTGGCGGACCGGATTTATGGGAGGATCGACGAGAGAAACCTTCCGTCCATAAGGCTTGCCGAAAGTCTGGGATTCAGCCTCATAGCCCGAACACATAGCGGATCAAATTTACACATGTGTCTGTACGGGTGGAATTGCTCATGACTGTTAAAATCGGGTCCTCTATGGAAAGTCCTGTCCTTTTTAAGAAGTCCGTATCACCGATGAAAAGGCCGCAGGCCACTTCTTCACCGGTTTCCTGATTTGTCACCGTGTGGATATTGTCCTTTACCTTGTCGTAAACATCCGGAGGAAGAAGCTCTTTTAAGTCGGCAAAACCGCCCATGGTTCCGTAGTGGTCAATGGCATCCTGTTTTCCGATCATAATATCCAGCTCCTTGCCGGATATCATGGCGGTCAGCTTTGCCAGCTCCGCATAGGTGAACTCATTCATGGAAGCATCGTCAAAGGTCAGGGACATGGAATGGTCCACATCAATTTTTACGTCCTCGGGAAGTCCTGCATACTGCCGGAAGTCCTGGTCAAAGTACTGGCTTACCAGGTCAGCCTCACCGGTGGGAGTGCTGTTTAAAATAACGCAGGATAAGCCTGTTTCAAACCGGTTGTTATAAATGGCGGAACTGATGGAGGAGATGAGGGCCACGGCTACAATAACGCCGATGATGGGAATTTTATAATATTCCCAGATATACCACAGCCTGTCCCGAAAGCTCATATCTTTCAGCTTGCGCTTTTCCTCACGGAAAGAATCCTTTAAAGTTTTGTCTTCATAAGGGGTCATAATTTCCTCTTTTCTGCCCATGCTTTCCGGGCAATATTCGCCCTGCTGGTATTGCTTTTTTCTATTTACTGCAGATGCCTTTCTGAATTATACCACACAGCGGCAAATTTTTCTTAAAATAATTATGAAATTTTGATGAAATAAAGAAGAATGTTTGCTTTTTACAGTTAAATCCGCTATAATATTCTTCAATGCTATGAGAGAAGGGGAATAACGTATGTTTTCTGGTTTTTTTAATTATGACAATCCGGTATGGCGGTTCATCGGTAAATTCGGAGATTTGATTCTGTTAAATATCCTGTGGATTATCTGCAGCATTCCGGTTTTTACCATAGGCGCATCTACAACCGCCGTTTATTATGTGACGCTGAAGCTGGCAAGGGATGACGACGGGTATACCATCCGCTCTTTCTTTAAATCCTTTAAGGAAAACTTTAAGCAGTCCACCACCATCTGGCTGATTCTGCTGGCTGTAGGGCTCATTCTGGGAATTGACATGTACTTTTTTGTCCGGCTGTTTGCAGGCGCCGGGACCATAAGAACCGTCATGCTGACCGTGTTCCTGGCAATGGGAATTGTTTATCTGGCTGTCTTCACCTATATTTTCCCCATTCAAGCCAGGTTTTTCAACACCGTAAAGCGCACGTTTTTCAATGCCTTTTTCATGTCCCTGCGCCATTTGTTCCGTACCATCGGAATGCTGGTCATCGACGGGGCGCTGATAGCGGCAGGCTTTGTGTTCATGATTCCGCCGGTGCTGATGATATTCATGCTGTTTGGTTTTCCCCTTCTGGCTTTTATCAATTCCTATATTCTGGCTCCTGTGTTCAACCTTTATATGCCTAAGGAAGAAGAAAAGGAAGACGGGATGAGGCCTTTGTTTGCAGATGAGGACGAGCCTGTAAGCAGCATTCTGCTGGCAAAGGGCGACGAGCATCAGGACGAAGCCCCCAGGGAAGAAGAGAAAGAAATTGTAAAAACACAGGACGGGCAGGAATAATTCCCGCCCCAGCCGGCCAAGGACCGCTCCCGCGTTCCTGTCCGGCTGTTTTTTTACCCTTGTCTCCAAAATTCCATGAAAGTTTCATGAGAGCTTTTAAACGGGGGAAATATATCTGCTTTTATATTAGACGGTTTCGTGGTATGATAAATGCAGAAAAGTGGTTTATTCCGGAAGTGGGAAAGGGTATGAGCAAAGGCGGCAATTCAAAGCAGAGGAATTGTACAGGTGAGGTCCAGGTATGAAACTGATAAATAAAGATGAATTTATTGCAAAGGAAATTAAATACGACCTTTTCATCAGCCAGGCTAAGGAAGGGGAAAAACTGCCGTCTGAACGCAAGCTGTCTGAAAAATATGAGGTGCAGAGAATGACGGTCCGCCTGGCGCTCCAGAGGCTGGAAAGAGAAGGCGTAATCCAGGTGAAGCAGAGAAGCGGATATTATGTCAGTCCAAAGAAAATCGACATTGACTTAAGAGAGATTATGTCCTTATCGGAAAAGGCTAAAAATGCGGGAAAGGAAATTGAAAACAGGCTTCTGTCCCTGGAAAAGGTGGAGATCGACAAGAAGTTATCAAAGACAATTAAATTGCCCATAGGAAGCAGGATCTTTAAAATTATAAGGGTCCGGTATATTCTTGATGAGGCACAGAAAATCCCCATTTCTTTAGATGAAGCATATGTTCCCGCGGATATGGCTCCCGGATTGATGGAATGCGATTTGGAAAAGTGCTCCCTGTTTGAATTCTTAAAAAAGCAGTATAATATCATCCCTTTCAAGGACTTACAAAAGGTATCCATCGTATACGCAAATGAGCGGGAGGCCGGTATATTAAATATTTCCCAGCTGACGCCGTTGGTCAAGAAGATCAGCATGACATACGACAAAAACGGAGAATTGATACAATATCTCTATTCAATAAAGAATAAGGATTGGACATCCTTTAAGCAGGTGAATCCAATTATTTATGGAAAGATAGGTGGTTTTGTTGATTGATTACAGAATGCCGTTATACATTCAGCTGCAGGATATGATTATAAAGAAAATAGAAGAAAAAGAGTACTTGCCCGGCGAGCTGATTCCCAGTGAGAGAAAAATGGCGGAAATGTACGGGGTGAACCGGATGACGGTAAAAAGGACGATTAACTCCCTTGTAGAAAAGGGGTATTTATACCGGATCCATGGAAGCGGCACCTATGTGACAAAAAGCGAAAGAGTAAAAATCAACATGGGGTTTGTAAATGAAATGGCAAATGCGGGAATTACGGCTATGCTAAAGGATGTAGGCCTGACCGTTACCAACCACGTGCTGGGGAAAGGGGAAATCGAGGCGGGAAGGTTTATCCGCGGGAAGCTGGGAGTGCCCTTTGAAGAACCGGTATACGGGCTGCACCGCGTGAGGCAGGCAGGGGACAAGCCCATTGCGGTTGAATATACTTACGTGCCGAGGAAATTTTTTCAGGATATTGACGAGGTTGATTTTAAAAATGTGTCCCTTTATGATTACATGGAGGCCCGCAATCACACTCCCCAGCATTTCATTCAGAATTTAATTGTCGTGGAAGCGGCGGAAAAGGAAGCGGGACTGCTGGGCCTGGAAAGAGGGAGCGCTATTTTTTTTATGGAATATATAGGCGCCGACAGCAATTATAATGTTGTGGAATTTACGGAAAGCTATATGAACCCGGAAAATATTGATTTTCAGTATATGGTGGTCAATGCTTATGAAAACTGATGCCGCCTGTTCAGGAATGAACGGCCGGAAGAAAATTATCAGATCAAGACTATTGTTATTTAATAACAATGGTCTTTTTTTATGTAATAGGAAAGTTCGACTTTACTTGAATTCCTAAATAAAATAGCCCGCTCAAAGGCGGGCACGACAAATAGACGGTGACTAAAAAAGGTCAATGTAAAAACCTTCTTCAAATTCATCG
>JAEZFK010000021.1 GCA_023437715.1 Bacillota bacterium | reverse complement strand
GGTCTGTGGTTGTGTCTGAGGCTGGGTCTGCGGTGGAGTCTGTGGTTGTGTCTGTGGCTGAGTCTGTGGTTGGGTCTGAGGCTGAGTCTGCGGTTGCGGCTGGACCTGTGGCCTGGGCTGTGGCCGTGGTCTCTGCTGCCCGGGCATGTTCTGGTTTCTGTTTCCCATGGGTACAAAGATCACCTGGCCTACCAGCATATTATTAGGGTTGAGGCCGGGATTTGCAGCCATGATTGCATCTACGGTCGTAAAAAATCGCTGTGAAATAAGCCATAGGGTATCGCCGGATTGAATGGAATAAGGATACAATCCTTCAGGGCAAGAATTCATAAAATTGCTGCCTTTCAATTAAACAAATTTATCTTATGTTATGACTTGAGAAACGGAAAAATACCTGTCATCCCCTAACAAATTGACATTTCCAGAAAATAATTATTGACATTTTTATTTCAATTGTATAAAATTAAATTTGTTAAAATAAATATAAGTGAAGAGGTGTCCCAAATGAATCTTTATGATATTACAGTCACAGACAGAAAAGGAACTCCGGTCTCCCTGTCGGATTACCAGGGCAAGGTCTTACTCATTGTCAACACAGCTACGGGCTGCGGATTTACTCCCCAGTATGAAGGGCTGGAAGCCCTGTACCGGAAATACAGGAACCGGGATTTCGTGATCCTGGACTTCCCCTGCAACCAGTTCCTTCATCAGGCCCCAGGCGGCGCGGAGGAAATTCACAGCTTCTGCCAGCTCAATTATCAGGTATCCTTTCCCCAGTTTTCCAAAATAGAGGTCAACGGGCCGGCAGAGTCTCCCTTGTACTCCTATTTAAAGTCCCGGCAGAAAGGAGTTTTAAGCTCCTCGATTAAATGGAACTTCACAAAATTCCTGGTGGACAGAAGCGGTAATGTGGTGAAGCGGTATTCCCCTGCGGACAAACCGGAAAAGCTGGAAAAGGATATTCTGGCTCTCTTATAATCTCCAAATGGACCGGCCTCCGGCCGGTCCGAACCAATTGCCTTCCTTTTTAATAACATGGTATTAGGATAAGAAAAAAGGAAAGGAGGCAATCTTATGAACATTTGTAATTTTGACGGGTTGACCGGACGCATCATAACACCAGACGACCCTTTCTATAATGAATTAAGACAAGTTTATAACCGGGCAGTCCAAAAATACCCTGTGGCCATTGTTTTCTGCCAGAATGAAGCCGATGTGAGCAATGCCGTGCTGTGGTCAAGAACCCATCATGTTCCCTTACGCATCCGGAACGGAGGCCATAATTATGAAGGCTGGTCTACGGGAAATAACGTGCTTGATCTGGATTTAAGTGATATGGACCAAATTACCCTGGATGAGGGAGCCCGCCTTGTCACTGTCCAGGGAGGGGTGAAAAACAAACAGCTGTATGACTTTCTCGGTTCCAGGGGATACCCATTTCCAGGCGGAACCTGCCCCTCCGTCGGAGTGAGCGGATACGCTCTGGGCGGCGGCTGGGGGCTCTCCTGCCGGTATTTTGGTCTGGGCTGCGACAACCTTACATCAATCCGGATGATCGACTACAAAGGAGAGCTCCTAACGGCCAGCCAGCAGGAAAATCCCGACCTGTTCTGGGCGTGCCGGGGAGCCGGCGGCGGTAACTTCGGCGTAATTGTTTCCATGACCTTCCTGCTGCCGGAAAAGGTGGAGAAAGTAACCCTTGTGGAAATAAGGTATCCATCTGCAGACCAGGAAAAACAGGCCTTATTCTTACAGGATTGGCAGGACTGGTTAAAGGATGCGGACCAGAGAATCACCCTTGTAGCCAGAATCTACAATTCTCAGGAAGAGGGCACGGCCATACTGGCAAGGGGCATTTTCTACGGCCCGCCGGAGGAGGCATTTTCCATCATCTCCCCTCTGACCGATCTGGGAGGGGTAAGGTACAGCATAAGGCATCTGACCTTTTTAGAGGCCACTACGATCATCGGGGATTTTTATCCGCCCTTTCAGAAGTTTCAGTCGGCAAGCCGTTTCGTCCTCCGGGACTTTAACAGCTGCGAATGCCTTAGAATCGCAGGGCTTATCCGGGAACGCCCCGAAGGCTCCGTCTACTGCGCCCTGTCATTTTACGCTCTGGGAGGAAAGGTTTCGGAAGTCCCTGCAGATGCCACCGCCTTTTACTACCGCAAAGCCCGGTATATCACATGGCTTGATACGGAGTTTGAAAGCCACCGGTGTGAAAATGCAGCCTGGGTATCTGACCGGTTCTGTTATTTAAAATCAGTGACCAAGGGCTCCTACGTAAACTTCCCCTACGAATGCCTTCCCTGCTTTCCGGAAGAATACTACGGTCCTCATGTCTGCAGGCTGAAAAAGGTGAAGAATGAATACGATCCCTTGAATGTTTTCACCTTTCCCCAGGGAATTTAGGCAGAATCTGACAAGGCATAACCAATTTTTCTATATGATAAAAAATCTCAGGAAAGCTTCACGAACCGCTTTCCTGAGATTTTTTATTTTATTTCACTTTTCCGTATTTCTGCCGGTCTGTCCTAAAATCAAATAGAGCAGGCGGTACAGATCCGAAGCTTCTTCCTTATTTAAAGGAACACAGGCTGCAATCTTCTGAGGAATTTCCGCTGCCCGTTCCTTCAGCTGCTCCCCTGCTTCCGTCAGCTCCACCAGGACGCTCCGCTCATCCTCCCTGCCACGGCTCCGGGTAAGCAGGCCGGCCGCCTCCATCTTCTTTAACAGGGGAGTCAGAGTGCCGCTGTCCAGATACAAAAGCTCGCCTAATTGTTTCACGGTGACCAGCTTCCTCTCCCACAGCACCATCATGGCGATATACTGGGTGTAGGTCAGCCCGATTTCGTCCAGGAAAGGCTTATACAGCCTGATGACCTCACGGGAACAGGCGTAAAGGGGAAAGCAAATCTGGTTCTCCAGCTTTAATTGTTCATAGTTCATGGCCTATCTCCATTCTCCCGCTGTTCCTTTTGTCACAGCAATTCTTCTATTTTCTCTTTTACAAGCCCCATATCCGCCGTGGGCTCAAAACGGGCAACCACATTCCCCTTCCGGTCTACAAGGAATTTGGTGAAGTTCCATTTGATATCCGGCTCGTTTTTAAAATTGGGATTGCTTTCTGCAAACTTCTTCTCTAAAACAGCGGTCAGCTGATGGGCCGGATCAAAGCCTTCAAAGCCTTTTTCACTGACCAGGTAACGGTACAGAGGAACCGCCTCATCTCCGTTCACATCGATTTTGGAAAACTGGGGGAACGTAACCCCAAAACGGCCGGTGCAGAACGTATGGATCTCATCGTCACTGCCGGGAGCCTGATTGCCGAACTGGTTGCACGGGAAATCCAGGATTTCCAGGCCCTTGTCCGCCAGAGCTTCATATATGGCCTGAAGATCTGCATACTGAGGCGTGAAGCCGCAGGCTGTTGCCGTATTTACAATCAGAAGAACTTTTCCGGAATAATCGGACAGGCTTTTCTCACCGCCATCCCTTGTTTTTACAGTGAAATCATAAACAGACATATGATATACCTCCTTATATAATATATTGTGCAAAATTGTATTTGTTAAAATCATTATATGACAGGAAAATGAGATTGTCAATAGAATAGAAAAATTTAATTGAGTAAAATTTATCTTTTCCATGGGATGTCTTTGTGATTCAATCACAGACAGATTTCATTTACAGGTCTATAATTGAAATCAATAAAATTGTTAAAAATAAAACAGGAGGCATACCATGAAAAAAGTTGTTATTATAGGAGGCGTGGCCGGAGGAGCCAGCTGCGGAGCAAGGCTGAGAAGGCTGGATGAAGAGGCCGGTATCATCATACTGGAACGCGGGGAATACATTTCATATGCCAACTGCGGCCTCCCCTACCACGTAGGCGATGTGATAAAATCCCGTGACGCCCTGCTTTTGCAGACGCCGGAGGCCATGAAGCAGAAATATAACATCGATGTCCGGGTGAAGAATGAGGTCATTTCCATTGACCGGGAAAATAAGTCGGTTACGGTCCGGAGGCTGGATACGGGTGAGGATTACCAGGAAACCTATGACACCCTGGTTATTTCCACCGGCTCCTCTCCTGTCCGTCCGCCTATACCGGGAATCGACTCCCCCCGCATCAGGACCCTTTGGACCATACCTGATACGGACCGTATCCGGGCCCTGATCAGGGAAGAAAAAATCAAGTCTGCAGCAGTCATCGGCGGCGGCTTTATCGGCCTTGAAATGGCAGAAAATCTCCGCCATGCAGGGCTTACGGTTTCCCTGATTGAAATGCAGGATCAGGTCATGGCCCCTCTTGACTATGAGATGGCCCAGCTGATCCATGAAAACCTTATACAAAACGGGATAAACCTCTATCTGGGAGACGGCGTCCAGTCCTTTGAGGATCAGGGCAAATCCGTTGCCGTTTCATTAAAAAGCGGAAAATCCATTTCCGCAGAGCTGGTCATCCTCTCCATCGGCGTGCGCCCCAACAGCCAGCTGGCAAAGGCATCCGGCCTTTCTGTCAGTGACCGGGGCGGCATTGTAGTGGATGAATACTTAAAGACCTCTGATCCTGATATTTATGCGGTAGGAGATGTGATTCAGGTGGAAGACTTCACATTTAAAGACCCTGCCATGATCCCTCTGGCAGGCCCTGCCAATAAGCAGGGGCGGATCGCCGCCAACAATATCGCCGGGGCAAAGGAGATTTACGGAGAAACCATGGGAACATCTGTAGCCAAGGTGTTCGACCTGGCCGCTGCTGCCACAGGAACCAATGAAAAGGCTCTGATCCGCCGGGGACTTCTCAAGGGAACCGACTATGAAAGCATCATCATCACCCAGAACTCCCATGCCGGATACTATCCGGGTGCAGCTCCCTTAACCTTAAAGCTATTATTCTCCATGGATGGAAAAACCATCTTCGGAGCCCAGATCGTGGGCCGGGATGGGGTGGATAAACGGATCGATACTCTGGCAACAGCCATCCGGCTGGGCGCAGAGGTGGCTGATTTAAAACGCCTGGAGCTGGCCTATGCTCCTCCTTTCTCCTCTGCAAAGGACCCGGTCAACATGGCAGGGTTTGTGGCGGAAAACGTGCTTTCCGGAAAATCCGCCATGGCGGACTGGGATGCTGTGGAAAAGAATCCCAACGCCATTTTCTTAGACGTGCGGGAGGATGCCGAATTAATGGCCTTTTCCATTCCCCAGGCAAAGCACATTCCTTTGGGGCAGCTGAGAAGCCGTATAAAGGAGCTTGAGCCTGCAAAAGAAATTGTCACCTTCTGTGCCATCGGGGTCCGGGCCCACAACGCCGCCCGCATACTGATGCAGAATGGATTCCGTAACGTGAAGATTTATCCCGGCGGCGCAAGGTTTTACCAGTCCACCCACTTTACGCCTGACGCGGTTCCCGCGGCAGAGCAGGCCTCCTATTCCGACAGCGGCCATATGGATACGGAAAACGTTCCCACCGCCTCCATCCGTTTAAACTGCAGCGGCATGCAGTGCCCCGGCCCCATTATGAAGGTTTTTGAAACAATAAAGGATATGGCTGATGGAACGGTTCTGGAGGTGTCGGCCTCTGATCCGGGCTTTACCCGGGACATCGGCGCCTGGTGCAGGCGTACCGGCAACCTTCTGGTGGCTACGGAGCGCCGGAAAGAGGATTATGTGGCTCTGGTGAAAAAAGGCGGAGCAGATGCGCCTGCGGCAGCCGGTGCTCCCGAGGGAAAGACCATCATTGTATTTTCCGGCGATCTTGACAAGGTTCTGGCAAGCTTTATCATTGCCAACGGAGCCGCCGCCATGGGCAGGCCCGTAACCATGTTCTTCACCTTCTGGGGACTGACGGCATTGCGGAAAGCTGAAAAGCAGCCTGTCCGCAAGTCCCTGATGGAAGCCATGTTCGGCGCCATGCTCCCCCGTGGTAGCAAAAAGCTGAAGCTGTCCAAGATGAACATGGGCGGCATGGGAACCGCCATGATGAAGAAGATCATGAATGACAAAAACGTGGATTCCCTGGAAGCCCTGATTCAAAAAGCCATGAAATCCGGCGTAAAAATCATCGCCTGCACCATGAGCATGGATGTCATGGGCATCAAACCGGAAGAACTGATCGACGGCGTGTCCTTAGGAGGCGTAGGCGCTTATCTTGGGGAAGCGGAAGAATCCAATGTAAACCTGTTTATTTAAATAAAATAAAGAAGCCGGAGGCATCCGCAGGGGGAGCTTTATTCCCCCGGGATGCTTCCGGCTTTTTGTTTTTGCTTTTTGCCTGTTATTCAATTCCTCTGAGCTTAATGTAATCCTTAATCAGCTTAGCGGTCTGTGTCAGATCAATGCAGCTGGTATTGATGATCAGATCATAATTATTCCAGTCCTCCCAGCTTCCACCGGTATAGTACCTGTAATATTCTTTTCTCTCACGGTTGATCCGTTTCACGCGCCTGGCCGCTTCCTTTTCGTCCACCTTGTCGACTTCCATGGTCCGCTTCACCAGAGTGGGTGTATCTGAGTAAACGAATATCCGCACCAGACCGGGAAACTTCTCCGCATCCTGGCTTAAGATATAATCAGCGCATCTTCCCGCAATGATGCAGGATTCCTGGCTTGCCAGCTCCCGGATGACCTGGGACTGGAACCGGAAAAGATTCTCCGGCTTTACGATATCCGCATCCATGGAAGGCTTGCCCAGCTGAGGCTTCAAGCCGCTGACGATCTTGTAAAGCAGATTGCTTCCCGCCTTTTCATCTGCAAGGCGGAAAAAAACCTCTCCCACTGCGCTCTGCTCTGAGGTAATGGTAAGAATCTCTTCGTCATAAAAGTGAATTCCCAGCTCCTCTGCAAGATCCTTTCCTACAATCCGGCCGCCGCTTCCGTACTGTCTGCCTATGGTGATGACCAGATTTTTATTTTCTTTCATAATGTGCCTGCCTCCTTTTATATCAAGTTGGTATTTTCTATTTCTTACCTTTATTGTACTCTATTTTGGCAGGAATTACAATTATTATCTGTCCATGACCTCATTGAAACAGATGGCTCCGTAAGGCCTGATGGTCATCCGGTAGGCATTGCCTTCTCCCATGGCTTTTTCAATGTATGCGATGTATTCATCCACCAGCTCATTGGGCAGAACAGCCATAATAACTCCGGCAAATCCGCCGCCGTGTATTCTGCATGCGCCCCTCTTTTTCTCCGCCAGAAAAAGCTCTGTAAGGGCCAGGGCAACGGTTATTCCCTGCTCCTGATAGCTGATATTTGTAAAGCAGTTCTGCAGCCATTTCCAGGAGGAATCCCCGGAAGCGGTGATATTCTTTAAGAAGTCCTGGAACCGGCCTTCCTTTAAGGCAGCAACCTCGGCATCTACCCTCTTGTTCTCTTCAAAGAAATGAAGCGCGCGGAGCACGGAACGGTCTCCTGCAAAGTCTCTCACCTTTTCTAAGTTGTCGATGACTTCCTGCTCCGTAATCTCGGCGCAGACCTCCTTTCCGAAGAATTCTGCCACCTTTTTCATCTCCGCCGGAACTGAGGAGTAATCGGCGCTTAAGTCTGCATGTCCCTTTCCTGTGTTGACGATAATCAGGCTGTGGTTCTGGGATGCAAAATCAAAGTCGATCTGCTCCACAACAGGAGCGGCCGGGTCTTTAAAATCAATGGTAATAAGTCCTCCCACCGCGCATGCCATCTGGTCCAAAAGGCCGGAAGCCTTGCCCCAGTACACATTTTCGGAAAATTTTCCGATATGGGAATAAGCCACCGTATCCATGCGGCCTTCGTTGAAAAATGTATTTAAAATGGAACAGAGCAGCATTTCAAAGGATGCCGAGGAGCTGACGCCTGCTGCGCTGATCACGTTGCTGGTCACACAGGCGTTGAAGCCGCCGATTTCATATCCGGCTTCCAGAAATCCCTTTAAAAGGCCTTTTACCAGGTCAATAGTCCCTGATTTCTTTTCACTGGGAACTAAATCATCCAAATCAATGGTAAAGCTCTGGTTATATGTTTCACTGATGATGTTTACTATCCTGCTGTTATTTCTTGCGGCAACGCCTACACAGTCTAAATTAATGCTTCCCGCCAGCACCTTTCCGTGGTTGTGATCCGTATGGTTTCCGCTGATCTCCGTGCGGCCCGGTGAAGAAAACAACAGAACATCCTCCTCTGGAAACTTCTTCTGAAAGTTCATGACCAGGCTCTGATACCGTTCAATGTTCTCCTTAACCGCATTTTCGCCATACAGGGCGGTAAAAAGCTTTTTCGCTTTCTCCGATTCCAGCATCTGATTCGTATCCTTTACATTCATGTCTTATGCTCTCCTTTTTCCAATTTACTGACCACGCTTTTGGGGCATTTAGGTACTTGATTGACAAAGTATTGTCATTATTACGAGTATATCATAAACCGGAAAGATTCCACAATAGAATATTTTACGAAAAACCTGCAAAAAAATTTGACAGCCCTCCAACGGTTTTCGTATAATGAAACAATCAAAAAAACCGGGAGGAAGCACCCTACGGGTATACCTCTATGCCCAGAAAGCGTGGGCAGGAAAGGGAAACCATGTTCTGGAACGGAAAGCCCTATCACTCACTTGACTATGAAATGAAAATGAAGTTCGGCCGCAAGGTTTATAAGCTGGCCCTTGACGGAGGGATGACCTGTCCCAACCGGGACGGCTCTCTGGGAAGCAGGGGCTGCATCTTCTGCAGCGGCGGAGGCTCCGGGGAATTTGCCGAAGCCCTGTCCCCTCACGTTTCCGTCACAGAGCAGATCGAAGCTGCCAAAAAGCGGGTTCTGGGAAAGATAAATCAGGAAACAGGCGGCTTTATCGCTTACTTTCAGTCCTATACCAATACCTACGCGCCCCTGTCCTATTTGCAGGAGCTCTTTACCCAGGCCATAAGCCATCCCGACGTGGCAGTCCTTTCCATTGCCACCCGGCCGGATTGTCTTCCCCCTGATGTACTTCTCCTGTTAAAGGATTTAAACCGTATCAAACCGGTCTGGGTGGAGCTGGGTCTTCAGACCATACACCAGTCCACGGCAGACTATATCCGGAGAGGCTATCCCCTTTCCGTTTTCAACGATGCCTATAAAAATCTGAAAGGAGCAGGGCTCACCGTCATCGCCCATGCCATCTTAGGCCTGCCGGGAGAGACAAAAGACATGGTTCTGGAAACGGTGGACTATCTGGGGCATTTGGGAGAACAGGGCATTGACGGGATTAAGCTGCAGCTTCTTCATATTTTAAAGGACACCGACCTGGCAGAGGAATACGAAAAGGGACTGATTCCCGTCTATGAGCTGGAGGAATATGTGGATCTGGTCATCGACTGCCTCGCCATTCTGCCTCCCCAGGCGGTCATACACAGGATCAGCGGCGACGGTCCCAAAAGCCTGCTTTTAGCCCCTTTATGGAGCGGCAACAAGCGGCTGGTTCTCAACACCCTGGCAAAGCGCTTAAAAGAAAGAGGCATCTGCCAGGGCGACAGATACCTCGTCTGAATTTAATTGCTGCTGTGGATGACGCCGTTTTCATCCACTGATATCCCAAAGGAGATTCCCTGAAAGTACTGGTAAAAGCTCTGAAGCTCTCCCGGCTCCGCCAGGGCCCTTGTGTAGCCCGCTTTAGAGGTTCCCGGAACCAGGGACAAGGTTGTGGTCCCCTGGTCAAAATCCACGTCAGCCCGCAAAAGAGCGGTCTTTGGAATGCTGCTTCCGAATATGAAATTGCCCAGGCTGTAGCAGATGGGCTTTCCGTTGTAATATTCCACTCCCTGTAAGACATGGGGATGGCTTCCGATCACCAGATCAGCACCTGCATCGATAAGCTTCTTTCCCAGGGCTCTCTGATAATCCTGAGGCTTTTCATCCCGTTCAATTCCCCAATGAATATAAACCACCAGATAATCGCAGGCCTCCTGAGCCTTTTGGATCTCCTCAAGCAGAATGGTGGGATCGTAGCCGCTTACCATTCCCGGCTTCTGGCTGCCTGCCACCCAGCCTGCATCAGGATAAACCCGGGATGCGGCCAGGAAGCCTATGGTCTTTCCGCCGGCCGCAAGGGTTTGCAGCTGCCTGGCCCGGTCCATGTTGGGGCCTGCACCCACGTACTTGATACCTGCCCCATCCAGGGCCGTACAGGTATCCACAAGGGCATCGGTTCCAAAATCCAGGGAATGGTTGTTTGCCAGGCTCACGATGTCCACTCCGATTTCATTCATTACAGAAACCTTGGATGTGGGCGACCGGAACGTATACTGCTTGTCCTTGGCTGCGGTTCCTCTGTCACTGAATGGAAATTCTTCATTGGCCATAAAGATGTCCGAACGACTGATTTCAGCCCGGAGACCGTCATCCAGCACTCCATTTATGCCTCCTGCTTTATTATAAGCCGCAGTCACATGATCGGATAGTAATATATCACCTGCAAAAAGCAGATGAACCGGGGAAGCCTGGGCGGGTTCCGAGGACGGTTCCTCTGTCACGCTCTGACTCTCCTGCTCCGATTCCGCAAGTTTTTCCGAGGGGCTTTCCCCAGAGCTTTCTTCAATGGACGCCGTAAGGCTTGTCTCGCTTACCGTCTCCTTTCCTTTCTCCGTTCCTCCCAATTCGTTTAACGCGATCCACCCAATGAGCAGAACAAAGAGCAGCGGGGGAAAGAAAACCAGAATCTTCATCCAGCCATTCATTTTCTTCATTGGCTCCTCCTGGTTGTTAATAATTTCCACATGATTTCGCGTTTTTCATTACTTTTTCCACAATTAAGGGGATTTTTTCAAGATATCCACAGAAATCACAGGTTATTTCATAACTTTTCTTTCATACTTCTTTGGGATCTATTCCCATTTTTTTATCTTACACTGGTTCCCCGCATTTGTCAAACGATACGTCCGGCAGCTCTTTCTTTTACTTGTTCTTAAGGTTAAGGCTGTATTGAAACCAGCCGTCGTCCTCGCACCACATGGGGAAATTGGTTCCCCATTTATTATTAAACAGGCAGTAGGAAAAACCCTTCCCCATATCCGGCAGCTCCAGGCAGCCGCCGTATAAACGCCTTCCTCCCATGCTGACCAGAGGTGAATCCTGGTTTTTAAGCTCTATGGTTCCGTCAGCGCCGTCATACACCAGCTTTTCCACGCAATGCTGCCTGCGGTTTCCGCCTCTTACCACCTCTAAGGGGGAGATCTCCTGGCCCATGATGACCATTTTCCAAAGGCAGGGATTTTCCACATCCAGATTAACGTCAAACCATAAGGCCTCCGGCATCTTGTTGGCATCCTTATGATCCCAGGAAAGCTGACATAATAGCTCTTCTCCAAAGGTGTAGGTGAGCCTGGCTCCGGCCGGACAGCCGTATTCTGTTACGGCCCTTCTGTCCCCAGCCAGTATGATTTCAACCTGGGAGCCTGCCTTTCTCATGGTTCGCACTCCGAAAGAATAGTTTCTGTTTGAAAGCCCCTCCACAGTTTCCAGACCGGGCTTTGAAAAATCGGCCTCCGACCAGACCATATTTTCCTTAAAAGCATGATTATACTGGTAAAATTCCGATACCGTATCCAATGCCCCATAGGTTTCATAAGAAAAACGGCCAAAGCAGCCTCCGTCTATCCAGACCTTTCCGCCCCTTTCCAAATAGACAATGGCGCCGCTGCCGTCAAATACAGCTTTCCATTCCCCTATGGAAACAGCTTCAAAGAGATGGAATTCTTCCCCTTCCAAAGCCCCTTCTTCCCCCTGTTCTCTTTTTAACTCCGGCAAGGCTTCTTCCCTGCAGGCTTCCGGCAGCAGCCGGACCGCTTCCTCCAAATAGGCCCGCTGTTCCCCATAAGAGCCCTGATACCAGTCATAAGAGCTTTCCATATGGCTGATTCCCTTTTCTAAGAATACGGCATTTTTCAGGGCGGCATTCCTTTCTGTAAAGCTGTCATCGGTCACAAAATCCCTTTTTCTGGCCCGTTGAAAATCTTCCTTTTTCCAGTTTTCAAAGTCAAACAAATGCTTCTTGAAATCCAAAGCCCAGGTATGCTCGCAGACCATAAGAAGATTTTCCATAAAGCCGTGAAATTCCGGTTTTTCATAACTGAATATCCCACTCTGCTTCCATTTATTCTTAAGGCTTAAAAGCCGGCGAAGCTTTCGGACCTTCACCGGGTCTGAAGCAATACCGTGTATCCAGGTGTCCCCGATCTCTTCCCTTATGACCGGAAGCTCCGCCTTTTTTTCCCAAAGCCTTTCCGCATACGCATCCAGAGTTGAGGCCTCTACCCTGGCATTGGGATAGGTGTGCTCCAGCGCTTCCAGCTTTTCTAAAACGTCTGCCTTTCCCGGTATCCCCAGGTTATCTCCCAGAAAGACAAATTCCAGAACCTCCTCCATGCCCTCCACATAACAGGTTGAGCCGTAGACAGGAGAATACTGGACAAGGACCTGACTGTCCCCTGATTCCCACAGAAAGGTTTCCGGTACCCTGGGATTCATGGAGGAAGCGTTCACGCCAATGTGTAAATACTTTTTCCCATGACCGGCCAGAAATGGCACCATGGCTTTCGTATGCCCCGGCACATCCGTAAGCTTTGCCGCAATGGTCTTCTTCCCAAACCTGGAGTCCAGCCTGTCGGAATAGCTTAAATCAAAATCCATCAGATCCGCGTCCATAAGCTCCGTATGGGTGGTAAAGGCCAGCCCATGCCAGCAGATATCCCCTCTCATCACCGCTTCTTCCAGCCTTTTTGCTTCTGCCGGTTCCGCTTTCTTTAAATAATGGTCAATCAGGAATGCGCCAATGGTCCAGACGAACTTTTTTTTTCCTTCCCGGTTCATTTCCTCCGCAAGGCTTAAGGCTCCCGGAATAAATTCATGAACATAGCTGCTGAGAACCTGGTCCGCAAGCCCGGTATACCCCATATCAAAATGTGTCATAAAGACCACATGGACATTCTTTATTAATTCATTTTTTATCATCGTGTTCCCTTTCTATGTAATAAGGATTTGACAGAAGGACAGGAATCACGGGATATCCGTCCAGAAGGCTTCTTTTTATTTCCGCCCGCAGATACCCCGCCCTTCCGGGGATTCTGCAAAGGGAAATACACTCTGTTTCACAGCGGATCTCTTCTCTGCTTTCCCCTGAAACAAGATACAGGATATCGCCTTTTCTCAAATTCCAGAATGTAAACTTAATTTCTCTGTCTCCGGGAATCTCATCTCCTATCAGCTTCCCCCCCGCCTCCGTCTCCATCATAGGCCCCTCGGGAGAAATGGTCAGAAAGGAATGGCCCTTTTTCAGACCATCCAGTATATCCTCCGGGGAATCCGACATGGAGTACACACAGGTACAGGGAGAGGCCGGCATCCGTCCCGGCTCGTATTTGTGAAAATCACTTCCCCCTGTTATGGGTATCCTTTTCCCCTCTTTCAGGGCTTCATCCCACCATTTAAGGCAGGCCTCGTTGGCCCCCGGCATGAGCCCTCCGTTCCACACCTCAACCCCGTCAAATTCTACCTGGTCCATGCCCCATTTCCAGCCGCAATTGGGACAGAAAGGATGGTTTAAAACAGCAAAAGCCCCGTCCTTTCTTGCACCCTCAACGATCCTTCTCGTCTCCTCCAGGGAATTGGAAAGAAAGCTCCGGAACGGGCGCTTTCTTCCCAGCATTCCCATATGCCCTTTGTAATGAGTCCACTCCACTCCCGGAATCATGGTCACATGGGCCGTGGAGCGAAGCTGGTAATTATGGGCGTAATTGTTGTGATCTGTGACAAACAGAAAGTCAAGTCCCTCCCGTTCTGCTGCAAAAGCCAGCTCCTCCGGGGTCATGTTGCCGTCCGATCCGGTGGAATGAAGGTGGGTATCTCCCTTTAACAGCCTGAGACTTTTAAAACGGCATAGGACCTGATATGTAACCGTCACCCCCGGCTCTTTCACGTGGTAGGCTCCCAAAAGAATGCTCCACTGCCCTTCCTTTACGGGAACAGAGGCAAAGCCGGCAGAGCTCCTGTGGTCTGATATGGTAATCCGGCTGCGGTCCGAGCCGGACCAGCCCAGGAGCCCCCCGTTTTCATCCAGCAAACCGAAATCTATGATAGTTCCGCTTCTGTCGTATTGGTAGGACACCTCTATGGATTCTACCTGATCCGGCACAGAAAAGGGGACCTTCAGATAAAGCCCCTCTTCCTCCTTACTGACTTCTCTTTGAAATGTAAACACTTTTTCTTTCATCCTCAACCTCCATCATCCCTTAACTGCTCCCATATTGATCCCTTCCAGAAGAAATCTCTGGGCGAACACGTAAATAATCAAAAGCGGCAGTGTGGATATCACAATGGCCGCCATAATGGCATTATCCGGTATCGCCGCTGTCCCGGAGGTGGAATCCACAGACATAATCATCTGCTTCAGCATCAGAGGGAGGGTATACTTCTTCTCATCTGTTATCAGGGTGGCCGGAAGCATGATGGAATTCCATCTGGCCACGTATTCCATGAAAAATACGGTGGCAAATCCGGGAAGGGAGATCGGCATGTAAATATTTCCGAAAATCTTCAATTCCCCCGCGCCGTCCATCCTTGCTGATTCCGCCAGAGAATAGGGCACTGTCTCAAAATAATTCCTCATCATCATAATGCTGAAGCCCGATACCAGCCCGTTTAAAACCAGGCCCTGATAGGTGTTCAGCAGGGAAAGCTGCTTATTCAGCTGGTATACGGAGATCAGGGTTAAGTCTCCGGGAACCATCATGGTCACCATGACAAAGGAGGACACAAAATTTTTAAAGGGAAAATTCTTTTGAATCAGAACGTATCCTGCCAGAGCGGACAGAACCACCTGTATCACGGTTCCCACAGTGGTGATAAAGAGGGAATTTAAAAACGGCCTTGCCATCTTTGTGACCCGGAACACATAGTAAAACCCTTCCATGCTGAAAGCTGACCACCACAGCTTGATCCCGCCCTGGGACGAATCGAGAGCCGTTGAAGTGGATACCACAATTACATTCCACATGGGAAGGAACATGGCGAAAAATATGACCGCTGTCAAAAACCAGAAAAGCACTTTCCAGATTCCCCTTAAATTGTTTTTACCTATTTTACTTTTCATATTTCTGCCCTTTCCATCAGGAATAAATTTCATCATATTTCAGCAGCCGCCTTACCGCCGAGGTAATTGCCAGGGTCGCAGCCAGAACAACGGTGGCTGCCGCTGTGGCAGTTCCCACGTTAAACTGGACAATGCCCTGTTCATAAATTAAGACCAAAAGGTTTTTCACCTTATCGCTGATGGAAGCGTTCATCATGACGAAAATCTGATCAAAGTTCCGCAGAATTCCCATGACGGACAGAACCGTCACCACCTTCATGGTAGGAACGATGACAGGAAGGGTTATGTAGCGGATCTGCTGGATTCTTGTGGCTCCGTCTATCCTTGCTGACTCATAGAGGGTTCCGTCAATGCCGATCATGGCTGCCAGAAACAGGGCCGCAAAGTATCCGGCGCCCTTCCAGGCGCCTGTAAAAATCATAATGGTTCTTGCGTAAGCCTCCTCCGACATAAAAACCACCGGAGAATAGGCACTTCCCTGGAAAGCCTCTAATATGCCGTTTACCATGCCCGATGGAGATAAAATGGCAATCCACAGGCCTCCCACCACAGACCAGGACAGGAGATATGGAATATAAGTGACGGTCTGGAACAGAGATTTCCCCACCTTATTTCTGACTTCGTTGAGCAGTACGGCGATTAACAGCCCCCACACAAACTGGAAGAGAAAGGTTCCGCTACCCACGGCAAGGCTGTTGATAAATGCCTGCCTGTATTGTCCCGACTTAAAAATCTCCTCATAATTGCTTAAGCCTACCATCTCAAAGCCCCCCAGAAGCTTTACCTTCTGAAAGCTTTTGAAGATGCCCAGCACCAGCGGATAATAGGAAAACACAAGAAAATAAATAAGAACGGGAAGCAGCAGCAGATAAATCTCTTTATACCGCAATACCCTTTTTTTCAGTGAACCTTTCAAACCAATTCCTCCTGTCCTTTTCAAATGCCAGACTTTTACCGGTCGGTCACCTTCCGGTCCACCAGCTCTTTTCTCATGCCGCTTAAGCCATCTTCTATGGAGGCCTCGCCCTTGATCATCTTGATTCCCCATTTGCCCACAATTTCCTTGTAGTCGCTTTCATTGGGAATAATCATATCAATGGTGGCATACTGTCCATAGCTTAATGCCTCTTCAACACCCGGATTGTATCCGAAAAGAGGCTTAAAGTCCTTATAAATGGGGAACGGAGCCCCGTGATCATTGCCGTGCTGTTTGCCGATATCCGTCAGCTCATAGTTTCCTGCTGTTCCTGTATAATCATGACCTTCGATTCCTGAGGAAAGAAGGTTTCCGCCTTCCTGGGTGGCAAAATACTCTAAGACCTTAATGGCTCCCTCAGGATTCTTTGCATTGGCCGGAACCGCAAACAGGCTTGCGCTTCCCTTAACCAGCATGTAGCTTCCGTCCGGGGTCTTTAAGCCTGGAAGGGAAACGATCTCATAATCATCCGCGGATATATTGGCTGCCTGTGCATTTGCATTATGTAAACCAACCCATGCGGTCCAGTCCGTTGTCACAGCCGCTTTCTGGGAAGAAGCTCCCATCTTGGCTCTCATATCCTTTGTCTTATCAACAAAGGCGGAAGGGTCCATCAAGCCTTCATCATAGAGCTTCTTAAGCCATTCCCATACGGGAGCTGAAGCGTCCTCGGAATAGGGAGCATATTTTTTCCCTGAGTCATCAAGCACCACGCCGTCCTTTAATCCCACAGCCGCCATCCAGGGCTGAATGTCATAGGTTTCGGATAAAACAGCGTCAAAGGGATAAAAATCCTTATCCTGACTGTTCTCTTTTAATTTCTTAAACACATCATAATACCCGTCCATAGTGGGCTCAATGCTCTTGTAATCAATACCGGCCTTTTTAAGAAGCGTATTGTTAAGGGCCACTACCCGGTGAATCTCTTTCTTGTTAAAGCCTGCATAGACCTTTCCGTCAATGGTGATGTCTTTCCATTCCTTTGGATCAATATTTTCCGAAAGAATCTTTGATGAATTTACCTTGTCCGTAATATCCATTAAGGCTCCCTGGGATACCAGGTTTGCATACTGGCTGGCGGATACATAGATTAAATCATAGGATTCCCCGCCGCTTAGCTTCTGCATCAGAACCTTGTCGTAATCAGAGGCCGGCTTTTCGATCTGTACATCAAGGCCTGTAGCCTTTGATAAAGCTTCCTGAAAGAGCTTCATCTCCTCCTCATCCTTGCCGCCCGTAACGCTGGCTATGATTTTTACAGTACCCTCTGCCGCAGCAGCCGTCTCCTTGGACGTCTCTGTCTGGCCTGCGCTTGTGGTCTGGCTTTCCTGACTGACGTTTGCTCCCGTACTCCCCTGTGTTCCGCAGCCTGCGGCAGATAATACCAGAGCAGCCGCAGCCACCAGTGATAAGACTTTTTTCTTTTTCATTTTCTTCTCCTTTCATTTCATGCCCGTGCTTTTGGGACATAAAGGTACACCTGTAAGGTATTCCACCTTGTTTCCTGGGATTTCTTCCCCATATAAACTATATTATACTATATTTTATTATTTGTAAATTATGTTTACATACTTTTTACAAATATTTTATAAAATATATACTTTATATGTTCACAATACTATAATCTATTGATATTCCCCTAATTTTATTGTTATTGTATTTAATAATATCCTGCAATTTCTCCAATATCTTGTGCATTATTTACAATTCCATCAAAAAAAGAACGCCGGGCATTTTTCTCTTGTCCTGCGCTCTAAATATATTTTGTTCAGCATTCAGTTTTCAACTTCCCGGAAGATTCCCGGAACCAGGCAATCCATCTGCTCATAGCCCGGGTCCTTTTCCACCTGCTTTAACAGAATCCGGATTGCTTCAAAAGCTATTTTCTTCTCATTCTGCTTGATATGGGTAAAATGAGGTCCCCCGGGGGATAAGTAGTCTTCGTCAATACAGCATACGGTTATTTTCCCCCTGTCCTTTTGATCCCTCTGCTTTCCAAGGCATCGTGCGATTCCATACTCCGCGCATATAACGGCTTCCAGCTCCCTGTTATCCCGGAGATAGCTTTCAATCATATCTCTGTGGTCCTCATTGAAATCCTCGGAATAAATATTTATTTTTTCCGCTCCCTCCAGGCAGCATTCCTCCATCCTCTGGGCTCCCGCCCTTTTCACGGCATCCCGGAAGCCCATTCTCCTGTCCTTAATGGAAGAGGTCCCATTTTCTGAAAAGGTAATAAATCCGATCTTTTTCTTTCCCTTTCCAACCAGATAATCCACCAGCTGGGTCATGGCAAGATGGTTGTCCGTCCTTACGGAAGGAACGGGAATCCCTTCCATGTTCTTGTCAATCAGCACCATGGGGAAGCCCTCAATAACGAGCTTTAATATTTCCGTATTATAGTAGAGCCCGTGGCAGGGCATAACAATGATTCCGCTGACGCCCAGATTCTTTAAGAACTCGATTTCCTCCGTTTCCTTTTCCCTTATTCCATAGGAAAAACGGACGCAAAGCTTATAGCCGGCCTTTGCTGCCAGCTCATCCGCCGCATACATCATATCCAGGCCAAAGCAGGAGGATATGTGTTCAAGAACCAGGCCCAGCATCCTTTCCCCGCCTGTCTCCCCAGGCTTTCCGCTTTCCGCCTCTTCATCCGGACCGCTCTTAAAGCTATCATCCGGGAGCCGGACAAAGCTGCCTTTCCCCTTGATCCGGTTCAAATAGCCCTCGTCCCTTAAGGCATTCAGGGCGTTGGTCACCGTGATGGTGCTGACCCCGAAATCCGCCGCCAGCTCCCCGATCTGGGGCAGGCAGGTCCCCTCCTTCAGCGCTCCGGAAAGGATTCTGTTTTTTATATCTGAATAAATTTTTTCGTATAAAAACTGCTCTTTTTTCATATGTCCCTCAAAACAACTGATTTTTGTATACTATTATATCTTTTACTCAATTCTTTTTCAATAAAAATATATTTTTATTTCAGATAAGGTCAAACAATTTCCGAAAGACAGCAATTTTTATTAAGACCTGCTTTATAAAGCGTGTTATAATTATCTTCAATCAGGAATGGAGTGTGAAATAAATGAAAGATAAAACGATAAAAGAAATGATAGACTATATTGAAAGCAATTTGGACAGTCAATTAAATCTGGATGAAATCGCAAAAAAAGCCGGGTATTCCAAATTTCACTTAAACAGAATGTTTTCAGACCATGTAGGATATACGGTTTACAAGTATATCCAGATGCGAAGGCTTACGGCGGCGGCCGAAAAGCTTGTTTATACGAAAAAGCCTATTATTGAAATTGCCTATGAGGCTAATTATGGCTCACAGCAGTCTTTCACCCTGGCGTTTCACCGGCTGTATGACTGCACACCGCAGGTATACAGGATCATGAAAATTCACAGGCCAAAGCTTGAAAAGTTTAAGCCGGACAGCGGCGTTATAATGTTCTGTAAATCCAATGGGAAAGGCGGGGTCATGGCTGCATGAGTACTGTACCGTATGTAATAGAGCAAACGAGCAAAGGGGAAAGAAGCTACGACATTTATTCAAGGCTTCTGGCCGACCGGATTATATTTTTAGGAGAAGAGGTAAATGACGCTGCCGCCGGCCTGATCATCGCCCAGTTATTATTCCTGGAGAGCCAGGACCCGGGCAAGGACATAAGCCTTTACATCAACAGCCCGGGCGGCTCTGTGACCGCAGGTTTTGCCATATTCGATACCATGAATTTTATAAAATGCGACGTATCTACAATTTGTGTGGGAAATGCCGCAAGCTTCGGCGCATTTTTGCTGGCGGCCGGCGCACCTGGAAAACGGTATGCCCTGCCAAATGCCGAAATCATGATCCATCAGCCAGCCATATCAGGAGGACTGAAAGGCCCGGCCAGCGACATTAAAATCATGTCCGATTATATGCAGAAAAATAAGCAGAAATTAAATTACCTGCTGGCGAAGAATACCGGAAAAACAGTGGAAGAAATAGAGAGGGACACGGACCGGGATAATTTTATGACAGCAGAGGAAGCTAAGGCTTATGGGCTGATTGATTCTGTTATTTCAAAACGTGAAAGATAACAAGTAAAAGGGCGGTTTTCATCAAACCGCCCTTTTTATTTGCCTTTTTCACTTCAAACCCCTGTTAAAACCCGGAAAGCTTCCGGTATTTTATAAGGCCATGACAATTCCCCCGTCATTGGCGTACACAGTTGCAACACCGGCGGTTTCGGTTATAATCACGTCCTTGAATACCCCTCTTTTCAGCATTTCCTGCTTTACGAATTCCGCCCGCTGAGGATTGTTGCAGTGAGCGATAACCAGGACCTTACCCTTGGTATCCCCGGCTTCCTTTGCGGCAATATCCGTCATGCGCAGAAGAGCCTTATTGATGCCTCTGGCCTGATCCAGCTTAATAATCACCCCGGAATCAGCGCCCATGACCGGCTTGATGTTAAGAGCCGTGGCAAAGAATGCCTGAAGCCCTGTAAGACGTCCGTTCTTTCTCAAGGTATCCAGGCTTTCCAGGACAAAATAAGTCTTCATTTCTTTAATGTAAGTTCTGGCCTTTTTTTCAATCTCTTCAAATGGAAGAGCGGCCTGGCAGAGAGACTGAACGAAGAGAGCCAGGTTCAGCTGCCCGGCAGAGGCGGAGTCAGAGCCCAGGACAGCGATCTTTTTGCCGTCTCCTCCGTGCTCTTCCTCGTAAAGCTTCTTTCCCAGGACAGCGCTGTTATAGCTGCCGCTTAAATGCTCGGACAAAGTGATAACAAAGATCTCCTCTTCGTCGCATTCAAAGGCTTCCTTAAACAGCTCCGGAGAAGGGCAGGCAGACTTAGGGCATTCGCTGCTGCCCTTTACCAGTTCCAGAAACTTCCTCTGATCAAAGGTATCATCATCCACCACCTGGGTATTTCCCACCTGCAAAATAAGGGGGATTATCTGAAAGTGGGGATCTTTCTTTAAGTCTGCCGTAAGATCCAGGCAGCTGTCCCCAATAATTCTATAGCTCATATCTCTATTCTTCCTCCTGGCTCGAAACTTATCATGTAGTATTCATTACCATATATTATAGAGAAACAAGGCTTAAATGTCAATAGAATTATATGGTGTCTATTCTTCTTCCGCCATAGCCAGCATCAGCTCATTGCTTCTGGAAATGAATCTGGTCATCCGTTCCGGAGTCAGGGAACCGTGGCTTAAGGACGCCAGATCATAAAGCTGCTCGCAGATGGAATTGGTGTGTGCTCCATCCCTGTGGTTTAAAACATACTGAACCAGCTTGTTGTTGTAATTAAGCACCAGCGTTTCCCCGCTGCCGCCGAACATGGACGGGTCCATTCCCGGCATGGTGTACATCTTCATCATCTCCTGCATGCGGCGGGATTCCTCGGATACGGTAATCATGGAGGATACGTTTTCATTCTTCAGCTTCTCAACCTTTACCTCAAGGTTTTCCTTATTTAACGCCTTGCGGAACAGCCCGGTTAAGGCCTCCACATCCTCTTTCATGGCTTCCCTGGCCTCTTCGCTTACCTCTTCCTTAAAGATATCGGACAAATCAGAATTAATGCATAAGAACTTCACATTCTCATTCTTTCGCTCTAAATATCCGACAAAAGGATTGTCGATATTCTGGTTTAAGTAAACCGCATCAAGGCCTGCTTCTTTAAACATGTTGATGTACTGGCTCTGCTCTTTTTCATCGGTGACGTAGAATACGCAGTTTTCGTGCTTTTCCTTATTCTCCTCCAGGCAGTCGGCAAGGGTTAAATACTTGCTTTCCAGGTTTTTGAATATAAGGGCCTCATTGATCTTCTCAGCAAACTTCTCATCTCTTAAGCAGCCGAATTTGATAAAGGGATTGATGTCATCCCAGTATTTTTCATAATTTTCACGGTCTGTCTTAAACATTCCGGTCAGCTTATCCGCCACCTTCTTTGTGATGTAATCGGAAATCTTCTTCACAAAGCCGTCGTTTTGCAGAGCGCTTCTGGAAACGTTGAGAGGCAGATCCGGGCAGTCGATCACGCCTTTCAGCAGCATGAGGAATTCAGGAATGACTTCCTTAATATTATCTGCAATAAATACCTGATTATTATAAAGCTTGATGGTGCCGTCCAGGCTGTCATAGTTTAAGTTCAGCTTGGGGAAGTAGAGGATTCCCTTTAAGTTAAACGGATAGTCCATATTCAAATGAATCCAGAACAGGGGCTCCTTGTAATCGTGGAATACCTTGCGGTAAAAGGCTTTGTATTCCTCCTCCTTGCACTCGTTTGGATGCTTGTTCCACAGCGGATTGACCTCATTGACCGGAACGGGACGCTTCTTTATTTTATATTTTTCCTTGGCAGGAGATATTTCCACAACCTCTTTCTCGCCGTTTTCATTCTCCCTTTCCTCGGTCTTTGCTTCCTCTACAATGGTTTCCACTACCGTATCCCTGTCGGTCAGCTCATCCTTTTCAATGGTTTCATACTGAGGTTCTCCGGAGGCATTGGTTAAATAAATGGCAACCGGCATAAAGGAACAGTATTTTTCAAGAACTTCCCTTGCCCGGTACTCGTTGCAGAACTCCAGGCTTTCTTCATTTAAGTACAGCGTGATGGTGGTTCCGAACTCTGTCCTGTCTCCGTCTCCCATCTCGTATTCGGTACCGCCGTCAGATTCCCAGTGTACGGCAGCAGAGCCTTCCTTATAGGATAAAGTATCAATGGTAACCTTATCCGCCACCATGAATGCGGAATAAAAACCAAGTCCGAAGTGGCCGATAATCTGCTCTTCATTGGCCTTGTCCTTGTATTTTTCCAGGAAATCCTGGGCTCCGGAAAAAGCGATCTGGTTGATGTACTCTTCCACCTCTTCTGCTGTCATTCCAAGGCCGTTATCCTTAAAGGTGATGGTCTTTTCATTGGAATCCGTAATGACTTCGATCTTAAACTCCAGCCCTTCCGGCTTCTGCCATTCTCCCATGACCTCCAGCTTTTTCAGCTTGGTTATGGCGTCACAGCCATTGGAAACCAGCTCACGGTAGAAAATGTCGTGGTCGGAATATAACCATTTTTTAATGATCGGGAAAATATTTTCGCTGTTAATTGTCAAGCTTCCTGTCTTTGCCATTTCGAAACACTCCTTACTTTCTTTTCTATTTTTGTTTATTCTATCTTCCTTCCATGATTTCCCCCAGCCCGCTTTCCTGCCTGTTCTCTCTTGGCATAAAAGCACGCCTGTAACGTATTCTAAAAGGTATTTTCATGGAATCTTCACAAATTTTACCTGCAAAGAATATTTTAATACGGTGGTAAGAAAATGTCAACAAGAAATTAGCACTCATTCAAAATGAGTGCTAGCAATATGTCTGTTTCTCTATATTATTCCTCCAAAAACGGGATCTGATTCTGTTTCAGAAATCCCTTACAAGCCTGATCCCACTCCTCATCCAGTGTTTTGTCCATGGTAAAAACAGAAACAGAGGTTCCGGTAATGCAGGTAAGCTTCTCATCCTCATAACGGATGTTGATGTACAGGCCCTGGACCTGATCCGGCTGAAAGGGAAGCCGGCGGGCAGCCAGGAACCGCTCCATCCCTTCCCCTGGCATCTGCAGAATGATCCTGAAGCTTCCCGGAAGCCGTTTTCCCTTAATCAGGGAAAAGCAGAAAGGCTTCACCGCAGCCCAGGCGGACAGGGCTTCTATTTTCTTCTCCTCCACCTCTTCCCGGGAATAATATCCGGGACGCACCTTTCCGTCGATGGTAAATGTATTAAAGGTAACGATGGAGGCTTCCTTTACAAGAAAGTGGTCAAAGGCTTCTCCCACAAAAAGCCTGGAGGTAAAAAGCCTGATATCCTCAATATTCAGTGCGATCATGGTAAATTCTCCCCGTTCATAATTATCAGCCTTAACTATACACCGGACCGACCGGGCTGTCAACGCGGGATTTCCCCTCTCTCCGGTATTCCCAGCCGCTTTTTTCTATGGTATAATCCTATAAGCATCAAAAAGCTCAGAGAAAGGATAAACATATGAATCATATCAAACAGTTGGAAACGCTTATCGCCGCCTCCGTTTCCCCCTACCACTGCATTATGGCGGCTGCAGACCAGCTTACTGCCGCTGGATTTAAGGAGCTGCCGCTGGCCGCCCCCTGGGACCTAAAAAGGGGCTGCTCCTATTACATAAATGCTTTCGATTCCACCCTCATCGCCTTTTCTGTAGGGGAAGAGCTGGGAGAAGTCCCGGCCCTGAAACTGGCGGCCTCCCACACAGACTGGCCCTGTCTTAAGGTGAAGCCCTCTCCTGAGGTCACTTCCACAGGCTATGGAAAGCTTAACGTGGAGGTCTATGGAGGACCCCTTTTAAACACCTGGTTTGACCGTCCCTTATCCATGGCAGGCAAGGTCTGCGTGACCGGTTCTTCTCCCATGAATCCAAAAACCATATTTGTAGACTTCGCCCGCCCTCTCCTTACGGTCCCCAATCTGGCAATCCACATGAACCGGGAGGCCAACGACGGAGTCGCCATCAACGCCCAGGTGGATATGCTGCCTCTCATGGCCCGGATCACCGATGAATTAAGCAAAGAAAACTTCTTTACGGAAGCTCTGGCAAAGGAAGCAGGGGTGAAAAAGGAAGACATTCTGGATTATGAAATCTATATCTATAACTATGAGCAAGGAACCCTGTTAGGCTTAGAAAACGAATTTTACTCCTCTCCCCGCCTGGATAACTTAACCTCCGTACAGGCCTGCTTAAGCGGAATCATGGCCGGACCATGCAAAAGCGGCATCCATGCCGTGGCCCTGTACGATAATGAGGAAATCGGAAGCCATACCAAGCAGGGAGCCGCTTCTGCCCTGACCGAACACATTTTGGAAAAGATATGCTTGTCCCTGAGATATTCCAGAGAAACCTTCTTAGACGTTCTGCTGAATGGCTTTCTGCTGTCCCTGGACGTAGCTCATGCCATTCATCCGAATCATGGGGAAAAATGCGATATTAAGAACCAGATTCTCATGGGAGACGGGGTTGCCATTAAGCTGGCTGCCAGCCAGTCCTATGCCACCGATGCTGCCAGCACCGCAGTCATTGAGGGAATCTGCCGTGAGAAAAAGATTCCTTATAAAAAATTCTCCAACCGCTCAGATATGAAAGGCGGCTCTACTTTAGGAAGCATTTCCTCCGCCCTTCTCACCATGCGCACTGTGGACGCAGGGGCGCCCATACTGGCCATGCACTCCGCAAGGGAGGTTATGGGAACGAAAGATCAGGAAGCCCTTGTGAACCTGACGGAAGCATTTTTTCAGGCGTAGCCTACGTTTCCTGCTTCCAATAGAGAACCTCCACCATATCCCCCGGGGAAATAACCGCCCCCTCTTTCTGGTCAATGATGCAGTTTGAACGGAGCATTTCGGATAAAACAGAGGAATGCTGGTTTCTGTCAAAAATGTGAATGCCCGCCTCATCGGTAAAGGCCTGGACAAACCGCCTCTTCTTTGCCGGATTGGCGCTTCCCTCCACCACAATGCCCTTTGTTTTCTTCCAGGAAAGGGAATCGTCACCCATGAGCCTTGCCAGAACAGGCCAGAAAAACAGCCGGAAATTGACCATGGCCGCAAAGGGATAGCCGGATAAGCTGAGAATGAGCTTCTCCTTATACTTATTCGCCATTACAGGCGTTCCCGGACGCATATTCACTCCATGGAAAATCCTTTCAGCCCCCATATTCTCCAAGGCCTCCGGAAGGAAATCCTTTTTCCCCACGGAAAGTGCTCCGGTGGTGATGATTACATCAGCCTGACCGATTTTCTCATCCAGCATGAGGGAAAAGCGGTCAGGATCATCGGGGCAGATTTCCATAAAGGTCACCTGGACCCCCTGAGTCTTTAACTGGGCGGCAATGGCATAGGCGCTGCTGGGATACACCCCAACCTTTCCCAGGGGCCCTGCAAGGGGCATAAGCTCATTGCCCGTTGAAATGATACCCACCCTGGGCTCCTTAAGCACCGTAATTTCCTGGATTCCCATGCTGGCTAACACGCCGATATGCCCCGGCCCCAAACGGGACTGACGGGTGATGATCTGCGTTCCTGACTGAATGTCCTCCCCGACCCGGCAATAGTTCTGCCAGGGTCTCATCTCCACATACACCTCTGCCTGCTTCTGGCCGTAATCCGTATCCTCCTGGCGTATCACACAGTCATAGCCTTCCGGCACCATGGCGCCGGTCATCACCCGCACCGCTGTGCCGGGCTTTGCTTCAAATTCAAGATAATCTCCTGCACAGATTTCACCGGTCACCTGAAAAAGAACCGGTGTTTCTCTGGAAGCGCCTTTCGTGTCCTGACTTCTGACCGCATACCCGTCCATCCCTGATTTGGGAAAATGAGGAACAGGGAAAGGTGCTGTCACATCCTCTGCGCAAATCCTTCCAATGGCAGATAAAATGTCCAGTTTTTCTGTTTTCGTTTCTATTTTAACGCTGTTCACCAACAGGTCAACGGCTTCTTCTAATTCGATCAATCAGGTTCCTCCTTCCTGTGTATGAGTCTTTCTCAATTGACAAGATTAAGCGCGTCTTACAGACACCGCACACACCTTATATTCCGGAATGCGGGCAATATCGTCAATCACGAAATTCGTGATCTTGTTTACATTTCCATCTGCGAAATGGAAGGTCATGAACACCTCGGAAGGCATCATCTTATCTCCTACCACCGCTTTGGTTTCAATCTCACCACGGCGGGAGGAAACCTTGACTCTGTCTCCGTCCTTGATTCCCAGCATAGCTGCATCTCCCTGGTTGATCTCAATGTAGGACTCTCCGCAGATTTCGTTCAAGCCTTCTGTACGGCCCGTCATGGCTCTGGTGTTGTAATGGTAGAGCATACGGCCAGTGACCATCATAAACGGATATTCCTCGTCAGGAAGCTCCCGGGACGGCCGGTACTTTGCCGGATAAAAATATCCAAGACCCCGTGAAAACTTTCCGACGTGCATAATATAAGTGCCTTTGCTCTCCTTGTTGGGGCAGGGCCACTGAAGCGATTCCCCGTTGTCCAGCCTCTCAAAGCTGATGCCTCCAAAAGCCGGCGTTACGCTGGCGATTTCGTCCATGATCTGGGACGCCGTTTTTCTCTGGCAGGGATAGCCCATACGGTTCATCACATCGTAAAAGATGTCCGTATCCAGACGCATCTCTCCTTCCAGAGTTACCGCCTTGCGCACTCTCTGTACCCGGCGTTCCGTATTGCTGAAGGTTCCCTCCTTTTCCCCGTAGCTGGTTCCCGGCAGCACCACATCGGCAAACTGGGCTGTTTCTGTCATAAACAGCTCCTGCACCACAAGGAATTCCAGGCTTTCCAGGGACTTGGCGACGTGAGCCGTATCCGGGTCCGTAACCATGGGGTCCTCTCCGAAGATGTAAAGCCCTTTGATCTTTCCTTCTATGGCTCCGGGCAGCACCTGGGTAGACATAAGCCCTGTGGTTTCGCTTAACGGAACTCCCCATGCCTTTTCAAACTTCTCCCGGACCTCCTTGTTTGCAACCTTCTGGTATCCCGGGAAATCATAAGGCATACAGCCCATGTCGCAGGCGCCCTGTACGTTGTTCTGTCCCCGCAGAGGATTGATGCCGCAGCCGGATTTTCCCAGCTTTCCGACCACCATGGCCAGATTGGAAAGGCTCATAACGCCTTCTGTTCCTGAGGAATGCTCGGTAACGCCCAGGCAGTAAATGATGGGAGCCTTTTTCGCCGTGGCATACATCCTTGCGGCTTTGCGGATATCCTCCGCATCAATATGGCAGATTTCGGCAACCTTTTCCGGCGTGTAATCCTTTACGATTTCAGCCAGCTCCTCAAAGCCTTCGGTCCTCTCCTTTATAAAGTCCATATCTGCAAGGCCTTCCTCAATGATGACATGGATCATTGCGTTTGCGAAAGCGATGTTGGTGCCCGCCTTGATGGGCATATGGATGACCGCATCCTTAACCAGATCGATCTTACGGGGGTCCACCACAATGATCTGGGTTCCTCTCTGGATTGCCTGGCGGATCTGTGAGCCCACTACAGGGTGGGCTTCCGTAGGATTGGAGCCGATGAGTAAAATTACGTCAACGTCTTCCGTAATGTCACGGATTGGGTTTGTCATGGCCCCGGAGCCCAGGGTCGTTGCAAGGCCGTGGACAGAGGCGGAGTGGCAGACTCTTGCGCAGTTGTCCACGTTGTTGGTGCCAAAGGCCGCCCGCATCATTTTCTGGAAAACGTAATTGTCTTCGTTCGGAGCACGGGAACAGGAAAAGCCGGCATTGGCGTCTGCTCCGTACTTCTTTTTAATCTCTGTAAACCTCTGGGCGATTAAGTCTAAAGCCTCATCCCAGCTGGCCTTTTCAAATTTACCATCGCGCTTAATCAGGGGATGGGTGAGACGGTCTCCGGAATGAATGAACTTATAGGAGCCGAATTTACCCTTTACGCAGAGAATCCCCCGGTTTGACGGTCCGTCCGCCGGATTGACTCCCACGATCCGGTTGTTCTTCACCAGAAGATCCATCTGGCAGCCTGTGGCGCAGTGAGGACAGGTGGTCCGTACCCTTTCAACCTCCCAGGCCCTGTAATTCTTCTGCTGGTCCTTGGAAGAAAGGGCTCCTGTGGGGCAGTTTGACACACAGTTTCCGCATGATTCACAAGTGGACTCTCTCCAAGGAAGCTGATAGCTGGGGCTCATGCGGGTATCAAAGCCGCGGTTGGAAACGCTGACCACGTCCCGGCCCTGAAGCTGCTGGCACACTCTGGTACAGCGCCGGCACATAATACATTTTTCAGGATAGAAAGTGAAGAAAGGATTGCTTCTGTCCGCTTCATTCATCCCCACTCTCTTTCCTGCGGTAAAGCTGGTTTTTTCCACATCATATTCCAGGCAGTAATCCTGAAGCCTGCATTCCCCGTTAGCCGCGCAGTTAAAGCAGCTGAACACATGGTTGCTGCAAAGAAGGTCCAGAATGAATTTCCGGGACTCCACCACCCGTTTCGATCTGGTGGACACCTTCATTCCTGGAGCGCAGTGCTCGGAGCAGGAGGGGACCAGCCCTCCCTTTCTTCCGCCTTCGATTTCCACAACGCACATCCTGCAGGAGCCGTCGGGAGCCAGTTCTTTCATATGGCAAAGGGTGGGAATCTCAATATCCAGTGTTTTACAGGCCTCCAAAATGGTGGTTCCCTTTTGCACGGCAATGGCGTGTCCGTCGATTTCCAGTTCGACCATAGAGTTGTTTTTCTCTGTTTCTAACACAGTATTTTCCTCCTTCTCCATTAATTAATACAGGCTTCGAATTCATCTCTGTAGCCGGCTAAGGCAGAATTCACAGAAACCGATACCGATTGGCCAAGTCCGCATGCAGACAGATTCGTGATATGTTCCAGCATTTTTTCAAGTCTTTCAAGATCTCCCGGCTTGCCCTTATGGCGCTGAAAATTCTGGATCAGCTCCAAAAGCCTGGTAGTTCCCAGACGGCAGGGAGTGCATTTGCCGCAGGACTCGTGAACGAAGAATTCCAGCACACTTTCGATATAGTCCACCACGCTGACGCTGTCATCCATGACCACAATGGCGCCTGAGCCCACCGCCAGCTTGTTAAACCAGAAATCTCCGTAGTCATACAAGCGGCCCTTGATCTGCTCGCTGGTTCCGATGGGGCCGGATTGTCCGCCGAAGTGACAGAACTTAATGGGCCTGCCTGTGGAGGTGCCTCCGCCGTATTCCTCGCTGTAGAGAATCTCATCAAGGGGCGTGCCAAGCTTCACCTCATAAATACCGCGGTTTTTAATATGGCCGGATAAGCAGATGAGCTTGGTGCCGCCTCCATCCTTTGTGCCCAGCTGTGCAAAGGCTTCTCCGCCCATGTTGATGGCAACCGGAACGCAGGCAAAGGATTCCACATTGTTGACCAGGGTGGGCTTTAAGTAAAGTCCCACATCAGCCAGGTGGGGCGGCTTCACTCTTGGACGCCCGGTTTTGCCCTCAATGGAATTAAGGAGTGCCGAGTTCTCTCCGCAGACATAAGCGCCGCCACCGGAAATGATGTGAATATTATAATTAAATCCATCAATTCCCATAATATTATTTCCCAGATATCCGGCAGCCAGGGCGTTGCTCACTGCCTGATGGAATACGGCCTGAATGTGGCGGTATTCTCCACGGATATAAATATAACCATCATTGGAACCGAATACATAGCCTGCGATCAGCATGCCTTCAATAACGCTGAGAGGATCTTTCTCCAGCAGCATCTTATCCTTGAAGGTGCCCGGCTCCCCCTCGTCTGCGTTGCAGACAACGTATTTGGGAGTATCGGTGCTGCCGTATAAATGGCGCCATTTGCGGCCTAAAGGATAGGCTGCTCCGCCTCTTCCGCGAAGCAAAGCGGCATCCAATTCTCCTAAAATATCCTCCCTGTCCATTGTGACAGCTTTCTGCAGCCCTGCAAAGCCGCCATATTTCATAAATTCTTCAACAGAAGTGGGGTCTGTCATTTTTCCCACTCGTTTTAAAAGAACCGGTTCTGTCATTGCCATTCTTTTTTCCCCCTTTCAGCCTATACGACTATTTTGCCTCTGCGCAGGTCGTCGATCAGAGAAGATATTTTTTCATCGCTGAGATTGCCGAATACCGTATCCTTGATCTTAATGACCGGACCAATGTCGCAGGCGCCCACACACGGAATATAGTGATAGGCAAAAAGGCCGTCGTCCGTCATCTTTCCCATTGGTACGCCCAGCTTCTTCTCCAGAGATAAGGCCACCTCTTCCCCGCGGGAGAAATGACAGGGCGAACTGTTGCAGATCTTGAGGACAAATTTCGCCTGAGGCTTGTCCTTTAACATGGCGTAATAGCTGACAATCTCATATACCCTTGTTTCGGTCATGTGCAGCTCTTCCGCCACCATGGCGGCAGTCTCCTTGTCAATATAGCCCTCTTCCGAAGCAAATTGAAGGTCGATTAAAATTTCCAAAATGTTTTCCTGCTTTGCTCCATCCTGCCGGATGATCCTCAGCTTTTCTTCCCTTTCCCTTGTATCCATTGCAATGACCCTTTCTATATTTTATTTTTACCTCTTATTCCTTTTTGGCGTCCTCTTTCTTCCCGTACATCAAAAAGCAGGGCAGGGCAAAGGCGAGTGCTCCGCCAATGGCGTTGCCGATAAAGACATACACCGTATTCTCCAGATAATTCATCCAGGTGATGGCAGACTGGCCTGAGAAGATTGCCGCAGGAATGACAAAAGCGTTTGCCACCACGTGCTGAAATCCGACGACTACGAAAATCATGATTGGGAACCACAGCCCCGCCAGCTTTGCCAAATAGTCCTTAGCGCTGGTGCCGAGCCATACGGCCATACAGACAAAGATGTTGCAGCCAATGGCGGAGACCAGGGCCACCATAGGAGAATCATTGATTTTAGCGGTGGCGACGGCTACGGTCTTGGTCAAAAATGCACCTTCCGTCAGCCCTACAAAATGTCCGAAAAAGTAAGCCACAAGAAAGCTCCCAACCATATTTCCTGCCATGACCACGATCCAGTTATAGGCCAGATCCCAAAGAGAAATCTTCTTCTGGAACGCGCCGATGGCCATCGTCATCATGTTTCCTGTTGCCAATTCCCCTCCGACCATCACAATCGCGATCAGTCCGATAGGGAAAAGACAGCCTCCAAGCAGGCTTGCAAAGCTTCCCCACTGGGCGGGCAATGTTCCCATAACGCGGATGCAGGCCAAAAACCCTTCTGCGATAAAGGAACCGCCCAGAATAGAAAGTAAAAATAACCGCATAAAAGATAATTTCGTTTTAATTTGAGCTTTATCTCCCAAAATATCCAAAACTTCTGCCGGACTAAAAGATCCCATCTTCCCCTCCTATGTAACATCATTGATTTTTTATTTTGTTTTCTGATTCCACTCCTGTACATCCTCCGGTGTGTTCAAGTTTACCATGGCGTTCATTTCCTCATCATTCAAGCAATACAGTTCCACCTGCAGAGCCGGAAAAGCGCTCCGCGGCTTTAATTCCCCTTTTTCTATTTGTTTTTTAAAAACAGGAAGACAGGACTTATGGTAAAAAGCAAACAAAGGCTCTAATTTCCCCTGATGGCTGCAAACCAACACCTGCTCCTGACCCAGCTTCCGGTACATCCGGCCAATCAGTCCAACATCCGGCAAAGGCATATCACAGGCCATGACAAAAGCGTATTCCGTTTGAATCTGCTCTAAAGCAGTGCTTATGCCGCCCATGGGCCCCTTCTCCACATAGCGATCCTCTAAAACGGGAAGCTTTGCAAAATCCGGCCGGCCCTCAAACTTGGCCTTTGTATTGCTGACCAGAACCACCTGCTCAAACAGGCTTTGCAGTTCTTTTGCTGTCTCCAGCAGCAAATACTGCTGGTCCTCCATGAGAAATGCCTTGTCAAAGCCCATCCTCCTGCTTTTGCCTCCGCATAAAACAGCGGCCGTCACATTTTTGATTTTCTCACTTACATTTTCGAAAGAAATCACCTCCTATTTTTGTTTTTTCATGAACTCCACCGGACCAATTATTCCTAAAAATTTTTCTGAACTAAAAAACTTTTTTTAGCTCAAAAATTTTTTTAGAATGTTTTTCTATATTAGCACCCCTCCAGGCTTATGTCAATATATACAAACGAGTATAACGGCACCCTGTTATTTTATCTATAATACACAAATCCGGGATATTTTGCTTTTTTCTCGTTATGTTTTTCTCAATCTTGTTTCTCTATTTTCAAAAAAATTTTCAGGTAATATTTATAATTGCGCCATCAAAATACAGTATATTCCATCTTTTATTGTTCTTATAAAAAAACATAAGTCAAAGTATTCTGCACCTATAGTTGTAAAACCAACACATCTCCTGATCCAGAAAATATCATTTGTTAAATATATCACGGGGTTTTCTGTGATTTTCTGCTTTTTTTTCCATGTTGAAACCATATTAGGAAAGTGTTATAATAAAAAATATTTTTGCACAGAATCGTTTCAGCCTTACCAAAATAGTGCAATAACTCAATGGGATCGGAGTATATATGATATGAATACAAAAAACACAGCCTTTCTCCAGGCCAGGCATATGGTGCTGATCGGAGCGACCGGACGAAACAGCGGAAAGACCACCCTGACCCTTCAGATTATCCGCGCCTTTCAGGATAAGATGCCAATTATCGCATTTAAGCTGATTACCATAAAAAATCATGGGGACATATGCCCCAGGGGAGGCCATGGCTGCGGTATCTGCAAGGGGCTGAAAGGCTGTTTTGACATAACGGAAGAGACCGGCACCGGAACAAAGGATACCATGCTGCTGAAAAAGGCCGGGGCAAAGCAGGTTTATCTCATCCGGGCCTTTAAGGAAAATTTGAGAGAGGCCTTGGAAGAAGCCCTGAAGCTGGTTCCGGAGGACGCTCTTATTCTATGTGAATCCAACAGCGTGCGCCTGGTGGCGGAACCCGCTCTCTTTGTCATGATTCAAAGCAGCACCTCCTCCGTCATAAAGCCCACCGCGGAAGCGGTAATGGAGTACGCGGATGTAATTCTGCCTCAGGACGAAGCTTCTTTCGCTGATTTTGTACAGGGGGAATTATGCCAAAAAATAAAACCATATCTCCCGGAGCTGAATCCATGACCTGAATAGGGATCACCGGGTTTTTTAGCATAAAAAAGGGAAATCAGTCCGCTGATTTCCCTTTTTCTCATATTTCTTATATTATTCCATTATTCTTCTTATTCATAGGAATTGCCCATGGTTTCCGGCTCTATCTCCCGGCTGGTTTCCAAAGGTGAATTCAAGGCCTTGCTGCCTGACCAGTAGCGGTAGCCGAATACGCCTCCCACCGCAAGCCCTAAGATTAAAATCATGGTGAGTAAAATTGCCAGAAAGACAGTAAGAATTTCCCGTCCCCGGCTTCCCCGGCGCCTGTGGCTGCGCCTTTTCTGTCTGACATCCTTTTCCGGTTTCATTTGTATTTTTCCCCTTTCCCCTGGGTTCCTCAATCAGAAAAATACTTTTTGTAAATATCAAAAAAATTGGCGGTTGTGGTCTTGTCATCCTTGGAAAACTTTATGCCTTTCCACATCTCACCGCTGAAAGACATGGGATTTTCCGCCTTAAACTGGGAGTAGATCTTATCAAAGGCTTCCCTTTTTCTCTCCTGGTACAGACCGGTCTTCCTCTCCTGAGTGGCGGCCTCATCGTAATCACTGACGCACCTTATAATGAAGTACCTGCCGTTTTCCTCCACCACCTGGCTGATTTCTCCTGCTGCAAGGGAGAAAGCGGCCTCCTCATAGGTCTGGGACTCTTCCCCTCTTCCTACGCTCCGGCGGATGACAGAGTCCTCGGAATACTCCTTGGCAAGATCTGAAAAATCCACGTCCCCGGCCTGGGCTTTTGAAAGGACATCTGCGGCAGTGGAGGCATCGGACAAAACAATCTGGTCCACGGTTATGACCTTTGCCTCGCTGTCGCTGATTTCCAGATTCATATCCTTTGTTAATTCATTAACAACCTTATTGGAAATATAATATTCTTCATACATGGTCTGGACATCGCTTTCCGTCGCTCCCATGTAGGAAATGTCTTCCTTTGTCAGGGAATTGAAATACTCCTCCGATGCCTTGCGGGCCTGCTCCTTTTCTCCGTTTGAAAGAACCACTCCCTTGTTCTGGGCCAGGAGATTTAGCATCTTCATCTCCTCAAGAAAGTCCTTGACCTGGTCCACCAGATATGTCTCAAAGGTCTGGCCGTCCGGCAGGGCCACGCCCCAGATCTGACTGGTGTAAACCTGCTGATACCGGTTCCTCTCCGTCGCCAGGATAATCATGGACTGTGGCAGGGTGTAGGCCTTGGTTTCCGTGATTTCAGAAACAATGGGAATTTCAGCCTTACAGCCGGACAGCAGAGCCGCCGCCAGGGCAAGGGTCAGGAAGAGACGCTTCCCATGTTTATGTGAAGCTTTCATGGACACCCTCCTTCCCCGCCGCCTAGAGCAGCTTCAGTATTTTTAAAACACCGTCGTTCACATTGGTATCCGCCTGGAAACGGGCCGCTTCCTTTACTTCTTTTCTGGCATTGCCCACCGCAAAGCTGTAATAAGCCTGTTTTAGCATCTCGATGTCATTTAACTGGTCTCCAAAGGCCATGGTCTCCTCCGGCTTAATCTCCAGGCTGTCCTGAAGAAGCTTTATGGCCTGGCCCTTATTGATTCCTTTCTTCATGCAGTCCAGCCACATGTCCCCGGAAATGGTCATCTTTAAACGGTCCCCGTACTTTTCCCGGAAAGCCCTTGTGTGGGATTCCACATCCTCTTTCCGGTAAACCGAGATCTTAATAAATTCAGAATCCACTGCAGTTATATCTTCCACCTGCTTTATCCGGAACTTATATCCGTTCACCATCCAGTCAACAAATTCCTGATCCTTTGTTTCCAGATATGCCACATCCGGACCGCTGACCATGACCTCAAGGCCCGGAACTTTCCGCACATCCATCACCATATCCATGACGGTCTGACGGTCAATGGTATTGATGAACAGGCTGCGCCCATGGCAGCCCACATAGGCTCCGTTGTCCGAAAGATAGAATACCTTTTCCTTGATGGGTTCGAAGATGGACTCAACGCTGGCCCATTGCCGCCCGCTGGCTACGGCAAACTGAATTCCCTTTTCGCGAAGCCTTAAAATCACATCATAAAGCTGCGGATTTACCTCATTGCTTCCATCCTTCACCAGAGTTCCGTCAATATCCGATGCAATCAGCTTAATCATTCCTGATCCTCCTGTTCAAACATCTCTTTTATCTCCTGGTATACACGTCCTACCGGCAATCCTACTACATTATTATAATCCCCGTCAATCCCTTTAATAAAAGCTGCGAATTTTCCCTGTATCCCATAAGCCCCTGCCTTGTCCATGGGCTCCTTATCATCGGCATAGGTCCTTATTTCCTCCTCTGTCATAGGGTATACGGAAACCTCGGTCTTTTCCGCAAATGTCCGTATCTTATTGCCCTTTTCTCCGCAAAATATCAGGGTGACTCCCGTATATACCTGATGGATCTTTCCCTCCAGCATGGAAATCATCCGGAACGCCTCCTCATGGCTGGCCGGCTTTCCCAGGATCTTCCCAGCCGCAGACACCACTGTATCCGCGCCGATGACCCAGGTCCCCGGCTTCTGGAAACGCGCCACATCCTCTGCCTTTTGACGGGAAAGCTCCATTACCGCCAGCTCCGGCACATCCGTAGCGAGCTTTTCTTCAATGGTGCTGGGCACAATCTCCGGCACCACCCCGATCTGGGCCAGCAGCTCTCTTCTGCGCGGAGAGGCTGAGGCCAATACAAGCTTTTTTACTTTTTTATTCACGGCAACCTCCTATATCATTCATATCTTTATAACGCACAAAGAAGCGGGACCCGCATCGAATCCCGCCATTCTTAATATACTTTCAGACGCCCGATCATGGACGTATCATCATCTTCTTCACATGCCGCCTTCATCTGCAGCCTCATGGTATACACAAAATCCGCCACATAAAATGCCATCAGGCACATGGCAACCATGCGTTCAAGGCCCGTCGGAACCAGCCCGGCCACATGAGTCACAAATCCATTTAAAAAACGGAAATAAAAAATTCCTAAAAATCCCCATGCAACGCTGCTTTCCAGGCAGATGATTCCTCTGTAATTCAATGGCTTCTGGCTGTAATCCCACCAGAATGAGCCGAACAGCCTTATCATCATATGGGCCGTCACAAGCTCCATGAAAGTCGCCATGGCCATGGATGCAAAATAAAGCCTGATCCAATCCCCCATAAGAGGGCTTAAAAGAAGCGTAGCTCCCATCGCTCCAAATCCATATATAATACAGAAAGGTCCGTGACCAAATCCGCGATTCAACACAGGCCTCTTATTTTCGTAGCTCAGTACGGCGCATTCAAGAAGATATCCCAGAAAGCTGAACAGGAAAAAGCTGTTTATACTATGGTAAATTGACATACCATTTTACCTCCAAATTCAACAATTTGCTAATTTGTTAAAGTATAATATGAATATCATAAGAAATCAAGGGATATTTTCTTATGATTCTCCAAAGCCTTTCTTGATCTTTAATAATATTGGGATATAAACACTGCCAGCAGAATGCCCAGCAGAGCCCCGGCTGCCACCTGCAGAGGGGTATGTCCCACATATTCCTTTAGCTTCTCCTGCAAAATCTCACCGTGAAGCTTCAAAGGATTTTCCAGCAAAATACTGTTTAACAGCTTGGCCTGCTTTCCCGTTTCCCTTCGCACGCCCATGGCATCGTACATGACAATCATGGACAAAACAAAGCAAACCGCAAACTCAAAAGAACCGGCGCCATAGCGAAAACCGGCGGCGGTCGTCAACCCACAAACCGTAGAAGCGTGGGAGCTTGGCATTCCACCGGACCCTACCAGCCTCTCCGGATTAAAACTTTTATTAAGGGCCAGGTCAATGATGGTCTTTAAAACCTGCGCTACCGTCCATCCGGTAACCGCAGTCACCAGCACCTGGTTCCCCAGTATCTCTTCCCAAAATGTCATGGTTTCCTCTTTTCCGCCCCGCTTTCTGGGCATCCAGGTATACCCGCAGGGTGTTTCCTCTTTTCCGCCCCGCTTTCTGGGCATACAGGTATACCCGCAGGGTATTTCCTCCGTCTTATGCAGCTCTTTTTGGCCCAAAGCAATATAAGACCCAGCGCTTGATTCTTGCAAAGGTCTCTGCCAGGCCGCAGAATTTATCTGAGTAAATAATGACCAGTCCCCCGCGGCTTTTGGGAGGAACCGGTGTTAAGGGCCACATGTGGCGCAAAATCATATCCTTTTCTTTTTCCGTCAGCTCAAAATGCTTTACTGCATTGTTCAGCGCGGTTCTTGGATGGGTAAAACCATGGAAATGCTCCCCGGTTTCTCTGGCATGGGTGTGCCAGTCGTATAAAAATAAGTCATGGAGAAGGGCGGCTCTTGCCACCTCCCCGTATTCCCAGCCCATTTTCCTGCAAATGCAATAGCTCATATAGGATACCTTGATGCAGTGAGCCTTACAGGTAGTGTCCCCATGCTGCATAAAGTTATCCATGGACTGGAATACCGGACTGTCCATGATGTCCTTAACGCACGCCATGTAGTCCGGATCTTCGTTATAATATTCCTGTTCCACCCAGGAAGAATCCTCTGCCCATCTGACTGCTTCTTCCCGGGTCCAATGTGTATGTTTCATCCTTAATTTCGCTTCCTTCTAAAAAAATGAGCTCTCCTACCAGCCGATCAGCCAGTCATACAGTTCCTGGTACTTTATTGCAGAAGTCTTCCATGAGTAATCCTTTGCCATGGCGCGGTCAATGATCTTATTCCATTCCCGCTTCTTGTCATAATAGATCTTCTCTGCATACCGTATGGCTCCCAGCATTTCGTGGGCATTGTAATTGGAGAAAGAGAAACCGGTTCCCCGGCTCTCAAACTCATTGTAAGGCTCTACCGTATCCTTTAAGCCTCCTGTCTCTCTGACAATGGGCACAGTGCCGTAGCGAAGAGACATGAGCTGGCTCAAGCCGCAGGGCTCGAACAGGGACGGCATGAGAAATGCGTCACAGGCCGCGTAAATCTTATGGGACATGGCCTCTGAATAAAAGATATTGGCCGAAACCTTATCCTGATACTTCCAGGCATAATGGCGGAACATGTTCTCATACCGTTCTTCTCCCGTGCCCAAAACCACCAGCTGAATATCATCCTTGCACAGCTCGTCGATCACGCACTGGATCAGATCCAGCCCTTTCTGATCCGTCAGCCGGGAAACGATGCCGATCATGAACTTTTTCACGTCCTGATTCAGCCCCAGTTCCTGCTGGAGAGCCTGCTTGTTCTTCTCTTTTTCCTTGCGGAAGTTTTTCGCGTTATATCTCTGGACAATATAGGAATCTGTCTCCGGATTAAATTCATCGTAATCAATGCCGTTCACAATGCCCCTTAAGCTTCCTGCCCTGGCGCGCATCAGGCCGTCTAAGCCTTCTCCGTAAAACGGCATCTTGATCTCTTCTGCATAAGTATCGCTGACCGTAGTAATGGCATCTGCGTAAACGATGCCTCCCTTTAACAGGTTACCATCCTTATATGCCTCCAATTTGTCCGGAGTGAAATAATAATCCGGCAGACAGGTAAACCTCTGTATGGTCTTTACATCCCATACGCCCTGGAATTTTAAATTATGGATGGTGATGACGGACTTCATATCCTTGAAGAATTCCCCGTCATGGAACCGGTCCTTTAACAAAACAGGAACCAGTGCGGTCTGCCAGTCATGGCAATGGACCAGATCCGGCTGAAATCCGATTACCGGAAGCGCGGATAAGGCTGCTCTGGAGAAAAAACAGAACTTTTCCAGATCATTGAACCAGTCCCCATAGGGCTTTGAACCGCTGTAATAGCCTTCATTATCAATAAAATAAAACGTAATACCGTCGTAAATACACTGAAGAATTCCAACATACCTGCTCTGTCCCAGATAATCCATATAAAAATGATCAACATAGGTCATCTGATCCCGCCACTCCTGCCTGATGCAAAGATATTTGGGAATCATTACCCTGACATCAAAAAATTCTTTGTCAAAGCACTTTGGAAGGGACCCAACCACATCGGCAAGCCCTCCGGTTTTAATAAAAGGTACTGCCTCCGATGCAACGAATAATATCTTCTTCATCAAAAAACCTCCCTTATTCTTTCCTCCGCCGGAGCGGTATCTTCTAGCCTATAGTATACTGCATTTTGAAGAAATAAGGAAGTGCCTTTCCCTTATATTTTACGAAAGTTTTTTGTAATCAAGTCTTATTTTGTCAGCGATCAGGGCAATAAACTCGGAATTGGTGGGTTTGCCTTTCCCGGTGCTGACCGTGTAGCCGAACAGCTCATTGATGGTATCCATCTTTCCCCTGCTCCACGCCACTTCTATGGCATGGCGGATGGCCCGCTCCACACGGCTTGGGGTTGTCTGATGCTTTTTCGCAATACTCGGATAAAGTATTTTTGTCACAGAAGTAAGCATTTCCTGGTCCTGAACGGAAATGACGATGGCGTCGCGCAAGTACTGGTAGCCTTTGATATGAGCCGGAATCCCGATTTCATGAAGCATCTGAGTCACATCATTTTCCAGATTCTGCTCCATATACTCGGTCTTATTGACATAAGGCTTCACCTTTTTCATTCCCTGAAAGCTGGGTGTTTTTGTCTTTCTCTGGCCCACTCTCCGTACCTTGTCGACGATAATCTCTTTGTTGAAGGGCTTCATGATGTAGTAATTTGCTCCCATACGGAACGCATCTTCGGTAATATTCTCGCTTCCGGCCGCAGTTACCATAATAAACGACGGGATCTTCGCGACAGCACCGCTGCTTCTCACCCGCTCCATTACCGTAATTCCGTCCATCCTCGGCATAATCACGTCCAATAAGACAACATCCGGATTTGTTTTTAAAATCATGTTGTAGGCGTCTTCGCCATTATCCGCCCTTCCTACGACGTGAAAATCCTCCTCTCCCTCCAGTATATCATTCAGCAGATTTAATGTCTGCAGGTTATCATCCGCAATCGCAATACTGATTTCCGACATCTCGATACTCTCCTCCTGATTCTTCAAAATAGATGAAAACTAGTGTAAAGCCATTATAGACTTAGCCCGGCTTATGCCGCAATGGGATTCTGTCGCATTATTCGACAAAGACAATAAAATCCAAATCGACTTCCGTCATTTTCGTTTTTTTACAAACGTGTCGAAGATCAAAATGTCCTGCCGGAGTATCTCCCATATCTGCTTTTTCCGTGATGTTGAAAAAGGATATACATTGTCGGCAAAAAAACTCCCATTTTTTTCCACAGCCTAATAATTATATTAACACATTACTATTACATTGAAAAGCAAAATTCATCAAAAAATTTCAGTTTTGTCCCTGATTTTTTAGCATTTTTACAATGAAATTTGATTTTTGCAGAATTCCACCCTTTTCTCCGGCTAAGGGCAGAGTTTTTACAAAATGAAAAGCAGCCTGGATTTACACAAGCTGCTTTGACCTTTACCTCGACTCTTCCAGCATATTTTCAATAAATATTCCATACCCTCTGGTAGGGTCCTGAATAAATACGTGGGTCACGGCTCCTATGAGCTTTCCGTCCTGTATGATGGGACTTCCCGACATGCCCTGGACAATGCCGCCGGTGAGAGCCAGAAGGTCCGGGTCCGTGACCTTTATGACCATTCCCTTGCTCTTATGGGTGGTGGAATAGTCTACCCGCTGGATCTCGATTTCATAATCCTGAAGCTTTCCCGATACGTCACTCCGGATATAAGCCGTTCCTTTTTTTACATCCTGCCGGTAGCCTATGGGAATGGCGTCCTGGGTGATGCTCTGTTTAAAGCGGTCATTTACCTTTCCGAATATCCCTTCTTCGGTATTGGCGGTTATGGTGCCCAGTGTGGAGCCTGGTCCATAATAAATGATGCCGCTCATAACCCCGGGCTTTCCAAAGGTCCCCTTTTCGATTCCCAGTATGGCGGTCTCATACAGGGAACCGTCGGTGATCTGGACCACTTCCCCGGTATCACTGTCACTGATGCCGTGTCCAAGGGCCCCGAACTGGCCGTTCATATCCACATAGGTCATGGTGCCTATTCCCTGGGTGTCGTCCCTGACCCAGACTCCCAGCTTATAGGTGCCGTCTTCGGCTTCTATGGGATTCATCTTTATATCGATGTCCTCCCCGCCTCGCCTCACCTTTAATACTGCCTCAGAACCGCCGATTTTGTTCAGCTCATCCATCAGCGTTTCCTTGTCATTTAAAGCGGTTCCGTTGATGGACTCGATGTAGTCTCCTGACTGGAGAATACCAAAAGCCGGTTCAGCCACCATACCGTCTTTTTTTGTCACATCACCGGTTCCGATCACCATGATGCCGTCGGATTTTAAGTAGATCCCAATGGGAGTGCCGCATGGAATGGCATATTTGGTATCCACTACATTGACTTGTATATCCTTTAGCTGAAGCCATCCAAACAGCTTTAATCCCAGCTTATAGCTTCCCTGATTTTCCGAATAAACGGAAAAAGGCTGGTTTACCTGCAAATGAATTTTATCCGAGGGAATATTTGATCCGTTGTTTAGCACAACTTCCTCGCTGTCGGAATACAGGGTCACATCAAAAGGCATGGAGAAATGAAACTGTTCTTCTTCCTCTGCAACGATATTCAGTTTGTCCGGAATCACCCGCTTTATATAATACCAGGTAAATCCGATGCAAAAGATCAGGCTGATCCAGAATGCTCTTACTATCAGTTTATGAATCTTGTGTAATCCCATCTCACATACCTCCTTAGAAGAATAAAAGGAGACAATTTTTTGCTCCTCTCTTAGTATGTGAGAAATTGTTCAAATCACACTGTCATATTTTAGTTGTAACTATTTTCTTTTGGTGGCAGCCATCGCGCCCCAATGGAAATATTTTAAATCCTGTGAACGGTTCCGGCCGCGTATTTTTCACATTTTAAGCAAAGTTCAGCGGCTTTAAAGGCGTGTTCCTGGGTCATGGCATTCTCGGTCCGGTTGATGCAGTCCAGGATCAATTGCCCGAAAAATGGGTAGCCTGTCGTATCTTTACATTTGATAAACTGCTCTCCTTTCCGGTCCACCAGAATCAAATTGTCGCCGCTGCTGTCCTCTGCGGCCACATTGATATATTTTCTCAGTTCTATGTAGCCGTCGGTTCCCAGAATTACGGTCCGGCCGTCTCCCCAGGCGGATAAGCCGTCGGGCGTGAACCAGTCCACCCGGAAATAGCAGGAGGTGCCGTTATCGCCTGTGAGCATGGCGTCTCCGTAATCCTCAAGCTCGGGAAACTCCGGATGGTTGTAGTTTGCGATGCGGCTGTGCTCTACCTTGGCATCCCTTGCGCCGGAAAAATAGAGATACTGCTCAATCTGGTGGGAGCCGATATCGCAGAGTATTCCGCCGTATAATTCCTTTTTGAAAAACCATCCGGGACGGGTCTCGGGATCTCCCATCCGGTGAGGGCCAAGGCCCGTGACGCTGATAACCTTTCCGATTACCCCTGATTTGATCAGGTTTCCTGCGTAAACGGCGCTTTCCGAGTGAATGCGCTCGGAATAGTAGACCATGTACTTTTTTCCGGTTTCTTCCACCATTTTTCTGGCGGCAGCAAGCTGCTCCAGGGTGGTAAAGGGCGCTTTATCCGTGAAATAGTCCTTGCCGGCGGACATACAGCGCAGTCCTGTTTCACACCGTTTTGAGGGTATGTCAGCGGCTGCTATGAGGCGGATGGACGGATCGGCCAGGATGATGTCCTCCCGGCTGACAAATACGGCCCCGGGATATTGGGCGGCAAATGCTTCCCCACGGCTTTTGTCCGTATCATAAACGTATTTTAATGTGGCTCCGGCCTCTGTCAGGCCGTTGCACATTCCGGAAATATGGCCGTGTTCCAGATACATGGCTGCAAAATAAAATTCTCCCGGTTTTACGACGGGCCTTGCCGGGCCGGTTGGAGCGTAGGTGATTCCTTCTGATGCTTTCATATGGGTTTCCTTTCTTGTTATATGCCTGTTTTTTGGAGGTGTATGTGTATATTTCGCAGGGTTATTTTGCCTGCGGAAACAGGTTTTATAATTTTATTTATAAATTTTAAACTTACCTATACATATGATATCCATTTAATTATTTTTTATTTTTAACAGCGCTTTACAATCACCGGAGCTTACATGCTATTTTGCCAGCTTGTGGTGTTTTCATGACAGAATTTTAAATCCTTTACCGGTTCATTGGCTTTTTAGCCGGGAAGAACCTTTTCCGAAAAAAGCTTTTCCTTGAAAGAGACTTTTCTCTGGTTATTTTCTGTTTAAAAATAAATATTCATTGCAATATGAAGCCTGATTTTAAAATGCATTAATTACATTTTCACCTGTTTTCCATCTGAAAAATATGCGGACTTTTTTGCAGATAAACACTCAAATATGAAGGAGAAATTCCTCTTTTAATCATGCTTTTCCCTCACTCAATTTCACCGCTTTTATTACTTTTTCATCGATCCATTGACCGCCTGCTTTTAACATCTTTAACATCTTTTTTTACATCTGCCGCTCTCCTTTTGATTCCCGTAATTTAATTTTTTATGTCATAACATTCAATTTTCCAGGTGCGCAGAGCCCCTATCCTTCTTCCTAATATATAATAAAATAAATCGGATATAAAAGCTATATTTTCACAGATATCTTTTTCAAAATAAGAACAATTTTTAAGAATACAGATATCCTTTTAAACTTTATCTTTTTAAACTTTATCTTTTTATTTTCAGATGATCTCCTTACTTATAAATTACATGTCTTCTTAATATCTACTTTAAATGCTCATGGAATAGCTTGGAAAAATCAAAGCTTTTGAAACAGCCTTTTCATGCTATGCCATGCAGCCCTTCCTCTCACACAGGGGTAATCCTCCAAAAAATGTATAGGGGGGAGGGCATGGAATAATCAATACACTGGGCTGCTGGGGCTTACCAGTGTCTGTTTATCAGTCCGTTTTTAATTTTTATTGACATATAGGTAACTAGTTGCTATATTGTAATTAGTAACTTGTTACCTATACTTATTATGTCCATTCCGGAAGGCTATTATGGAAATCGAAGATTTGATACGGAGATTTAAAGACACAAGGGAACATCAGGTAAAGGCCATCTTCAGCACTCTTTTTATCGCTGAAAATAAATTACAGACCATTTTTGATAAAGAAGACAAGGACATTACCCTGAAACAATTCATGCTGCTGACCATGGTCAGGCGTTCCGGGGAAGAATTAACGTTTACTCAATCCGGCAAATTGCTGGGCTGTTCCAGGCAAAATATTAAAAAGCTTGCGGCTTCCCTTGAAGAAAAAGGATTTGTAGAAATAAAACAAAGCCAAAAGGATATAAGGGCCGCTGTCATTCTGCCTACGGATAAGCTGACACTTTATTTTGATAAAATTTCTGCTTCACACAAGCAGAAATTAAAGATTTTGTTTGAAGAATATACAGACAGCGAAATACAAATGCTGTTTAATTTACTGATGAAATTATATGATGGAATTGACCGTTTAGAAAACAGAAATGAAACAGTTTAACAGCAAAATCCGGTGAAATAACCGGAGAGATATGTAATTTAAAGGCAGCAGAAAATCTATGGATCGGGGGAAATTAATATGGAAAAATCAATTATAATTTATAAATCCAAATACGGAGCAGCAAAAGAATATGCCCGTTTGCTCGCGGAAAAAATTCATTGTGAGGCTTTTGAAAACAGTCATCTGAATCCGAAACAAATCAATAATTATGATACTGTTCTTTTATGCGGCGGTGTTTATGCTTCTCATATATCGGGCATTTCTTTTCTGAAAAAGAATTATGAGAATTTAAAAAGCAAAAGAATCATCATTTTTGCTGTAGGGGCCTCTCCTTACAGCGATCAGATGATCTCTGAGTTAAGGCGTCAAAATTTAAAGGGAATGATGAATAATATCACATTATTTTATGGGCGGGGTATGTGGGATGAAGAAGCTTTGACGTTTAAAGACCGCTTATTATGCAATATGGTAAAAAAATTAGAGGAGAAAAAATCCTCATCTTCAAATGAATCTGAGGAAAACTTCTTGATATCTATATTGGGAAAAAAAGAAAACTGGATTGATATTAAATATTTGGAACCTGTATTGGATTATCTGGCAGAAAGGTCTTAGGCGGACATCGCGCCGGCTTTTCTCCTGCTTTTACAGAAAGAAAGCCAGCACCACCGCCAAAACCAGAGCAGGAAGCAAATTGGCCACCTTTATCATTTTCCCCCATACCAGGTTTACTCCCACGCAAAAGATCAAAATAGAGCCTGTCAGGGATAAATTCGACAAGGCCTGTTCTGTCATGACCGGCTCAATGAACCTTGCCAGAATCGTTATGGTCCCCTGAAACAGGGCCACCGGAATCGCGGAAAAAATACAGCCTTTCCCAAAGGAAACCGTCATGACCAGAATGATAATTAAGTCCAGGATGGCTTTTGCAGTGAGAACGGTATAATCTCCGGAAATTCCATCCTGGATAGATCCCACCACAGCCATAGCCCCGATACAAACGGTAAGGGAGGCGTTTACAAAGCCGTCTACAAAGCTTGCATCGCCGTCGCTCTTTGTCTTTATTTTGAGCCATTTTCCAAACTGCTCCATGCGCAGCTCGATGTTCATCCACTCGCCGATCAGGGCTCCCACGGAGAATGAGGCGATCATCATTATGGTTCCGCCGCTGGTGAGCTTCCCCTCTTCGATCGCCAGCATTTCCTTCATGGCTCCTGCAATTCCAAGGAACAGCACGCAGATTCCGGCCCCATTCATTAAAATGCTCTGATATCTTTCCTCCATCCTTTTTCCAAAAAGAACGCCGCATAAGCCTCCTGTGATAATACCTGCCACATTTATTACTGTTCCTAATCCAATCATTTCCTTATGCTCCCGGTTCCTTCGCCAGCCTCTTCATCTCTCTGGCATTTTCTCTCACCGCCTCGGTGATCTGTACGCCTCCCAGCAGCCTTGCCAGCTCCTCCACCATCTCTTCCCCGTCAAGGCGGCGGATGGAGGTTGCGGTACGGCCGCCCTCAACCGTTTTGGCGATTTCATAATGACAATCCGCCATGGCGGCGATCTGGGGCAGATGGGTGATGCAGATTACCTGATGGCTTTTGGCAATGTACGCCAGCTTTTCCGACACCTTCTGGGCCGTCCGGCCGCTGATTCCGGTGTCGATCTCATCAAAGATCAGGGTGGGGATGTCATCGGAATCCGCCAGCACGGTTTTAATGGCCAGCATGATTCTTGACAGCTCACCGCCGGAGGCCACCATGCCTAGGGGCTTTAGAGTCTCCCCAGGGTTGGTGGAGATGACAAACTCCGCCTCGTCAAAGCCGCCTGCTGTGTAATGGTCCATTCTGGAAAACTCCATGGAAAACTCCACATCCATGAAATTTAAGTCCGCAAGCCCTTCCTTTATCTTCCTGGTCAGCTCCTTGGCGGTTTCCTTTCTCATTTCCGATAATCTGGTGCAGAGAACCTCCAGCTCTTCCGAAACCTTCTTTAATTCCGCGGCTGTCCGGCTTCTGACCGCATCATAGTCTTCCAGCTCTTCCAGGCGCTTCTGCTTTTCTTCCAGGTTCTTAAAAATTAAGTCCAGGCTTTTGCCGTATTTTGCTTCCAGGTTATGAATGACGTCAAGCCGTTCCTCGATCTGCTGAAATTCTTCCTCATCAAAGGTCATGTCATCCATATAGGCGTTTATTTCATGGTTGATGTCGCTTAAAATGGAATCCGCATCAAAGAGCTGGTCCCTGATGGCTGCAATTCTTTCGTCATAGGAAGCAACTGCTTCCACCTCTCTTAAGGCCCGGCTTATGATATCTGAATCCACCGCGGAATAGGCAATGGAAAGGCTTTCGGTTATTTTTTTCCCATGTGAAAAAAGCCGGTACTTAGAGGACAGCTCCTCTTCCTCCCCTTCTTTCAGCCGGGCGTTTTCGATCTCCTCGATCTCATACCGGATAAAATCCATTTCCCGGAGCCTGACTTCCTCATCAAGCTGGAAAGACGCCAGGCGGTCCCTTAAGCGTATGTATTCCCCATAGGTTTCCCCTATATTCTTTTTTAGCTCATGGGACTTTTTCTCCTGGTAGCGGTCCAGGATCTCCAGATGTTTTGACTTGTAAAGTAAAGACTGATGTTCATGCTGTCCATGAATATCGATCAGAAGGCCTGTGATATCCCGCAGCTTTCCTGCGGTCACAGTTTCATCGTTGATTTTGCTCAAGCTTCTTGACGGCATGATCTTCTTTGAAACGATCACCGTGCCGTCTCCGTCCGGGTGGACGTCCAGCTCCTTTAACAGGCGGATTTTTTCCTCATCCCTGACCGTGAAGATCAGTTCAATATAGGCGTATTCCTCGCCTTTCCTTATTATATCTTTCGGTACCTTACCCCCCAGGGCAATGGTGACGGAGCCGATGATAATTGACTTTCCGGCTCCTGTTTCACCAGTCAGGATATTTAAGCCCTCTTTAAACTCCACATCCGCTTTTTCAATCAGGGCCAGGTTCTTTACGTGCAATTCTGAAAGCATGGCGGCCTCCTCTTTATCCCGTAATGAGTTTTTTTAGCTTGTCCATCATAAGTATGGTATCATCGGCGCTGCGGATGGCGCACATAATGGTGTCGTCTCCTGCAATGCAGCCCACCATTTCATTGAAGTGAAGGGCATCCAGAGCCGCCGCAACCGCCATGGCCATGCCGGATACGGTTTTTATGACCAGAATGTTCTGGGCCATGTCCATGGACAGGTAGCCGTCCCGCAGAATCCGGATGTATTTGTCGCTGAAAGAGCCCTGGTTTTGGAGCACCATATACCGCTGCTTTCCTGATTCTGAGGGGACCTTTGTAAGCTTCAGCTCCCTGATATCTCTGGAAACAGTTGCCTGGGTGACTGCAAAGCCTGACTGATTCAAACGATCCGCCAGCTCCTCCTGAGTTTCAATCTCGTACTTTCCAATGAGTTCCACAATTTTGCTGTGTCGTTCCAGTTTCATTGTATCTCCTTCTCATATACCGGCCATCTTGTTACGCAGGTTATCTAAAAATGATATGTTTTTCAATTTTATCAGTGTGGTCTTGATCTCTGACCGGCGTATCTCTATGGAATCGCCGGGATACAGCTCTGCCACCGTGTCTCCGTCAAATACCGCCGCCTGACAAACGCCCTCCTGGCCCATCATCTCCACCCGTAACCGGTCATCGGAGGATAGGACAATGCTTCTGGCATTTAAGGCATGGGAGCAGATGGGCGTTAAAACCATCATTCTGGAATCAGGGACAATGATCGGCCCTCCGGCGGAGAGGTTATAGGCCGTAGAGCCTGTAGGGGTTGCCGCGATTAAGCCGTCCGCATGGTATTCGTTGAAAAATTCTTCGTTGACGTAAACCTTAAACCGCAGCATCTTTAAATGCTGGCTTCTGGTCATGACGATCTCATTTAAAGCAATATCCTGATAGACGGTCTTCCCGGCCCGGTAAGCGCATCCGTCCAGCATCATCCGTTCTTCCAGCTTATAATCTCCGGAAAGGAGAACGGAAAGTGCGGGCTCGATTTCTTCTGTCCGTGAAATCTGGGTTAAGTACCCCAGTGTTCCCCGGTTAATTCCAAGCATGGGAATATTCCGGCCCGCCAAATCCCTGGCAGCCTGTATGAGGGTTCCGTCGCCGCCTAAGGTGATGACGCATTCCGTATCCTCCGGCACCTGGGAGCCATCGGTATAACGCCCTTTCTCCCAGTCTTTGGGTCTTCCGCCTCCGGTCCTGCACTGAGCCCCGCGGCTGATTAAGTATTCGCAGATGACCCCGGCTGTCTCACTGGCCCCTTCCTTGTCCGGGTTCATAATGATATAAAAATGCTTCATAATAAACTCCTTACCTGCTCTCGCCTAAATTGGCGTGGGCCTCATTTACAGTCTTTTCCGGGTCTACGGGCAGTGCCGGCGAAGCTTCCCTTAATCCCGGTTTTTTCAAATGGAGCAGATATTCAATGTTTCCCTCCGGCCCCTTAATGGGAGAGTATTCCAGATGAAGCACTTCAAATCCAATGGAAACCGCATGAGAGATCACGGCTTCGATCACCTCCAGATGGACGGATTTTTCTCTCACCACGCCCTTTTTCCCCACCTTTTCCCGGCCTGCTTCAAACTGGGGCTTAATGAGGCAGACAATCTCCCCGTCGTCTGTCAGAAGATTTTTCACAGGGCCCAGCACCTTGGTCAGAGAAATAAAGGACACGTCGATGGAAGAAAACTCAATCCGGTCCTCAATGTCTTCCGGGGTCACGTACCGGATATTGGTCTTTTCCATGCACACCACACGGCTGTCTTCCCGCAGCTTCCAGGCAAGCTGGCCGTGTCCCACATCCACTGCATAGACCTTGACGGCTCCGTTTTGAAGCATGCAGTCTGTAAAGCCGCCGGTGGAGGATCCCACATCCATGCAGACCTTGCCCTCAAGGGTGACGCCGAAATGAGTCATGGCCTTTTCAAGCTTTAAGCCTCCCCGGCTCACATACCGCAGAGTATTCCCCCGTACTTCAATCTCCGCGGTTTCGGCAAATGTGGTGCCTGCCTTGTCCTCCTTTTCCCCGTCCACATAGACGATGCCGGACATAATGACCGCTTTTGCCTTTTCCCTGGACTCCGCCAGCCCCCGCTTTACTAAAAGCACATCCAATCGTTCTTTCATTGATTTTTAACTTCCCCTGTTTATCTTTATAAGTTGTTTTCTCTCAGCCTTTTCCATTCCGCATTCTGACGCTCTGTATCTAAGTATTCCTTTTTAAGCCGCCAAAGAATGGAATCGCTGTCAATTCCCAGTCCCTTGCGGAGAAGGGATACGTTGCCGTGCTCCACATAGGAATCGGGCAGGGCAATATTCATGACCTTTACCCGGGGGTAATGCTCATGGATATAGCCTGTGACCGTAAGGCCGTAGCCGCCCTGAAGAACATTTTCCTCCATGGTGACGATGAGCCAGTGTTTTTTTGCCAGGCGGTCCACCATCTGGCGGTCAAAGGGCTTTACAAACCGCCCGTTCACCAGGCTGCAGCTCCAGCCCTCGGCTTTCAGCTTCTGCCGCACATGCTCCCCAGTGCTGACCATGCTCCCTACGGCCAAAAGTGCAATGTCCTTTTCTTCGTAGAGCATTTCTCCCTTTCCGTATTCAATGGGAGCGCGGAAGTCTTTCAGACCCTGATAGGCTTCTCCTCTGGGATAGCGCACTGCAATGGGACCCTCATAGGAAAGGGCGAACTCCATGCCGTCCATCAGCTCCCACCGGTTCTTTGGCGCGAATACGCTCATGTTGGGGATGGCGGATAAGTAGGAATAGTCAAAAATTCCCTGATGGGTCTCCCCGTCGCTGCCCACAAGCCCTGCCCTGTCCACGGAAAATACCACAGGCAGGTTCTGGATGCAGACGTCATGAAGGATCTGGTCAAAGCCCCGCTGCAAAAAGGAGGAATAGACCGCTACCACCGGCTTTAAGCCTCCGGCCGCCATTCCTGCCGCCGAGGTGACCGCATGCTCTTCTGCAATTCCCACGTCAAAAAAACGCTCGGGATACAAGCGGGAAAAACGTTTTAAGCCGGTTCCGTCAGGCATGGCCGCAGTTACCGCCACAAGCCTTGGATCAGCTTCCGCCAGACGGCATATGGTCTTGGAAAACACGTCCGTATAGCTGGGCGCCTGCTTTTCCCGTTTAGGCTGTCCCGTGATGATGTCAAAGGGCTCCACTCCATGAAACTTGGAGGGATTCTTTTCCGCAGGGGCATAGCCTCTGCCCTTCTGGGTAATCACATGGACCAGGACCGTATGATCCAGCTTCTTGGCCTCCCGCAGGGCCCTGGAAAGAGCCTTTACATTGTGGCCGTCCACCGGACCCAAATAGGTGATGCCCATGTTTTCAAACAGCATTCCGGGAATCAGAAGCTGCTTGATGCCGTTTTTGGTCCTGCTGATCTTATCTATGATCTGGTCTCCCATGACCGGGATGCGGGACAGCACGTTTGTCACGTGCTTTTTTAAGTCCAGATATCCCTCACCGGTGCGGATGCTGTTTAAATATTTTGACATGCCTCCCACATTTTCAGAGATGGACATGTTGTTGTCGTTGAGAATGATGATGAAATTCTTCTTCATTCTGGCCGCATTGTTTAAGGCCTCGTAGGCCATGCCGCCGGTTAAGGCTCCGTCTCCGATCACGGACACTACGAAGTGGTTCTCCCCCAGCACATCTCTCGCCTGGGCCAGTCCGAGCCCTGCGGAAATGGAGGTGGAGCTGTGTCCCGTATCAAAGGCGTCACAGGGGCTTTCCTTTCTCTTGGGGAAGCCGCTGATGCCTCCGTACTGCCGCAGGTCGTCAAACTCTTCCCGCCTGCCGCTCAATATCTTATGGGTGTAGGACTGATGGCCTACATCCCAGATGATCTTGTCCTTTGGCAGGTCGAAAGCCAGGTAGATCGCCATGGTCAGTTCCACAACTCCTAAGTTGGAAGCCAGATGGCCGCCTGTGACGCTTATTTTTGCTATTAAAAAGTCACGGATTTCCTGGCTTAAGATATCAAGCTCCTGTTTTGTAAGGTTTTTGATATCCTCAGGTCCGTCTATTAATTCCAGTATCATCGCTTATCAGATCCTTTTCAAGCTGTAGCTTATTTCTCCCGGTTTACCAGCATGAGGATCAGCTCTTCCAGAAAAGCATTTTCTCCCGGAAGCTCATGGAGACAGGATACCGCCTCTTCTGAGATCTTTTCCACATCCTGCTTTGCCTTTTCAAGGCCTTCCAGGGTTACATAGGTGGTTTTATGGTTCTTTTCATCGCTTTTCACTGGCTTTCCCAGAACCTCGTTGCTGCTGGTCACATCCAGAATATCATCCTGGATCTGGAAAGCCAGACCCACACAGGCAGCCATCTTTTCCACCAGCTTTATTTCACTTTCTGACGCGCCTCCCAGCACCGCTCCGATCATCATGGAGGCTTCTAAGAGGGCTCCGGTTTTCAGCCGGTAGATGAAATCAAGCTTTTTCCGGGGAATTTTCTTTCCCGCCAGCTCCACATCCACGGCCTGACCGCCTATCATCCCATAGATTCCTGTCTTTTCCGCCATTATTCCCATGCACCTTGCCACCCGGTCGGGCCGGTCTGTGAAAGCCAGGGCCTTTGCGGCGGTTTCCATGGAATAGATCAAAAGGCCGTCTCCTGCCAGCACAGCCATATCGTAACCGTATTTCACCCATGCGGTGGGAAGTCCCCGGCGCAGGGTATCATTGTCCATACAGGGAAGGTCGTCATGGATCAGGGACGAGGTGTGAATCATCTCAATGGCCGCCATAAAAGGCTTTATCACCTTTCCCGAGCCGCCGAATAAGCGGTAGGTTTCCTCCATCAGCAGAGGGCGGAGTCTTTTTCCTCCGGCCCGGACGCTGTAATCCATGGCTTCCAGAACCGTACTCTGATAGCCTTCCACAGGCGGCAGGTAATTCTCCACAATCTGCTGGACTTCCTCTGTCCGGCGGGCCAGTTTTTCTTTAAACTCCATCTTCCTCACCATTTTCCTCTAATACAATTATCTTTTTCTCAACCTTATCTATCTTTTCATTGCAGGACTTCACCAGCTTCATTCCGGTCTCGTAATGCCCAAAGGCCTCCTCCAGAGAACTTTCTCCGCTCTCCAGCTTACGTATGATCTCTTCCAGCTGTGCAAATGTCTCTTCAATGGTCTGTTCTTTTTTTGCTGCCATCGTTACTTCTCCTTTATTTGTGACGAAGAAACATTGGAAACCACCGCTTCCACGCTTCCGTCCCGGACCCTTACCTTAATGCCGTCTCCGGCCTTTACCTGATCTATGGATTCCAGCCTTCGGTCCTTTTCATCGGTTATAAATCCGTATCCGCCGCCAATGCGCTTTAAGGGGGAAAGACCGTCCAGACGGCTGATCATCAGTTCCAGCCTGTGCCTGTCGCGGACCGCCTGCTTTTCAATCAGCCGTTTCATCCGCTGTTCTCCCTCTGCCGCCCTTGCCCGGTCGGAAGCCGCCTTTGACACCATAAGGCTTCTGAGCTTTTCTTCCATATCAGCCAGCCTTTGGCGGTTTTCCCGGATGCTGCGCCTGGGATCGTGAAATTTCAGACGTAAGCCGTATTGGCCGGCACGGTAACGGCAGCGTTCCAGCTTCCTGTCCATGGCCTTGGAAAGGGTGTTCCGGTACAGCTGCACCTGTTCCTCAAACAGACTATAATCAAACACCGCCAGCTCTGCGGCCGCAGAGGGCGTAGGGGCGCGCATATCCGCCACATAATCCGCAATGGTCACATCGGTTTCATGGCCTACTGCGGAAATGACAGGCGTATTGCAGTTAAAAATCGCCCTTGCCACAACTTCTTCATTAAACGCCCATAAATCCTCAATGGAACCGCCGCCCCTGCCTACGATGAGAACGTCAAGCCCCATCCGGTCCAGGGTCTCGATTCCCTTTACAATGCTTTCCTTTGCATTCTCCCCCTGGACAAGAGCCGGGTAGAGAAAAAGCTGGACATAAGGATTTCTTCTGGCGGATATATTCATAATATCCCGGATAGCCGCTCCCGTTGGAGCTGTTACGATTCCCACGGTTTTGGCGTGCTTTGGGATGGGCTTTTTATACTCCGGGGAAAACATCCCCATTTCTTCCAGTTCGTCGCGAAGCTTCTGGAACCGTTCAAACAAATCTCCGATTCCCTCTCTCGTGATTTCCTGGGCGTAGAGCTGGTATCTTCCGTCCCGCTCATAGACCTCCACGCTGCCCTTGGCCGTCACCTGCTGCCCTTCCTCCAGGGTAAAGGCAAGTCCTTTTCTGCTGCCGGCAAACATGACTGCCGAAATGGAGGACTTTCCATCCTTTAAGGTAAAATATATATGGCCTGAGGTATGGTATTTGCAGTTGGACACCTCTCCCTTTACGGAGATTCTGTTCAGGGCGAAATCCTGGGCAAACATATTCTTAATATAAGCATTGACCTGAGAAACGGAATACACGCCTGCCATATTACACCAGTTTTGCCAAAACTCCGTTAATAAATGCCGGAGCTTCGTTTCCGCCGTATTTTTTTGCCAGTTCTACCGCCTCATTGATGGCCACCTTCTCCGGCACATCCTGATCGAATAAAATCTCGTATAAGGCAAGGCGGAGAATGGTAAGCTCGGCTTTTCCCATACGCTTTGTCTTCCACCCTTCCGCCACTTCATTGATCTTTATATCCAGTTCCGGGATCTTCGCCATAACGGCCTCTGCTTTTTCTTTTAAATATACATAGTTCTCTTCGCTCATCTCTACGTCATGGATGATCTCCTCTTTGCCTTCCTCGTTTAAATCATCCTCATTTGGTTCTTGAAAATATTGAATAAGCTGCCATTCTTTCTCTTCCGCCGGATAAAAATCAGCGCAGAAGAGCATCTTAAAGCAGTGTTCACGCAATTTACTTCTGGTCATTTACCATGGTCCTCCTATAGGTGGTTTTTCTGGACGTTTGGAATTATTATACCTTACCAGGGTTTTTTATACAATAGTAATTTTGAATATCCAAAAGCAGCGGCAGTTTTTGGATTATATTCCAAAACTGCCGCTGTCATATCTGCTGCTATCTGCCCGCGGATTCCGCAGGATACTTGAATTCTTTCAGAGGCATGGGCCTGAAATAATAATAGCCCTGCATGATATCGCAGTCGCATTGATCCAGCAATATCACATCCTCCTGCATCTCCACTCCTTCACAGACAATGGTTTTATTCATGCTCTTTACAAGATCCATTAAGTGAATGAGAATCTTCCGGGAATTGTCATCCCCGCTGTTTGCCAGGAACACCTTGTCAAACTTGATTTCATCAAAGGGCAGATTGCTTAAAAGCTCCAGAGAGGAGTAGCCGCTTCCAAAGTCATCCATGGAGACCTTAATGCCAAGGGCGTGAAGCCCGTCAACAAAAATCATTGCGGAGTATATTTCCTGGATATAGATGCTTTCCGTAAGCTCAAACAAAAGATAGGAAGCCGGTACGTCATACTTTTCCAAAAGCTCACGGATATGGCTGATAAAATCGTGAGGGCGGGCCAAATGAAGCCGGGAAACATTCATGGAAATCGGAAAGACCGTTTTCCCCTTTTCCAGCTGCTGATGAAGATACCAGAAAATATGTTCATAAACATAGTAATCCAGTTCGATGATATCCCCCGATCCCTCAAGCACCGGAATAAACTCCGCCGGATAGCATAAGTTTCCGTAAGGCTTCTCCCAGCGGATTAATGCTTCTGCTCCGCAGATGCTTTTGTCGGAGCATTTCACCTTGGGCTGAAGATATACCTTGAATTCCCGCTTTTCAATGGCCTGATGGAAAGAATTGAGGATTTCCGCCTTTTTCTTTTCCGAACGGGCCATTTCATCGCCGTAAACCAGAATATGAAAGGGAGAGGTTTTGGTGTGCTTTCTGGCCGTGTTCGCATGATTTAACATAGCTTCGACGGATGGTTTTTCCCCCCGGATAAAATAAATTCCGCTGTTGATTACAATCCGGCTCCCACGGTAGGTTTTGTTAATAAGGGCTGAAAAGTCAAAACACCATTCCTTAATCTTATCCGCGGTGCTCTCCTGGGGAATATCCGGGAATTCGGCAAGAAATGCAAAATTGTCCGAGTATAAGCGGCTGGCGCATAGGCAGAAAGGCTGAGCGGACAATTCATCGGCAAAGAGCTTAAGGATCTGGCTCCCTTCCTGATGGCCGTAGGTATCATTGATGTACCTGAAATTGGCTATGTCGGAGCAGACCAGGGCAAGGTTCTGGGACTGGTCGGACTGGGCGATGACCTTTGTAATGGCCAGAAGAAAGGCGTCGTGGTTAAACAGGCCGGTCAGATTATCCCTCTCCAAATAAGAGATCCGTTCTGCATCCAGTATCCGGCTGAGCTGTGACGGGTTCATCAGGGACTCGGATTTCATCATCCTTTTGTTCCGGTACATATCCTTGTCCGCTTCCTTTAAAATATCCTCTGTGAGATAGTAGTGGCTTCTGGTGCTTATGGCGTAGCCGCTGGCAAAGCTGAGAGGCACGGTCCTTCCCTTGTTATAATGCTTTACCAGCTCCCGGACCTGGCTGATGTAGGTCTCCATAATCTCTTCCGTGCAGTTTTTTATGATGACGATAAACTCATCGCCTCCAAAACGGCCCAGAAAGTACTTTTTATTGGAAGCTTTCCGAAGAAGAGCAGCAAAGCTCTGGATCAGCTCGTCTCCCTTTTCATGGCCGTAAAAGTCGTTTACCTTTTTCAAGTTATTTAAATCAAACATGGCGAAACCGATATTTAAGGTATCATCCCTGCAGTCCAGCATATTCATTTCCTCCAGACAGGCATGCTTATTTTTTATGCCTGTTACGTCGGTGTATGCCTTCCTTTTTAGTTCCCGGGTAATTCTTTCCCTGGCAAACAGCACGGAGACGCTTCCGATGGCGAGAAAAAGTGTGACGGTCTGGCTGGACCGGTACTGATAATACATCTGATAGGTAATATTCCCGGCAGAAAGGGGATTGACCGATAAACCATTGATCTGAATGAAAACAATGGCAAGGATCAGCCCTGCACATAAATATAGAAGAAATATAATATATTTGTTTTTCATGAAAACTCCTTAGTTAAATAATAATCCGTTTTGCCAGATTCCTGTCGATTCCCACACGGGAGCCTTTAATGCTGATTAAAAGATAACCGTTGAATTTAGAAAGGACCATGAGCTGCACACCCGGAATAAATCCTAGGGTTTCTAAATGATGGCGTTCTTTTTCGCTTGCACGGATGTGCCTTATGGTATACAGGATATTCAATTCAGCCAACAGCAAGGGCATGGGAAGCTCCTTTCCTCTTTAAGAAAACGCGCAACCGGTTAGTTTTGTCTAACCTCATAACCGATTATATATGATACTTCTTCATTCTTCAAGCGGATATTTCCAAAAAATTGGAAATCCGGCGGACCTGACAAATAAAGAGTACGCTCGCGGACTCTCGCGCCGGAGCGCGGTTGCTTCGGCAACCATACTTCCTTGGCGCGGAGTGCGCATCCCCCGGAGGGTTTTTATCGTATAGGATGAACTTTCCTATGAGATAAAAAACGGCATCGGAACAATGTCCAATGCCGTTTGGTTCTTCCCTTATCTCAGCAAAGTGAGAACTCCCTGATTGACCTGGTTTGCCTGGGCCAGCATGGCCTGGCTTGACTGCACCAAGATAGAGGCGCTTGTATACTTAAGCATTTCCTTTGCAACGTCTGCATCGCGGATTCTGGATTCCGAGTCCGTAATATTCTCCAGCATATTGCTCCCATTGGCCATGGTATGTTCCAGGCGGTTCTGCTGGGCGCCGATTGTTCCACGGTTTTTCATGACCCTTTGCAGGGCTCCTTTTACCATATTCATAGCGCGCTTTGCGCCGGCAGCTGTAGAAACGTCCACATCGTCAACGCCGATGACAGAGGAATTCATCTCGCCGAATTCCAGCCAGATTCCCTCTCCCCCTTCCACACCGGATTGAATCCAGACCCGGCCCACCTCGTCATGGTCAACCGTCTGACTCAGATTGGGGGTAAGGGACACATCCTTAAGATTATCGTCCTTTTGCGTATCTGTAATTCCGTACTCAAGACTGTAAGTTACAGAGCCTGAAGCGGAGAGATCATCGGACCACTGCAGGCTGAAGCCTAAATCCGTCCGGTTCGCATCTTTCCCCAGGGACGGGTTGCTGTCAGGGTTATTGTAATAGGACCACTCATCGATCTGCCAGTAAAGGCCTACTGACACCAGGTCAGGAGGATTTCCGGTATCAAACGTCACTTTCTCGGAAAAAGCCAGCGCATTGTCCACATCCACAATGGAAATACTCTTCGGAACATCCGTATTTATTTTGCCGGAAGCCACACCGTCCAGGGTCTTTCCATCTTCCGAATACATGGAGTTGTTCTCGATCCGCTGGCCGTCTACAAAATATCCTTCACAAATATCATTATTATTGTACGCTGTATCCACATGGAACATAAACTGTACGTTTGCGTCTGTTCCTGAATGATTGGTGAATTCATAAGAAATTTTATATTTCTTATTATCCTCATCCGACTCATCCAGCACGACCTTCTGGGTGATCGTCATGGAAAATCCGTCGGACCCTGTGTAGGTGAAATCTCTTGTCCAGGTATCATCACCGTCAAAGTTGTAATTTGACTTCTCCAGCTGGTCCAGCCGGATTCCGCTGACCTTTTTTACAGAATTGTCGGCCGCCGTATAGGTCAGGTTAAAGGTGGAGTTAGAGGTGCTTCCCTGCCCGTATATTAAATTAAAGTCCTTTCCGTATGCCCCTGAGTCCTTGTTATTCACAACCGCCTGCAATGCCAGATGGTTGGCACTGCTGCCGGAATCGAAAGGCATGGCGCCCAGATCAATATCGGCAAGGGTTAAATCCTTCACTTTAATATCGCTAATGATGACGGGAGAGCCGTCCTCATTTACCATGTATGTATCCGAGCCTTTAAAAACAGGAATCTTATTAAATGTGGTGGAGGAGCCGATTCTGTCAATCTCTCCCAATATCTGGCTGACTTCCTGTTGAAGGGATTCCCTGTCCTCATCGGAGTATATTCCGTTGGCGGACTGGGCGGACAGCTCCGTAAGCCTTTGAAGCATATTCGTCACCTCAACCAGAGCCCCGTCGGCCACTTGGCACATAGACACTCCGTCCTGGGTGTTTTCAATGCCCTGGCTAAGGCCCGTAATCTGTCTGCGCATCTTTTCAGAAATACCCAGGCCCGCCGCATCATCTGCGGCGCTGTTAATTCTGTATCCGGAAGACAGTTTCTGCAGGGATTTCGATACACCCGAAGTATTGGCGCTCAAACGGTTGTTGGCCTTCATGGCAGTCAGATTGTGGGCAATAACACTCATAGCTACACCTCATCTTGATTTTATCAGCAGTATCTTAATTTTAATATCGTCACATACAGCAGTAAATATTAGTTATTCCGGTTAAAAAGCAAGAAAAAAAGAGGGCCGGACCCTCTGCCGGTCCGCCCTCTGCCATAAGCTTCCGTAACCTATTTATTCTCATCCAGTGCAACCCCGGCAATCCGGATGTTCACATCCAGTACCGTCAGACCTGTCATATTCTCAATGGCATTCTGCACCTTTTCCTGCACCTTTTCACTGACTGTAGGTATACTGTATCCGTATTTGATGTTTAAGGACAGTTCCACAGATACATGCTCTTCTGTCAACTCCACCTTAACGCCCTTGGATAAGTTTTTCATGCCCAGCTTTGCCACCAGCTCGTTGGTGATGTTGCCGGCCATGGAATCCACCCCTTCGACTTCTGTCGCAGCCAGGCCTGCGATGATTGCTACCACATCGTCCGCTATCTGAACTTCGCCGATTTTATCTTTTTCATATACCTTGTGAGTATTTCTGCTCTCCGCTTCCGCCACAGCAATTCCCTCCTGTACTTAAATTTCTTGTTCTAGGTCCTGGAATCATTATAGCAAAATTGTCCGTTATTTGTAAAGGCTTTTTACTCTTCCAGCTTCATAAGGGTGATTACGATATTTTCTGCTCCTACCTCGGTTTTTCTCTTTACGATGTCCTCAATCTGGGCGCGCTGGGGATCGGTAATGCTGGTTGCATTAATGACTACATCCACTTTACCGCTGGAGATGCTGACCACAGGATCTGCAAAGCCCTTGGCAAGAAGCAGGGTCTCTGCTGCATTTTCCTTTTCAGAAATGGCCGTCATGTCGATCATTTCCTGAATGGCTTCCTGTTTGGCTGCTTCCTCAATGTTCGGATTGTTGATGAGGTTCATCAGGGTCTCCTTATTTTTGGCCCTTACCTGTTCTCTGTTTAACTGTACATTGGATATGTAATCCGATACGCTCATTCCGCTGGTGAGAACTGCTTCGCCCGGGTTATCAAGGCCTGTGTCGGCCGCCTGGGTCTCGCCTGCTGCAAGCTGGGGAACTGCTGCATTCTCTGATGCTGCGTCAGTAGCTTCTGCCGTATTTCCCTCTGTGGTCTCCGCTGCGGCCAGTTTGTCAAGATCTTCCGCATCCTGGTCAAGGCTTGCGATTTCCTGACTGTTTCCGTTGCCGTCAAGAGCCTGGTTTTCTGCCAGAATATCTTCCTCGGAAATGTCTGTCATTCCCGCTTCATAAACGTCTGTCCCGGAAGCCGCCTCCTGCTTTCCTGCATAATTTAAATATCCAGCTGCAGCAATCATAACGGCCAGCGTGGTAATGATAATCTGGTTTCTTCGGAACAGTTTCTTCATATCCATTTTCTTTGAGGTTTTAGGGATCTTGGGTTCATTGCTTGTTTTCCAACTTCTCATACCTGACACTCCTTTTTATTCCACCCTCTTTAATACTTTAATTTTATGTGGGGGCAGGTTAAATAATGCTTCCATGGCACTGGAAATTTCAGCTTTTACCGTAGGGCTGCCGCCGCCCTGGGCACTGATGATGATTCCTTCTATCTCCGGCCGTATCTCTTTCTCCACAATGGGAGCGGTATTTTCCCCTGAACCGGTCAAAATGGTGCTTTCCTGCTGCTCTGCGCTGGTAATCTTTCTGGTTCCCCCGGAGCTGTCTTTTTCATCGGTGGTGGAATCCGAGCTGTTTTTGTCGACCCGGAGGACTTTTTCTTCGGAGGATTTCAGCACGATCATCACTTCCACCTGACCCACCCCATCCACGGTTTTTAAGATTCTCTTCACCCTGGCTTCCAGCTGTTCCTCATAGGTACGGTCTGCCGAAGCTGCTACCATGGTATCAGGTTCAGAGGTCCCAGTTTCTGTCACAAGGCCCTGCTGCAGCTGCGTCTGGCTTTTGCTCTCCGCTTTGCCTGAACCGGAGGGAAATGTAAGGATCAGGATAATCATTCCAACCGCCAGCAGGATCAGCCATTTATCCTTTCCCATCTTCCACTTGAATTTCAATTTCCTGTTCCTCCAAATCATAATATTCTATAATTCTCCGTCTAAGACCAGAAAGCTGTGAATTTTCTTCCTGTCTTCTGTCTTCCCTCTTTTGGGGTTTCGTTTCCCCTATTTTTACCCCTTCTACATCCTGCACTCTCTTTATGGGCTCCGCCTCATTTTCCACGGAAACGCCGCTTTTTGTTTCCTCAGACGTCTCCTTAGGAGTCAGGATCAGGGATACGCTCATGACCCGTCCAAAGGTAGGGCTGTTTTGATCCTTGTCGATTCTGGCCGCCGCTTCCTTACAGTCAAAGCCAGCTGTTTCCGCCATGGATTTTAAATCCACCGCCACCGCATCCTCATACCCGGAGATCATGGTTTCCAGTCTTTTTTCATCCATGTCTGAAATTTTTCCCGTCAGTTCTCCCGCCTCTTTCTGCAGGCTGATTTCTTCAAAATATCGGGCCAGGGCATCGTCCAGCCTCAGGCCTCCTGTAATGGGCTTTAGAACCAGAAGAATGAGCACCATGCCTGCGAAAAGCCTGATATATTTCTCATATTTCTTATCCGGCAGAAGATTGATCACTACGGTTATGAAAATCAGATAATAGGTTATATTTCGAATCCACTCAAACAATTTTTCCATGTCTTTCACCCGGTATAATAGGTCACGTTGGTGGAGGAACACACCAGGGCTATGGTGATCACAAACAGCAGCACCCCGGAGGCGGCTATGGAAAGAAGCATCTTGTGGCCCTTTGCCATGTCGGAAATGCAGGAAACGATCCGTTTGTCACAGACCGGCTGTAAAAGGGCAGCCACGCACTGGTACAGGAACATCAGCACCGCCAGCTTTAAAAGAGGAATGACGGAGATGACCAGGAGCACCACAATGCCGGCTGCTCCGATGGTATTTTTAATCAGCACCCCGGATCCAAGGATCATCTGGGCCACAGAGTTTACACCCTGGCCGATTCCCGGAATGGCTCCGATCAGCTTTTGAACTGCTCCCGTTTTCATGGAGTCCACATAGGGGAGCACCATGGACTGGATGATGTGAAATCCCAGGACAACCCCCACCAGGGTCTTTAAGCTCCAGGAAACCACCTGCTCCAAAAGCTCCGTCAGCTTTGACAGCATATCCTCCTTTGCAATATGGCCTGCCATAACCAAAAGAGCGTAAACCCTTACCAGGGATAAAAGCACCTGTCCCAAAAGCCACTGGGAAGCGGCAATGATAAGCAGGGTGAATTCATAGGAAGCCGCCGCCGATGCGCTGCTTCCTGCAAATGCCGCCGCAAGAAAATAGGCGGGCATTAAGACACGGGTGAAATCAAGGATCTGGCCCACCACATCTGCCGCAATGGTGACGCTGGTAAAAAAACTGGCCGCCAGATAGGCAAACAACAGCAGATAAGTGACGAAAAAGCCTGTTTCTGAAATCTGGCTTCCCGTAAATATGCTGGAAAAATTGGTGAATACTGCTCCGATGATCCCAAGAATGATGATCTGGCCCATCATATAGCCGCTGCTCCTCACTTCACCGACGAGGAGATCTTTTATTGCTTTCCCTACTTGTCCCATAACCTTGTCCAGATTTCCAGCCATTAAGTCCTTCATCAGGCTCTTAAAGGAAAGGTCCATGGTCCGGTTTCCTTTCATATGATCCAGGAAATTCTGGATATCTGTCAAATCATACTGGTCTAAATCCAATTCCCCGGAGGCGCTGCCGGAGGAAGCCTGTGCAGAGGCGGATTCCGCTCCATAAGGGATCTGGGCAGGAGCCGTTTCCGCTCCGTAAGACCTTATGCCCAAAACCAGTCCGGCTGCCAGACACAGCAGGATAAAGGCAATCCGTTTCATCCTCTCCCCTCCCGTCATGACAGAAATACCTGCAGCGTTTTGATCAAAGCCAGCAAAATAGGCATGCTGACCGCCAGCACCGACAGCTTTCCGAAAATCTCGATCTGCGTCCCCATAGCCCCATACCCGGCGTCCTTGCAGATCCCTGCGGCAAACTCCGCAATATAAGTGATTCCGATCATTTTCACCAGAGTGGACAAGTAGACGTTGTTGATCTTAATGTAGGACTGGATCTCTTTCATGGTATCCAGAATGGCCGTAAGCTTTCCCATTCCGTAAAAAAAGATAAAAAAGCCGGCCGCCATGACCAGATAGGTTCCGTATTCCCCTTTCATTCCCTTTAAAGAAACCGCCAGGAGCACCGCTACAATCCCTGCTACGGCTATGGTCACAACTGTCATGTGCTCACCTACAATGCAAACAGATTTTTAATGGATTCAAACAACTGGTAAATGTAAGGCACCAGCCAGAACAGCACCAGGATCAGCCCCGCAAGGCTTGTTAAGAATGCCTGTTCTTCCCGCCCGCTGTGTTTTAATACCTGGCAGATGACGGAAACCAGGATTCCAACTGCTGCAATTTTAAAAATCAAATTGACCCCCATGCTATCCTCCTTAATACATGATAACCGTCAGGAACAGGCCGCCCATGATGCCCAGACTGGTGTAAAGCCTGCTTTTCTCCTGCTTATGCTGTCTTAAATAATCAATGGTTAAGTCAAGCTGCTCCAGGTATAAAAGGATGTTCCTCTCCTGCATATCCATGTCTAAATACCCCAGATGCTCCCCCAGCCCTTTTAAATTCTGTTTGTCCTCCTTGGACAGGCAGACCTCTTTGGGAAGCCTGTCGATTTCCTCCTGCCAGATGGTATAAAACGGCTCCCCCTGCTGCCCCGTAAGCCTGGCCGCCACCCCTTCAAACAAGGCGCCCATTTCTCCGCCGCCCTTTCTGCCGGTCCGCTCAAAGGCCTCTGTCAGCGGGGATTTTGCATAAACGATTTCCCCTTTTAAAAGGAATATCATTTTCCGAAGCTTTTCCACGGTCCTTAAATGCTCATTCCATTGAGAAGCCATATAAAACCCCAGACCGGAACAGGATAGGATGACCAGAATTGATCCTAAAATCCGCAATATCATTTTATCCATAAGCCTTACACTCCTGCCTGTCCCACCGTTGGTCCATCTGGTGAACCTGGGATTTATAAAGCTGGGTTCCCCTGGAGTCATATATCTGGTCGATGTTTCCGATTCTTCCAATGTTGTTCAGAACGATGTACCGCTCAAAAATCCGCTCCTCCACAAGCCGTCTTAGAACAGGCTTCTGCTTTAAGTCGTCGATAGAGCTGCCGTGAACCGTGGCAATCAGCTTACAGCCGCAGTTCATCACATATTCCATGGCATCCATGTCCTCCCGGCTTCCGATCTCATCCACTGCGATCACCCTGGGAGACATGGTGCGGATCAACATCATCATGCCCTTGGCCTTGGGACAGCAATCCAGGACATCGGTACGGATTCCCAGCTCATTCTGAGGGATTCCCTGACAGCAGGCCCCTATTTCAGACCGTTCATCCACCACGCCCACAGTCAGCCCCTGACGGCCGTCGGAGCCATTGGAAATCTGACGGATCGTGTCACGCAGAAGCGTGGTCTTTCCGCATCTTGGGGGAGAGATAATCAGGGTATGGCAGATGTCCCCGTTTTCTCCATAAATATAAGGCAGAACCGGGGATGCACAGCCCTTAACCTGATGGGACAGCCTTACATTAATAAAGGATATGTACTTCATGGTCTTGATTCCGTATTCATCTAAAATGGTTTTGCCTGCGATGCCGATCCGGTGTCCGCCCTGTATGGTGATGAAGCCCTGCTTCATTTCCTCTTCAAAGGCGTACAGGGAATAGCTGCTTAAGTATTCCATGGTTTCCTTAAGCTCAGTCTTGGAAGCGGTATAGGCATCCTTTCCTTCCCTGCTTAAGGTCCCTGTGGGGGTTATATAATACTCCTCGTTGCGATAGACCATGAAAAGGGGGGCTCCCACCCGGAGCCTGATTTCCTGGACCTCCGTAAAGTCAATCGTCATCCGGTTTAAAATCTCTCTTATGTTTCTGGAAAATATATTGATAAGCTCGTCTTTTTTCTCCACCTTCATCCCTCCTCTTACCTCAATATATGTGAAGAGGGATAAATTATGCCAGAAAAACTTCAGGCTGAGGACAGGCCTGAAGCCGGATTTTCCTGCAATTGAAATATAATATAGAAAAAAGAGCTTATTCAGAATGTTCCTGACACCACATTCCCATAAGCTCTTTTCCTGTTTTTATCCTATTTTTATCTTATCCTAATTTATCTTATCCTCATCCTATATCTCAACCCTCACCTTAACCGGCTCTGTTCCCATAAGCTCAACGCTTCTTTCATCCGGCTGGCTGAAGCCTATATAAAAATCAAACCGGGTTCCATCCTTCACATACTTTCCCTCATCATTTACAACGAGGAAAGACCGCTTATCCAGGGCGACCCGCACTTCCTTTTTTTCTCCGGGAAGCAGCTTTACTCTCCGGAAACCGCAAAGTCTGGGGTTTGGAGTGGAAAAGGAAGAATCTACAGCCTTCACATACACCTGAACCACTTCCTCAACGGCAGCGTCTCCCGTATTCACGGCCACAGCTTCTGCCGCCGCGGCCTCTGCCCCCATATCCCCGGCATCCACCGTCGCCTGAAGAATCTCCGCCTTTCCGTAAGTCAGGCCAAATCCAAAGGGGAACTGGGCCCGTTTTTCCATATAGCGGTAGGTCCTGTCCTTCATGGAATAGTCGGTAAACTCCGGAAGCCCGTTTTCCGGCTCATAAAAGGTCACGCACAGCTTTCCGGAAGGGGAATTGACGCCGAAAAGGAGCTGGGCAAAGGCCTTTCCGCCTCTGGCGCCCGGATACCAGGCCTGTATCATGGCATCGAAGTTCTTTATTCCATAGCTTAAATCAATATCGCTTCCCGCCATCATGCACAGAACGACCGGAGTTCCTGTCTGGGAAAGGGCCTCCATTAATTTTCTCTGAGGCTCCGGAAGCAGCAGGCTTTCCTTATCCCCGGAAGCATACTGGTTCCCGGCATCCCCTTCCTCTCCTTCCAGGAACTCATTGAGCCCAAGGCATAATACAACCACATCGCTGTGTTCCGCCACAATCCCGGCCTCAGAAATCCGGTCATAATCCTGAGCCAGATTTTCCGTTTTACTCTTTACGAGGTCACAGCCTTCTGAATACAGGACCCTGATGTCCTCTCCTGCAAGGTCCCTGATTCCTTCCAGAATTGTAATATATTCCGAGGAGGTGCCGTGATAATTTCCGATCAGTGCTGCCCTGCTGTCCGCATTTGGTCCGATCACTCCGATTGTCCTGATCTTCTGTCTGTCCAGCGGAAGTATTCCATTATTCTTTAATAAAACCATTCCCTCTCTTGCCGCACGTTCAGACAATTCTAAATGCTCCCTGCATTCTACCTTTTCATAAGGGATTCCGTCATACTCACTGCCGTCAAACAGGCCAAGAAGATATCTGGCGGTAAAGAGACGGACGCAGGCTTTTGTAATGGCCTCCTCCGTGACCAGACCGCTGTCGTGGGCCTTTAAAATATGAAGGTATGTATTGCCGCAGTTTAAATCACAGCCTGCGTTTAAGGCCATGGCTGCCGAGGTTTTTGCATCCGGGCTTATCATGTGCCTTTCATGGAAGTCACGGATGGCCCAGCAGTCGGAAACAAAATGACCTTCAAAGCCCCATTCTTCCCTTAATATATCCTGAATCAGGGTTTTGCTTCCGCAGCAGGGCTCGCCGTTTGTCCGGTTGTAGGCCCCCATTACCGCTTCCACTTCCCCTTCCTTTACCACCGCTTCAAATGCCGAGAGATAAGTTTCCCGCAAATCCTTTAAGGAAACCTCTGCATTGAATTCATGGCGGAGCTCCTCCGGGCCGGAATGTACGGCAAAATGCTTTACGCAAGCCGCCGCTTTCATGGTTTCGCCGTCTCCCTGGAGTCCCCTGACATAGGACACGCCAAGCCGTCCGCTTAAATAGGGGTCTTCGCCGTAAGTCTCCTGCCCTCTGCCCCATCGGGGATCCCGGAATATATTCACATTGGGGGACCAGAACGTGAGCCCTTTATAAATATCTCTGTCTTCCTGTTTTGAATAGGCGTTATATTTTGCCCTTCCCTCTTCTGCAATGGCCTCTGCAATCTGAAATACCAGCTCCTCGTCAAAGGAGGACGCCATGCCGATGGCCTGGGGAAAGCTGGTCGCCGTGCCTGCCCTTGCCACTCCATGAAGCGCCTCATTCCACCAGTTATAGGCCGGAATCCCCAGCCGGCGTATGGGGGGCGCATCGTAACGCAGCTGGCTTGCCTTTTCTTCCAATGTCATCCTGGAAACCAATTGTTCTGCCTTTTCTCTTGCTTCCTTTCGTCTCACGTTTCTTTCCTCCAATCAGTCATACTATTACTGTCTCAAACGGCGATACCGGCAATCCCGGTCCCGCACACAGATTCCCATTCTCCGGATTGTTCGACCAGGCATAGCGTACTCCGGTAACCGTTTTCCCTTTTGGAACATTTAAAACCACTGTACTGTCCTGGACCCGGGCATCAATGCAATCCGATACCCACTTTTCCGATATGCAGACTTCAAGCCCGGCTGGCTCACCGCCTGATGTGGTGATGCCCCTCTCCCCATGGTCAAAGTGCAGGATTATCTCATCCCCACTTATCTCAGCCCTGGAAAATATTGGAGACAGCCATCCATCCGGCTCATGATATGCAGCCTCCCAGGCCGCCATAGCCATTCTCTCTCCTACTGTCTTTTTATCCGTCGGATGAAGGTCATTGTATTCGCCGCAGTCAATGGTGACCACCATAGCGCTGTCCGGCTGCTCTGCCAGATTTTGCTGCATATTTCGAAATTGTACCCAGTTTCCTGCATCTTCAAGATCATAATTGGGCAGCTGTACGTAAATAAGGGGGATTTTTCTATGCCATTTTAACCGGTAATCCTCTGTCATACGCTTAAAATACCCGGGATAAGAAAGATGGTCGTCCGCGTTGCTCTCTCCCTGATACCAGCACATTCCGCAGACAGGGAAATCATGAAGAGGCGCTATCATGGACTGATACATTCCCATGGGCTTTCTCTCAAAAAAGGTGGGAGGAACAAGCTCCCGGGCATATGCGCCTCTCCTGTACTTCCAGCCTTCGGAGATGGACAATGACTCTCCTGTCTCAAAAATCATCCGGTGAGACTTCCCCCTGGTAAAATCAATCCCCCCGGATAAAGCGGTCACCCGTATGGTAATCTGGTGCTCCCCTTCCGTCAGGCCTCCCAGCTGATATTCCCTGGGCGGGTATCTGTATGTGGTGGCGCCGACGCACTGCCCATCGACGTAAGTGGAGTCCGCATCCTTGATGGTCCCCAGGGAGAGGCGGAGCGGTCTGCCGGAAAGCTCCGGCGGGATTGTCACCGTCTTTTTAAACCAGACAGAACCAGGGCTTTCAAAATCTTTATTTCTATGGAAATCATCGGTAAGGCTGACCGCTTTCCAGGTGTCTCCGGGATCAGTCTTTATCCAATCTTCTAAAATCCCCAAATCCGTCTCATCCAGCCTATTATACCATGATAAGCTTCTCTCTTCATCCTCTTTCCGGATTCTCCTGACATATTCATGGGATTTACATTCATCGGCTGATTTTACTTTATCCGGAAAAGCCATAAGGGCTTCTCTGCTCATCCACGCCTCTATGGGCGTGCCTCCTACTGCCGTAAGTATAAGGCCTATGGCCACATCATATCTTTCCCGCAATTTCGCCCCGAAGAAATAGCCTGCAGCGGAAAAATAAGAAGCACACCCCAGGGAATAGCTTTCCCACGTTCCGCCTGACAGTTCATCTGCAGGCCCTTTAAAATCCCATCCGATGGGGACGGTAAACTGGCGGATCAGGGGATCACCGTCTTCGGCGTATTCTTTGGGGAAGCGGTACTTCACCCTGTTCATGGGCAGCTGCATGTTGGACTGACCGGACATAAGCCACACATCCCCCATATAGATATCGGAATATACCTTTTTCTCCCCTGAGCACGTGACGGAAAGGGAGTAGGGTCCTCCCGCTCCCACAGGCATAAGCGCAAGCTTCCAGGTTCCGTCTTCTTTCGTCAGGGTCTCTTCCCTGAACGCAGCGCTTCCGTCTTCCCTGGAAAGTATGACCTCCACCCGTTCTCCCGCTTCCGCGGCGCCCCTTACGGGTATCCACTCATCTCTCTGCAAAACCCCATGATCGGATATGTAGGGGGTAACACGAAAGCCGCTCATCCCTTCACTCCCGAGCTGGTCACTCCCTCTACAAAATATTTCTGGCAGCAAAAGAACAGAATCAGGGCCGGAAGAAGAGCCAAAAATGACATGGCCAGGATCTGGTTCCATTCCACGATACCGCTGCTCTGGTCTATGGACATCTTAAGAGCCAGTGATACAGGGTATTTTGAGAGACTGGTGACATAAATCAAGGGGCCTAAGAAATCGTTGAAGCTCCATACGAACTGAAAGATGGTGCAGCTTATAAGCGCCGGCTTCAAGGATGGGAGCAGTATCTTCGTCAAAATTCCAAAGGAGTTACAGCCGTCGATGGTCGCCGCCTCATCCAGATAGGTGGGTATGGAACGCATAAACTGAATCAGCATAAACACGAAAAACGGCTCATTGGCAAATAAGGTGGGGGCGATTAAGGGCACATACGTATTTAACAGCCCCAGATTCTTCCATAAAATATACAGAGGAATTCTGGTTACGACTGCCGGTAAAAACATGGTCGCCATGAGTATGGAGAAAAACACTTTCTTAAGGGGAAAGGTGAACCTGGCAAACCCGTATGCCACTAAGGAGCTGGTTATCAGGCAAAACAGTATCTTAGGTATTACAAAGCTGAATGTGTTTATAAAAAACGTGGTAAAGGTAAATTTCGTTCTGGTCTTCCAGCCTTCTATATAAGGAGTAAAGTCGATTCTCCTGGGTATGAAATTTATTGATGTAAATATCTCATTGTTTGTCTTAAAGGTAGCGCCCACAAGCCAGATGATGGGATAAATCATGACGAGGGCCACTGCCGTAAGTACGGTATATCTGATAACCGTATTTATTATGAACTTTTTTCTTCTGCGTCTTTCCACTTCACTGTTCAAAGTTGTCCGTGCCATATTACTCCCCCTTATCCGAATAGAATACCCAGCGGTCCTGGGTAGCAAATAACACTACCGTAACAGATACGATGATGAGAAACAAAACCCAGCTGGCGGCGCTTGCATAGCCCATATTGAAAAGCTGAAACGCATTGTCATATATGAACATGGAAGTCAGATAGGTGGAATTTAAAGGTCCCTTTTTCGTGATAAGATATGGCCCGTTGAATTCCTGGAACGCATTGACCAGCTGCATGACCAGGTTGAAGAAAATCGTCGGCGTGATCAGAGGGATGGTGATTTTGAAAAACGAATAAGACTTGGTGGCTCCGTCCACGCTTGCTGCTTCGTAAAGATCCTGAGGCACGTCCTTAAGAGCCGCCAGAAATATGAGCATGGCGGAACCGAACTGCCATACCTTTAAGAGCACGATGACAGCCATGGCTCCGGACCCGGAGGACAGCCATTTTACAGGTTCCATGCCGAATAAGCCGAGGAAATGGTTGATAAAGCCGTCCTGCTGGAATAAGAAACGCCACAATACGGCGACCGCCACATTTCCGCCCAGAAGGGAGGGGATATAGTAGGCCGTCCGGTAGAAATTTATGGCCTTCAGTTTAAAATTCAGAATAAAAGCAATAAAAAGTGCAAATGCAAGCTGCAAAGGCACTGTGATTACTGTATATTTAAGAGTCTGCCTCAGCGTTCCTAAAAAGTCTTTATCCTTAAATAGCTTCGCATAATTGGCAAATCCTATGAAGTTTGGTTCCCGAACCAGGTTGTAATCCGTAAAGCTGATAAAGAGCGCATTGAGAAACGGATACAATGTAAGAAAAACCATTCCGATTATCCATGGGAGAATATACAAAAGCCCGATCTTACTGTTTTTCAAAAGAATTCCTCCTTGCATAATTTTGCCATTACGGGCCTTTTCAAACAGTGAAAAGGCCCTTTTCTTTTATTTCCCATATTCAGCTTTCAGCTTTGCAACCTGTGCAGATGCTTCGTCAAAGAATGCCTGTGCGGCTTCGTCTACGGTACTTGCACCTAATTCAAACTTTTCGTAGTTGCTTTCATAGGAGCTTGTAAATACGGCATCCTCAAAGATGGGGGAGTTATTGATAACCTCTGCCTGATCTGTGAAATCATAAGCCTGCTTTACGGCTCCCGTAATCTGCCCGTCGGCTTCAAGAGACGCTTTCGCGGCTTTTGATGCTACCATACCTCTCGTTGAGCCCATGAGCTTGGTTCCTTCCGGATCATTTAAGATGTACTGTAAAAATTCTGCCGCTTCTTTAGGGTGCTTGGAGTTTTTGGAAATGGCAAAGGTCAGTGACGGTTTTGCCATGGTTCCTTTAAATACTGCTCCATCGATGGTAGGAAGGGGCGCTACCACAAGCTCGTCGCCCTTATCTGCAAGGGTCTGTGCATTGGAAGCGATGCCGCCGGTCCACTCAAGCACTCCCAAATATCCGCCGTCAATATATTTGGCGTTCTGGGCGATGGATACGGGATCATTTCCTACATTTTCAAGGTAATCCTGCCTGGAGCAGAATACATGAAGGTCTGCCAGCTCCTTGTACCAGGTCATGGCATCCTTGTAGTCCTCCACCGTATAATTCATGTTTAAGTTTTCATCGAATTCACCCTTGCCTGTCTTCTGCTGAAGATAATAAACAGCTGCAAAACGGAATGTGGGGCTTACGATTAAATAGGCGTTTGGATTCTGCGCCGTAACCGCCTTGGCCGCTTCCTTGTAAGCTTCAAAGGTTGACGGAATTTCCTTGACACCCGCCCTTTCCAACGCGGATTTATTCAAATAAACGCCCAGGGTATTCTGTCCGTAGGGGATGGCCTGCATCACGCCTCCGGTCTTTCCTGTCTCTAAAAATCCCGGATCATACTGGGAGAAGTCGATGATATCGGAAACCTTATCTAAATCATAGAAGCCGGTGCCGTCCGGGCTGTATTTGATGAGCCACGGATAATTGACGGTCATGATATCGGCTTCCGTACCGCCTGCGTAACGGGTGGCAAAGGTCTCTTCCAGATTACCGAAGCCGGAGGGCTCTCCTGTCACTTCAATGGAGCCCGCATGAGCCGCATTGAATGCGTCGATGGCCTCCTGTGTCGCCTGATGGCGGTCGTCATTGCCCCACCAGGAAAAGCTGATCTTAGCCAGCTCGCCTGAGGCTGCCCCATCCGTTTTTGCCTCTCCTGCATTTCCCGATGTCACCGCATCCGCCTGTGTTGAACCTCCTCCGCTGCTTCCGCATCCGGTGAAACTGACGGTTGCCGCTAAAACTGCTGCCAGTACCGCTGAACTTCTCTTCCACTTTTTCATAATACTTTTCCTTCCTTTTCTTTTTTATTTGCAGGGCCTACAAAAACCCCATGCGCCGGATTTTACGGCGGCGGTCAATACCATTTACAGCCGGCAGCATTTAATCATAGATTTTTCTGCCATGGGCATCGGGGATTCCCGACTTGCGGTAAAAATAAGTATTGACCTGATCCCGCCAGTTAATTGCATTTTCTTTTTGTTTTTTAAGACGGTCTCTCACATTCCTGTAGCTTTCTTCATCCAGGAAAGATTCCAGGCTCTCCCATAGTCTTTCATACTGCTCTACCTTTTCCACTCCTGCAAAATGGGTGTCATATATATGCTGTATGACGGTCTTTCCTGAGCGGAGGACATGGGTATAGGGCACATGATGAAAAAACAGAAGAAGCTCATCAGGACAGGAGGATAAATTTTCGTATTCCATGAATCTTTCATCGGAATACTGCCTCGTATATCCCGTGCCCCTGGCGACGGAACGTTCTCTGCCCACGCCGTTGCGGTCCGCATAATGGTAGGTGCCCCACCGGTCGTATTCATATCCGTCTACATCCACCCCGTAGTGAAAACCGGGCTTGCACATAAATCCCACTGCCAGTGGGCAGGTATAGTCTTCATAAGCATCTCGGGAAGTGGTAAGGATCTCTATGATCTTTTCCGCCTCCTCCCCGGGAAGGTCAAAGGTGAGATTTACCCATTCCCCGGCTATGGCTTCAGAGCTTAAGGAATTATCCCATACAAGCCTGCCGTATCCGTAGAGATTTGCCTGAGCCAGCTTATTGCCCGTCCAGTTTTGGTCCATGCCCACACTTACCACCGCCGCGATTCCTGACCGTCTGAGGTCCGGAGAGTTCTTTTTGATCTCACGCTTAATAAAAGCGTCCTTTCCGTAGCGGGTGTCGAAATCCAGAGTTTCTTTCCACATGGGAATCAGGTAGCAGATATCGATCTGATGCCCTGTATATTCCTGGGTGATCTGAAATTCCAATATCTGGTTTGTCTTTTTAAGCGCTCCGAAAAGCGGGGAATTAGGCTCTCTGATCTGAAAATCTATGGGGCCGTTTTTGATCTGGAGAATGACGTTGTCCTGGAATTTTCCGTCGTGAGCCATAAATATATCATAAGCAGCCCTGGCGCGGTCAAGGGATCTGTCTCTCCAGTCCTGTCCGCAATTATATACAAAACATCTCCAGATGATAATGCCTCCAAAAGGGCTGACCGCCCGCGCCAGCATATTGGCGCCATCCTCATGGGTCCTGTTATATGTAAATGGTCCCGGCTCCCCTTCGGAATCCGCTTTCACGATGAAACCGCCAAACCGTGGGATCTCCTCGTACAGGTCCGCCGCCGTTTTCTCCCACCATGCGGCGACCTCCAGGTCAAGAGGGTCCGCCGTATCAAGTCCGCCTACGGCTATGGGAGCGGCGAAATTGACCGCCAGAAAGGTCCTGATCCCGTATTCACTGAACACATCGGCTATTTTTCTGATTTCTTTTAAATTTTCCCCCTTTATGAAAAATGTCTCTTTTTTGTGTACATTTACATTATTGATGGATACGGCATTGATGCCTGTACTTGCAAGCATTCTTCCATAGGAGCGGATGATCTCCATATCTCCTCTGAAACGGTTGCTGTCATAATAGATCGACTCTCCCGCATAACCCCGCTCAATGGAACCGTCGAAATTGTCCCAATGATTTATCATGCGGATGCTCTGATCCGGTTCGCTCTTAATGGGAAGCTTTCCTTTTGTGACCAGAATGCGGTGCAGACCGAACACTCCATAGAGAAGTCCTTTCTCAGCAGAAGCGGTTATTTCATAGCCTGTCTCTGTCTTTCTTATCTCATATCCGTCGCTGCCATCCCCGTCTGTCAGGGACAGTACCAAAGAGGATCCCGGATCATCCGACGGCTTTACGTCTTCAAATAACAGGGGCAGTTCTCTCTCGATGGTTTTCATTATAACACTGTCTCTTTTATCTTTGATATGATAAGCGGATATATCCGGCTGATGTACTTTCTTTTTCAGCCAGCACAGATCCCTTGTTTTTGACATCACTTAAGTTCCTCCTGATTTCCACCGCCGGCGCCTTGACCTGCTGCGTGGAAATTCTTTCCGTTTTCATTTATCCCTTGTTTATCATATAAAGGACTGTCCTTACCCAAGGGCAGCCGGACTGTCGATTTCGTAAATCCGGATTGATAGATGGCCGTAATAACTTCAAGAGCCAGGCGGCCCTCTGCGCTGTCTTCCGGATGTATTTCACCTTTTTCCATAAAGCGGAGAGCCCGTTCTATCTGTGCTTCATGATTTTCCCACTCCGGCTCCGGGAAAGATTCCCTCACTTTCTCTATTTCTGCAACAGTATCCGGATCATCCACCGGAAATCCTGTGTCTGAGGAACGGCTGCTTCTGACCTCATAGGGAGATGAGATACCTGCCTTTTCACATTGGAAAACAAGCCTTTGATACTGGCCATGGGTCACCAGATTCACCGCAAGCGTCACTACCGCCCCGCTTTTATAGGTGAGTATTGCCGCCGACAAATCCTCTGTCTCGGCATTATCATGGGCCACATTTGCCAGAACAGCTGTTACGGTCTCGGGAGGTCCCATGATCCAGTTAAGCAGATCGATCTGGTGTACGCCATGATTCATGGTGCATCCTCCGCCTTCCCTCTCCCAGGTGCCTCTCCACCAAAGATCATAATAGCCGTGACCGCGGTACCAGAATGACTCCACCTGGCCGAAAAGCACTCTGCCTGGAATTTTACTTTCTATAAGCGCCTTAAGAAGCTGATTCTCTTTTGTGAAACGGTTCTGGCAGACAACTCCCAGATAAGTATTGGTCTCCTTCTGGACCCCTATCATTTCATCGCATTCTGCCAGAGACATGGCCATGGGTTTTTCCACCAGTACATGCTTGCCTGCCCTCATACATGCGATGGAAGCGGGCAAATGGGTAAAAGGCGGTGTGCACACGCTCACAAGGCTGATATCCGGCCTTTTAAGCATCTCATTGTAATCTCCGTAAACCTCCGCTTCATCCAGGCCATACTTCTCTTTCAACCTCTGCGCTTTCTCGGGAAAGATATCGCAAAGCGCAACCACCCGGCACCTGTCCGGAAATGCCAGGTATGCCTTAATATGTGCTTCTGCAATAACGCCCGTTCCGATGATACCTACCATATAATTCCTTTCTTTTAACAGTTCACCAGGGCCTGTCATCATTTTGATTAAATAAACGTTTATTATGTCATACATTTTAGCTAAATCCTCTAATTATGTGAATGTAATAATAAAATACCATTTGTAATTTCTAAATATATTTTTAACTTTGTATTCTCTATTGCGCATTTTTACGGGACAAGATATACTAAATGTACTAAAAAAACCGTGTACCGGAAGCAGCCACTGTATTTTTTCTAAAAAGTGCCAAAAAATAATGGGAGGCGCAGCTTATGGAAGTAAATTTTGATAACATGATTCCCGAACTGCACTACTACATTCACAGAAAGTGTACGGCCAGTTGGAGGATCGACCCGGATAACATCCCTTTCATTGACATCACATACGTCATAGCGGGGAAAGCCAGATATTTCATAGACGGGAAAGAATATGTGGTGCGCAAAGGCGATCTGCTCTGTATACCAAAGGGCAGTCACAGGGCGGCAGTCAGTGTCCCTGAGGACTTGATGGAGTGTTATACCACAAACTTTTTCTTAAGAGATCAGGAAGGGGGCGATATCTCTCTGCCCCTTGGTCTCATCAGCCACATAGGCAGCGTCCCCCAGCTGATTTCCTGCTTCCATGAAATCCATGAAGAGTGGCTGAAGCGTGAGTTCGGCTATAAGCTGAAGGTACGGGCCAGCATGTGCCTGATTCTCTATCATGTAATGGATCTCCTTTTCAATGAAAACCGGATCACCAGCAAGGACATCCGCATCATCAACAGCATCCGCTATATGAGCACCCATTTTGCAGAGGATGTGAGCATTGATACCATGGCGGATCTGTTTCACATCCATCCTGTGTACTATGGAAACCTGTTTAAAAAGGCCATCGGCATGACCTTTAAGCAGTACCTCATATCCCTGCGTTTAAATCATGCGGAGGATATGCTAAAAAGCGGTGAGAGCAATGTGGGCGACGCGGCGCTCCAAAGCGGTTTTTCCGATATTTATTATTTCTCAAAATTATTTAAAGAAAAAAAAGGAATCCCGCCTTCAAAGCTGCTCCCGCCGGGGAGGAAGAAAAATATGGAGGCATTCAAAGGAGAAGGAGGTTCGGTATGAAAAAGAAAGCGCTCATTGTGGGAGGAAGCGGGGGACTGAGCGGCCGGCTGGCTGCTCTGGCAAAAGAAGAATATGAGGTTTGGGCAGTTACCAGAGGGCAGCGGCCCTTAGGTCCCGGAATCCATCTTTTAAAAGCAGACAGAAACGACACGGAAAATTTCCGGAAAACAGTTTTCGATGCAGGCACCACCTGGGACATCGTCTTTGACTGCATATGCATGAATGAAAGACATGCCGTCCAGGATTTAAATGTATTTCCCCAGGTGACGAAACGTCTGGTAGTGATTTCCACGGATTCCGTGTATGATCCGCTTAAGAAAGACACCCCCCAGAAGGAAGACGGATATTTCGTGGAGGAGGAAGGGGAACCCGAAACCCTCACCTATGCTGGAAACAAGCGCCGCATGGAACATGTCTTTATGGACAGCTTCAGCGCTACTTCCTTACAGATCACCCTGTTCCGCCCCGGACATATCTACGGCCCCGGTTTTCTCATCGGGTGTTTCCCGGAGCACAGCAGGCAGAAAGAACTTCCCCAGCTCATCCTGGATCAGGAGCCCATATCCCTCGTGGGCGGCGGAATTTACCTTACCCAGCCCATATTTGTGGATGATCTGGCAAACGCCATGCTGGACTGCGCGGACAAACAGGGCGCTTATAACCGCATCTTCTGTATCGGAGGGCCAAAGGCTGTGGAAAACCGCAGATATTATGAGATCATCGGGCAGCTGCTGGACAGGAAAGTGAATATAAAGGAAATACCGCTGACAGGATATTTTGAAAAACATCCGGAGTTCCGCGGCCATCTATGCCACCGGATTTATGATCTGTCCGCCTTGGGTGAGGCAGGAGTCCGCCTGCCGGATACGCCCCTTGAAACGGGATTAAAAATACATCTGGAATCACTGAAATATCTTTAAAAATCATTCCGGATCAGCACGAATCAACGGTTAAAAAAGAGCTTATTAAAATAGTCCTGGCCGGATATTTTAATAAGCTCAAAATAATTATTTTTTATTTAATTTCCCAATACCCTTCTGACGGAAACAATTGGCATAAAGTTCACAGAGGATATTTTAATCCCATTCTCCGGCCCGCTGGCATGAATCAGCTGATTCTGCCCCACGTAAATGCCTATATGCCCTATGTATGATATCAGATCTCCCGGCCGGGCATTTTCAATGCCGCCCACGTCAACGCCTGCCTTTCCCTGGGCCTCAGAGGTCCTGGGTAAGTTTATGCCGAATTGCTGGTAAACGCTCATCACAAATCCGGAACAGTCAGCGCCTGAGGTAAGGCTTGTCCCGCCGTATACATAGGGATTTCCAAGAAACTGCTTTGCATAAGCCGCCACCTGTTCTCCCGTCCCTGTCTGAATGTCCGGCCCTGTCCTGGAAAATTCTGTTCCCGGCCCGGCTCCGTGACCAGCCTGTTCCTCAAAGGGCGGCGGAGCCACAATGGGAATTACCACACCGGCGGCGGTATCCGCTTTTGCCGTAAAATTATTGGCGGCCATAAATACAAGGCCTGTAAACAGGGCTGCAATCCACTTTTTCTTCTGCATATTTTTTCTCCTGATGTGATTTCGTTATATCCCCATATCCGCTGCATCCTCGGACAGAAATCTGTGGTAAGTGACGTGATTTTCATGGAATTTGATATAATAGCGGTAATTATCGATGGAAGAATCCTCAAAGAACACGATGTAATCACATTCTTCTTCCTGGGATTTCAGGCAAATAACCTTGCCGTCGGTGAATTTATGAAAGACCCGTAATATATCCTCTAAGGTTGTATGAGGCTTTTCAACAGTTTCAATGAATTCCTTTAAAAAGCCGTTGTCCTTTACGTTGTAATATACGTATTCCACTCCTTCCGGGGGAATCTCAAAGCAGAAGCGCTCCTGGCTCTTTGTGATTCTGATATCTCCCAAACGGTCCTTTGCGTGTTCCTTAAAGCCTTCCATGGCAGCCCTCGTTTCCGGATCAGAGCCTTGGGGAATTTCCAGTATTTTCATCAGCGCATGTTCGGGATAGTAAAAACGGATGGGTTCCTTTTCATATCCCAGCTTTATCTGCACTTCTTTGATTGAATTAACGAGCATCTGCTCCAGTGCATTGTACTGCATATTTTTCACTCCAGTCATTTTCCAGTAGCATCCAATTGAATTATACTGTTGCAGGCGGGACATGTCAAGGTATCGGACGGCAGCTTTTTATCTGCCGGAAAGGGACCGCCTCTTCCGGATGCCACCTCACCACCCGCACAAAAAAGATGCCGCCCGCCGCGAGCTTCCCCGCTGCAGACAGCATCTGAACATCAATTTCTCACTATATCAATTTCTTATTAAATAATCAAAGGCACTTAAGGCCGCAGCAGCTCCCGCTCCCATTGCAATGACAATCTGTTTATAAACGCTGTCCGTACAGTCTCCAGCCGCAAAAACTCCGGGGAGGCTGGTGGCACCGCGGTTATCCACCACAATTTCCCCCATACGGTTGCGTTCAACGGTTTCGCCCAGCCAGTCTGTATTGGCAATAAGGCCGATCTGGACAAATACTCCTTGCAGCTCTATATGGCTGACCTCTCCTGTATCACGGTCCGCGCAGGTAATTCCATTGACCTTATCCGTGCCTGTAATTTCCTTTGTCTGGGCGTTCTTTATGACCGTCACATTAGGCAGGCTGTAAAGGCGCTTCTGGAGTATGGCATCCGCTTTCAGCTCAGGCATAAATTCAAGAACCGTCACATGGCTGGCAATGCCTGCAAGGTCAATGGCCGCCTCAATGCCGGAATTGCCGCCTCCGATGACTGCCACCTGCTTTCCTTTATAAAGGGGTCCGTCGCAATGGGGACAGTAGGCAACTCCCTTATTCTTAAGCTCCGCCTCGCCCGGCACGCCCACATTTCTCCAGCGGGCGCCTGTGGAAAGAATCACCGCCCTGCTTTTTAAGACAGCTCCGTTTTCCAGCTCCACCTCAATGAGTTCTTTTCTTTTCAGGCCTTTAGCACGCTGTGAATTCATAATATCCACATTGTAATTTTTCACATGCTGCTCCAGGGTTTCTGCAAACTTAGGGCCTTCTGCATAGTCAATGCTGATCAGATTTTCAATTCCCAGTGTCTCTCTCACCTGGCCGCCGAACCGTTCCGCAACAATGCCTGTGCGGATGCCTTTTCGCGCTGCATAAATGGCTGCGCTGGCTCCCGCAGGGCCGCCTCCGATTACAAGAATATCGAAAGGCTCCTTTGCCTCAAACTCCGACTGGTCAGGCCCGCTGCCCAATTTCCCAAGAATCTCTTCCAGGATCATGCGGCCGCTGCCAAACACCTGGCCGTTTAAGTAAACCGTAGGCACAGCCATGACATTTTTGCTTTCCGCCTCTTCCTTAAAAGCCGCACCGTCAATCATGGTATGGGTAATACCGGGATTTAAAATGCTCATTAAGTTCAAGGCCTGTACTACCTCCGGGCAGTTATGGCAGCTGAGACTGATATAGGTTTCAAAGTGGTATTCACCCTTGATATTTTTCACCTGGTCGATCAGCCTGCCGTCCACCTTAGGGGCTCTTCCGCTTACCTGTAAAAGAGCCAGCACCAGGGAAGTAAATTCATGGCCTAAGGGGATGCCTGCAAAGGTGACTCCGGTGTCTTCTTCCATACGGTTAATGGTAAAGCTGGGCGTCCTGGGAAGCTTCACCTGCTCTGTCTTAATCCTCGGCGACAGAGCGGTCAGCTCATCGATTAAATCCGTCATATCCTTTGATACGCTGTCGGACCCTGCACTGATTTTAATCAGCACATCATTTTCCAGAAGCTGGAGATACTCAGCCAGTTGTTTCTTAATTTCAGCATCCAGCATCATAATTTTTGCTCCTTAAATTTTTCCTACCAGGTCAAGGCTTGGCTTTAAGGTTGCTCCGCCCTCTTTCCATTTGGCCGGGCATACCTCTCCTGGATTATTTCTTACATACTGGGCCGCCTTAATCTTATCAATAAGGATGCTTGCATCACGGCCGATGTTTCCTGCATTGATCTCTAAGGACTGAATGACGCCGTCGGGATCTATGAGGAATGTACCCCGGTCCGCAGCTCCTTCTTCCTCGATCAGCACGTCAAAATTGCGGCAGATTGTGTGGGAGGGATCTCCGATCATAACATAGGTTAATTTGCGGATGGCCTCTGAATGGTCATGCCATGCCTTGTGGGTAAAATGGGTATCGGTGGAAACGGAATAAACTTCCGCCCCCAGCTTCTTAAATGTCTCGTAATTGTCCTGTAAATCTTCCAGCTCCGTCGGGCATACAAAAGTGAAATCCGCGGGATAAAAGCAGACGATGCTCCACTTGCCCTTGAAATTTTCTTCTGTAACCTCTACAAATTTTCCGTCGTGATACGCCTGGGCCTTGAATGGTTTTACTTCGGTTCCGATTAATGACATAATAATTACCTCCTGTGGTTTTTATATTGATATAATTTTAACTTATTGAAAGGGTCTGCCGTCTTTACAGGCGGAAGCTCAGACCTTCGTAAAAACAGCAATAGTGCTGTGTCATTGGTTTTGGTAATGGGGGATGCAGAACTCGGTTGTCTGCATCGCGTATTGCTTTATTGATATCTTTTTTCAATAATAGTAATCATTACTAAAACTATAATTATAATATAATACTATTTCCGGATTGTCAAGTGACTTCTCTTAAAATATTGATTACTTTTGATTACATTTATCAATAAACTCTCCCTTTATCTGTAAATTATTCGCGCACTGAAAATTAATATCTTACAGCGAAAAGAAAGGAGCCGTCCATATGACAGCTCCCTCTTTCATGAAAAACAGTTCAATTTTCCTCATTGTCTCCTTTTGTCCTGTCCGCTTCCTCTTCTCCCGGACGCAGGAATTCCCTCTTCAGCAGCTTTTTCACAGACCAGCCCACAAGCAATATGCCCACTGCAAGGAATATGACCATAGCTGCCATTTGAATCAGATTCCGGGCTCCCAAGGATTTTGAAAGCTCCGGTATCATCTGGAACCCAAGATAAACCAGATAGCCTCCGGCCACAAGCCGCAGGATCACGGTTCTCTGAGCCGGATTGGAGGGACCTTTCTTCTCACTCATTCGAATTCTCCTTTGATATGAATTTTACAGAATCCCTTTCAACAACCTCCGAATCAAAGAAGTAATTCCCGTCGGAACATGGATTCTCAATCAGCTTTATCATATTTTCCGCCGCCTTTCTTCCCAGGGCCTCCATGGGATGAGGAAAGGAGGTGATGGAAACCTCTCCCATAGTCGCCAGATCAGAATTGTCAATGCTGACAAGGGATAGGTCCTCCGGTATGCGGATTCCTCTTTTCAAACAGATTCCAGACAGCAGGTATGCAACCTCATCATTATAGCAAACCACCCCTGTACAGCCCTCCAGGCGCTGGAACAGATAATCTGCCCATAGCTCCATATCCTTCAGGCTCTCGGAATCGATCCATAGAATCCTCTTTCTGTCAAGCTTTAAGCCTGCTCTCTCCATGCTCCTGGTAAAGCCGGAATATCTTAAATGGCCCTGGCCGTCGTCACATTTAAAAATTCCCCCAATTTCCTCATGTCCTGCCCTGATCAGATATTCTGCCGCTTTCTCTCCTACCAGCACGTCATTTAATGATACACAGGGAAGATTTAATTCCGGATAACGGCTGTTAAAAAACAAAACCGGAACCTGCTGTTCCATCAGCTTCTTATAATAATGAAGATTCGGGTTAGGAAGGGCGCTTTTTGCAGGCTCCACAATCAGACCGTCAATCAGTCCTTTTTCCAGTATCTTATCTAACGCCTCCCGTTCCCGCTCCGTCCGGTTTCCGGTAAATGCCACCTGCATGGTATAACCAGCCTTGGAAAGCACCCGTTCAATACCCTTAAGCACAGCCGGAAATATATAACTGTCCACATAGGTGCTGACGACAGCAATATTATAATATTTTTCCTGACGTCCTCCCCGGGCACAGCCGCCTGCATAAGTTCCGCTTCCCTGTATCCGCGTCACCAGCTTCCGCTGCTCCAGCACATCGATGGCATGACGTATCGTCTGCCTGCTTAAATGAAACTGCAGGCTCATCTCGTTTTCAGAGGGAAGCTTATCGCCCGCTCTGATGCTGCCGTTTTCAATCTGCTCTTCTACCCATTGGACAACCGCCATATATTTTGCTTCCCGTGCCTGCATATTCTGTCCCTGTCTTTCAGCTATTTTTTTCTCTTTGATAATAAGTCTATCGTAACTGCGCCCAAAAGTACAGCACCTTTTACAATTTTCTGAATATCGGTGGACCAGCCGTAAAGGGACATGCCGTTGTTCAAAATACCCATAATAAATGCACCGACAACAGCTCCGATAATCGTGCCCACGCCTCCGGTGGTTGCGGCTCCTCCGATATAGCAGGAGGCGATGGCATCCATTTCAAACTGATCTCCTGCCTTGGGAGTTGCGGAAGCGTTTCTGGCGGAAAGAACGATTCCGGCAATGGCGCACAGGATGCCCATGTTGGTGTATACCCAGAAAAATACCTTTCCCGTATTGATGCCGGAAAGCTTTGCAGCCTTCGCATTGCCGCCCAGGGCATAAATCTGCCGCCCGGCCACAGTCCTGCTTGTGATGAAATGATAAAGAGCAACCAACGCGCCCATGATGACCAGTACGAAGGGGATGCCGTTATAACGTGACAGCTTGTAGAAGAAAAACCAGACAATCACCAGAATCACCCCTACCTTTAATACGGACTGCCACAGGGGATTGACCGGAAAACCATATTTCTTCCTGGTCCGTATGCTTTTTATTTCAGAGAAAATAATGAGGGCAAAAGCGGCAAGGGCAACTCCAATGGATACCATATCCAAGGTCCCTGTACCAAAGGGAATTTTAACCGTAGGCAGAAAGCCCGCTCCAATGTATGTATAGTCTGTGGGAAGGGGCCCCTTTGTCTGGGCCTTTAAAAGGGTATAGGTAAGTCCCCGGCCCATGAGCATGGTTGCCAGCGTCACAATAAAGGGAGGAATGGAAAGCTTTGATACAAAAAATCCTACAAACATACCGGATAAGGTACCGATTGCCAGGGCTGCCAGAATAGCCACCCACATGCTGGCTTTATAGTCCACGATCATAATTCCCACAGCCGCTCCGCAGACCGCAACGATAGAGCCTACGCCCAAGTCAATATTTCCGGTCAATACGCACAGCAGCATGCCGACCGCCAGGATGACAATATAGCTGTTCTGCATGATCAGGTTATTAATGTTTGCAGGGGACATGTTTTTTCCGCCTGTCATTGCCGCAAAAATGAGAAATACAGCAATAAGGGCCAGTACCATGCCGTATTCTTTCATATTAATATTAACCGTCTTTTTCTTGTCCATCTCTATTCATCCTTTCCGTTATCTGCCATAATACATTTCATAATCTTTTCCTGGGAAACTTCCTCCCTGGATAATTCACCGGATATGCGGCCCTCGTTAATAACGTAAATGCGGTCACAGATGCCAATGATTTCCTGAAGCTCCGAGGAGATCACAATAATTGCCTTACCCGCCTTTGCCAGATCGTTGATTACGCAGTATATCTCGTACTTTGCCCCAATGTCGATGCCCCGGGTCGGTTCATCCAGAATCAGCACATCCGGCTGAGTCATCATCCATTTTGCAAGCACCACCTTCTGCTGGTTTCCCCCGGAAAGGGAACTGACCGTCTGGTTAATAGAATTGGTTTTTACATTTATCTTTTTTCTGTATTCCTCTGATGAAAGATTTTCGGCATTGCCGTTTACGATGCCTCTTTTGGAAAAGAAGTTGCGAAGCGCTGCCAGGGTCATATTTCCCCGCACACTGTCAATCAGGATAAGCCCATAATTCTTCCGGTCCTCGGAAACGTAGGCCAGTTTGTTGTTGATGGCATCCCTTACATTCCGGATGAGGACCTGCTTTCCGTTTATCTTAATGGTTCCGGTAATTTTCTGCCCGTAGGATCTTCCGAAAAGGCTCATGGCCAGCTCGGTTCTTCCCGCACCCATCAGTCCCGCAAAGCCCACCACCTCCCCTGATCTCACATGAAAGGATACATCCCTTACCATCTTCCGGTCCGGATCATCGGGATGGTATACATTCCAGTTCTCAACCTCAAAGATTTTATCTCCGATGTCACAGCTTCTTTCCGGGAAACGGTTGGTCAGCTCCCGCCCCACCATGCCCTTGATGATCCGGTCCTCACTGATTTCATCCTTCCCCTTTTCCAGGGTTTCTATGGTCTTTCCATCCCGTATCACGGTAATGGAATCCGCCACATAGCTGATTTCATTGAGCTTATGGGAAATCATGATGCAGGTAATGCCGTGCTTTTTCAAATCCAGCATGATGTCCAGAAGCCGCCTGCTCTCCTCGTCATTGAGGGCCGCTGTGGGTTCATCCAAAATCAAAAGCTCCACCTGCTTTGCCATAGCACGGGCAATTTCAATGAGCTGCTGCTTGCCTACGCCCAGGCTGCTGACAGGAGCATTTAAATTTTCGTTTCCAAGTCCTACTTTCTCAAGCATTTCCTGAGCCCGTTTATTCGTTTTTGTCCAGTCCACCACCCCTTTGACTGCCGTCTGTTCATTTCCCAGAAATACGTTTTCCGCCACGGACAAATAGGGACTTAAGGCCAGTTCCTGGTGGATAATTACGATTCCCTTTGCCTCGCTTTGCTTAATGCTGTGAAACTGACATACATTTCCATTGTATACAATATCGCCGCTGTAGGTCCCATAAGGATAAACGCCGGAAAGCACGTTCATCAAAGTGGATTTCCCCGCTCCGTTCTCCCCGCAAAGCGCATGTATCTCGCCCCGCTTCACCTTGATATTCACGTCATCCAAAGCTTTCACCCCGTAGAACTCTTTGGTGATATGGTTCATCTCCAAGATATGTTCAGACATCTCATCAACTCCTTTACGTTCTTACGTCACACGGAAGAAGGCGGCGGCTTTTCCGCCGCCGCCTGTCAATATTCCCATGCCGTTATTCTTTCTGCTACTGTGCCAGCTGTGCTTCTGTATAATAACCGCCGTCAACAATGACTTTCTTGTAATTGTCCTTATCAACCGCAACCGGAGTGCATAAGTAGGACGGAACGACGATCTTGCCGTTATTGTACTGGGTGGTATCGTTGATCTCCGGCTTTGCTCCCTGGAGAACGGCCTGAACCATGGTTACGCATTTTTCAGCCAACAGGCGGGTGTCCTTGTAAATGGACATGGTCTGGAAGCCTGAAATAATATTTTTCGTTGCCATCAGCTCCGCATCCTGTCCCGTAATAAGCGGCCAGTCCACGCCTACCTTGTAGCCCGCGCCTTCAAGAGCCGCTTTGCAGCCATAGGCAAAGCCGTCAAAGGCGGAAGCACAGATATCCAGCTTCTTGTCTGCGTAAAAGCCGGTCAGATAGTTCTCACAGTTCTGCTGTGCCGTTTCCTGTGACCATCTTAAAATACAGGTATCCTCAAAGGAAGTACGGCCCGACTCACATACCAGGGTTCCGTCATCCAGATAGGGCTGTAAAACTTCCATCAGACCGTTGTATAAGAACAGTGCGTTATTGTCATCCGGAGATCCCATGAAAAATTCAATGGTGTAGGATTTTCCCTCTGCCCTGGCCTTATCCAGCTCTTTTTTGTCTTTTATGTACTGACCGATAGCCGTTCCTACTCCCTTATTATCAAAGGTCGCATAATAGGAAACAGCGTCCGTATCCATTAACAGGCGGTCATAGGCAATGATGGGAATGCCCGCGCTCTTTGCCTGCTCTTCCACATTGACCAGTGCCGAGGAATCAATGGAAGCAATAACCAGACAGTTAACACCGGAAGCGATCATGTTTTCAATCTGGGAAACCTGCATCTGCACGTCGTCCTCTGCGTATTGGAGATCCACTTCGTAGCCCAGGGCTTCCAGCTGCTTCTTCATGTTGGCTCCGTCGTTGATCCAGCGCTCCGAGGACTGGGTGGGCATTGCCACACCGACCTTTCCGCCGCTTCCTGTGGCTTTCGCTGCCTGGGTTGCCGCCTCTGTTGCCGCCTCTGAGCCTGCTGTGGTGGCCTCTGCCTTGGTTTCAGCCGCCGGCGCGGCCGTGGTCGCCGAGGTCTGGGAACCTCCGCAGCCTGCCAGCGTGGCAACCGAAAGAGCTGTTCCGAGAATGAGGCTTAGAATTCTTCGTTTCATAATTTTACCCTCCTGTGATATATTTTGTATATACAACTTGTGCTTTGCGCAAGCTTGCATTTTTATTCACTATTCCCTGTTTTCTCATATGCCAGTTTTATTTTCATGTTATTTTGCTCAATTTTTCACGTTCATAATTACATTTTATAGTAATATTTGTTTAATCTAAAATAACTATATATTTTTGTTCCCATTTTGTCAATACATATTTTAAATTTTTTCCCATTTTTTTCAAAGTTGTATGTACAAGTTCTCACAAACTCCTCAAGACAAGTTTCGTGAATGGTTTTTCAATTTTTAAAACGTTTATTACGATGCAGGGTATCCGTCGATAATTTTGTGAAGATTACAGCTTTATAAAAAGCCATGAATCAAACCGGCAGGAAAGAAAAAGGCAACGTCCGCCTCACAGAGACCCGTTACCTTTAAGATTGAAGTACTATAATCCTTTCGTTTTTACCGGCAATTAACCTCCCTGTCTCTTCTGACAGAAAGTATCCCCTGCCTCTCCCGCTCCGATTCCTGCTCTGACTGAAACGCTTCCTTTCTTACCTGCAAAAGCATCCCGTCTTTCACTTTTTCCCTGGGAGACAGGGCCTCTCCCTTGTTTAACATCATCCCATCCTCGCACCACTTTTTTATCCTGCTTCTGGATACGGACAGCTGTTTCATGAAAAAGAGATCCGCCCTTAAATCAAACCCAAAGGGAACCTTTATCTCGATTTCCATAGCATAATCCTCTTTGCAGGGAAATGACGTATCCAGGACTGCCACATGATACTCTGCCTTTGAGGCAGCCGCTTCCGCCTTATTTCTGGCGAATAAGTCCCTGTCACTTCCGTACTTTACCGCCAGATCAGGATCATTTTTTAAAAATCCCTCATACTCCTTTTTCTCCAGACGGTCCGCCTCCACCCTTTCCCATACGGTCATATTCCAGGAGGTCCTGCATTGTCCGCACCGGTAAATCAGCCAGACATCTATGAGGCGGCCATTGGCATTGACCCTGAATTTTCCGCTGTTTATAAATTCCGTCTTTTTCCCGCATTTGGGGCATCTTCGCATGATGGCAGGAAGCTGGTCCGGGGTGACGATCCATTGTTTCCGTAAATTTCGCTTCATGTTCTTTCTCCATTTTTACAATTGTTTCTTTAGACAACTGTAACACGCCCGCTTCATTCCTCCCACCTCATACTCACATATGAAATAAAGAAAAGGCAGCGCCCCTCTTTCTTTCCGGTGCGCTGCCCTATTTCATTTTCTTGCTTTTCTTTTCCTGAAGCACGATTCTCTGGATGCTTTTCTCGGATAAATAATAGCGTTCTGCCAAATGCTTCACGCATATGCCGGAAACATAATCCTCATAGATGGATAAGTCCCGGAGCTTTCTTTCCTCTCTGGCTCCCGTGCCCTGGCCCCAGGTCCGTTTGTTTTCCTGTTTTCTGGGGATATAAACATATTCCCCGTCTATATAATTCTGAATTAATTCCACCAGCTCTTCCGGTAAAATTTCATTCGCTTTCTGATAGCTCATCGCTTCCTCCAAACATATTTTACTGTCGGGAATAGCAAAAGGCTATACAATTACTTATTTCACTGCATAACCCGTGCTATGCAGTCTTCGAGGGTTCCATCATAAAAAAGTTCGCCTCCTTTAACAAACAGTTGTCTTTCCATGTAATTAGAAACATTATACCATACAAAAGGCAATTGAAAACCTCATTTTTGTTTCAGAAACGTGTAAGGGCTTAAAACCGTCAGCTCTTTATAATAATGCCAAGATACCTTGCCAGTTCCGCGGCCTGGTATAAATCCACCACAGCGCCTTTAATCTCCCCACAGTTGTCAGACATCACCAGCCCCCGTATGTTGCTGTTGGTAAAATCCATTCCTTTCATCGTGGTTTTAAAAAAGCTGGCATTTTCCAGATTTGCACGGTCCCATTCCACCGCCTTGCAGCGGCATTGGGTGATAGAACCGCCGTAAAGCTGGGAATCGGAAAAACGAATATGTTCCATCCTTGAAGAGTCAAAGTTGGCATAATTGAGATTGCAGTCCCCAATTACGGTATGGAGCATGGTGCTCCCGCAGAACTTTGTTCCCATACCCTTTGAGGTGGAAAATTCCGTACGGTTAAAATAGGAGTCCTCAAAATTGCAGTTGGATAAGTCACAGGCGTGAAATACCACATCCGTAAACTCCCCTTTCTCAAAGCTGCAATCCCGGAATATGCAGTTTTCAAATCTGACAGCGGAAAAACACATGTGGGAAAAATCCTCCTCTGCTGCATGGAGATTTCTTATGAAAACCGTCCGAACCGTTTCCTCCCGGTTCTTTCTGCTGCATAATTCTTCTATATCCTCCAGTGCATAATCCAACGCATCCGGAAGAACCGGGGTGAGAATTTTCTGGCTCATGTACTGCTTCCTTTCTCTTTGGATTTTACTGAACAGCTATATAAATATTTACCTTGCAGGAATCCTTTTCCTCATCCCAGAGGACATACTCTTCTATTGTGGGCACATCCTTCTGGACCAGGATTCCCTTGGCAAGGAGCTCTTCATGAATGTACTGCCATGCGTTCTGTAGAACATGATCTGAAATTTTTCCCTCCACGGACAGCTCCGCCCAGTGAGAAGCAGGATATTGATATACTTCATAGCCGTCCAATTGCTCTTTGTCCGTGAGAAATCCAGCCATGCTGTCATTATTGCCTTTCTCGTCGAATCCAAAGCACAGGCCCAGCATCGCCTTATCTTCCCCTGCAATCTCCTGCATTTTCTTCATACTGCCGTCTGCTTTGACAATTGCCCAGACACCCCCGGCAGTTTCCGTAACCTTTCTGATACCGGCTACACGAAATGCTTCCTTTGAAATAATCTTGTACTCCATACCTTATTCCCCCTTGATTTTATATTATGGTTGTTAATAGTTTATCAAAGTTATTTATATGATAATCTGCGGATGACATGATTTTTTCTGCTTTTATCATTTTCACAGCTCCTTGAAAACTCCGGTATCTTCTTCTGGATATTTAAAATCTACACCTCAAAAAATTCCCTTGCATATTCCACGGTTCCTCTCTAATTTCTCTTTCACCAGTTTTTCATGATAAAAATAATTGACATGGTTAATGGAGTGATCCCGGCAGTACTCCTCGATCTGGAGCGCCAGATTATCCCAGTACTCCATATGGCCCTTCCTGTATATACCATCATAAAGCTCCGTAAGTTCAGGATACTCCTGATTGATATAAGTCAAAATGGCTTCTTTATATCCGCCGCGCAAATTCAGGTTCTCGAACCAATATTCGTCGACGAAAGAGCGGCTGCATTCAATTATTTTTCGAAAGTCTGTAATCTCCGGAAATATGGGCGACATAAACAGGACCGCATATATGCCGTTTTCGTGCAGCACTTTCAAGGTATTTAACCTGTCCTCAATGCTGCTGGCGTTATCCATATCGTTTTTAAACTGCTCATCAAGAGTATTGATCGATACGGAAACCGTTAGATTCCTGCATTTTTTCAACAGGTCAATATCTCTTAAAATAAGGCTGGACTTTGTAGAAATCCCCAGCTTACAGTCCACGTCAGCTAATTGCTCCAATATCTTCCGAGTAACACAGTACTTTTCCTCAAATTCATTATAGCAGTCTGTAACAGAGGACAGGAACACCGACTTATTTTGCAGCTTTCTTTTGCTGACAGGCTTATCACAATGCTTTATATCAATAAAGGTTCCCCATTCCTCATCATGATTTGTAAAACGCTTCATAAAACAGGCATAGCAATATTTGCAGCCATGAGGACAGCCCACATAAGGGTTAATGACGTAATCACTGACAGGCAGGTTTGACTTTGACACATAATCCTTAACTTCTATAACTTTTTCCTGTATATCCATTTTTCATTATTCCCCACATTCAGATTCATGACAGTCCGGGCCAATATGGCGGCTTGCTTTCTCCTGCTCACTCAGAAACCGTAATCTCCCTCAATAAAAATAACCTTGATTCTATCCTTTTCAAATTGTCCCGTAACTAAAACGAAATCATTGCAGATACGTTGTGTATGATGGCAGTCCATGCATTGGTTCCGTTTCGTACAGGGAGTGCTTTTTCCCAGGCGTTTTGCATCCAGGGGAGCGGCAATCTGGCGCGCCCGCAAGACGGCCTCCTCAACAGAATTTACAATCTTATTGGTTCCGACCACGGCGATGACCTGTTTGGGACCGTATAAAATCGGGGCAACCCGGCTTCCATTTCCGTCGATGTTAAACAGGCTTCCATCTGTTGTGACTGCATTGACGCCTGTTAAAAAAGTGTCGGCCCGAAAATTATGAAGATATATTTCCCGCTTTTCATCATGGCTTAATCCCAGCTCGTGCTTATCCAGAAAACTGTAATCCCCGCACCGAACCAGATCAAAGATTCCTGTCTGCTCAAGGGTTACTGAGTCTCCACAGCCCACTGTTTCACCTTTCTGAACCAGGAACCGGAAGATTTCGTGGAGCCGTGGGACCGAATCTGCATAATATCCGGCCATATTATTTCTATTAAGATTGTGAATTGTTTTTTGGATGATATCATTCATGTTTTTCCGGTAACAGCTCCTTTGTAAGGTTGTATGATTTGAGACCTGAATTTATTTTTCCACAGACAGCTTTGCAGCCTTTAAAGCGTGAATCTGTGTTGTATCGAAAACAGGTAAATCTGTGTCTTTTTGCTGGATGAGCAGACCGATTTCCGTACAGCCGAGAATTACTCCCTGTGCCCCCTGTTCTGCAAGGCTGTCAATAATACGGAGAAGTTTTTCTTTCGATTCTTCCGATATAACGCCTAAACACAATTCCTTGTAGATAATGTTGTTTACTGTCTCTATGCCCTGTGCATCCGGGATCAGGACCGAAATTCCCGCCTTTTCCAACTTTTCCTTGTAAAAATCCTGGGTCATGGTGTATTTTGTTCCCAATAGCGCGACCCTGGCAATCTCATGGCGTTTTAGTTCTTCCGCGGTTGCTTCTGCAATATGGATAACCGGAATTCCAATCCTGCTTTGTATTTGAGGCACTACCTTATGCATGGTATTGGTACAGATCACGATAAAATCCGCTCCTGCTTTCTCCAGGTTTTCAGCGGCTTCAGATAAAATATCCCCGCTTCTTTCCCAATCCCCTTCTGCCTGGCACTTCTCAATTTCGGCAAAATCCACGCTGTACAGCAGAACCTTTGCCGAATGCAATCCGCCCAGTTCCTGTTTTATGGCTTTATTCACGATCTGATAGTAAGTTACTGTGCTTTCCCAGCTCATTCCGCCCAGCAGTCCTATTGTTTTCAATTTTATTCCCTCCTATAAGATTTTTGTCCGGCGGCTCTAAGCTTTAATTTCCTGGCCGGACTGTGAGCCCTGACAATATCAGTGGTTCAATATGTTTTAAGGTCTTTGTATCATGATACAATTCTTATGCATTTACATTCAGCTTACCGTAAATATATGTATCCTTCCATATGGGCTTATCATGCTCATCTCTCCAAAAATAAACATTTTGTTTTAGATGGGCTTCTCTCTTAAATCCCAGTTTTTCCAGCAGCCCCCACGAATTTAAATTTTCCGGATCGCATTGCGCAAATATTCTATGAATGCCACGAGAAAAAGCCTGCTCCATTAATACTGTGCAGCTTTCTTTTGCGTAACCCTTTCCCCAATACTCCTGATTAAACACATATCCAATTTCAAGTGATTCAAAATCCCTTTTTCCCAAATACACATTGCCAATCATTTTATTATTGCTTTTTAACTCAACTGCAATCATTTCATCTGTTGAAATTCTCCATTTAAGATTATTCTGTACCTCTTCTAAACACATTGTTTTATATGGTTCATATTTAACTACTTCTGTGTTTGAAAGATATTCATGCAAATCCTGTAGATCACGTTCCAGATATCTTCTTAAGATTAATCGTTCTGTCTCTGCAATAATAATCTTATTCTCCATAATTTTCTCCATAAATTTAACTTATCCTATAATTCAAATAAGGTTTTTATTTTTTGAGCAACCATATCAGGTGCGATATACGAATTATCAATCTTAATATAATTATCAAATGGTATTTCCCCGTCATTGCTCACGAAACGGTACTTTTCATCATTACTCATCAATATTTGATTAGAAATATTAATATCTCGTTTCGATGCCTTGTTGCGCAATCTATTTTCAGTTATATTTCTCTCCAAACGTACTTCTCTTGAAGCGACAAGCTCAACGTAATAAAATTCAGTTTTGTATGGTCTGAATATATCTTTGACGTGCTCAATATAATCCCAATCGGATTTCTGGTCAAACGCCCACATGTATGTAAAAATAAGTCCATAATTATCTGATGCGGCAAATTCTTCAAAAATCACTTCTCTTAATCGAGAAATTATTTTTCCATTATAGGAACCAAAAATTTCAATGACCGGTTCAATTGTCATGTGATTATGGAACAAACGCAAGTCCGTAATTTTCATCAATTCCTGCCCAACCGTCATTTTTCCAACAGACCCATTTCCAATTATAAATACAACTTTCATAAACTCATTCCCCCGCAGAATATAAACAGCTTTATAAACAGAATGCCGCCCTGCTTACCGACTGTCAAAGTTATTTCATAAGAAACAATTCATTTTCTTTTCTGTCTGAGCATACTTTTTCTAACTTCTTTGAAACCGCCTCCATGGATGCCGCATTGCCATGGCGGGCATTTTGAGGGCAAATAATGACACAGCGCATGCAGGAAATACATTTCTCCCCGTCTGTCAGCATGGGATTTTCTTCGGGAATGGCTTCAACCGGGCATTTCTCCGCACATAAACCACATTTAACGCATTCCTCCCCTGTCTCCGGAACCATGGGGATTACCTTATATTCTTTATATGGGTAATTGCCTGGTATATGTAATTCTGCCGTGGAATTTACTTGTTCCAGAACCTTTTTTATTTTTTCTGAAAACGCCGTAAGCTGTTTCTCATCCTGTAAATCCGGCCGGCCCGCTGCAACCTGATGTGCAATGGAATGTTCGGCAACAGCAGCAATTCCGGCTGCGCAAAAAAATCCAGCCGAGGTCATGGTATTTTTCAATTCCAGCAACGTGTCCTCATATGCCCGGTTTCCATAGACTGCAATGAGAATTGCCGTAGCGCCGTTGCCTTGAAGCTTTTGAAGGTTTGCCGTCGCCGGAATGGGGACACGCCCTCCGAAGGTGGGGACTGCGGCTATACAGAGGTCGTCTTTGCTAAATTTGTATTTTGAAAAATCCTCATCGGGTTTTGACAAATCTATTTCTTCCTTTTCGCAATCCCATGGGCTGCCTGCAAGATCAGCAATTTTCTTCACCCCGCCTGTGGGACTGAAATAAATCTGAAATAATTTCATATTCAACCTATCTCCTTTTCGAGTTTTCAAAATCCGCGTCAGCATGAGATGCCGCCTGACGGCATACAACCCGGAATCCGCTCCGCTTGCCACGCCCGCTCTTTCACTCACAAGTCTGCGTTCCAGTTTATCATTTCTCTTGCAATGTTCCACCTCTTGCCATACCTTGTAAGCCATGCTTTACCCGTGTATCTTGTCTGTTTTTTAGAACATTTGTTCCATTTTCTGTCCTTGCTAAAAATAACAGTATCATTTTAGTATCATAGTGACACTAAAGTGACATCACTTTTGCTTGCAAATAAAGTAATTATATATTAGAATAATATCAGAGGAACAACCGCCCCTCCACAAGGGGTTGGCCCACATATGAATAGAAAATTCCACCCGATACCGGCCAAAGTATACAAGGGTGGTTTTTCTATACCTGTTTCCAGGACTTTATAGAAAAAACGCTACTTACAATTAACGAAAATAAAGGTAAGTAATGCGATTATGAACATACCAAAGGCCATAAGGTCTTTAAAGTCATATTTCATCCGCACCACCTCCCATCTATGTAATGATGGAAGGCCAACGCCCTTGCAGTGACACGATTGTTCCTTAAAACATATTACCATATATTTCCCAAGTGCACAATCTTCTTATCAGATGCTCCCCTGGCCTGAATACTCTTTTTATATCTGAAAAGAGTAGTATTAACCACCCTCCCAATCTAAAATCTCACCGTCATTTATAATATCTCGTTTTAAAGCAGCTTCAATACATTTTAGTACATCAGGGCTTTCATTTACCGCCTGGGCCCAGAATTTTTAGGCATATCCGGCCACACACAGTCACCGGTTTCTTTTCTGCATAAGCCGTGAATATCTGACAAGACTGCTATATCCACATTTTTTTCCTTTCAGATTCCGGTTATCCACTTTGTGCTCTGCCCATACCGGGCTGGCCGGAATCTCCCGTCTATTTATGATACGGCTCTCCGCTGATAATCCGGTAGCTCCGGTAAATCTGCTCCAGCAAAACAACCCTCATAAGCTGGTGGGGAAAGGTCATCTTAGAGAAGCTCAGCTTATAATCCGCCCGCCTTAAAACAGCATCAGAAAGTCCTAAGGACCCGCCGATTACAAAGACGATCTGGCTCACACCTCCGATTCCCAGGCCGTTGATCTTTTCCGACAGCTCAACCGAGTCCAGCATTTCCCCGTTAATAGCCAGAGCAATCACATAGGCTCCATCCTTAATTGAGGAAAGAATCCGTTCCCCTTCCTTTTCCCTGATCTGTCTTTCCACCGCTTCGCTGGCCGAATCCGGCGTCTTTTCATCGGCCACCTGCACGATATCCAGCTTGCAGTATCGGCTCAGACGTTTGCTGTATTCTGCAATGGCATCTGTATAAAACTTCTCCTTTATCTTCCCCACAGTTACCAGCGTAATTTTCATCAATATCTCCTCTATGTGTCCAATTCCTTTTTCATCATGGCGATCAAAAGCCTGGCCATATCCCTTGCCGGCCTTGCATGCTCTGTTTTTATCTTTTTTACCACTTTCCCTTCGGGCTTGACGTTGATGTGAAAGGTGATCCGCAGAAACGTTTCCACCTCAGCCCATGCCTCCCGGCTCTCCGGGATTAAATCCAGGCCCATCTGGAAAACATGAAACATTCCCTCATAAACGGAAACACGCCGTTTCACGCCTGCCGCCTTCAGCTTATCCGCAACAGCCAGGGTATCGCTTAAAAGCACCTCATAGCTTCCCACCTGCATGAGAACAGGAGGGAAGCCCTCGAATTTCCCAAATAAAGGAGAAATATAAGGATCAGCCGGGTCCCCGCCGCCAATGTATTCTGAATTATAAAGCATGTTATCCGTGGAATTTCCGAACAGAGGATCTATCTCATAATTGGATTTATAGCTTTCCCCGCTGTTGGTCAAGTCCGTCCAGGCAGACATTGTAATAAATCCGCCGGGTAGGGCGATCCCGTGATCCTTTAGATAGAGCCCCAGGGCCAGGCTTAGGCCGCCTCCTGCAGAATCTCCGGCCACCACAATATGCTCGGGCCGATACTTCTTTTCCTTAAGAAGCCACTCATAAGCTGCCACTGCATCCTCCAACGCAGCAGGATAGGGATTTTCCGGGGCCACCCGGTAATCCAGGGTCAGGACATCCCCGCCGTAGCTTAACTTGGAATACCGTACGGCAAACCTTCGGTAAATGTTCTTCATGGGGCCGATATATCCGCCGCCGTGAAGCTGCAGGATCACCCGCTCCGTCACCACGCCCGAGGGGCGTAAGTACTCCATTTTCAAATGCTCCAGCTCTATGATCTCATATTCATATCCGGCCGGACAAACCCAGGCGGGCTCCACCGGATTTTTCCTCAGCTCTCCTGTACGGATGGGCTGCTTCAGCGAAGTTTCCATTACATTCTGCATCATATCCCTCACCAGATTTCCTCTTACACTCACTTTTCTCCTGCCCATCAGTAATCCCCTCCCTTCACGGAACTTTATACATGAAACCGCCTCTTCAATTCTGTTTTTACGCTTCTGTCCCCCAGCACAATGGTAACGGCCAGAATGAACACCGTTACAAGCGTTGTAATAAGGGCCAGGGTTGGTCTGGTAAGAAGACCGGCTGCCCATAGAATCAGGGGAATGAAGCTGAATGCCGTAATAGAAATCTGATACATGAAATAGCTCTGCCAGTTCATCCGGTTTACCAGAATCAGAAATACCACCGACAAATCTGCAAACAGGATGGTGCTTGGAATTCCGTAATTTACGGACCAGCCATTATAGCCCGTAGCATGGTCCAGGGCCACCAGAAGCACCTGGGCCGCCACCGTCTGGCGGAATATCTTTGAGGCCAGATTGGAATGGCGCAGAAAAGAATATTTCACCGTAAGAACCCCATAGGCCATAAGTCCAATGACAATGACGGACCACAGGGAACCGGAATAGGTGGCATAATTAATAAATCCCAGAATGGCGCCAATAAAAAACATGGACCCGTAAAATATGTTTACCAGCTCCTTAATCCGCTTTGGGTCATAGCGGATCTGAGGATACATGCCAAGATCATCCCGCTTATGAGGAACCCCGTTGCTCTCAAGGCTCACCGGAATTCCCTTTTCCTCCAGAAAGCAAAAAAAACGGTCCTGAAGCCTGGTATCCTGAAACACAGAGGTAAAGGTCACGATCACCTCTTCGCCGTAGGAACAGACCGCACATTTCATCGGCTGCCTTTTGGAAACGCCGATCATCATGGAAAACCGTTCAATCTCCTTTCCGTAATCCTCTTCGATATCAATAGGGCCGATATTGGAAAGGGTCATGGTGTAGGCCTTATCATTTTTCCGGAAAATAAGATTTAAAATGCACCATTTAATAAAAAGAGGCGTGATGCGAAGATACCATTTCTTCTCATTGGAAACATTGTAGGAAATGATTTCCTCCATCTTCTCCTTTGTGATTTTTTTATCCATCTGGCTGCTCACCGCTTCCAGCATATCTGAAAAGGTATGGTCCTCGCTGGTGGACAAAAAGTCGATGAGGGTCACAGCAAAAAAGTTGGCTGTGGTCTCCGAACCGAAAAAGGTCCTTAAATTAATGGGAATGCTGATGCCGATGGATTCCTCGCAGGGCTTTCCTCCCAGATATTCCTGATAAATGGACCAGATCAGGGCGGCCGCCAGAAATCTGGTGATGCTGACCCCGTGGCTTTTGCTGACCGCTTTCAGCTCCTTTAAGCCCACATAGCCATGGAGGACATTTTCCTCGTCAAGGGGAAGGGCTTCTCCTGTTAAATGGTAGGCTTTCCTGGAGCTGTATTTGCGCTTTACAGTCTTTTTATAATGGCGGACGTAGCTGTCCTCCACATTCATGGAAACATCCGGCGATATTTTCTGGGGAGCCTGATGGCCGGTCCTGGAATTCCTTTTAAGATCCAGATACCGGTAGACAAGGGCCTTTAAGAAGTTCACCGCACCAAGGCCGTCCGTCACCGCATGGAATACCTCCAGATTGATCCGCCGGTCAAAATAGGTGACACGGAATAAAAAAAGCTGGTTGCTGTGAGGATCAATGTATTTGCAGGGATAGGTGGCCTCCCGTTCAATAACCGGCATCCTCTTGTTATTTTCAAAATAATACCAGAAAAATCCTCTTCTCAGCCTCACCGAAAAGCTTTCAAACTGAGGAAGGATTTCTTCCAGCGCCCGCTGCAGGGTGCCCGGATCCACTTCTTCCTTTAAAACCGCTGAAATCCGGAATACATTGCTTAAATTCTCACTGGCTATAACCGGAAATATTTTTGCCGTATTATCAAGCCGCCTCCATCGTTCCCCCTGAGGACTTCGTTTCATACTGACGGTGCCTCACTTCCCTTTATCCATAAAATCAAGCTGCATATCATACCAAACGGCTCCTCCGTGCATGGACCCGGATACGCCTCTGTTCCGGTATCCGAATTTTTCATAATAAGGAATCAGCCTTTCCTTGCAGGTGAGTATTATTCCTTTTCTGCCCATTTTCTTTGCTTCTTCCATAAAGCGCCTCATAAGAGCGGCGGCAACTCCCCTGCCTCTCCATTCCTTTATCACGTCAAGCCCGAACACGCTCTGGTAAGCGCCATCGGGATTATGAGCATCCGCTTTTTCAAACATTTCATCATAGATCCTGTCCTCATCCGTAACGCAGCCGTTAATAAAGCCGATGACTGTTCCGTCGGAAAGCTCTGCCACAAGGAAGCTTTCCGGGAAATGATTGATCCTATCCCCAAGGGATTTCCGGCTTGCCGCTTCTTCCGGCGGAAAGCAGAGGGACTCCACCTCCGCAACACGGTCCAGATCCTCTTTTCTTACGCATCTGATGCTGTAATCCATTCTCCTGTCTCTCCGTCTTTCATGATACTGTAATTTAATGCTGTAATCCATTCTCTTGTCTTTTTGCTGTCAAAATCGGCTGAATTTCTTTTTTTGCTTTCCCGGTATTTAAAGAAAAGGCGGATTCCCCGGTCACCCGTCGGAAATCCTCCTCTTTCTTTTTCTAGACGCGGAAATAATATCCCACGCCCCACTTGGTATGCACATATTTGGGATCGCTGGGACTTGGTTCGATCTTCTCCCGCAGACGTCTTACATGGACGTCCACGGTACGGACATCGCCCGTATCCATCGCCTTATTGCCCCATACGTAAGTAAGAAGCTGTTCCCTGCTGTAAACCTTACCCGGGTTGCAGGTGAGAAGCTCCAGAAGGTCAAATTCCTTTGCTGTTAAATTAATCTCTTTCTCACCGATAAACACTCTTCTGCTGTCCCTGTCAAGCTTTAAATCGCCTGCCTTCACCACCTGGCTGTCATCCTGGCGCTCCCGCCTGTTTTTCTTCGAATTCCGGCGCATGATGGCCTTAATCCTGGCCTTTACCTCAAGGATGTTAAAGGGCTTTGTAATATAATCGTCAGCCCCGTATTCCAGACCCAGAATCTTATCCATGTCATTGCCCTTTGCCGTCAGCATGATAATGGGCATTTCGGAAAATTCCCGAATAGCCTGGCACACCTCGTATCCGTCATATTTCGGAAGCATGACATCCAAAAGAACCACGTCGTATTCTTTCTGCTTTGCCAGATTAATGGCTTCCTCTCCATCATAGGCACAGTCCACTTCCATACCTTCCTGTTCCAGACTGAACCTCATACCCTTTACAATAAGTTTTTCGTCATCCACTACTAAAACGCTTGCCATTTTGCACCTCTGTCTTCTATCTTAAACCGTTATGTCTTCTTTTATTTTTTGATACGCTGCGTCCTTAATGCCGGATATCTTCATGATATCCTCAATCTTTTGAAATCCGCCGTGGCTTTCCCTGTACCGCAGGATATCGTCGGCCTTGGCCTCCCCGATTCCCCGCAGGGTCATCAGCTCCTCTTTCGTGGCGGTATTTAGATTCACTTTGGTTTTTTGTGCCTCCGGGGAAGCCGTCTGGGACAGGGAAAGCTCTCCGCGGGCCTTTGCCGCCTCCGCCTCTTCCCTGCTCAGGACCACGATCTTCATGCCGTCCGTAATCCGCTCCGCCATATTTAAATATTCTGCCGCAGCCTGGTCTGTGAATCCCCCTGCCCTCTCCACCGCCTGAAACACACGGCTTCCGTCCTCAAGCTCATAAACACCGGGAGAGACAACCTCTCCGCAGATATGTACATAGAAAGGCAGGGCCGTTTTCTCTCCTGCGCTTCCTACTTCTCCGGTCCCGCCGGAAACTGACGAAACACCCTCTACTTCCCGGACTCCGGTTTTTGCCGGACTGTTATCCTCTGAACTGCCGTTACCTGCTGCTCCGGACCCGGTGACCGTTTCCCCGGAATCAAGAGCCGGCGTCTCCGCCAAAGCGGTTCCTTCTGTCCATCTTTCTGTTCCTGCTTCCCGGTATCTGCCCACGCTGTAGCATATGCCTGCAGCCAGAACGCACAGGGCAATAAGGGCAATTTTAACCTTCTGATACTTCATGATATCCCTCCTCTTACAAAAATCTTCAAAAAAGGATACCATCTTCAGCCTATGCTACTATTCTACCTAAAGAAATAGGTAAATACAAGCACTATTTCCAAATTAATTAAATATCATGATTCCGATAATGGCAACCACTGCACCGATCAGTTTTTTCCATTCAAATCCCACTCTTTCAACGCCGAATAAGCCGAACAGCTCCACGGCATAGGCTACAATAATCTGGGAGACTACGATGATCAGGGCTGCTTTGGCCGGTCCTAAGGTGCTCATGCTCCTTACTACCGTATAGGTAATGAAAGCGCCGATGACGCCTCCCAGCAGTAAATATTTGGGCTGTACATCAAGAAGACCGGAAATGTTCTCCCTTCCGGAAAAATACCATAGGATAAGACAGGTTAAAAATGCCGTCAGCTGCACCCAGCCAGTGGATACCCACATGCTGGTCTGCTTTGTCACTCCCGTGTTTAAAACCCCCTGGATGCTCATAAGCGCCCCTGATATCAGGGCTATAATAAAGCCTGTCATAAAACCAACCTCCGTATCTCCAATTTTCTTCTTTTACTAGGTTGTACCTTATTTGCATTTTTATACTGAATTTACAATTGCGCAAATAATTGATATTACTTGACAAGCCTGGGGATTTGCGCTATACTCACAGCGAAATCATAATACATTTACACGCTAGGGGAGCCTTTGGCTGAGATCGGTAGAAACCGAACCCTCACTACTTGAACCGGATAATGCCGGCGTAAGGAAGCAACAGTAGTCCCCTCCTGCGCATGCAAAGGAGGATTTTTTATGTCTTTTTTTCTGACCTACTCCACAGAAAATGAGGAGTATCTGTTAAAACCGGCCGGATACGTGCTGGTGATCGTTTTATTGGCTGCGGTCTTTTTCGCCCTGCACCTTCTGGGCAGATCGGCTTCCAAATCCCGGAAACTGCAAACCCGTCAGCTGGTTTACTGTGCAGGCGCAATGGCTCTGGCAATGGTAACTTCCTTTATCAAATTTGCCTCGCTTCCTTTCGGAGGCTCCATTACCCTGTTTTCCATGATGTTCATCTGCCTGATCGGCTATATTTACGGCTTAAAGGCGGGAATCATGACAGGCGTAGCCTACGGAATCCTGCAGTTTATCATGGAGCCTTATATATACGCTCCGCTCCAGGTCCTGCTTGACTATCCCCTGGCATTCGGCGCTTTGGGACTTTCCGGGTTGTTCGGAAATAAAAAGCATGGCCTTGTGATCGGCTATATCGCAGGTGTAGCAGGCCGCTACCTCTGCCATGTGATTTCCGGCTATGTATTCTTTGCTTCCTATGCGCCGGAAGGCACAAATCCGCTGGTCTATACTCTGGTTTACAATGCTACTTATATTCTGCCGGAGCTGGTGCTTACGGTTATCGTTCTTTTTCTCCCGCCTGTGCTTTCGGCCATCGGGCAGATAAAGCGCCAGGCTGTAAATGGATAGGCAAAAAAACGCCGCCGGAAAGCAATCATACAAAAAGGCTGCTGCGAAAGAATATCCCGTAAGGATTTTCTTTTGCAGCAGCCTTTTCCATTTTCATTCTATCTTTTAATCAATCTCGTAATTATCCGTATTTTCTTCCGCATTAACCGCCATTTCCGGCATGCTCATCACGTTTACGCTCCGGCCTGCATTTTTGTCAAAAGTTTTTTCTCTCACGATTTCAGCCAGACCGATTGCCTGAGTTTCCTCTACTGCATCAGACATGGCGGCACGCTTTCTCTGGTTATAGAGGCGGAAAGCCGTCAGGAGAGCACCGAAGGCGCAGATCAGGGCGGCGATCATAAAGACGCCTTTCATGCCGTAAATGAACACATCATCCCGTCCATCTACATAGTCGGATACATGATACCCGATTTTGCTGCTCATCCGGTTATACAAAATCAGCACTGACATGGAAATACCGCTGATCATTCCCATGTTCCTTATGAGAGCATTCACGCTTCCTGAAATTCCAAGCATGTTTTTAGGAGCTGTGGACATGGTAAGGGAATTATTCGGCGACTGGAACAAGCCGTTTCCCACGGACATGATCATAATGTAAGCCAGCAATACACCCAGGCTGGTATTCTCCGTCAAGGTGGACATGAGATACAGTCCTGTTCCTGTAAGCATAAGCCCTAAAAAGGTTAGAAACTCCGAACCGATCTTATCGGATAAGTGACCGCTGACCGGAGCTACCACTGCCAGAATGACCGGGGACGCCATGAGGATAATGCCTGTAAATGCAGGGGAATATTTTAAAGTGTTCTGCAAATAAAAGGGCAGTATGATGCTGGAGCCGCTTATGGCCACAAAGGATACAAAGGAGCAGAAAATGCTTAAGGAAAACAGCCCGTTCTGAAACAGCTTAAGCTGGAGCAGGGGAACCTCGGTCCTGCGCTCCAGCTGGATAAACAGGACAAATGTAACGAGGAACAAAACAAATCCGCCGGCAATGAGAGGATTTCCATAGCCGTAGCTTTCTCCCAGGATCAGGGATAAGAATAAGGAAGCGATGGAAATGACGAAGAGAACGCTTCCCTTTATATCAAGAGGTTCTCCGGTAGTACCCTTTGATTTGGGGAGTATCCGAAGGCCCATGATGTAAACCATAATACCGATGGGCACATTAATCAGGAAAATATATTCCCAGTTAAAGGAATTGACAATAAAGCCTCCTACAGGAGGACCGGCCATGGAACCAAGGGCAACGAAGGTTCCTGTGATTCCCAGGGCTTTCCCGCGTTCATTGGCCGGAAATACCTGAGTGATGATTCCCTGATTGGTTGCCATTGCAGCCGCGGCTCCCAGGGCCTGAATGCACCTGGAAACGATCAGCATAAAAAAGGAGCCTGACAGCCCGCACATAAGGGAGCCGATTGTAAAGCCCAGGACTCCGTATAAAAATATCCGTGTTTTGCCCACAATATCTCCAAGACGGCCGAAAATCAATATGGCTCCCACGATCACCAGCAGATAAACGGATACGACCCAGGCGATGGCCTCAGAGCTTACGGACAAGAGCTGGGACATTTTAGGCAGGGCCACATTTACGATGCTGCTGTCGAGGGTTGACATAAAAGTAAGCAGTACGACATTTATTAAAATCAAATGCCTGTTTTTATATATTTTTTCGTTTGTTTGATCCATATGATGCCTCCATTCATTTCGTGCTGAAACGAAAATAACTTGTTCCATTATTGCTTAAACTATACATCTGTTTTGGGAATGCAGCGGCAGCGCTTTGCTTCCTGTAATACAATATCCAGCATCCTTACCAGCTCTTTCTTTTCCCTTTCGTCAAGGCCCCGGGTGATGGTATCATTCCAGCTGTTCATCATCCGGCATATCTGGGGAATCAGGGACCGTCCTTTTTCCGTAAGATACAGCTTACAGGCTCTGGCATCCTCCTGATCCATTTCCTTTTTTACATAATCCAGTTTGATGAGCTTTTTAATCTCCCTGGCCGACATCGCCTTATCAATATCCAGTTCCCTGCTGATCTGATTCTGATTGATGCCGTCGTTGCTGTATAGCGTTAATAAGAAAGGGTAGTTTCCGCTGGTCAGGCCAAACTCTTTTAAAATCTCATTGGTATGAGCCTGGGTGCTGCGGTAGATACTGCCTGTAAATTTACACAATTTAATAGGAACCTCATCCATCGCTTTTCCTCTTTTCCGTATTTCTATTCCGTGGAAACCGTCCGGAGGATATTATACATCAGCAATGTTGACTAGTCAACTAAAATAAAAGTATGTAAAGCTATAAAAATAAATACAAAACTACTTTGGAGCAATAAGAAGCCGCTGCTTCTTAGAGGATGAATCTATTCCGCAGCGGTTCTTGAATCTTCCATATTCTATTTTTTGAGGGCGGCCAGCACCAGGTGTCTTGCCAGCACAGCCGTTGTCACCGCTCCAACTCCGCCGGGAACCGGAGTCGCCATAGAAGCGGTCCCTTCCAGGGAATCGAAATCCACGTCTCCGCAAAGCTTTCCGTCTTCATCCACATTGATTCCCACATCCACCACCACGGCATCCTTTCCCACATAGGAAGCATCCAGCATCCTGGCCCGTCCGGCAGCAGCCACTAAAATCTGGGCATTTTTACAGGTCTCTTTCAAATTTTCCGTGCGGGTATGGCAGATGGTGACTGTAGCATTTTCCTTAAGCATCAGCATGGATAAGGGGCGGCCCACCACCATGCTTCTGCCCACAATGGCCACCCGCTTTCCGGTGAGAGGAATATCATTGGCCTTTAAAACCTCTACCACCGCCTCCGCGGTACAGGGAGCAAATCCCGTATCATCTCCGGCAAATACCCTGGCAATATTTTCAGGAGATATGCCGTCTAAGTCTTTCCGGGGATCGATCATATGCTCAATGTCCTTTTCCTTAATCTGCTTTGGGAGCGGACGCAGGAGAAGGATTCCGTCAATGTCCGGATTTTCGTTGATTTTTGCAAATTCTGCCTTAAATGCTTCATCGGTGATGTCCTGGGGAAATGGAAAGCTTTCTCCCACCAGGCCGAAGCTCTCCATTTTCTTTAAAGCTCCCCGTTCATAAGATAAATCGTCAGGCCGTTCTCCCACCCGCACAATGGCAAGCCTTGGAGTTCTCCCTTTCAGCCCAGCCGCAAGCTCTTCCACCTGTTCCTTGATTTTTGCAGACACGGCTGCACCCTTTAAGATTATCACGTGTTTTGCCTCCCTTTATTCCGCATTTAACATGGCTTCCACCCCTGCATAAATGGCATCCGCTTTCCTGATTCCGTCCTCTGCCAGCTTATCCGCCCGGTCATGAAGCTCTCCGGCTTTTTCCCTTTTCTTCATGGACTTTGTGTTAATGGAAACATTCATCTTCGCTCCCAGCAGAGCGGAGCGGATGAACTGCACGCCTACGCCCACGTCGCTGACAGCCAGGCGGCTTCCTTTTTCCGCCAGAATTTCCATGATATCAAGGGCTTCCACGGCCCGCTCCATGACAGTGAGGGGAACCAGGGTGGCCGCCAGAAGATGGGTTTCCAGAACCTCGGTCTTATGCTTTTTTTCTTCCTCTGTGCCTGCGGGAAGACCGTATGCCGCCGCCAGGGGGACAAACACTACCTCATCTTCGTCTGCAAGCCTTAAAAATTCGCCTTTTAAAATTTCCAGCTTTTCAAGGAGCGACTGCATTTCTTCTTCCACATCGGCATACCGCTTTTTGCCGAGGGTTAAGTTCACCACCATTTCTCCCAGGGCTGCTCCTATGGCCCCGCCAAAACCTGCCGCTCCGCCGCCGCCCGGCGTTGGGCTTTTTGAGGATAACTGTTCAAGGAATGTGTGAATTGTAAAGTCCTGTATCATAGACATTGGTCCGCCTTTCCAGCCGCATTTTTATTTGCCATTATTATATCGGGGTTTTTCTAAAAATACAAGTTTATATTGAAAGGCGCTTTAAAGAGAGTCCGTCAAGCTCTGACCGGAGCCGGATATCTCCGTATTTTGCCGCTATGGGGGAAAATATTTTCATGGTATCCTCTGCCCGCTTCTTCCAGGTGGACGGATCCACAAATTCTATGGTGCGCATGTTATGAAGGCGGTCGGCAAGAGCGACTAAGGCTCCCCGTTCATCCCCGCATTGGTGCGTTCTTTCAAATTCCCTATAGGCCAGAAGCACTTCCCATATTTTCCGGCCCGCCTCTGTTTCTTTTAAATGCTCTTCATACTCACCGGCTTTTGCATCATGCAGAAGTCCGGCGCATACGGTTTCCTCATCAGCTCCCATGTCCGCAAGGATGATAGCCGTATTCAAGGGATGGGTGATATATTCTTCTCCGGAATACCGCTTCTCTCCTTTGTGGCAGTGAGATGCCATTTCATATATGTCCTTTATATTCTCTCGGTCGTACTCCACACCATTTTCTTCAAGTGTAAGACAAAGGATTTCCCATAATTCCTCTGGTTTTTTATAAGGCTCTGCCATTTTTAAATACAATCCCATACTATCACGTTCCCCTTTCCTATTTTCCGTCCACGTTTTTTGGACATCAGGTATACCCATAGAACACCCCACCGAGGCGTCATGGATATAGGAAGCCCTTAACAGGACCGGTAAATATCCGAACTGGCTGAAAAAGGCTTTGGTGAAGCCGCCATGAGTCTCCCAGCCATAATCCAGAGCCGCATCTATGATTCTTTTTCCTCTGTTGATTTCTTTGGCTGCGGCAAAAAGACGCCTCTGCTTTACGTATTCCATGGGAGGTATCCCCATCTTATCCTTAAAGCATCTGGAAAAATACCAGGGAGAATACCCCGCCCATGAAGAAATGCTCTCCACCGACAATTCCTCTTTTAAATGCGTCTCTATATAGACAGCGCTATCTAACACCCAGCTTTCCTTTTCCATTCCGGACTCCCCCTTTCTTCTATTTTCTTTTCTCTTCCACGTGGTAATATGATTATAATCGAAAAGAAAAATCTTTACTGTTCCAAACTTGCCTTTTATAAAACTTTTATCGAAAAGTCTCCACACATAAAAAAGCCGGAGCTTTCGAATATCCTCTAGAAAACTCCGGCAAACTCTCTATTTCTGACTCTTAAGCACCGCTTCCAGCTTCTCCAGCATCTCATCCACATGCTCTTTTTCAATCACCAGAGGAGGAACAAAGCGGATAACATTTGTCCCGGCGCTGATGAGTACCAGCTTTTGCTCAAGCAAAGCCTGGCTCACAATCGGAGCCACAGGCACAGAAAACTCCAGCCCCTGAATCAGTCCCAGGCCTCTCTGTTCGGTAATTATATCATACCGTTCCACCAGGGCTTTCAGTTTTTTCGCAAGATAGTCTCCCACTTCCTTTACATGATCCACGATCTTCCGACTTTCAAACAGTTCCAGCACCTTGAAAGCGGCCGCTGTCACAAAGGGATTTCCGCCGTAGGTGGTTCCATGGTCGCCGGGGGACATAGCTGTTGCGGCCTTTCCCGACGCCAGAAAGGCTCCCACCGGCACGCCGTTTCCTAAAGCCTTTGCCACTGTCATCACATCCGGCTTTACGCCGTATTTCTGCCAGGCAAACATGGCTCCTGTCCGTCCCATTCCGCACTGGATCTCATCGAGAATCAGCAGCAGGTCATTCTCATCACAAAGAGCTCTCACACCCTTTAAAAATTCCCCGGTGGCCGGATAAATGCCTCCCTCTCCCTGGACTGTCTCCAGAATGATGGCGCAGGTCTTATGATTTATCAGGGCTTTCACGCTGTCCAGATCATTGAAATCCGCAAATTTAATTCCCGGAAGCAGAGGCTTAAAGGGCTCCTGATAATGGTCATTTCCCGTTACGGAAAGCGCTCCGAAGCTTCTGCCGTGGAAAGAGTGGTTCATGGCGATTATCTCATGGTCATGGCCTCCATCCTTGTTGTAGGCATACCTTCTGGCGATCTTTAAAGCCCCTTCCACAGCTTCTGTCCCGCTGTTGGTAAAGAACACCCGGTCCATACCTGACGCTTTTAAGATCAGCTCTCCCGCGTCCACAGCCGGAGCATTGTAAAATAAATTGGAGGTGTGAAGCAGCTTATCCACCTGATCCTTTAAAGCCTCATTGAATTCCGGGTCATTATAGCCAAGGCCCATGACCGCAATACCGGCCCCGAAATCCAGATATTCTTCCCCGTCCGTATCATACAGGCGGACGCCGTCCCCATGGTCAAATACGATGGGGAAACGGTTATAGGTCTTATAAATTTCCTGCTCTGCTTTTTCAATGTATTCCTGTTTACTTCGCATGATAAAAACGCTCCTCTCCCGTACTGATAATGGCTGTTCCGATTCCCTTGTTAGTGAATATTTCCAGCAGCAGGCAGTGAGGAATCCGTCCGTCCATGATATGTACCCTGGACACCCCCTGCTTCATGGCGTCAATGCAGTTCTGAAGCTTCGGGAGCATTCCTCCCCCTAAGGTTCCGCTTTCTACAAACTCCTCTGCCTCATCAATGGACATTTCCGAGATAAGAGAATCCTTATTGGAAAAGTCCTTATAAACTCCCTCCACATCCGTCAAAAAGGCCAGCTTCTCGGCTTTCATGGCCGTGGCAATGGCACAGGCCGCGTCATCGGCATTGATATTATAGGTCTCAAAGTCCCCGTCAAAGCCTACAGGGCAGATGATGGGAAGAAAATCCTTTTCCAGAAGATCATAGATGATCTGCGGGTCCACCTCCGTAATATCTCCTACAAATCCGATATCCTCTCCGCCGGAATAGCGCTTTTGGCATTTTAACATCATGCCGTCCTTTCCGCTGATTCCTACTGCTTTTACCCCCAACTCATTGACCATCTGTACCAGACTTTTGTTGACGCGGTTTAATACCATTTCCGCAATCTCCATGGTAGGCTCATCCGTTACCCGCAGGCCATTGACAAAGTGAGGCTCCATGCCTGACTTTTCCACCCATTTGCTGATTTCCTTTCCGCCGCCGTGGACGATGATGGGCTTAAAGCCTACCAGCTTTAAAAGCACCACATCCTGAATGACATGCTTTTTCAGTTCTTCATCCACCATGGCGCTTCCGCCGTATTTTACTACAATGATCTTGCGGTTGAAACGTTGTATATAAGGAAGGGCCTCAATCAGCACCTCCGCTTTTTCCATTATGCTGTGATCCAGTTCCATAGTGTTTCTCCTTTCCTGCCCATGCTCTCTGAACACATAAGTATACCCGGAGGGTGTTCTCCTCCCTAAGAGCGGTAATCCGCATTAATCTTCACATAATCAAAGGTTAAATCGCAGCCCCAGGCCGTTGCAGAAGCCTCGCCCATCTTCACATCCGCAATCGCCGTCACTTCCGGCTCTGATAAAATCTTTGTGGCTTCCTCTTCGCTGTAGGGAAGGGCAACGCCGTTTTCAATGATTTTCAGCTTTCCTGCCGCGCTTTCAAAATACAAATCCACCTTTTCCGGGTCAAACATGGCCCCGGAGTAGCCCATGGCGCAGAGAATCCGTCCCCAGTTGGCATCATGTCCGAAAATGGCTGCCTTGGTCAGGCTGGAGGTGATGACGGACTTTGAAAGGGTCACTGCCTGCTCCTTTGTCTCCGCTCCTACGATCTTTACCTCAAACAGTGCGGTACAGCCTTCCCCGTCGCCTGCCATTTTCTTTGCAAGGGTTTCATTCACGAAATTAAGAGCCTGGCAGAATGCTTTATAATCCTGGTTCTTTGACTGGATCTCATCATTTCCGGCCATGCCGTTTGCCAGCAGGAGCACGGTATCATTGGTGGATGTGTCCCCGTCCACGGAAATCATGTTGTAGGTGTCCTTAATATCTTCACTTAAAGCCTCCTGCAAAAGCTCCCTCGAAATGGCTATATCCGTGGTCACAAAGCTTAACATGGTGCACATGTTGGGATGGATCATGCCGGAGCCCTTGCACATGCCGCCTATGGTGACGGTCTTTCCGCCGGCTTCAAATTGAACCGCCACTTCCTTTTTTACGGTATCGGTAGTCATAATCGCCGTTGCCGCTGCCGTTCCGCTCTCCTGGCTTCCGTCAAGGATAGGCGCCATGGCTTTCACGCCTGCTGCAATGCGGTCCATGGGAAGCTGCTTTCCGATCACCCCGGTGGAGGCCACCAGCACAGAACTTACAGGAATGGAAAGACTCTCTGCCGCCGCTTCCGCCGTTTCTCTGCAGTAGCGGAGACCTTCCTCTCCGGTACAGGCATTGGCAATTCCCGCATTGACAACCACTGCCTGGGCGTAAGGGGAATTTGTCACAACGTCCTTATCCCATTTTACAGGAGCAGCCTTTACAATGTTAGTGGTAAATGTTCCAGCCGCCTTGCATGGCACTTCACTGTATATCATTGCCATGTCCTTTCTTTCCTTATATTTGATTCCCGCCGCCGTGGATGCTGCCTGGAACCCTTTTGCCGCCGTTACTCCGCCGTCGATCTGTTTCATATCATTATTCCTCCTCTGTCCCGATGACCCTGTATCCTGCGTCCGCCAAATGCTTTAAGGCATTTTCGTAATTCTCCTTTTTTACGAGGATATAGTCCGTATTAAATGTAGATACTGCAAATATTCCGATTCCATGGTCTGCCAGTATTGTTGATATTTTTGATAAAATTCCAATAAGGGAAAAATCCAGGACTCCTTCAATGCGAAATGCCAGAAAACCGTCCTCCCGCTCTCCGGCATCTTCCGGAGCCCATGGGGTTTCGCACACCAGAGACAGCTCCTCGTCCGTCTTTGCCAGAAACCAGAACCCGGACCCCCTGGCCAGCTTTTCCAAATCAACAGGTCCTGTCAGCTTACATATGGAAAAATCGGCGGATATACGTTTTAAATTCATCTCCATTCTCCCGTCATTTCATAAAGTTTGTGATATTTTCCTCATTTAAATTAAATTCATAATAGTTGATGTCTTCCCGGAACGTCCAGCCGCCCTTTTTCCAGAATTCATTTCCTACAGCATTGGACTGAAAGGCGATTAAATTCACCTTACTGATTCCCTCTTTTTTCAGCCTTTCCAGAGCCTCGGAGGCCATCTTATGTCCCACCCCGTGCTGACGGTATTCCTTGGCCACACAGACGTGGTACATGCAGCCCCGCCGTCCGTCATGACCGCAGAGGATGGCGCCGATGATTCTTCCGTTTTCCTCCGCCACTACGCTGGTGTCGGGATTTCTTCTGATAAATTTCTCCACGCCTTCCCTGGAATCGTCTACGGTGCGGATTCCAAAGCCTTTAATTCCTGACCAGAGTTCATAAACCTGGTCGTAATCCTCCAATATCATGGTACGAATTATCATAATGTTTTCCTTCATTTATATTTATCAGTAAGTACTACGGAAACATGGGTACAAGCTTAAGGCCCTTATTTTCCGGCAGTCCAAAGAGGAGATTCATATTCTGAACCGCCTGCCCGGCGGCTCCCTTTACCAGATTATCCATGGAGCCCATCATGACCACACGGTTGGTTCTGGGATCAATCTTGAAATTCACATCCACGAAATTGCTTCCCTCCACCCATTTTGTCTGAGGAACCACATCCTTTTCCAGAACCCGGACAAAGTATTCGTCTGCATAATATTTATCATAGGCAGCCTTTACTTCCTCATAGGAAACGGGCTTGGTGAGAGTTCCGTAGGCGGTTACCAGGATGCCCCGGTTCATAGGCACCAGATGAGGGGTAAAGCTTATGGTAACGGGACGGTCAGACGCATAGGATAACTGCTCCTCGATCTCCGGCGTATGTCGGTGAACGCCTACGCCGTAAGCCTTGATGTTCTCGTTGACCTCACAGTACAGATAATCTACCTTTGCCCCTCTTCCTGCGCCGGAGGTGCCGGACTTGGCATCTATAATGAGAGTATCCAGGTCGATGAGACCTTCCTTTAACAGAGGGTAAACGGACAGGATGGAGCAGGTGGGATAACAGCCCGGGTTGGCGATGAGCCTTGCCTTTTTAATCTCCTCCCGGTTGATCTCCGGAAGACCGTAAACCGCTTCCTTTATAAACTGGGGTGTCTTGTGTTCTATTTTATACCATTCTTCATAGGTAGCCACATCCTTGATCCGGTAATCGGCGCTTAAGTCAATGACCTTTGTCTTCCTTAATATATCCTCATTCATGAGAGAGGCACAGAAGCCCTGGGGAGTTGCCGTAAAGATCACATCCGCCTGTTCTGCCAAAGCTTCCATATTATCATCCTGACAGGAGTCGTCCATGAACTGAAACATATTTTGATAAACAGAGGCGTATTTCTGATCCACGTAGCTTTTTGAGCCGTACCATATGATCTCTACATCCTCTCTCTGGAGCAAAAGCCTTGCCAGCTCGCCGCCTGCGTATCCGGTAGAGCCCATTATTCCCACCTTAATCATAAGTATCTCTCCTTTATTCAAAATTCTATTTTTATTTCTTCCAGATTCCGGCACTTTATACCCTGATTATATAGGCCTTCCAGGGAAAAAGAAAGGACTGTCTTTTGCTTCCGCTGCCGGTAGTTCATAATTATACTTCCAAAATGCATATTATGCAAGTTATTTTTATATTTTTCATTTTTCCCTTGCATTATTCGATTTTTTGGTGTATATTTATGAGAGTCCAACAGAAAAAATCCAATTACAATTGAGGAGGATCTATAAATGAAAGAGAAAGTTATTTTAGCCTATTCCGGCGGTCTTGATACCACAGCCATTATTCCGTGGTTAAAGGAAAATTTTGATTATGATGTAATCTGCTGCTGCATCGACTGCGGCCAGGGAAATGAATTGGACGGTCTGGAGGAAAGAGCCAAGCTCTCCGGCGCTTCCAAATTATATATTGAAGACCTGGTGGATGATTTCTGCGATAATTACATCGTACCATGCGTGCTGGCAAATGCGGTCTATGAAAATAAATATTTATTAGGTACCTCCATGGCCCGTCCGGCAATTGCCAAGAGGCTGGTGGAGATCGCAAGAAAGGAAGGCGCTACTGCCATCTGCCACGGCGCTACGGGAAAGGGCAACGACCAGATCCGTTTTGAGCTGGGCATCAAGGCTCTGGCTCCTGATTTAAAGATCATCGCTCCATGGCGTATGACCGATGTATGGACCATGAAGTCCCGTGAGGATGAGATCGAGTACTGCAAGCAGCACGGAATTGATCTTCCTTTCTCCTCTGATAACAGCTACAGCCGTGACCGTAACTTATGGCACATCAGCCACGAGGGCCTTGAGCTGGAAGACCCTGCAAGTGAACCGAATTATGACCATCTCTTAGTACTGGGCGTATCTCCTGAAAAAGCTCCGGATGAAGGGGAATATGTGACCATGACCTTTGAAAAGGGCGTTCCTACCAGCGTAAACGGGGAAAAGATGAAGGTTTCCGATATCATCACCAAGTTAAATGAGCTGGGCGGCAGGCACGGCATCGGCATCGTGGATATCGTGGAAAACCGTGTTGTGGGCATGAAATCCCGCGGCGTTTATGAAACTCCCGGCGGAACCATTCTGCTTGAGGCTCACCAGCAGTTAGAGGAGCTGGTATTAGACCGCGCTACCATGGAAGTGAAAAAGGATATGGGCAATAAGTTTGCACAGATCGTTTACGAAGGAAAGTGGTTCACTCCTCTGCGTGAGGCTGTTCAGGCCTTTGTGGAATCCACCCAGAAGTATGTGACCGGTGAAGTGAAATTTAAGCTTTACAAGGGAAACATCATTAAGGCCGGAACCACCTCTCCATATTCCTTATACAGCGAGTCCCTGGCTTCCTTTACAACCGGTGACTTATATGACCACCATGACGCGGACGGCTTCATCACTCTGTTCGGTCTTCCCTTAAAGGTAAGGGCCATGAAGATGCAGGAAGTGGAAAATCAGAATAAGTAAGAGATAAACTACAAAAATCACGAGACAGCTGATTTTATCATCTCTCTCGTGATTTTTTTATACATTTAACGCTCTCATCTTCTTTCGGAGCCTTTTATGTTAATTCTACTTCAAACAGATTGCCCGTATTTTCCCGTTTGCTGATATCTTTCTTAAAACCTCTCCTTATCCGAAATCTTTCTGAACTCATCATTTTGGGAAAGAGACTGCTTTATTATGATTCATTTATAAATCAATCTCATATTCATATTTTCCCGATCCAACCTGATGTATTTCACCATTTTCCAGATAAACAACTGCACTTGTATTCACCGGAATCTGAATACGGTAAGACACATGATTTTTTCTACGTTTCCAACTGCTCACTATGTCTCCATGAACAGAATGATATTTGCAGTATAATTCTCCTAATCGTTCATCACTGTTGGGACATATACGGATATGCTTAAATCCAGGAGCTCTTTCATCCATATTAATTCCGGCGGCACAGCGGTAAATCCACTCACCAATAGAGCCATATGCATAATGGTTAAATGAATTCATATTATCGCTCCAAAACGTTCCATCCGGTTTTCTTCCATCCCAATGTTCCCAAATCGTTGTTGCTCCCTGTGTGACCTGATAAAGCCAGGACGGAAAATCTTTTTGCATAAGCAATGTATACGCCAGATCCGTATGACCATATCTGCTCAGCACATGGCATAAGTACGGTGTACCTACAAAACCTGTTGTCAGATGATTATTGTTCTCATGCAGCAAGGAAACCAGGGAAGCAATTGCATTCTGTTCCTCTTCCTGATTCAAGAGCCCAAAATACAGAGCTATCACTTGAGCGGTCTGAGTCTGGATCAATATTTTACCATCTTTTATATATCTGTCTTTAAAACTATCTCTAATGTTTTCATACAACTCTGCATAATGCTTTCTGTCTTCTTCCTTCTCCAGAACGCCAGCACATTGAGATAATATTTTTGCAGAATAAGCATAGTAAGCAGTCGATACATACATTTCATCCGTACCACCCCGGTAGCTTCCCTCCTCATTATCCAGAGCCAGCCAGTCTCCTAACTGGGGCCCCCAATCCCAAAGATATGGATTGCCGCTTCCATGAAAAGCCCCAGTATAAATATACTGTATATATGCCTTCATGCTATCATATGTCTCTTCTAAAATCCGTATATCCCCATAACTTAAATATAATACCCACGGGCAGATAGAGATCGCATCTCCCCATGCCGCAGATACGTGATCAGTCCCAATCCCTGCTTCTGTCAAAAAACGCCAATCTTTTGGCAGTACATCCGGCACAACAAAAGGAATTGCACCATTAGTATACTGGTCTGCCTTGACATCCTCAAGCCATTTAGTAAAAAATGCATCAGAGGAAAAATTGTAGCAGGCTGTCTGGCAGAAAATTTCCGCATCTCCGGTCCAACCAAGTCTCTCATCTCTCTGCGGACAGTCAGTAGGCACATCCAGAAAATTCCCCTTCTGTCCCCAGACCAGATTATGCTGCAGCTGATTTATTAGTTCATCAGAGCACCGGAATTCGATAGCAGGTTCCATTGCGGTGTGTAAAACAATTCCTTCAAAACATTCTACTTTTACTTCTCCAGGAAACTCCAAAATATTGATATATCTGAAACCATGATAAGTAAAATGAGGCTCCAATATATTCTTTCCCTCACGTAACGTATAGATATCTTCCTGTTTTGCCAAACGCAGGTTTCCTGAGTAGAAATTACCATCCTTATCAAGCACTTCTCCATGTTTTATCCGTACAGTATCACCCAAATTCCCGTCTACAGTAATCCTTACCCATCCAGTCATATTCTGTCCCATATCAATCAAGGTATCACCATTAGGGGCTTTGATTATGCCGACTGGCTGAATTATCTCAATCCTTTTCGTTCCTTCGTTAAGCATCCCAACCATTTTGGCCTGCGTATCTTCCGTTAACACAGCCGATTTCCAATCGCTGTCATTAAACCCAGGGCAATCCCAGTCCTTCGGTTCACGTGTCAGATCCCAAATCTCACCATCATATATGGAGGATTTTAAGATACCGCTATTGTTTGTCCTCCAATCCGTTCCTGTTACCACTCTTATTTCATCATCTCCCTGTTCCAAAATAAGAATCGCAGCGAAAGAAATTTCTTTCCCATACACATGAACCTGGTGATTAAAGGAAATTTCTCCATCAAACCAGCCATCCCCCAATCGGACACCGATAATATTTTCGCCCTCTTTTATTTGTTCTGTCACATCATAAGCCAGATATTGCTGATGATGATTGTAATTCGTCCATCCTGGTGCCAGTACATATTCATCTCTGATCACTCCGTTGACAGAAATCTGATAAAGTCCTCTGGCACTTATAAAGAGTTTTGCTCTGGTACATAACTTGTTCATAACAAATGATTTTCTGAAAACGGGACAGTTCCCTAAATCTTCTCTGTCCTCATTTTTGATCCAGAGATTTTTCCATGTATCATGGGCCCATAAACCTGTTTCAAAAAAAGCCTCTTCTGACATGAGTTCCCTGCCGTCCGATAATATGCTCTTAACTCTCCACAGATACCGCCTGTTTTCCATAAGCGGGCTCCCTGCGTATTCAATATGAACCGTGCGGTCTGACTGCTCTGAGTAATCCCACATTATTTTACCGTCTTTGCTGTCCGTGACCTTTATTAAAAACCCCATCTGGGTGATATTCCGTCCTTCTGCCTCGATTTTCCATCCCAGCCTTGGCTGGCCTGTATCAATCTGCATAGGATTTTTCATATATTCGCATTGTAATCCATAAACACCAGTCATAAATTTCTCCTCCTTATCTTTTAGCACACTTTAACCTTTTACCGCACCGGCAGCCACTCCATTTACAAACTGCTTTTGGAATATAGAAAACAGAAGTATTAGTGGAAGGGCACAAAGAATACATGCAGCAAATAATACCGTCCATTGTGCCGGATTTTCCTTATCTCCTAAAAACTGCAGCAATGCTACCGGCAGGCTGTATTGTTTCGATTTACTGATAAATACCATTGGGAAAAAATAGTCGTTCCAGATCCAGATACCCTGGGTTATTATCACCGAAATTGTGGCCGGCTTCATTAAAGGAAACACAATCGTAAAAAAACGGATCCTGAGACTAGCGCCATCTATGTAAGCAGCTTCTTCTACTTCTACTGGCACACCTTTTAAGAACCCCGTGTAAAGGAAAGAAGTAAACGGAAGACTACAGGTGATGAACATGACCATAGGCGTAAATCTGGTGTTAGGTATGTGAAGATTACTAATCATCTGAGTAACTGGAATGATAGTCATCTGTGCCGGTATCACAAGACCTGCAATAAAAAAATAATACAAAAAACGGCTGAGTTTAGATTTAATTCTGCTAATTGGATATGCAGCGGCTGCTCCCATGAAAACTACTGCTACAAGAGAGCCTCCTGTGGTCAAAATGCTGTTAAAAAAAGCCGACCAGAAATCCATGCGCTGAAAAGCAGTTATGTAACTTTCCAGTGAAAACTCTGTAAATAGATGCAGGAAGTTCTCATTATTCCCCAAACGACGGAATGAACCAGACAGCACTGTCAGAAGAGGAGCCAGCACTGCTACACAATATACGAATAATACCAGATGTATAAAACATTTCTGAACAAATACTTTCTTATTCATTATAATTCCACCTCCCGTTTATTCATAAATATCAACATTGAAATGGTGATCGCTATAATTAAAACGAAAGCTATCATTGATAATGCTGCTGATTTTCCCATCATCTGTTCATTAAATGCCAATTTATAAATTGCATACATCAAAGTATTTGTTGATTTACCTGGTCCACCATTTGTCATAATAAACACGTAATCATATGCTTTCAGGCCATTAATCACGCTAAGAACAACATTAATAGTAACAGTGGCTGAAATCAGAGGCAATTTTATATTTCGGATCATCTGCCATGCATTGCATCCATCCATCTGAGCTGCTTCAATCAGACTGGTATCTATGGTCTGCAGCCCCGCCAGGAAAATGATCATGGTTGTTCCTACGTGTTTCCATATATCAACCCCAATAATGGCGTATAAGGCAGTTTTAAAACTGGCAAGTATGTTAAATTTTGAACCATCCATCCCTGCCATATTCATCAGACTTGCGATCATGCCATCACTTGGCATATAAACATAAGTCCAGATAAAACCAATCACAATAGCACTAAATAATGTGGGTATATATGCTGCAGTGCGGTAAAATCCTTTTCCTCTGATTTCTGAATTCAGCAGCAGTGCCAAACCTAATGCAATCAGATTTGAAAAAATAACCAATACGATTGTGTAAATCACAGTATTGGGAAGCACTGCCTTTAAGGTCCCATCTTTCATCAAAGAAAAATAATTCTGTATACCAACAAATTTATAGTTCCGGTTAACGCCGTTAAAGTTAGTGAAGCTGTAATGGAACAATTGAAAAACCGGCATAACCCAGAATATCATATACATAAAAAAAGCCGGAACTGAAAACCAATACATTTTCTTCGGCATAGTCAGAGAATTTAAATGTTTTTCTTTCTTCATGCAGTTATCCTCCTGCCTTATATTTTATGCAAAGAAGCGAAATTGAGGAAAAAAAGGCCGCCTCCTCAGAATGCAAGGCCGCCTTTTTTCCTATCATGCTTTATTGCGCTAATAATTCTTCAAGCTTATTCTGCATTCCTTTGGTAATATCCGGAATAGTAGTACCTGCACCACCAATCATTTCACCAAACAAGCTTTCCATTTCGGTTTCTGTACCAGCCGGCCAGGCCTGGTTGCACCAATAGAATGAATGACCTTCATTATATAATTTCATCATACTTTCGTATAAAGGATCTATGGTTGCTCCTTTATTAGTAGAAATAAATTTTCCACTCGACTCATATGCCTTATATAATTCTGATTCACCATCGAACCATAACTCAATAATTTCTTTGCATATTTCTTTTTGTTTTGATCCTGAATAAATAGCCGGACCGGCTCCCGGAGCACCTGCGGCATATAATTGCTGCCCTTCATCATTTCCTGGAAGCGGGAAATAACCGCGTTCAAAATCTGCTGCTCCATTTGCCATCACTGCCTTACGATTGAATGAACCGTCAAATATCATTGCCACTTCTCCATCAATAAACTTCTGCTGTGCCTGAGATACTCCGATTCCCAATGAACCATCCTGAATATACCCTTTTTCATATAATTCATTATAGCGTTCCAGCACCTTATCCCAAGTACCCTCATCTGTAAATTTCTTCGTTCCATCTCTTAATTCCTGATCAAAATCAGGGTTCTTAGGATAAATCATATTAGCTGCTAACTGATATAAACCAAACTGCATCACATACATATCCTTATCACCCATGACGATTGGCTGTATTCCAGCATTTTTTAAGGTTTCGCAGCAGTTAAGAAATTCCTGCCAGTTACCAGGTTCACTCAGTCCATTTTCTTCAAACATCTTTTTATTATAAAATGTTCCAAGATAGGATACTCCGCCCGGAATGCCATAAACAGTTCCATTGTAGGTAAAAGAATCAACTCCGCTTCCCACTAAATTCACACATTTCAAATCAGAAATATCCTCCAGATACCCTGCTTCTGCCAGCGTAAAAGTGGCGTTTACACCTGCATATCTGGGCTGTACCCACATCATATCCGGAGCCTCGCCGGTAGCCAGTTTTGTCTTTAATGCAGTATAATACTGGTCATCAGGTAAAAGTGTGACCTCCAGAGTCACGTTGGGATATTTTTCTTTCACCAGCCTTGGAAGCGTTTCTGCACGGAAATCCTCTCCTTCAGTTGCCTTAACTCCAGAACACATGAATGTAATTGTAACATTTTCGCTTTCCTCTGCGGACTTTCCGCTTTCGTCCGAGACTGCCGGCGTTGATGCCTCTCCTGCCGGGGCGGACGCCGTATCACCGCCTCCCTGGCACCCGGCAGTCAAGCCGACGGTCATCGCCACTGCCATCATAATGCTAAGTAATCGTCTTCTCATTTTTCTGATACCTCCCAATATTTATGTATTTCTTTGACATTTTTATTTTAACACAGTACCAGTATACTTTTGTTTTCAGTTATGGTATACTTTTGTTAGATTGCAAAAGGGACTAAGGAGGATTCGTTATGAAGTTAAAATATAAATTTTTTATCATATTCTTCTTAATCTCTAATATTCCGTTATTCATTGTCACTTTGTTTGCATATAACCGCTATACCAGTTTATTGGAATCACAGTTAGACCAGGTTTCCCGCAACTTGATAGACAATGCCGCTGAAGCCGCTGATTCTGCTCTGGGCGATATCAATCATATTACCGAAATCTTTACATTTTATTCTGAATCCAGGAACTCCATTGTAGATGACCTGAAAAAATATACCGGGGCCAGGTCTTACACGACATATGATGTTTTTGAAAGCAATAAAAACATAAAATTCATATGTCAGAACCTGATCTACTCATCCGGTTACATCAACGGGATTTTTGTGTTCACTCCTTCCGGAGAAATTTTAGGATACGGATATGGAAACAGCATCGATATTTATCCAAATTACAATCCCCAAAATGACAGCTGGTATCAGAACACTCTCAGCCTGAAAGGCAAAATCTACATTGATGGCACAAGCACAAAGAGCTACTTAATCAATGCCTCCCCCTCCATTACATTCTGTCGGGCCTTATACGATGTCTATTCCCACGAATTTCTTGGCGTGCTGATTACAGACTGCTCTCCAGAGATTTTTGACTTACAAAGCATAAATACCATGCCTGAAAATGTAATGTTGTCCATCGAAGGGGAACATGACCAAATTCTATATTCCAACGCCCTTGATTTGCCATATGACTTTTCCAACGATTCTACCGTTGTCAGCAGACGTCCTTTATCCTTGGGATCCCTGACCTTAGTTACCGCAATCAATTATGATGCTCTTTATCGTGAGTTCGGAACTTCAAGAATTTTATTCATCACTATTACAATTGTATGTTCTCTCATTATTGTTGTAATTTCCTTTGTATTGTCAGGAAGCCTAACACGTCCGATTTCTTTCTTAAGTAATTTAATGGGACGCCATAAATCCAATGACTATATTACCAATACTCGGTACTTAAAACGTACAGACGAAATAGGAATTTTATTTAATGAGTACAATTCCATGCTGCAGGAACTAGATTCCTATATCAAAAAAGAATACCAGAACAAATTAATAACCTTAGATTCGCAGATGAAATCCCTGGAAGCCCAGATTAATTCCCACTTTCTTTATAACACACTGGAATCCATCAACAGCATGGCTGAAATTGAGGGAATTGAAAGTATTTCCGTTATGTCCATGGCCTTAGGCAATATGTTCCGTTACAGCATAAAAACAAAAAGTGAGCTGGTGACAGTAACAGATGAGCTGAATCATGTAAAAGACTATGTTTCCATACAAAAAATCCGTTTTTCCAACCGTTTTCGTATCGAACTGCACATTCCGGATGAACTGCTTCTTAAAAAAATATTAAAACTCATTCTTCAGCCGATTGTGGAAAATGCTTTATATCACGGTCTCAATTACTGCAAATCCGGAGATATTATTTGCATTTCTGCCGTGATAAAAGACAATATTTTGTACATCTCTGTTTCTGACAACGGCTGTGGAATGGACAAGGAACAGCTTCAGGCTCTTCGCAGGAGTTTAGCTGAACCAGCCCAGTTTACAGAACTGGGTCAAAGAAATAAACAAAGTATAGGTTTAAAAAATATACATAGCAGAATTGAGTTATATTATGGACAGGGATACGGCCTTTCTATCATCAGCGATAAAGGAAATGGTACTACCGTTACAATCCGTCTTCCCGTGTATGAGGAGGTTTAATATGTTTCATTATATTGTTATTGATGATGAGGAACTAATCCGCAAGGGAACGATTGCCAAACTACGCGGTATGGAAAATACTGTCGCCTGCATAGGGGAAGCATGTGACGGAGCCGAAGCCCTAGAACTTATAGAAAAACAGAATCCGGATATTATTATAACGGATATGAATATGCCTAATATGGATGGCACGATGCTGCTGCCCATATTAGCAGAACGGTATCCTGACAAACCAATTATTGTAATCAGCGGTTATAAAGATTTTGAATATACAAAGCACGCAATTAAAGCCAAAGCTGTAGATTATCTTTTAAAACCTTTTGGAAAAGAAGAAATACGCACTTCAATAAAGAACGCCATCTCTTTCATCCAGGATGCCGCTACCGTTCACAACCAAATCATAGACAGTAAAACAAAAAAAGAGCATGCGTGCTACGAATATGACATTCAGGCCCTAAAAAATACAATTCTCGGCTACTATACAGAGAAAGTAGTGCTTACATCTCAAAAACTTGACTATATTAATACGACCCATTCCCTGCTGCTTATGACAATCCACACTCATAATTCCCTGGAAGAAACACAGATACAGGATTATCTGGATGAAAATGGTTTCGGAGATCTTGCCCTTTATCTACAACATACCAACAACAAACACCTTGGGTTTCTCATTCTCTTTATACCAGAGCAATCCGTATTGAGCTCCGAAAATTTAAGCTGCCAGGTAGCCAAAAGTCTTATCAACATGTTGGATAGTACCGGTATGTCGGTCTCTCTTGGAATAAGCAAGACACATAATAGTCTGGATCAGCTTCATACTGCATTTTTGGAAACAGTCCAGGCCTTAAACCAAAAACATATTGCTGATAAAAACCTGTTTTATTTTTATGATGATTGTCAGGTCCCACCTGCTTTTATTCAGTGGAACAGGCAGGAGGAACTACTCTTTAGAATTGAAGCCGGGATGGTTCCGGAAGTTCAGGAACTAGTGCATCAATTATTTCAGTATTTCGGGTCTTTTCCTCAGGCTGCCTATTCAGATGTCAAATACTACTGTTTTCAGCTGACCGATTTGACGCGTTTAATCCTGACAAATTACATTGAACAGATCCACCAGACTTCAATATCTTCCAGTACCCAGAATATTTTAAATACCATGTTTGATTTAGGAGAAATTGAAATATATTACAGACAATTTTTCACAAATGTCGCAAACACACTCTCAGAACGCGGAGTTTATTCCACAAATGATGTTATTGAAAAAATGAAAATTTATGTTCAAAAAAACTATTATAAAAATTTGTCTGTAGAACTATTATCCTGTTTTTTTTATATGAGCCGCAGTTATCTCAGCCATCTATTCAAAGAGCGGACTGGAGAAAACTTCGTGGATTATCTCAACAGTATCCGGTTGGAAAAAGCAAAGCAGCTTTTAGTAAACTCAGATAAGAAAATGTATCAGATTGCCAAAAGCGTAGGGTATGACAACATAAAATACTTTTTCAGGATTTTCAAAAAAAAGACAGGGATGACACCGGAACAGTGGAGATCAACTCACTGAGGACCACACACTATAACTGGTGTTTTCCTACAGTTCCCTGATAAGCAGAAAACCAGAGTAAAAAGAATTACTTTCCATAATCAAGTTCTTCCTACTTCTTTCACCACCGTACGGGCCATTCGGTATACAGTTTGTGATACCAAAAAACACGAGAGTGACTGATAAAATCAGCTTTCTCGTGTTTTGGGAGTTAAGGGATGCCGCCCTTTTACCTTATTCAGCCTTGCCGTCAAGGACTTTAATTGCAGGAAGTACAAATACCAGAAATGATATGGCTGTAATTCCTATGCCGGAAGCAAAAAACCATTTTTCAACCCCTATTTCTTCCGCAAAGAGGCCGGAGCATAATAAGCCCAGAGGCATTGCAAATGACATCACACTTCCGAGCAAGGAAAAGACCCTGCCTAAATATTCAGGTCTGATTTTTTCCTGATACAGGGCGTTCTGCACTCCGTAAAAGGGGGCTGATAATCGCCCCTATGGCCTGTATGGTCTGGCTGTATCCCGCGCACTTTGTCAGCTGATCCTTGGGCACAAGAAGCGGGGTGGCTGCATTTAATGCCGGTGAGTGAAATGCCGTTCCCATACTTCGGATAAATAAAACAACCAAGATTACCCATACGGGCAATTCCATGGAAAGGGCAACAACTGCCAATGCCCCTCCGGCTGCCGCAATAATAATATCTGCTCCGATCATTACCTTTTTCCGGCTGTGGCTGTCCACAAAAACACCTGCAAAGGGCCCCAGAAATGCCTGGGGCAGAAAGCCGACCAGCGTCGCTATGGATAATACCATTGCAGAGCCTGTTTTTGCGGTTAAATAAAAGATAATGGACATTTGTAAAATTCCGCTGCTGATAAGAGATAAGCCCTGCCCTGCCAATATTGTAAAGTAATCCTTTTTCCATGAGTTTGTTTTTTGCTGCATATAGTTAGTCCTCCATTCATTTTTATTGCATAGTTCACTGTTTTTGTGCAATAAAAATGCAGGCTAACACCCACGAAAGAGCATTAATCTGCACGGCTACAAAACAAAGCAAATTGACATTATGGGGCAATAAAGACCCATAATGTTCATCGGCACGTGTTTATACGTAGACGCAAGCAAAAAAGCCCACAATGTGGATAGATAGTTCTGCTTTTTATTGCTTTATTAGCGTATACGAATAATCACATGTAAGCCTCCTTTGCTTTTCAATATTTGTAATAACTTTATCATATTAACATTTTTGTGTCAAGTTACAGGAGAACGCAAATTTCTGTTACAAAAAACACGTCGTCTGCATATGGTTAAAAAATCTCTCTATTCCGCCAGCTTTTCCAGGGTCTTTCCCGCAATCCGGTAAACCGTCCAGTCCTCCATGGGCTCCGCTCCCATGGAAAGGTAGAAATCAATGCTGGACTTGTTCCAGTCCAGGCACCACCATTCCAGCCTTCCGCAGCCCCGTTCCACCGCAACTGCCGCCAGCTTCTTTAATAATGACTTTCCAATTCCCAGGCCTCTGTACTCCGGATTTACATACAGGTCTTCCAGATAGATTCCCGCTCTCCCTAAAAATGTGGAAAAGTTATGGAAGAACAGGGCGAATCCGGCCTCTTTCCCGTCAGCCAGGGCAAATATCACCTCAGCCTTCTGCCTGTCAAAAATCCATTCTTCCAGCAGTTCCTCTGTGGCCACCACCTCATCGAGCATCTTCTCGTATTCTGCAAGCTCTTTAATGAATTTTAATATGAGAGCCGTATCCTTTCTTTCGGCATATCTGAATGTTAATTCCATTTCCCTTTCCTCCTGATTATGTAAACTTTATTTCCAATACAGCGGCCCTCATATCCGATCCTATTCATCAAGCCCTCTTATACCGGTCCCTGATTTACTGAAGTACCGGTTCCAGGCTTCCTGAAGTACCGCTCCCAGGCATTTCTCCTTAACCACTACCAGAGCAGGGTTCCCTTATTCCCCAGCTTGTAGACTGCCTCTATGAAATAATAATCCGCATAAGACATTGTAACATGATGCTGTGGATTATGATAGGCCGCGGAGCAATTTTGTACGATTGCGTCACAGCCCTTTTCCCAATCTGCCCGTGTCTCATCAATTGCCTTTAATATTTTTACAGCAGCCCTTCTGTACATTTCCTGTTCTGCCTCGGGAACGCACCTGGCAATTTCTAACAGTCCTCCCGCGATGACACAGGCCCCGCAGGAATCCTCCAGGGCCGGTTCCGGCGGCTGACGGAAATCCACAGGTATAATGCCGTTTTCCGGAATATTCGCCATGCAATAATGGGCCACCCTTTTTGCGGTATCCAGATATTCCTGCTTTCCTGTATGGATATAACTGATCATGAAGCCGTAAACTGCCCATCCCTGGCCTCTGGTCCATGAGGACCCTTCCCGGTATCCCTGACCTCCCAGTGTCCTGACCATTTCTCCGCTTTCCGGATTGAATTCCACAATGTGGTTTACGGAGCCATCGGGACGGATGAAATGCTCCATAGCTGTATCCGCATGAAGCATTGCGATCTGGCGGAAACGGGGATCGCCGCTCTCCTCCGACGCCCAATAGAGCAGGGACAGATTCATCATGCAGTCAATGATGGCCCAGCCTCTTGTATCTTCCTTTTCCACTCCGTTCCAGGCCCGGATAAAACGGCCTGCCGGATTAAAACGGCCTGACAGCAGGTTTGCCGCGTGCATGGCGGTCTTTCTCGATCTTGGATTGCCGGTGAGCCTGTAATCTGCTGCTGCCGTGGGCTGAAACATAAAGCCCACGTCATGATGAAGCCCGTAGTAATCATCAAAGCACTGTTCCATCCGGTACTCCGAAATCCTGGCTATCTCCGAATACCTTTCTTCTCCGGTATCCTGGTATAAAAGCCACATGATCCCTCCCCAGAATCCATTGGTCCACCAGTTTAAGCCGTCATCCTGTCCCAATTCTTTTTCAGGATTTGACCGGTCGTCATAATTGCCGCTTTCATCGGTGGTATAAGGTATCTTTTCCCTGTTTTTCTCGCTGACCCAGCTCATTTTCTCTCTGATCTTATCAATAGTCTGATTGACCCATACTTCACGTTGGTTCATTTTCTTTCCCTTTCTTGATGAATTTGCGTTTTCTTTATTTCTCACATATCTATATGATAAAAAAGGATTCTTCCAAATACAATGCACTGGCCTGCTATTAACTGACTTATTCTGCTTTTTTATTGACTTTTAACTCCGGATAAAATAGAATACAGGTACTCACACTTTTCACCTTTCAGGAGAACTCCCATGATTCATGTAACGAGCTGCGGACACGATTCCCGCCATCCCAACCCCTGTGATATCGAGCACAAAAACGGCCTGCCGGATTATCTGCTTTTAATCATTAAAACAGGCGCGTGGGTCTGCATCAATGGACGGCGCATTTTCACAGAGCCAAACATGGTAATCCTTTTTGACAAAAATACCTATATTCATTATGGATGCAATGATCCAAACTACAATGATGACTGGATTCATTTTTTTATTGATTCCGGCAGCGACAACGATCTGATCTCCCGGGTGAAAATACCCTTAAATCAGCCCCTCTATCCTCCGGATGTCCAGCGTCTGTCCCGTTTTGTCCAATTGATGAGCAGAGAATTCCGTTTTCCGGCTGATTATTCCGGACAAATATTGGACAGTCTGATGAAAGGTCTCCTTCTTTCGCTGACAGAAGATCTTGGGAAAGGGGAGCAGTTCCATTCCGGCCACAGGCATTATTCTGCTTTTTTAAGGCTTCGCACCGCGCTTTACAACAGTCCCTCCATGCAATGGTCTGCGGAGAAAATGGCAGGCTCCCTGGATTTGAGCGTGTCCTATTTTCAGCACTTATATAAACAGTTTTTTGCCGCCTCCGCCCAGTCGGATATCATTCGTGCGCGTCTGGAGCTTGCCAAATATTATCTGACCCACAGCAATATGACCATCTGCTCCGTCGCCTCCTTCTGCGGCTACGACAGCGAGGTACATTTTATGCGTCAGTTTAAAAAGTTTGAAGGAATGACCCCCTCCGCCTACCGGAAGAAGATGTGCCGGGAGGCATTTTCGCCGGAGAATTAGCCGCCTGTTCGTTTCACTCGCCCCTCATTCTCTTCCGGTAACCGGCCGGCGTCTCCCCGTAAGTCCGCTGGAATAATTCAGAAAAAGACCTGGCGTCCCGCAGTCCGGCTTCATTTGCAATTTCATAAAGCTTCATATCGGTGGAAACCAGTAAGGATAAGGCGTGCTCCAAGCGCACCTTGTTTACATAATCCTTAAAGTTTTCGCCTGAATTCTTTTTAAAGAAGCTGCTGAAATAATAGGGATTCATATACATCTCCTGGGCCATTACCTCCAGTGTGAGATTTTCCTTATAATGGGTTTCGATATATTCCTTTGCCCGTATAATATCCTTCTTATCGTTGCTCATCACGGAGCTGCGGAGCTTTTCCATGTATTGTTTAAAATAGTTTTCATACAAGTCCGACATCTGCTGAAAATTCTCTGTCATCCGCCCTTTTTCAAGAATTTCCTTTAAGTCAATTCCGATTCCCTCCAGTCCCATGGACTGGAAACGCTCCTTGGCCGTACAGATGGTACTGCAAAAGTGGAAGCAGGCATCCTCCTTCTTTCCATCTGCAATAATACAAAGATGGCGTAAGAACTTTTTATAGCAGCTGTCCCACGCCGCCTGATCCTGGCTGATCAGGGTTTCCAAAAGCCGGTTCTGGATGTCCGCAAACGCCTCCATGGACACCGGCCGTACATAGACAGGCGTATCTGTCCGAAGTATTGGAATGGCAATCTGGTTATGAAAAAAGAAATATCTCAGCATCCCAAGACATTTTCCATAGCCCTCCGGAATCTTTCCCATGGAATCCACGGATTCCCCGATAATCAGTCCGATTTTATGATGATTTTCCGCTTCCACCTCTTTCATCAGCTCATACAGAATTTCTTTTCCCTCATCCGCCGGGATTCCCTTCAGCACCAGAACGATATGATGCCCTTTGGTAAATACGATTCCATAATCATTCTTTTCCAGATACTGCTCTGCATGGCTGATTACAGAAAACCGGATCAGCTTCCTTTCCATCTGGCTCTCATTCCCGTCCCAGAGGATCTGGGCAAGAACCGGAAGATAAGTCGTTTCCTCGACCTTGACCAGCTTTTCATAAGGAACCCTCATATCCGTCTCCCCTTGATCCGGCTCCTGTTCCTCCTTTATATACCGGTCCTTCATGCGGGCAATACACCCCTCAATGGCAGCGATCAGTTCATCCTTTATTACGGGTTTTAATAAATAGCCTGCCGCCCCGTATTTCAGCGCGTCCTTTGCATAGCCGAACTCCTGGAATCCGCTGATAAAAATAATCTGTGTGCCGACCCCAAGAAGGCGGATTTCTTTTAAAATATCAATCCCGGTCTTCTTTGGCATGGAAACATCCAGCAGAGCGATATCCGGCTTCAATGACACTATCCCATCCAAAGCCGCCTTTCCATCCTGGTACTCCCCTGCCACTTCAATGCCGAGACTGTTCCAGTCCACTAATTTTTGTATTCCTCTGGTAATGATTGGTTCATCATCCGCCAATATCATCCGAATCATGGAATCCCTCCTCCTTTCCGGCAGGCATGATTATCCTCACCATGGTTCCCACGGAAACTGTACTGGTAATTTCCAAACCATAATCTTTTCCATACAGGTAACGAATCCGGTCATGGACATTCTTTAAGCCGATGCTCTGCCAGTTATGTTCATTTTTGATTCCGATTTCATCACTTTCCAAAAGCCTTTTTAAGCGTTCCAGGGTTTCCCCGCTCATTCCTACCCCATTGTCCATTAAAGAAATAATCAGCCTGCCGTCTTCTATTTCAGCATCAATCAGAATGCGGCCGATTCCATTCTTCGGCTTCAGCCCATGAACATATGAATTTTCCACAATGGGCTGCAAAATCAGCTTCGGCACCATCATGTGGGACAGGCCCTTAAATTCCACCGATAAGTTCACCTTTCCGGAAATTCTGCAGTTTAAAAGATAGATATATTTTTTGATAATATCCACCTCCGTATCCAATGATACCAGATCCTGAACCGGCCCTATAATGTAATGAATCTGCTGGGACAGAGCCTCTATCATATTTGATACCTTCTCATCTTCATTTTCCACTGCCGTCATACGGATGATCTCCAGGGTGTTATATAGAAAATGAGGATAAATCTGCGATTTTAATGCGGTCATCTCCGCTTCGCTCTGCTTCACCTGGGCTACATAGGATTTGTTGATATAAGTTTCCAGCTCCTGGGACATCTGATTAAACCTGCGGGATAAGGTGCCGATCTCATCCTTTGACTCCACCGTCAGCTCCACCTTGAAATTCCCGTTTTCTATCTGGGACATCTGGTTCATCATGTTCCGGATGGGTCTGGTTAAGCGTCTGGAAAACCATACAGAGCCGAACAGCAGGGCGGCTACAGCACCGCCCAGGAATACATAGAGCATATTCCGCATCTGGTTCAGCCTCTGATAGGCTGCCGCCGCATCCATGACCACAATGGTCCTTAAGCCGTATCTTCCATACCCCATATCAATTACCTGCTGGGTTTTTGTATCATGAAAGGCGGCTGCTGTCAGATCCAGCTTTACTCCTGTCATGTCCTGGCGGCTGCTGTAAAAACAGTTGCCCGCCCGGTCCACAACATAAATAGAGTCACTGTCATTAAAGCGGGCGTCCTTAAATACATTGATTAACCGCTCTAAATCCACGTCAATGAACAGGGTGCCGATATAAACCGTATCTCCCACCGCCTTTGTTAAATCAAAGTAATTCCGCCCAACAGTAAACACCTGCTGGGTGGACCGGTTATAATAATCCATGGGATGGGTTGAAATCAGCATCATCTGCTTGGAGGTCCGATCCAGCTCATCTAATTTCAGGCGTTCATCAAAAAGCGCCTCGCTTCTTAAAAAAGAATTTCTTCTGCTGGCATGGAAAGGCGCTTTTGCAATGCGCTCATCCACAACAAAATGGCAGGACTCAATAGAGCTGTCCACGCTCTGGACATTCTGAAGAAAAGCCCCCATCTCAACCTGTCTTTTTGCCTCCGCCAGCCCCGCCTCACCCTCTTCCCCATAAAGGATTTTACGGAGATTGTCAAAGGACATATAATTAACCTGGAAATTTCCCTCGCTGGAATAATTATAATAATAGGGCATTTTTGATATATCATTATAGGAGTCCAGCATGCTGTCAATCCCTGAATCAATATAGGCGACCGCCTGCTCATAATTGAATTTTAAAGAATCCCCGTATTCCTTAAACATCCGGTTCATAATGACCGTGGAAATGATTCCCATGGGAATTAAGCCCACGCAGATGATGACCAGCGTGAATTTCTGATACAGGTTCATATGAATCCTTTTCATGGGCGCTTTCCTCCTGTGAAAAATATGCGTGAATCGAAGGCATACCAGACAGCATACCTTCGATTCACGATTACTCCTATTCTGATTTTATCATCATACCTCTGCACAATCAACCTTTCGCGGCTCCTGCAGTGATTCCCTTTACGAAATATTTCTGAAGTAAAACAAAGATGATCAGTGCGGGAACAATGGAGCATACGGTTCCTGCAAACACAATATCCCATCTTGCAGTGTACTGCCCTACAAAGGAGAACACCTCTACGGTGATTGTCTTTGCCTTTCCCGACGGAAGTGCCAGATAGGGCATGAGAAAGTCATTCCAGATTCCCAATCCGTTTAACACAACCATGGAGGCGGTGCAGGGACCCAATAAGGGGAAAGTCACCTTCCAGAACGTCTGAAAGGGCGAACATCCGTCAATCTGTGCGGCTTCTTCAATCTCCAAGGGAACGCCTTTTAGGAAGCTGCAATATAGCAGAGAGCCAAAGGCCACAGAGCCGGAAATATAGCATGCAATGGGTCCTGTCAAAGTCCCGAAGATTCCGAATATCTTCATCTCCTTAAACAGGGGGAACATATACAGGTGAAAGGGAATCATCATGCCTGCCAGAAAGTAGGTGTAGATCAGCCCCGTCCATTTGGAGGCTCTTCTCTCAATGGCATATGCCGCCATGGGAACAAGGGCTACAATAAGGAGCTCTGAAACCACCGTTAAAATGATGCTGTGCCTGATGGCTGTGAGAAAGTCCGACTGTGCAAATAAATCCCGGAAATTTTTCAAGTACATGGAAGAAGGCAGCTTCATCGGATTCTTTAATATTTCTCCATTGCTTTTTAAGGCAGAAATTAATGCAAAGAATACGGGCCACAAAAAGATAAGAGCCAGTATAATGGTCACCAGCAGTATGAGAACCGGTGCAATACGGATTTTCTTTGTCTTCATTACATCTGCACCTCCCTGCTCTTTAAAAATTTCTGCTGTATTGCATTTAAAATAATGATGATAAACAAAAGCACGATACCGACTGCCGTGCCAAAGCCCTGGCGGCCTTCGTTAAAGCCCACCTTATACAGCAGGTAAACAATTGTTTCTGTGGTAAATCCGGGGCCTCCGTCTGTCATAACCGATATCTGGTCAAATATTTTCAGCCCGTTGATGAGAGACAGGGTAAAGTTTATGGTAAACGCCCCTGAAATGAGGGGAACCGTAATTGCCCGAAAACGCTGCCACGGAGAAGCGCCGTCAATAGCCGCCGCCTCCACAATATCGGTGGGAACGCTCTGCAAGGATGCCAGATAAATAATCATATAATATCCGGCTCCTTTCCAGACCAGCACAATGCCCACCATAATCAGCGTCAGCTTCGGATTTCCCAGCCAGTCCTGTTTGAAATCTCCCATCCCCATAGAAGTAAGGATGGAATTAATCGCGCCAAAATTGTAGTTATACATGATTTTCCAGATAAACCCGGATACAATTCCGCTGATTAATACGGGAATATAAAATGCACTCCGGAAGAAATTCTTTCCCCACTTTACATTATCCACTAAAAGTGCGAGAATCAGTGCCGCGGCATTTTCAAGAAGTGATATGAAAACAGTTAAAAGCACCGTATTTTTTAAGGCATTGGCAAATCTGGCGCTGGTGAATATTTCTTTATAATTTGCAAATCCGATAAATTTTACAACCGGATTTAAGCCGTCCCAGGAAGTAAAGCTGTAGTATACGCTTGCAAGTGTGGGAATGATAATAAACAGCGTAAAAAATGCAAATGCCGGCAAAATAAACATTAAAGTTACCCAGTCAAATCCGACCTTCCGTTTCGTCATACCGCTTCCATCTCCTCCGATTTTATGCAGAGCTTGCGCCCTTTACTTAAGAATCTCCCCCGGTTTGGGAGAGATTCTCTATCAATACTTATCATTTACTGCGTTTTTAAAGGATTAAAGTTATCCATTGATACTTTCCAGGTTTTGTTCAGTTCATCACATGCGGATGTAATATCTCTCTGCCCCTGGATTACTTCCACAACCGTTTTGTACATAAAGTTTCTGAAATCCGGCGGAAGCTCATTCTCTCCGGTTCTGCCGTTCCACATCACGCCTAATTCATCCGCTGTGTTTGTGGCGTCAATCACCTTTTGAAGAATCGGGTTTGCATTTGATTTGGGCATTTCAACCGTAACCGGAATGGCACTTAACTTGTCACAGTATACCGCATAATTTTCCGGTGCAAAGAAGAACTTAATAAATTCTTCGGCTGCTGCCTTTTTATTGGGATCTTTTGCCGCCTCTGCAGAAATAGCCAGGCCGCCGGCGCCTCCGCCGCCTACCAGACGGACCTTTCCATCCGGGCTTGGTACTGCAAACCATCCGATCTCAAAATTGGGGTCTGCATCCGCAATCTGGCTGAACATATGGGTGCCGGAATACATCATGGCCGCCATATTGCTGACTAAGAATGTGGTGATCTGGGCATCGGGAGTGGATACCCACCCATCCTGGGCATACTGCATGATTTCCTGGAGCTCTTCAAAGGTTGCCGCAATGGCAGGATCGGAAAAATTCTTGGAACCATCATAACAGTGCTTTATGAAATCCGGATCCTGAGACATCACCTGATCATTATAGGCCTTATTAAACCAGAATCCCATATGCCAGATATCCTGTCCTCCCACTACCAGAGGCGCCATGTCGCCTTTTTCCTTTATCGTCTTGCATAAGGCGATAAATTCGTCATAGGTTTTTGGTTCCTGCAAACCATTGTCATCAAAATACTTTTTATTGTAAATAATGCCGTTGGTGTTTTCACCTGCCAATGGCGCGGTATAGGTGGCCCCGTCAAATTGCATCGTTGATTTGAACAAGGATGTAATATCATCCGGCAGCGCCGCCAGCATTCCTGCCCTTTCATAAACCGCCGTATCTCTCATCTCCATAATATCCGGAAACTCGCCGACACTTTCTTTTGTCTTTAAAAATTCATTATAAGCCCCGCCGTTGCCTGGCTCAATTTTCACGGTAATATCGGAATACGTATCATTGAACCGCTTTACGATCTCATTCATCGCTGCCTTGGCGCCTTCGTCTCCGTCGGCAAATATATAGGTCAGCTCAGTAGGTGCGGTCACAATGGATTTCCCGGCCTCTTCCGTTGTATCTGCGGCACTGCTCTCCGCTGTTGTTTTTTCTTCCCCCGCTTCTTTGGCAGCCGTGGTGGTGGCAGCGGCATTCCCTGCGCTGTTCCCGCAGCCTGCAAGCATGGTTCCTGCCATGGCTGCACATAAAACCACTGACATTACGCTTCTTTTCCTCATAGCAAATCCTCCTTGACGTTTTCAGTCTTGCGTTTCTTTATGTTTACACTATATCAGCATTGAGCCGGGAAAAAAATCGGTTTTTTTAAGCATGATGTGCATTTTTTTAAGGTGCTAAATTAGTTTCAATACAGAATCACCTGTTTTTATACTATTTATCTCAACACGCCTGCAATGCCCGGGACGTGGATGCCTTTATGTCCTGGAAAGAAGAGACAGTCCTTGTACTCCCCTCACACAAAGGACTGTCTCTTCTAATTTTATATATTTGCCTTAACCTCAAAATAATCAAAATCAGCGTAAAGGCCTGCTCCTGTTAAATCCTGACAGCAGATTCCGCACATGGTTCCCGTAAACCAGCCCTCTTCGCATGCTTCATCCGACAGAAAGCTGCCGTTTACTTCTCCGCCGATTTTTCTTTCCTCTCCCCTTTCTGCTTTCCAGAAAAACTGAATTTCCCCATCTTTTATTTCCGCCCTTAAGGTAATCCTTTCATTGCTTTCAACCGGAATATACCCGGACAGGTACTCATATTTTTTATTCTCAGCTTTTAAAAGCGTTACACATTTCCCCACGTCCTCGTCTCTGGATATATGTAAATAGAGATAATTATCCGTATCATACAGGATAATCAGCCCTGCCATCTGCTTGAAGTTCTCCGGCTCAAACTCCACAGCTGTGCTTATTTCCATGTTGTATTCCGTCATTCTTCTGGCTATGAGAGTCTGGGAAAACTTTGAAGAAAGGCCGCTTCTGCCATACATCCGCAGGTACCCGGGTCGGGCCTTTAATGATATATGGTTTTCATCCATTGGAATTCTTAGGGACTGATAGTCCAAAGACAGCTGGTCCTCATGGAATTCATCCCTGTCAGGAATTGTTTTATAAGCATAGGGGACATTCTCTTTCCCCGCTTCCGGCCCGTCCACCTCTGTCCGGGGCGTGCTGCCTCCGGATTCCATCACCAGCCAGCCCTCTTCCGTCCACGTCATCTTCTGAATGGCGGTTTCCCGGCCCAGCATATATCGGCGTTCTCCCGGAAAACGGGCCCGATCCCCAGGATTCCTGTACCTTGACGGCCTTCCGCATAAATGAACAGCATACCACTCCCCGCCGGCTGTTTCCACCAGATCGCAATGCCCTGCTTTTTGGAGAAGAATGTCCTCATGGTGCCTGGATGTCAATATGGAATAGGCTTCATGATCCGACGTGCGTTCCATGAAATCAGCCTGAAACATCTCATAGGGCCCCCAGATATTACGGGCTCTCTGAATCGTCTGGCCGTGTCCCTCCCCGGTTCCCGTATCTGCGCTGAAAAGATAATACCAGCCGTTTCTCTTAAAAATATGAGGGCCCTCCAGAAAAATTCTGTCCCCCTGGTAGATATCCCGGGCAGGCCCTTTCATTCTTTGTGTCTCCCCGTCATACTCCTGTAAGATCAGTCTTCCTGCATACTTTTTGGGCATCCGGTGGTCTGTCACCATGCTGACCATGTATTTTTTTCCGTCGTCGTCGTGAAACAGGGAAAGGTCAAAGCCGAAATTACTCAATGGAACCGGCTCCGACCAGGGGCCGTAAATATCACGGGTAGTGACCAGATAATTATTTGTGTCATACATATTGCAATAAAAGGAATTTACCACTGTAAATACCAGATAGAAAGTTCCATTGTCATAGCTCAAATCCGGCGCCCATATGCCCTGGGATGCCCCTACACCGCGTAAATCCAGCTGTGACGTTCTGTTCAAGGGATATGGGATCAGTTCCCAGTGGACGAGGTCTTTCGAATGGTGCAGCCGGACCCCCGGCCACCATTCAAAAGTCGAAGTAGCCAGATAATAGTCCTCTCCTACTCTTATAATGGATGGGTCCGGATGAAATCCACGGAGAATGGGGTTTTGAATCTTATTCTTCATTATAAAATCTCTCCTTCTTTAAAAACGGTACCGCAGGCTTTCCCTCTCATCCGGAATTTCCAGCTTTCCATCCCGGTCACGGCGGATTACCACTTTTCCCATTCCAGCCTTCTCGTATTGAAAAGAAGTGAAATCATCTTCATACAGAATAAACTCCCTTTCTCCATCTCCATAGGACCGTACAGTCATTTCAAACACCGTGTCATCTCCCACAAAGGGAACCGGCTTTGCCAGAGGAACGATGGCGCCATCCCTTACAAAGACGGGAATCTCCTGGTCTTCTGCTTCTACCCTTATGCGCCGTCCGCCTTCATACTGTCTGTCATGGAAGAAATCATGCCACCGGCCTGCCGGAAGATAAACCTCTCTTGAATTTCCATCTTCCAGTGTCAGAGGGCATACCAGAAGATCCTTTCCAAAGAAATACTGGTCATCAATATTCCGCGCTTTAATATCCTCCGGCTCGTCAATTGCCATAGCTCTTACAGGCGGAATCCCCTGTTCATAATATTGTGCAAATGCGCTGTAGAGATAAGGAAGCAGGGCCATGCGCAGCTCAAACAGCCTCCGGCAGGCATCCGTATAAAATTCGCTGTCTTCCATCCGTTCATTCCGAAGATTTTTCTCTATGTTCACCTGCTTCCAGGGCGGGTTCGGTATTCTCCAGCAGTTTAACAGCGCCTGTGGAGAAAATACGATGGTCTCTATCCTTCTCAAAAGGTCCCTGCCATTTACGCAGTCCCGCACCTCGGGAGCCCACAAAAGCCCGGAAAAGGAAGAGGTCACCATTCCCCGGATAAACTCCTTATGCCCATATAGGTCGGAATACAGAACAAAGGGAAGCGGCGACGCCAGAGCGCCAGAAGAACGGACCTGGGACAGAGTCCGGATTCCCTGATTCTTAAAGGCCTGGAAAATCAAGTCCTGATACAGAACGCCCACTGCATTGTGCATCTGTTCTCCATCCAGGCCGGAAGGAAACCTGGTCGAATCCGGAAAGGACCAGTTGGAGGGATTAAAATCCGAATTATCACACTCATCCAGCTTAAATCCGGCAATACCCTTTTTAATGAATTCATCTTCATGCCAGCTTCCAAATATTTCACAGGCTTCTTCTGTGGCAAAATCCGGCACCAGACCGTTCCACACCTCGTAGTCCCCGCTGTAATCCAATAATTTTTCATAAAAGGGGGCGGCCGGGTAAACAAAGATATGCTCCCAAAGGTTGATCCGATATCCTCTCCTGTTTAATTCATCAATCATTTTCTGATGATTAGGAAATAAGTAACTCCATTCATAGGTGCAGGAATAAGAATGGGAATGCCAGCCCGGCTCAATCCCTATCACATCCATTGGCATCTTATCTTCCCGGAATTCTTCCGCCAGCTTCTTCACATGGTTTTCATCGCTCCCGCCGTAAACCCGGTACCACATGCCCAGCCCCCACATGGGAGGCAGACAGCCGCCGCCGGAAAACAGGTTATACCGCCTGACAACCTCTTTCACGCTGCCTGCAAACAGATATATTTCAATTCCTTTTGCCGCCGGAATCTCGATGATGATCCTGCGTTCTTCTTTCGCCCGTTTCAAAGCATACAAAGCCGACTCGCTGAATTCCCGGTGGGGCATATTTACTTCCTTTTTCTCTGCAGACACCCCTTTTTCCGTATTGGTTCCCATATAGAACACGGCATATCGGAATGTGTCCAGAAACAAGCCGTATCCTGCCGTGGAGATATAAAAGGGAACCGGTCCATGGCTCTCTCCCGTATCCGTTTTCGGATCAGAATTAACTTTGATATACCGTTTCCGCCCCGAAGCGTTAAGGCTTAAAAGCTGCAGCCCGAATCCGAAGATATCCTCATCAGTTCTCATAGGTAAGGTAATTGTAATGCCTCTCGCAGACCGGGAGAAACTGATTTCATTTTCTCCGAAAGGCAGATCCTTTCTTTCCTCTCCGCCCTCCTTTCCCATCTGATCAAGGGCTTTCTGTGCCATGTCCCTTTTTCTCATGGAAACAGGGGTAAAACTTTCCGGTGTCTCATAGGTTATCTTCCATATGCCTTCGGCAATTTTATCCATTCTGTTTAACTCCTTTCTAAGAAAATACTTTTCTTCAGTTCTTCGCAGTTCTCAATTATATACGGCTCTCTCTCGTCCACTGTCTCCGAAGAGAATACAATCTGATCCGCAGCCAGCCTTCTGACATTCCTGATATCCATAAATGCCGCCCTGCTCCAGTCAGGATAATAGTTTTCAGAGCTTTTTATCTCAGGCTCCACCAGCCTGTCAACTACTTCCGGATAGACGGAAGGAATCTCCTCTTTCTTCACACCTCCCACACACCGGTACCTGATATTGCTTAAGGTCAGATCCTCTATAGGGCGGGATGAGCTGGCATCGACCCGAATCCCGTTAAATTTGGGGCTTCCCATCACGTCATCCTGAAAACGATAATTAATCTTTTTCATTTCCTCCCCATCTATGGCTGTAAGATTGGAGATCATAATTCTTGCCATGGAGCCGATTTGCGGCATTTCTTTCAGCTCGATGGAAGTGCCCCAGCCCTCCGGCTCAAACCGGTTGTTCAGAATGAGAAAAACAGGCCTTCTTACACTGTACATGGCAATATTTTGTATCAGAATATCCGTTATACTGCCCCCTTCCGTGCACTCAATCTTAATTCCTTCCCGGTAAATATTTTTCATGGTGCAGTTGGCGACCGTTACGTTTCTGATTATACCAATTGACTTTAAGCCGATTCTGATGCCGGCGCAGACAGAGGTAAAGGAACAGTTGCTGATATGAATTTCCTCAACCGGGAAATCCTCAGAGCTGGACTGAAGGCATAGGTTGTCATCCGTTCCCTTAATAAAGCAGTCAGAAATCCATACATGGCTGGAGCCATCAAAATCCAGTCCGTCACCGTTGTATTTCCTTTCATTTCTGATATCCAGTCCCCTGATCCATATGTACCGGCTGTCCAGAAATGCCGTCGTCCAGGCGGCCGAATTATAAAGCTTCAAATTTTCCATTCTGATATTCTTACACCGGAGCATCCGAAGCATCATTGGGCGGTAAATGCTGCCTTCATTTGGAAACGCTTCCGCATTCCCATTAATTTCTCCAAAGCCCATCAGTCCTATATTCTCTGCGTCCTGTGCATAAATAAAACACCGGTCCAGGCATTCCTCATTGCGGTAACGGTTATGATGGGTGTCCTGCCCATAGTCCTCTATATCGGGGCTGGCCATTGAAACAGCGGAAGAAGAAACCTCCAGATAGACTCCGGATTTTAAATACAGGGTTCCCGATACATAGACTCCCTTTTCCAGGATTACCCTGCCGCCCCCCTCCCGGTGGCAGCAGTCAATGGCGCTCTGTATGGCTTTTGTGCTTTTCGCCTTTCCGTCTGCTGTTGCGCCAAAATTGTTTACATAATACTCCAATCCCCTTTTCCTCCTGTTTTTTCATTTTTGTGCTCATCCATAAAAATGATTGGTTTCCCAATTAAAATACCAGAAGAAACAGGGGAAATAAACTACAGATTTTAACTATTTCCTACACTTTTTTAATGTTTTTCAAAGTAAAAAATAAGAGACTGCCGTAAAAGGAGAGTTTATGCCATATATCATATATCCTATATACATATGGTATTTATTCTTCCTTTTACAACAGTCTCTTAACTGAAAAGGCATAGATTTTTTCAATGGATTCCTGCAGGTTTTATGGCCCCAGCCCCTGTACCCTTTCATTCTGATATTCAATTTTTATAAAAACACTCAGTACAGCCTCTTATAATCATTGGGCGTCACCCCAATATACTTCTTAAACACCTGAATAAAATAGCTGGTATCATGATATCCCACCATATTCCCAACCCTGGCAATGCTGTGATCCGTAGAGGTGATCAGCTCCACCGCCCGGTTCATACGGATTTGGAGCACATGCTCGGAAAAGCTCTTGCCCGCATACCGTTTCAGCAGATGGGTAATGTAGTTTTTGCTCACATGAAATTCGTCAGACAGCTCGTCAAGGGAAATATCATCCTTGTAGTGAAGCTCCATGTAGCCCAGTATGCTGTTTACAAGGGCCTGGTTCTTGTCATTGGTCCGCTCCTTGCTGCTCCTTGCCAGTATCATCAGAAGCTTTGTCACATACTTCTTAATTTCCTCCACCGATTTGGCGCCAAACACCTTTTCTATGCTCTCATGAAGCATTTTCGCCGTATTGGCCGCTTTCCCGGGCTCTGAATATATGATGAGGGAATAAAGCAGGTCTATGGCCCGGCTCCGCACGCCGCCGCTGCAGGCCTCATTCTGCCCGAAAATGGAATTGACCATTTCCTCAATACCCTTTAAGTCCCCGGTAGAAACAAGGGTGTTGATTCTTCGTTTCTGTCCATCCGAGGTTTTCCATTCCTTTTTATTTTCCCGGATGTCGGCGTACCGAACGATGCTGTCATTTCCCAGAAATGAGCTCTGGTCACAGGCGATGGACGCTTCCTCCATCAAGGCGGAAATGTTGCAGGGATTATTGTCCGCACAGGAGATTCCAAAGCAGATTTCCTCCTTAAGGGTATTCCCCACCACTTTCTGCAATTCCTCGCAAAACCTTACGCTCATGTCCATGCACTGGTTTTCGCCCATGGTTGGATCATGAATTACCACCATGCAGTACTCTGCCCCGTCCATACAGGTCAGTAAATCCCTGCAATAACCGGAAATCATGGACTCCGCCATATTCATGACCACAAATTCCCTGAGCCAGCTTTCGATCTGCCTGCTCTGGTACACCCTTGCCTTGACACACACATACTGTTCAATGTCCACATCAATGGATTCCATCCGTTTCCTGATCTCTTTCCGGTCCCGGATATTTCCCCGCACCAGATCCCCTACATACTGCCTGCGGATGACCGGGATCGCGCTGCGGTACTGCTCCATAAACTCCGCCATCCGCTTCTCTTCCAGATTATTGGCTTCATATTCCGCATAGATCCGTTCCAAAAGTTCCGATAATTCCGTAAAATTCAAAGGCTTTAAAAGATACTCCCTGACTCCCACCTGAATCGCCGTCTTGGCATACTCAAATTCATCATGGCCGGACAAAAGAATAATCTGGGCTCCCGGCAGTATATCCCTGGCCCGGCGGGCAAAGTCAAGCCCATTCATTACCGGCATCTTAATATCGCTGATAATGATATCCGGCATGGCCTCCCGCAGCTTTTTAATTCCCTCAGCCCCATCCCTTGCCTTGGCAGCCACCATGCAGTGGTAATGCTCCCAGTCAAAGCACTCAAGTCCCTGGAGAATCCTCTCCTCATCGTCCAATATCATCACCCTGAGCTTCTTCATGCCTTCTCTTCATCACCTCTCCATAGCTTACCTGATATCCTTCATCACCTGTGTACGGGATTTTTATGGTGACCGAGGTCCCGTTCCCCGGCTTGGACCGGATGGTCAGCCCATACTGGCTGCCAAACAAATACTTGATCCGCTGGTCAACCGCATAGAGGCCGATATGGGAATGAGTATTGCCGGAAGAGGGTTCCGTCTCCTGAAACAGCCCTTCCAGCCGTCTTTCATCCATTCCGCTCCCCGTGTCCCTGACAAGCATCACCACATCTTCCCCTTCTCTCCGCGCGGAAATTAAAATAAGGCATTTTCCGTTACCGCCTTCCAGCCCGTGAACAATGGAATTTTCAACCAGGGGCTGAAGGGTAAATTTAGGGATCACCTGCCTGCCCACCTCCTCCGACACCTGGTAGACCACCTCCAGGCGTTCTCCATACCGCACCTTCTGGATGTAGAGATAATCCCTGATATAATCAATCTCCTGTTCCAGAGTTAAGTTGCCGGACTTATGGCTGATGCTCAGCCTCATGAGACGGCTCACCGACTGCACCATGCTGCATATCTCCATCTCATTGTTTTTATAAGCGATCCAATTGATAATATCCATGGTATTATACAGGAAATGTGGGTTGATCTGAGCCTGGAGCGCCTGAAACTCCAGCTCCTTTTCCAGACTTTTGCTCTTTACCACGCTGTCAATCAAGTCCTCTACCTGTCTTATGGTCTTGTTGAACACATGGCCCAGCTTGCCAAGCTCATCCCCATTGTGCTCCGCAATCCTGACGGAGAAATCTCCCCCGGAAAACCGAACCAGGGCTTCGGACATGTCCTCCACCGGACGGATCATCCGGTCCGCCAGCATCTTGGAAGCCAGCAGGGAAACAGCCAGAAACACCACCATCAGAAAAAGAGACTGAATCTGGAATGGAATTAACTGTTCCAGAAACACGGACACAGGCACCAGACCTATGGTGGTCCACTTCGTGTTGTCAGATTTGTGGTAAATGACAACATAGCTTCTGCCGTCTGCCTTATAAGGAAAATATCCGTAAAGCCCGGTCATCCGGTCCGTAAGCTCTTCTGTAATTTTAAAATGTCCGTTGTCAAAAAAGCTTTTATTTTCTTCATCTAAGAGCAGAATCGTTCCCTTGGAAGAAAAATCCGCATTGTTGGTAATGCTCTTTAAATAGTCCTTCCGCAGGCTTAAAACAGCCACCCCCAGATCCTCCATGGTCAGAGAATCCTTAATCTGTTTTACCACCAGAAAGCTGCCTTGTGAATCCCCGTCATTTACAATCACAGGCCTGCCCTTTCCCAGCTTTGCGATGTCGTGGAGCTGTTCAGGCGTCCTTCCTTTCTCCGTTTCCCTGCGTGGAATAAGAAAGGCATCCCCCTCCCTGCTGTAAATGGCGATCTCCCTGATGCTGTAGCTGTAATAGGCCTGAACAATCATCCGCTCAATGATTCTGATATTGCTGTCATAACCCGCATAATCATCATTATTATTGGCAGTTCCATTGTGCAGCTCCTCCTGCAGCACCTCTGAGTTGCAGATCCATGTCAGGCTGTCCTTCATTCCTTTCATATAAAAGTCGTAGGTATCTGACATTTGAAGGATGGTTTCCCCTGTCTGCTTTATGGTTTTCTCCATAAGAATATTTTCTGCCAGCTTATAGGTTACAATCCCGGATAAAGCCGTGAATACTACTACAATTACAGAAAAATATAAAAATACCCGGTTCCGCATGGAAAGGTTTTTCAGCGCCATATTAAACTCCTTTTAAAAAGATACGATTGAAAAAATGCGCCGAAACAGCAGCCGGAAATGACAGCCCAAATAAAAGCAGCAGCAAAAACCATTGAGGAAAATAATACAGAAAAGCCACGGGCAGCGCAAGCGCCGTCAAGATCGCAACCGTATATGGAATGTGATAAAAAGCCAGGGCAAAGGCATGCCGGACCACCGTGCCGGTAGTCTCCTCAAACCTTGGCAGAACAGCAAATGTATAAACAGCCACAATAATTACCGTCAGATTTAAAGTACACCAGACGCCGAAGCCGGCCACCGGCAGCTTAAGACCGCCGGCGCCTATCATCCGCACGCTGGCCAGATTTATTATAATCCAGATCAGCATAAAAATCCATATGGATGTGGCCTGCTTCCAATTCTGTTTAAATGCCCGGAAAAAGTCCCGGAAAACATAGCCCTCCTCTCCCCTGTCAATTCTCATGCTCACATCATTCATAGCAGTAACCGCCGCACCCACAGTCACTACAGGAAGCGAAAAAAGAATGGTAATCAGATTCAGCTTGATCATCATCCCTGTTCTTTCAAAAAATACCATCAGATACCCTTCGGTTCCAAATATCCTGTTCATAACTTATTCCCTCCCAAACCGCCGTTTCCCCATAAGCCGGAAAAACCGCCGCCAAGCCTTAAAAGCCTATGCGGCGGATATTTCCGGCCTGTTCCTACAAAATCTGGCAGAATTCTATCTGTTCCCCCGTAGGGCTTTCCAGTTTAAAATACCGGATTCCCTTTTCCCAGAAAGTGCTGATCTCTTCAATAGCATTGGTGCAGACCGTGTACCCCTGGTCCAGAGCTGCCTTATAGTCGGCCTCAATGTCTTCCGATACAAAAGAAATATGATCAATCTTCCCTGCCGCCTCCGCCCCTACAGGGATGCAGGGCTGGTACATCTCATAGATAACCGACCCGTTATCCAGAAAGCTTACAGGCTCCCCGTCAGGGGTCATAAACCTGCCGGTCTCCCGGAATCCCAGGCTTAAATACCAGGCCCTGTCTCTCTCTAAATCATTGACAGCCAGCCCTATATGGCCTGTTTTTCTTTTTCCCAATATCATTTTTCCACCTGCTTTGCCCATGAAGCACCGGTTACTTTTAAGGTTCCGTCCGTGACAAAAAGCTTTACCGTCTCCCCCGGCTTTGTATAAAATCTGGTGTTAAGCGCTACTCCATCCATATAGAGGGTGGCAATGGTATCATCTACAATCATCCGTAAGTGATACTTCCTTCCGGCTTCCAGCTTAATCGGCCGTTCCAGTCCTATATTCATAGAAGCAGGCCACTGCCAGTTGGGATTCTTCTCAAACTCATAAAGATTTTCACCGATCCGGAAAATATACTGGTAGCCTGTCTCCGTCTCATCATCCTCAAGGAAGCGGATTCCAAAGGAACGGGTCCCCTCTTCAAACTCTACATCAGCTTCAAACCGGAACAAATCTCCGGTATTTTCCGCAACAGTCCTTGTCTCCCGTTTATGGGGAGCCGTGATCACAAAGTCCTCCACCGGCATGCTGTCCGGGAACGCATCCCATACCGTATCCGGCATCTTCACTCCTAAGGTACCATCCGGCCTCTGATAGATCTCATGGGCCATAAAGGTTCCCGCCCATTCAAAGTTTCCCCTGTCATCACAATTTTCTTTGGTGGGCACCCAGCCAAACAGAATTCTCTGTCCGTTTAAGCAGAAGGTCCTGCCCGCATAGTAGGCTCTGCCGTCAAAGGCATCGTCCACCGGAGCCAGCCACGGCCCCCGGATGCTTTTTGCCATCCGGTATACAATCTTATTCTTGTCACTGTATTCGGAAATGATGTGGTACCACCAGTCCCCGATCTGGAACAGATCGGGCATTTCGTGCATGGTGTATAAATCGGGAGCCCAGAAATCCCCGTGAAATTCCCAATTATTTAAATCCCTGGAAGTAAAGTAAACGGTCCTGCCGCTCTGCCTGGTCTTAGGCCCTTTTTTCCTGGCTCCCAGAATCAGAAGATATTCATCTCTTTCCTCATCACGGACCACAAAGGGATCACGCCAGTCATCGGGATCGTATCCCTCCTGGGGTGATATGGTAAGTGCTTCGCTGGTCTTGGTCCAGCTTAACAGGTCATCACTGACCGCGTGCATCAGCACCTGGGACGGCTTTCCCATATCCGGATAGTCCCGGTTATAGCCGGTATAGAATATATGATATCTGCCCTCGGCCTCAAACACGCTTCCTGCAAAGATAAACTGGTCCTGGTCCTCATCACTTCCCCTGGGAACCGCCACTCCCCTGTCCTCATAATGGACAAAGTCGGAGGTGGTGCTTAAATCCCATCCAAAGGGCTCCCCAAAGGGACAGGGCTTTCTCGTATCCCTCTGATGATAGAGATAAAACTCATTTCCGGCTCCAAAGGGCATACAGTCCCCGAACCAGGTTCCCGGCAGTTGATAAAATAATCTTGTCATAATGATATATCCTCCTGATATCAGCCTTTTACCGCTCCGGCAGTCATGCCTGCGAGCATGTATTTACTTGTCAAAAAATAGATGATAAATGTTGGAATCGTAATCAGAATAATGGCCGCAAAGGTGGGCCCCCAGTCCGTAACACCCATATATCCCACAAAGTCATTGATCCCCAGTGTTACGGTCTTCATATTGCTTGAACGGATAAAGGTATTGGCCCATATGAAATCATTCCAGCAGAATACCGCCTGCATGCTCCCCACGGTCAGCAGGGAATTGGTGGACATGGGACATACCACCTTTATGTAGCTTTGTAAAGGCGTACAGCCGTCAATGATCGCCGCTTCTATAATCTCATTGGGCGTAAACTTGCTGAAGGAATAGAAGAGCTGGATGGAATAGGACAGGGCAAAGGCCACCTGAGGCAGAATGATGGCCGCATAGGTATTCAGCAGATTCAGCTTGCTGAAAACCGTAAATAATGGAATCAGGGCCACCTGGCAGGGAAGCATCAGCCCCAGCATAAAGTAATTTAAAAGAAACTGGTTGGACTTAAATTTTATTTTCGCCAGGGCAAAGCCGGCCATGGAGCTTAACACCAGCAGAATTGCCAGGGTAAATACAAGAATGATGATGCTGTTCCTGAAATAGTTGACAATGGGGCTGACCTCCAGCACTTTCCTGTAATTTCCCAGCTGAAAGGACGTGGGAAAGGCATAAGACGGAAGCTTGCGGAAATCCTCCTGGGTTTTTAAGCTGGACAAAAACACATAGAAGATGGGATAAACCTGAATCACCACAAGGGCCACGGCCACAATCGCCTTTGCCGGCGTATAAATCAATTTTTTCTTTCCTGTTTTCATCCTCTCACTCCTTTTCTGCCGTCAATTTCCGAAAGCCCAGGCCGATGACCAGGCAGAGAATCACGATAGCCATGGCCACAGCACTTCCGTAACCATAGCGCTGGCTGGTAAAGGCCTGCTTATACATATAGGTGGACATCAGCTCCGAGGCATTGGAGGGTCCCCCCTTTGTAAGAAGAAATGACACATCAAAGGACCTGAGGGAACCGTTTAACACCAGCAGGCAGTTGGCGACGATTACTGGCATGATGTAAGGGATCTTCACATAGAGAAACTCATAAACCACATTTGCCCCGTCCATGACGGCAGCTTCCCCCAAGTCCTCAGGCACGCCCACCAGGGCCGCGTAAAAGATCACCATATAAAGCCCCAGATATTTGTAAGCCTCCACAAAGGCGGCCACATAAAGAGCCAGCTTCCGGTTGGAGATCCATTCCATATACAAGAGATCCGGGTTAATGGCCCCCAGCACCGAATTAATGACGCCCGCAGGCGTAACGGAAAACAGCTTGCTGAATATCTGGCAGATGGCCACGGATGAGATGACCACCGGAACGTAATAAAGAGTCTGGAGAACCGCCCTAAAGCGGGTGATCCTGACCAGGAAAATGGCAAATAAAAGGCCTCCGAACACCTGGATGATCACATCCACAACCGTATAGATAATGGTATTTTTTACACTCAGCCAGAACACAGGATCATCCGTCAGCAAATCCACATAGTTTTTTAAGCCTGCAAAGGTCATGGCTCCCACGCCGTTCCAATCAAAGAAGCTGTAGCAGCCGGCCCAGACCACCGATACCGTCACAAACAGCGTATACAGTATAAAAGCCGGAAGTATGAAAGCGAGTATTACCTTTCTTTTTCCAAATGCGTTCTGCATGGTTCCTCCTTATTTTATCCGGGGGAAGCTCCCCTCCCCCGGTCTGTCAGCTACTTTGTTACATAGGAATCTGCTGTGGTGCAGTACTCCTCCGGCGTGATCTGCCCCTGAACCAGCTGCTGCTGCAAATCCACCAGCTTTGTAAGGGTTGCGGAATCCAGCTTGTCATCCCAGGACACCCAGCTCTGCTTTGCCTGTTCAAAGAAAGGATATACTTCCTTCATAATCTCTCCTGCCGAATCCGGCACCGGATCGTTAAATGGAGAGAATACCTTGGCGCTGTCATAGCAAAGGCTGGTAAAATTGTCGCATAAATACTGGAAAAACTCTTTCATCACGCCGTCATAGGTCTGCTTATTGAACGCATAGGCAAAGCCTGCATGAAGGGGGATGTTGGTCTCCATATTCTCCATGCCGTCCACATCAGGCACCGGGAAAAATCCAAGCTGGCCGCTCTTGTAAAGCTCTTCTCCCTTTGCAATGTCGCCGGAGCCGGAATACATCATGGCGCCGGTTCCTCCGTAGAACAGTTCTCCATTGGCCGTATTGTCCGTGCTCAAAAAGCCCGGCTGGAAATACCCCTCTGTGCCCAGGGTATAAAGCAGCTTTGCTCCGGCCTTTGCAGCCTCATCCTTTTCAAAGCTGTCCTCGCCGGATATGTATCCGGTGATAAAGCCGTCATGGGTCACCCGCCATGGAGCAAAGGAGAGGTAACGCATCAGCTGCCAGTTTTCCTTGCCTCCTACAATCAGAGGAATCTCTCCCTTTTCCTTTAATGTCTTACAGACACTTAAAAATTCATCCCAAGTCTTGGGCACCTGAAGATCATACTTTTCAAAGATATCTTTCCTGTATGCAAAATACTCTGCATACAGCGCATTTGGCATGAGATACATCTGTCCGTCATTGGCGTCGGTCAGGAAATCAATGATTGCCTTGTTCATGGAATCGTATTTTCCAATTCCTTTCAGCTCTTCCCCTACGTTCACCATAGCGTCGATTTCCTGGGCCGCCTTTGATAAGGAGCCGTTGGCGCAGCCATAGATATCCGGCAGGGAATTGCTGTTTATGTAGAGCTGAAGCTTGGTGATATAATCTGCATCCGTAGGCACCAGCTCAATCTCACAGTCCAGACCTTTCTGGTTGCAGAAATCCTTGATGGCTTTCCCGTAGATCATGTTGGCTTCCGAGGTTTCGGACCCCTTTAACAGGGCCGTAATCTTTTTTCTCTGAGCCCCTGCGCCGGCAGAATCCCCTGATTTTTCGGTGGTGGGCGAAGATGCGGCCGGAGAACCGCAGCCGGCCAGCATGGCAGCGGTAAGAACAGCCGCTGCAAATAACGAAATAAATCTCTTCTTTTTCATCATATTATCTCCCTCTCATGGTTTCATTTTGGTCGTTTCGGATCCGATCTCTTACGATAGCAGAATTATACCATTGCAGCCAGTCCGCGAACAATCGTAAATAAACACAGAAATATAACAATTCAACAAAGGGGGAAAAGTTTTGAGTGACATCAGAAAAAACTTCAAGGCATGGCTCCCTGAGAACAGGAAAACCATGCCTTGATACCACGAATTTTTATTTTTTCACATTACCATCCTCTCTCCTGCATGATGCCTGAAGAAGGGAAATTCTGATAATTCTTTTTACAATATCCTGCTGATGCGGGGCATCATCTTTTTTGCATAGACATATCCGGCCTCCATACACGCTTCCATACATTCAAAGGTAAAAAGTCCCGCCCCCCTTGGCATTGGCGGCTTTAAAAGCAAAAGCTCTCCGCTGGAGCGGCAGTCCTTCAGCTCCCGGCTCATGATGGAAAAGGAATGGAATGCGGTTTCTATAATGGAATGATCCTCAGGCATTTCGTAATCCTCTCCGATATCCACCGCAAGGACCCTGGGCTCTCCTGCGGAGATCATTAAATCCACCGGAAGATTGTTGGTCACTCCCCCATCCACCAGAAGATAGCCGTTTATTTCCCTGGGGCGGAATATGGCCGGAACCGAGGAGCTGGCCACCATGATATCGCAGAGAAGGCCGCTTCTCTCCCATTTTACATGGGTCTGCTTTAAGGCGGAAAAAGGAATTTCATCTCCGAATAGATTGGTAAAGACCACAGTATTTCCGCTGATCACATCCACCGCCGGAATCAGCAGTCCCTTGCAGTCTCCCTGTATTTCCAGTCCGTCGGTCAGACCGCAGAGAAAGCGCTGGAGCCGGTTCCCCTTTATAAGGCCTCTGAGAGCAACCTCTCTCCCCATGAGAAATTGGGGGAGGAAGAGAAGGATTCCTGCATAATCAGGGTCAATATAGCTTCTGCCGTGTCTGGCAAGCCAGCGGACCGTTTCCCGCATGGCCCCGACTCCCATACCAGCCGCATACAGGCCGGCCACAATGCTTCCTGCGCTGGCTCCCGCAATCCGGTCCGGTAAAAGCCCTGCCTCCTCCAATGCCGTTAATACCCCCACATGGGCCGCGCCCCTGGTTCCGCCGCCTGCCAACGCCAGTCCATAATCCGCCATGGTTCCCTTCTCCTTGCATTCCAGCCGTATTCAGAAGACTTTTTCTCCCCTTATTTCGGCCATGTTTAGGAAAATCTATGCCTTTTTTTCTTCATTTATGCTTTTCCTCATAAATCAGTACGGTATATGGAAAGCGGATCTGTTTTCAAGAAATTTCCGGTCACGAACTTTCTTTCATGATAAAAAAGAACAGCCTTTCCCTTAATATCCCTGCTGCATTGAGGAATATTAATGAAATGCTGTTCTTTCTTGATATGATTTCTTATGATACGATTTATTTTGATATGATTTAATTATGGAAACTTATATCCTAATTCTCTTTTGCATAATAAGCATCGATCCCATCGGCAATCCCTTTTGCGATCTTATCCCGGTATTCCTCGGTGGCCATCTTTTTGTCCTCTTCCGCATTGCTCATAAATCCCATTTCCACAATGGTCACCGGAATGTCGCACCAGTTGATGCCGCTCATGGAATCGGTCTCCTGCACTCCCCGGTTTTTAAATCCGGTCTGACTGCAGATTCCGTTTACAACCGCCTTGGAAAGGGCGGAGCTTTTGCCGTACAGATTCCCGTTGTATGGATTTTTAGAGGTCTGGCACATGGTAAGAGCGCCCTGGATGCTCTGGTCATTTAAGGAATTGGCGTGGACCCGGACGAAAATATCAGCTCCGCTTTTTTCTGCCATTTCGGCGCGCTCTGCATTGCTGATATTCACATCATTGGTTTCCCGGATCATATAGACCTGGTACCCCCGGTTAATAAGCTCCTGCTTCAGCTTTAAGGAAACCGCCAGGTTAAGCTGGTATTCGGGAATGCCTGTGGCAACTCCCTGGGTTCCGGCGGCAACCTTTGCCTTCATCTCCGATGATCCCGGACCGATGGGCTCCTTTTCGGAATTGCCCTTTGCCTGATGGCCAGGATCAATGGCAACCAGCCTGCCTGACCCGCTGCCGGAAACAGCCGCCGTGCTTTTCGTTTCCTCCGCAGGCTTGTCCTTGGACAGATACTGGGAAGAAATATAGCATTCCTTATTCTCATAGACCACCTTGCTCCAGCTTTCGCTGTATCCGGTTCTCTTTAAGGAAGCGCCTTTCTGAAGCGCCGCCAGCACCTCGCCGTCCGGCCCCGGACTTTTTCTCAAATTCACCGAGGAACCGGTAACGTATACGGTTTCATCCACGGCTGTGAAAGCCGGGGCTGTCTCCTTTGTGGCCGTGGCCTCATGAGAGCTTGTCTCCGCTGTTTTTTCATCATCAATGGAAACAGGGGCCGTTTCCTCGCCCTCTTCCTGGCTGATACCGCCCTGGGCTTCTTCCACGGTGGGAACCTCCACGGCCTCATACTTTCTGCCGCAGCCCGCCAAAAGAAAAACAGACAGGAGAAAGAATGCTATCAGAAGCAGTCCTTTTTTCTTCCTTAAATCACTCACAGAATCGTACCTCCTCCGACAACGTAATCTCCCTGATAAAATACCACGGCCTGTCCCGGAGTGATGGCCCTCTGTGGCTCGTCAAACTTACATTCCACCATACCGTCCGATATTTCCCGTATGGTGCACATGGAACCCTTATGGCTGTAGCGGATTTTCGCTGACACACGCATCTCCTCCCCATGGAGCCCGTCAATTGCCATCCAGTTTAAATAGCCGGCCCGCAGGCTGTCGGAATAGACGTCATCGCCCTTTCCGATCACCACCTCATTGGTTTCCGGCCGTATTTCCACTACAAAAACAGGATAGCCCATGGATAAGTTCAGGCCCTTTCTCTGGCCAACGGTGTAATGAGTGATGCCCTTGTGGCGGCCGATGACCTGTCCGTCCAGGTCCACAAAATTGCCTTCCGGCGCTTTTTCTCCTGCATTTTCCTCAATAAACCCTGCGTAGTCATTGTCAGGAATGAAACAGATTTCCTGACTGTCCGGCTTATGGGCTACCTGCAGATTGATCCGGTCCGCGATTTCGCGGATCTGATCCTTGGAATAGGCTCCCACAGGCATTAAGGTATGGGACAATTGGTGCTGTGTCAGATTATAAAGGGCGTAGGTCTGATCCTTTGCCGCTGTCACCGATTTCTTTAAGGAATACCTTCCACTGGGAAGCTTTTCAATCTGGGCATAATGGCCGGTTGCAATATAGTCCGCACCGATATCCAGACTGCGCTTTAAAAGGGATTCCCACTTGACATAACGGTTGCAGGCAATACAGGGATTGGGTGTCCGCCCTCTCTGGTACTCCTCCACAAAATAGTCAATAACCTGGGATTTGAATTCTTCTTTGAAATTCATGACATAATAGGGGATTCCCAGATCCCAGGCCACCCGTCTGGCATCCTCCACCGCGCTTAAACCGCAGCAGCCTCCGCTTTCCTCCTGAGTCCCGGAATCCTCGTCCTGCCATATCTGCATGGTAACGCCCATGACGTCGTAGCCCTGCTCCTTTAACAGCCATGCTGCCACGGAGGAGTCTACGCCGCCTGACATTCCTACTACTACTTTCTCTTTACTCATCGCTTACCTTTAATATTCTTCCTGGACTTCTTCCTCGCCGATATCAGACTTCGGCCTTTTTAAGCCCTTGATCTCGATTTTATTTTTCTCAGCATAGTCCCACAAAGCTGCGTGGATGGCTTCCTCTGCCAGTAAGGAACAGTGAACCTTTACGGGCGGAAGCCCGTCAAGAGCTTCACAAACCGCCTGATTGGTCACTTCCATGGCTTCCTGAATGGACTTTCCTTTTACCATCTCGGTGGCCATGCTGCTGGTTGCTACGGCCGCTCCGCAGCCAAAGGTCTTGAATTTCACATCGCGGATGATCTGGTTCTCATCGATATCTAAATAAATTCTCATAATATCGCCGCATTTTGCATTTCCAACGGTACCCATACCGCTGGGATTATCTATTTCCCCTACATTTCTTGGGTGTTCAAAATGATCCATTACTTTCTCTGTATACATATTCCATTTTCTCCATTTCCAGATAATGACTCCGGTTACTGCCCGGTCAAAGGTTACTTTTACTTAAAAGTTATTTTCCCTGGTGTCTGATAAAATCCTCATAAAGCGGGGACATGCTGCGCAGTTTTGCCACAATTTCCTTAATGGCTTCCACCACATAGTCCATCTCCTCTTTCGTGTTGTTCTCATCAAGGGTCAGGCGCAGGGAGCCGTGAGCGATCTCGTGAGGCAGACCGATGGCTAACAGTACATGGGACGGATCCAAGGATCCGGAGGTGCAGGCGGAACCGCTGGAACCGCAGATGCCCTTCATATCCAGCATAATAAGCAGGGATTCTCCTTCAATAAACTGGAAAGCAAAATTTGCATTATTGGACAGCCTGTTTTTCCGGTGTCCGTTAATTCTTGTGTAAGGAACTTCTGTCATGACCCGCTCCATCAGATAGTTGCGGAGCTCCGTCTCTTTTCTGATTCTCTCTTCCATGCCGCTTACAGCCAGCTCCACAGCCTTGCCGAAGCCTACGATGCCAGGCACATTTTCCGTGCCTGCACGGCGCTTTCTTTCCTGGCCGCCGCCGTGTACGAAAGAGCGGGACTTGATCCCGGTTCTGATATAGAGAAAGCCAATGCCCTTGGGGCCGTTTATCTTGTGGCCGCTGGCACTTAACATGTCAATATGATATTCATCCACATTGATGGGCACATGGCCGAAAGCCTGAACCGCATCCGTGTGGAAAATGATTCCGTGTTCTTTTGCGATCTCGCCGATTTCCTTAATCGGTTCAATGGTCCCGATCTCGTTATTGGCGAACATGATGGAAATCAGGATGGTATCCGGCCGGATGGCTTTCTTAAGCTCATCAAGCTTTATGACCCCGTTTTCATCCACATTTAAATAGGTTACTTCAAAGCCGCGCTTCTCTAAATATTCGCAGGTATGAAGCACAGCATGATGCTCGATCTTGCTGGTGATGATGTGTTTTCCTTTTGAAGCATAGGCCTCCGCCGTTGCGATCAGAGCCCAGTTGTCGGACTCAGAGCCGCCTGCCGTGAAATAAATCTCGGTGGCTTTTGCCCCCAGTGCATTGGCAATATTCTCTCTGGCTCCTGTAATGGCCTTTTTTGAGAGATTGGAAAACTCATACACAGAGGATGGATTGCCATACATTTCTGTGAAATAGGGCAGCATGGCTTCCACGACCTCTGACCGTGTCTGAGTGGTCGCTGCATTGTCAAGATAAATCAGTTGTTTCATTTTGTTAGTTCCGCCTTTCTGTAGTCCTAAAGTTAAAAGCTTCATCTACATTTTCTATTATACACAGATTTCATAGAATTTCAATAGGAATGATTCTCATTATAACTTCTGTCCTCCGGTATTTGATCATGTGTATATCTTATTAAATGCCGCCGAAAATAAGTGTATCCAGTTTCATGGTTATTTAAAAGGAAATCAAATCTCTTAAGACTGATTCATAGGCCGCTGCTGTCATGAAGGAGAAAAGGCATCCATATATTTATAATAATTCTCTTTTTCAGGAGATTTCATGAATGATTCTCTGAAGCTTCCACAAAAACTTTCGCCGGGAAAGCAGGCCCTGCTGGCCGGCACTCTCCTCCTCACCTCCGCCGGGCTCATCACCCGTGTGCTGGGGTTCTTTTATCGAATCTTTCTTTCCCGGACCATCGGCGCCGAAGGCTTAGGGGTTTTCCAGCTGGTCCATCCGGTATTCGGGATCTGCTTTGCCCTGTGCGCCGGGTCCATTCAGACCGCCATATCACAGTCTGTAGCCGCTCATATGAAAAAGGGCCGCTCCATTTTCCGGACCGGTCTTATGATTTCAGTGGCTATTTCCATCGTTCTGGCATATGGAATCATCTATTTTAAGGATTTTCTGGCTACCTATGTACTCATGGAGCCCAGGTGCGCCCCTCTCCTTACATTCATCGCAGTTTCCATCCCCTGTTCGGCCATTCATGCCTGCATCAACGGATATTATTACGGGATGCAGCGCCCTCAGGTTCCGGCCTCCGCACAGGTTATGGAACAGGCAATCCGGATCGGAGCGGTATTTTTAATCGCGGACATTATGATAGAAGCGGGAATGGAAATCACGGTACAGCTGGCGGTCATGGGCCATTTGGTCGGTGAGGCAGCTTCCTCCCTTTATACGGTGGTGGCCTATCAATTTTTTCCGCCGAAAATGCCTGCCGGATTTAAGGCGGAAAAGAGCGCCTTCCGGGAAACAGCTCCCGGGCTCATGCAGCTGGCCCTGCCTCTTATGGGAAACCGTCTGGTTTTAAATATCCTGGCAAGCGCAGAAGCCATTCTGATTCCCAGCAGGCTGCAGATGTCGGGACTTACCAGCTCGGAAGCATTTTCCGTATACGGAGTTCTTACGGGAATGGCTCTTCCCTTTATTTTGTTTCCGTCCACCATCTTTAATTCACTGGCCGTACTTTTACTGCCCACGGTGGCAAAGGCCCAGTCGGAGGGAAATGAGCGGAAGATCGGAGCCGCCATCTCCATGTCCCTGCGGTACTGCATGTATGTGGGGATTTTGTGCATCGGGATTTTCATCTTGTTTGGAAGCGATCTGGGAGTCAGCGTATTTAAGGACGAATCCGCAGGTACATATATGAATATTTTGGCCTGGCTCTGCCCCTTTCTCTATATGGCAACCACCATGGGAAGCATTTTAAACGGGCTGGGGAAAACCTCCGTCACCTTTATGCAGAATGCGGCTGCCCTGGTAGTCCGTCTGGGCTTCGTGCTTCTGGGAATTCCAAGATTTGGAATCCATGCCTATCTGGTGGGGATGCTGGCAAGTGAGCTGCTTTTGGCCCTGCTGCACGTAGGGTCCCTTCGAAAGAGAGTGGATTTTATCTGGAATGCCTGGGATATGATTATGAAGCCGGCAGCGCTGATGATACTGGCAATCGGAATTTATTTTGCTGCAGCCTCTGTTGCAGATCCCTTTGCAGGGATGCCTCTCTTTATAAAAACGGCAATTCATATTACCGGATTGAGCGGAGTTTATCTGGTATTTCTTTTGGGAGCACATGTGCTCAAGGGAGATAAGAGCTCACAGAGTTGAAAAAAAGAATAACATGAGGCAGTGGCGCAGAGCAATGACACAGAGCAATGGTATAGAGCAGGAATACAATAACCAAAACAAAGGGCCGGGATAAGAGCGCATGCTTTTATCCCGGCCGTCATGAGAACCTTAGTCAACACCAACCATAACAGAGGTTGCCTTAATGATGGCGTAAGCCTCTTTTCCCACTTCCAGTCCAAGCTCTCTTACCGAAGCCATGGAAATCGTGGATGAAACAATGTTCCCGCCTCCAATATCAATGGTAACGATTGCGTTTACAGCACCTGGTTCAATTCCTGTGATTTTTCCCTTAAACTGATTTCTCGCGCTTAGCTTCAATTGATTTCCTCCTTTCGTCTGCTCATTTCATACAAAATACATCCATAATTGCCTTTCTATTATTCCATTTTAAGCAACTTTTATTTTTCTGTCAATTAATTCCAAATATATGGCAAAAGTATTTGATAACTATAGCTCATGCACCCTTTTCCAGCTTCCGCCATCCCCTTTTCCCTTCACAATGACGGACATTCTCCCGTCTTCCCAGGAAAAGGCCGCATCTTCAATAAGGCAGGGACCATGATTGCTTGTGATCACGTGAGCGAATACAACCTCTTCTCCATAAGCCCGCTCAATCTGGTAATTCACGTCGGAAACCGAAGGGTTATCCGGCCCTTTTCCAAAATAAAGCTCCTGGCCCCGGCTCCAGGTAAATACGTCGGTGCGGACGCCTCCGTCATCATAGGAGTGAACCACGCTTCCCTCCCCGGTATTCTCTGAATCCGCTTTTTTCATGGAATGGAGATGGACATATGGCTTCTTCCCTGAAAATTCCACGATTTCCTCTCCCCCAGGCCCTGCAATCATTTCTCCGGAAAAATGCATCACCCAGTCAACCGGCACATCCTCCCAGGCCCCTTTCACCAGGAATACTTCTGCAAAATAATCCTCCGTCCAGGCGATTCTTCTCTCCATCTCCACTGACCAGTAATTTTCCTCATTCCACTGAACAATGGTAAAGCTGTCCGGTTTCCTATAGGGCTCTGTCCAGTCGGCCCTGGCATTTACATACACCACCCCGTCCCGCTCTTCATACCGGGTCAGCCTTGCATTCACGGGAGACTGGTTATCCTCCCCGATATTTACCGTGTTATGTGAACCGGTATTCTTATAATAGTCATAATGCAGAACCGCTCCATAGCCGGTGGTTCCCATATCCGGAGAAATCCGTCTGCCAAAGCCAAGGTAGCTGATTGCCAGACGGTCATAGTGGTCGTGCTCTCCTCCATACCGGTCATGCTTAAACAGCAGGTATTTTCCGCTCTTTCCCCGCAAAACCGTGCTGCCTGACTCTCCCACTTCCGCGTGATAATTTTTAAGCTCCAGTTCCTGTTCCGGAAGCTCATCCACCCCGTATATCAAGGCTTCCAAATTATCTCTTTTTTCCTTTTTATAAAGCTGGTTCAGCACATACAGAAGCTTTTCCCCGCCCAGTTCCCGGTAGGCAAATTCATATAAGCGCAGGCTGGAAGAGGTGTGGCCGTAATTGGTATCATTTAACATGGGTATCCGAAAGTCCGGCTCTAAGTAAGATACCAAAAGCTCCATCATGGCCTTGTAATTTGGGTGGAGGATGTGGCTGTGTTCCGTATGAAGCGCAAATTTCTCATAGGCAAAGAAGCTGGTCAGGGCATAAAAATGGTATCCAAAGGCTCCCTCAAACCACATGTGATCCGGCAGCATCCCGTGTTCCAGCTGGTATAAAAGTCCATAAGGCTCATAAACAGCAAACTGAACATACCGGTCAATCCCAAAAATCAGCCCGATAATGGCAATGGCCGAATTGATGATGACCTCGTGGTTGTGCAGCTGGTTATGGCGGTGCTCCATGAGAAACTCCGCTCCGGAGATCAGCATCTCTTCCTTAATATTTTCTCTCTCCTCCTCCGTCATAAAATCCGAAAGAAGGTCATAGGCCATGGCAAAGCTGCGGAGAAAATTTGCTTCGTCAAGGGTCTGGGCCCCTGATTTTCCCGGACCATTATAGGGAATATCTCCGTGGACCTCATAGCCCCTGTAATATCTGGCGTACTCCGCCATAATACCGATTCCCTTTTTGGCGTATTCCATTTCCCCGGTAATCCTGGCAATAAGCCCCATCTGAAAGGTCCCGGTATAATTTCTGCTGTTGGTAAGCCCCCACCACGCGCTGTCGTAGGGCTCCCCGGAATACACCTGGCCGCAGGACGGGCATTTGTGATGAAAGCCGTCGTTCCGGTCATAGGTAAGAGACAGAGAGCATTTAGGACAGTAGTAATAGAGCGTCCAGTTGGCAATTCCTGTTTTCGGAACCTGAATGGGATCTGTCATGAGCTCTGCCACATCCTCTTTTAACTTCCTTATGACCTCCGGCTGCTTCTTTCCTTTTTCCTGCAAGTGAGCAATTTCCTGTTCTGTGAATTGAATCATATCCCGTCTTCCTCCTGATACCTAGTATAAATGTTCCTCTTCCACCGCCTTTTTAAATTCCGTAGGCGTGCATCCATAAAATTTTTTAAAGCTGCTGGCAAAATACCTCTGATTTTCATACCCGCATTCATCTGCGATTTCCTGCACCTTTAAGCCCGTTTTTTCCAACAGCTTTCCGGCCTTCTCCATCCGTTTGCGGATTAAATATTCGCCAAAGCATTCCCCTGTATGCTGTTTGAAAATCTGTCTCACATGGCTGGAGCTGAAATGTACCTTTGCGGCCACCCATTCTAAATCCAGGTCCGGGTTTTGCAGATCATTTTCAATGATCAGCTTCATCTGTTTTACCACGGCGTCGGCCTTTGTTTCCTCTGAATTTTCCCTGACCACCCGGCAGCATTTTCCGATATAGGAAGCCAGCATATCCTTCATATCCATAAGGCTTCCGTAGGTGATCCTATCCTGCATGGAGGATAAGGGCTCTGTATCCGCCCGGTCGTAGCCCTCCTGCTCCATGTCGTTTTGGATGGCGTAAACCAGCTCTCCCACGGATACGCTTACATAATCGTTTTTCTTGTTGGAAAGGGAGGCATAGCATTTCATAAGACCGGAAAGGGCCTTTAAGGCCTCTTCCTCCTGTCCGCCCCTTACGGACAGACGGATCTGATTTTTCCAGTCCCGGATCTGGCTGCTGTTTATTTCCTCTTTTCTGCCGCTTTCCTCCCCATAAAACAGGATGGGCCTGTTCCCGTCTAAATTTCCCCGCCACATTGCCATGGCTTCCCGGTAGGAATGCTCCAGCCCGGACTGGCTGTCATAGGCTTTCCCAACCGCGCAGTTCAGCCGGATATGGTAGTACTTTTCCAGGCTGGCATTGATCTTTTCCAGACTGGAACGGATGGTCTTTCGAAAATCATCTCCGTTTTCTCCGTCCCCGCACCAGATGACCGCCAGCTGTATGCCGTCAAAGCTGACCGCATCCATGAGAATTCCCGGCGGAAGATAGCCGTTTCTGACCAGCATCAGAAATTCCTCCACCTGCTCCTGCTTTCCAAAATCCCAGGCTCCCCCTTCCAGGCGCATGACCCCTGCCGCATAAAACCTGCCATCCAGGGAAATGTCCGCCTCTTCCTGACATTCCTTTCCCTTTAACAGGGCTCTTAAGGCCTTTTCCCGCACAAGCCCTTCCCGGCTGACCGCCTGCTCCTTTAAAAGGCTCATATTCTGCTGCAGGGCCTTCTGGCTGTCCAGCTCCTGGATCAGCTTCATCAGCACCTCCGTAAGCTCCCTGGGGAGAAAGGGCTTTAATAAATAGTCCTTTACCCCAAGAGATATGGCCTGTTTTGCGTAATCAAATTCATCATACCCGCTTATAATCACATTTTTGCTGTGAAGTCCGGCTTTCTGCAGCTCCTTTATCAATTCCAGTCCGTTCATAAAGGGCATGGCAATATCCGTGATCACAATGTCCGGCTTCGTTGAAAGGGCTTCCCTGAGCCCTTCCTTTCCGTCTCCTGCCACGGCCACCACCTCTGCGTCAAGGGAGGAGCTGCGGATATTTCTGACCAGCAAATCCCTCACATAGTCTTCGTCGTCAATAATCAGTACACGGTACATCATTCCACCTCGCCTGTTTTTGTCGGAATCCTCAATATCGCCCTGGTCCAGCAGCCATAGCTGCTCTCATAGCGCAGGCCATAGCCGTCCCCGTAAAATAACCGGATTCTTTCGTTGACATTGTATATGCCGTAGCCAGCCTTGCTGTCCGTCTCTCCCCTTTCCAGGGTCTCATTCATCTTCTCCAGCTTTTCCGGCCGTATACCGGTTCCGTCATCCCAGACGGAAAGCTCTAAAACCTCTTCCTGGGGACCTGCCTGCCTTTCCCCGTAAATCCGGATCTTTCCCGCACCCTGCTTCTCCTTTATCCCGTGGTAAATGGAGTTTTCCGCCAGAGGCTGTAAAACCAGCTTAATCATCCGGATATCCAGCCAGCTCTCATCAATTTCTATTTCATAGGATAAGCGGGAATGGTACCGGATGCTTTGGATTTCCAAGTAGCTTGTCACATGCTCCAGTTCCTCTCCCAGGGTGATGACCTCAGCTCCCTTGCTTAGGCTGATGCGGAAAAACTTTCCCAGGGAGTTTGACAGGATGCTGATCTCTTCCGCCCCCTGGTCAGCCGCCTGCCAGGTAATGGCATTTAAGGTATTATAGAGGAAATGGGGATTGATCTGGGCCTGGAGCGCCTTAAGCTCTGCTTTCCTCTTCTGCTTCTGCACCTCGGAAACGTAATCCCGCTCCCGCTTCAGCTCTTCAATGGTTTCCTCCTGCTTCTGTACAAGACTTTCGATCTCCCCGATCATATAGTTAAAGGTTTTCGCAAGACTTCCTATCTCATCCTTATATGGATAGAAAAAGCGGACGCTTAAATCCCCTTTCTCCACGCAGCTCATCCGCCTTTCCAGCCGTCTTAAGGAATTCGTCAGCTGGTGGGACAAAAGCAGAATGGCTGCCACAGCGGCCAGGAACACGATGCCCATGATTTCATAAATCACGTTCCGCAGGTTCTTTAAGCTTCCTAGAAGGCTCTGCCTGGATTTCAGCCCGTAAATCTGCCAGCCGTTTTCCTTAAGGCTTTCATAGGTGACCAGATAGGTATCCCCGTCATGGCGGTAATCGCTTGTGATGACGTTGCTGCCCGCCGCCTTTGTCTCCGACAGCTTCATCAGCTCCCCGGGATCAATGTCCGCAGAGCCGATGAGCAGGTTTCCCCCTTCATCCAGAATGAGAATTTTGTCGAAGAACTCGTACTTTCCCTTTAAAAGCCGCTCCAGCTCTGTCTTTTTCAGCTGGATCACCAGATATTCCATCCCCACGTAGTTCTGAACGCTGAACTGCCATACAATGGGGATCACCTGGTCCTTATCCTGGAATATTTCGTCCGTCCACACAGGAAACCAGCGGATGGACTTTCCTGGATTTTCCTCATAGCTTTTGCCAAAGGCGGACTCTTTAAAATCAAACTCCCAGTTTCTCATGCGGACAAAATTATCAAAGCTGCCCTTATCCGTGTATATATAGGTGGAATGAATCAGGCTTTCCCCTGTTTCAAAATCCTTCATAAAATCCGGGACAGTGCCCAGGGCCTTTACCAGGTTGATATCATTGGGATTATTGAGATAATCCGAAAGGGTCACCATAAATGTATAGTTGGTCAGCATGCCCTTGGCCCTCTGATTAATGACCCCAAGGCGCAGCCCCAGGGTGTCTGCGATCTGGACCAGAACGTCCTCTGCTCCCACCCGGAAATTTTCTTCAATATCGTTGGAGGTATAGCGGTAATAGGACAATCCGCTGATGGCGGTGGCAAAGAAAAACATGATTCCAAACAGCCATATGATCTTGCTGCGAAACCGCAGATTATTCACGATCTTTTTCATGCTTTTTTCCCTCCCGCCGGCTTTCATTTATTCCAGTATACCACAGTGCGGTTTCTTTTTCCTCAACCTTTTACAGCTCCTGCCGTAAGCCCGGCAATAAACTGTTTATTGGCAAAGAGATAGACAACCAGAATCGGAACAATTGCAATGGAGGCCCCCGCCAGCATGATGTGCCACTCCGCCGCCGCATTGACCGAATATTTCAGCTGCACCACCGCCACCGTAAGGGTCTGAAGCTTTGGCATGGAAATGGTCATAATCAGGCTGGTAATGTAATCATTCCAGGCGTTCCGGAAGGAAAACAGGGCCACAACAGCTAAAATGGGCTTGCTGAGAGGAAGGATGATCCGGTAATAAACTCCGTATAAGCTGCAGCCGTCAATGATGGCCGCCTCGTCAAGCTCTCTGGGAATCCCCTTTGTAAATCCCATGACCAGAAATACATTGGCCGCCTGGCCTCCCGTAAGGGCGATGATGAGGGCAAAGATGGTCTTATTCAGCTTCAGGGCCCGCAGCAGCTCGTAAATAGGATACAGAGTCACAGACCCCAGGGACACAAACATCATGGATAGGTAAAGGGCCATCAGCACCTTTTTCCCTGCAAAATCCTTTCTGGCCAGTATAAATCCGGCCAGAGAGCAGGTGACCGCAGCCAGCAGGGTAACCGATGCGCTGACGATGACGCTGTTTACGGTATACTTGGTGAAATCCGCCTGAACAAAGGCCTGGTAATAATTTTTAAAATACCAGACCTCCGGGAAAAAACCTCCGCCCTGGGTCAGCTCCGCATTTGTCTTTAAGGAACCCAGCACCGTGTACACCACCGGATAGAGGGTAAATATAATCATGATCCCAAGAAAAACCCATTTTCCAATGAAAGCACACCTTCTATTAATTTTTGTCATGCTGCCGCCTCCTTAATAAATGCTGTCCAGCTTTTTTGATATTTTTAAATAACATACGGTCACTGCTCCTGCGATGACTGCGGAAATCACACTGACCGCGGCGCCGTAGCCGTATTGGGGAACCGTCGCCTCTGCCGCTGAAATGGGGAAGAAATACCGGTATCCGTAGAGGGACATGACCATGGTGGCGTTGTTGGGACCGCCTTCCGTCAATACCATAACATTGGTGATGTCGTGAAAGGCCGAGGTAATGGCCAGCATGAGGATGATCTTTAAAATAGGGCCCAGCATGGGAATGATGATATACCAGATGGTCTGTATCCGTCCGGCTCCGTCAATTCTTGCGCTTTCAATGGCGTCCTCGGACACCTGCTGGATTCCTGCGATGAAATAGACCATGTAATTTCCCACCCCTCCCCAGACTGCGGTAAGGATGAGGGTTTTCATGGCATGGTCCTTTCCAAGCCAGTTGATGGGACGGCTTATAAGGCCTGCTTCCATTAAATATTTATTGATTTCCCCATTGTAGGCGTTGAACAGCAGGTAAAAAACCAGACCCATGACCGCGGAACTCATGATGGTGGGCAAAAACACGATGCTCTGGGCCGCGCCGTTGCCCCGCCTCTGCCCGTTTAGGAGAAAGGCCAGGAAAAAGGCCAGAGGAAGGATAATAAGGACCTTTCCAAAGCCATAGGTAAATGTGTGCATCACGCTTTCCCAGTACACCTTATCCCGGAACACTCTGGCCAGATTGTCAAGGCCCACAAAGCGGGGGACCCCCGTTCCATAGCCTCCATACTGGTAAAACACATATTTTAAGGTCCATACCACCGGATACAGGGAACATGCCGTAAATAAGATTAAGTTGGGCAGAATAAATGTATATGCCTGCAGGTTGCGTTTCACAGCCTTTTTTCTTTGCAGAACACTTCTGTTTTTTTGATTCATTCTCTGTGCACTCCTTTCTGTTCAAAGAAAAAGGGGACCGAAAAACCGGCCCCTCTTTTTAAGCTGTTGCCTATTAAGCGATTGCTTCTCAAGCCATTATTCTAAGGCCGGATTCATTGGATCATAATTTGCAATCTTGATCTCATGACCGGTTCCGTTCTTGACCGCATCCTGGTAGGCCTTATTGTAACGCTCCGTCAGATCCTTTAATGTAGATTCAATGTCAGCGTCCCCATAATAAATGGATTCACATGTTTTGTACATATCTTCCCCCTCTACCACCATGCCTGATGCAAAGGCGCTGTGAGGAGGCTTTGGAAGAAGTGCGTCGATATCGCTGATCAGCAGCCATTTTTTATTCTGGAAATCCTCGCTGGGCTTTGCCTTTGCAATGACGCTCGGGAGAATGCTCACCCCATATCCGCCTTCATAGTAACCGATCAGATAGTCTTCATTTGCAAAAACCTTTTTATATACCTGAAACGCCTTTTCCACGTTAGGGCTCTTGGCATTTAAGACGTAGGCTCCTGTGCCGGTAAAATACTGCTTTCCTAAGGCCTTTCCTCCCACGGTGGGAATGGGAACGCAATCCCATTTAGAGGAATCCATGGGGAACTGGTTCTCGTACACGCCGGGCTCCGCATGGCTGTAGGACATGTACATGCCGATCTTTCCTGCTGCAAACTGGGTCCTCAAGGGGTCGATATCCAGGGATTCACAGCCTGGGAAAGCACATTCATCAGACAACAGTTCCTTCCACAGCTTTAAGGTATCCGCCCACTGGGTAAAATCGTATTCGCCCTTTGCAAAATCATAGCCCCGGACCAGACCGGTTTCCCGTTCCAGGCCAATGCACATGGAGCGCTGCAGGCCGGAGCTTGCACTCTTCATGTTTTCAGCAAAGCCGTAAATGCCTTCCTTGGATAACTGTGAGGTAATGATCCTGGCATCCTCCACCATCTCTTCCAGGGTCTTTGGCGGCTCGGCAATTCCTGCCCGTTGAAATATTTCCTTATTATAGAAGAGACGGCAGGTGGTTCCGCTGGTGGGGATGAAATACAGCTTTCCATCCAGCTCATTGTACCCCGGATAAATGACGGACTTAAAATATTCTTTCATGTCAGCGTCCATGTAATCATAAAGATTGGCCCACTGTCCTTCATTTACATATTTGTCAAACATCTGCTCCTGCTGCACCAAAATATCAGGCAGCTCACCGCTCTGCACCGCCATGTCTATGGCCTGCACGTAGTTATCCGTATAAAGCTGGTAGTTGATCTGTACATTATCGGTGTTGTTCGCATTATATTCATCCACCTTGGACTGAACATAGGTGGCGTCATGACGGTCCTTGGACCAGATGTTTATGACGGTCTTCTCCCCCGAAGAAGCCGCCGACTGTTCTGTCCCCGCCTTCCCTGCTTCTGTCTGAGCTGTGGTCTGCCCCCCCTGAGATGACGAAGTGGTGGCCGAGGTCCCTGCGCCGGAACAGCCAGCCAGGGTTCCTGCCGTCATCAGCGCCGCCATAGTAATGCCCATAATTTTCCTTAATCTCATTCCTTTTACCTCCCAATTCATAATTCATGTTTATGAGTATATTCTAAGGAAAAACAGGGCTTCTGTAAATGCAATATCCGACGGTTGAATGTTCAAAATGGGTTGATGAGGGGAAATGATTAAAATAATCCCGCCCCAAAAACAGCCCATGAGAAAAGCGCCTTGAAAACGGCTGTTCTAGCCATATCAAGACGCTTTCTAATATTATAGACATTATAGATACTGTTTTATTATGTAAGCTGCCATTGCAGCTTCCCTCTGGGGAGATTCCGGGGTTTTCTTATCTTAAAGCCATCTGCAGCCGTTCCATCTCATAGAATTCACCCTTTAAGGCCATAAGCTCTTCATAGCTTCCTTCCTCCCGGATCTTTCCCTTGTCCAGAACCACGATCCGGTCCGCTCCCCTTACGGTGGACAGCCGGTGAGCCACAATAAAGGTGGTCCTGCCCTTGATCAGCCGGTCCAGGGCGTCCTGGATCTCTTTTTCGGAAATGGTATCCAGAGCTGAGGTGGCCTCATCCAGAATGATCACCTTGGGATCCCGTATGATGGCCCGCGCAATGGAAATCCTCTGCCTCTGGCCGCCGCTTAAATTGCCTCCGTGCTCTCCGATCATGGTATCCAGGCCCTGGGGAAGCTTTGCGATGACCGACTTTAAATTTGCCGCTTCCACCGCATGGTCAAGCGCTTCCTCTGTCACATTCTCCAGACCGTATACAATATTTTCCCTGACCGTGCCGGAGAAGAGCACCGGCGTCTGAGGCACTACGGAAATAAACCGCCGGTAGCTTCTCAAATTAATATCATTGATATCCAGCCCGTCAATTAAAAGCCGTCCATCCGTAGGGGTGATAAAGCCGATGAGTAAATTCAAAACCGTGGTTTTTCCGGAACCGGATTCTCCTACCAGGGCGATTGTCTCCCCGGCTTTTACCTCCAGCTCAAACCCGTGAAGCACCTGTTCCTCGGAATCCTTATAGGAAAACTGTACGTTGTGAAAGGAATAGTTCCCTTTCAATTCTTTCATCTCCGTCTTTCCCTCGTTGTGCTCCACATCCTCCGAAGCCAGAACCTCGCCGATTGAGGTAACGGACTCCATTCCTTTTGTCAGAATAGGAAGAAGGTTTATGAGGGAGGTGAACTGGTTGACCACCGTGGTAAAGCTGGCCTGGTAAAAGGTCACATCTCCGATCTTTATCAGGCCGTTTAAGGCCATGACTCCGGAAAAGCCCAGGCAGAGCGCCTGGAATACCTGAAACACGCACCAGCTGACCGCGCCGAAATGGGCCTGGATCATATCCAGACGGTACCCCTTTTCCGCGGTTTCCTTAAGCTGCTCCCGGATTTTTTCCACTTCTTTCTTTTCCAGAGCATGAGCCCTTGTCACCGGGACCAGCTCCACCATCTCCATGACCCTGGCGCTGGTCTCCTCCATTTCCCGGCGGAATGCCCGGTTCTCCCTGCCTATCCGTTTCCGGAAAGCGATTACGGTTATGGAGGTCACCGGCGCCACCAGAAGGAAGAACAGCAAAACAATCCGGTTCTTTACGGCTGTTATGGACAGGGTGATCACCAGATTCATAAAAATGTTCATCATGCTGACGAAAAGCTGGGCGGAAAGGGTTTCCACCGCCTCCACATCCCGGATGATCTTTGACTGGAGCCGTCCGGACTGGGTTCCTGTGTGGTAGGGGATGGACAATTCCTGAAGCTTTCTCACCAAGGCCCCCCGCAGGCCTGCCTCGGTCTTCCGTATGACCCGGCTGACATACATGTTATGAAGCCAGTTGGCTGGCAGGTGGATGACCAGAAGTCCCAGCCAGATGGCCACATTGAGGAAAATGGCATGCTTCCCGGCTTCTCCCCCTTCCATGACCCCGTTTATGACATTGGCCACAAGCAGGGCGGAAAACAGGCTGGGGGAATGCTTTATTACAAAAAAGAAAGTGGAAATAAAAAACTTGTGATACTGGCCCTTGTAAAAGCTGAAAAGAACCATGACGGAGCGGTCCCCATACTTTTGAAAGCATCGGACAAACCGGTGCTCAATATCTTCATACTTTTCCATATCCGCTCCTAAGAAACATCAAGTCCAATATTCTCTGCCCGCTCTTGCCTGTCCTCCAAAAGATCCCGGTAGGGAGAACCCAGCTTTTCCAGTTCCCGGCAGAGAAAGCCGGCCATAAGAACAGCTCCCTCCGGCTTTAAATGAGTGTTGTCCTTCGGCCACATGAAATAGGCCTTTGAAGCCACATCTCCCACATCCGACAGATATTTTTCCGTAATAGTGGTTAAGTCGATCACAGGCACTCCCGCCTCTTCCCCGGTCCGCTTCATGGCGCCGGGATAAGCTCCGTGGCTTCCCGGCAGGAAAACGCCGTTTTCATCAAAAAGCCTTCTGGCAATGGGGGTGATAAGAACCGGAAAAGCTCCTTTCTCCCTTGCGGCAGAGATAAACTGCATGAGATTTTCCCTGTAGGTGGTGTCCGGGTCCGTATGCCTTTCCGGATCATCCTTTGAATCGTTGTGGCCGAACTGGATGAAGAGGAAATCCCCCTCCCCCATCTCCTTTTCTATGAGAGCCAGACGGCCCTCCTCCAGAAAGGATTTGGTGCTGCGCCCGTTCCGGGCAAAGCTTCTCATTTCCACCTCATCCTTTAAGTACAAAAGCATTGCCTGGGAAATCCCGGTCTGGGGGTAGGTGGATATTTTATTAAAGGTTACTGTGCTGTCTCCAGCGTAAAAGATTTTTGCCATTTACATACACTCCATACATGGCTCCTGTAAAGCGCTTGCCCTTTATAAGGCCTTCGGAACAGATGGAAGTCACATCCGTCCATTGCCACAGAAGCTTATTATTTAGAAAGAAAGTTCTCGTAAGCCCGTCCGTTTCCACCCGGAAAGTCACCGGGCCCTGAAAATGGAAGGGAGTTGTTTCTGTCCTCACATAGGCGTCGTCTACATATTCAGATACGAATACGGAGGTTTCCGTCACCCCGAATTTTATGTAGGTGTTTTCATCGTAATAGAGGGTCACCCCTGCATCGGAGGTGAATTTCTCATTTCCCTGGTCAGGAAAGCTCATTTCAAATTCCATGGAAAAGCCAAAATCCGGCTGGCATTTTACCAGAAGGCTTCTGCAATCCCTTTGATTTAAGTCCTTCCCGTCCCCCCTGATCCAAAGGGTTCCGTCTCCCTCTTCTCCGACGAATTCCGGGTCCTTTGTTCTGGGACAGAGCCAGGTCCCGGCAAAGGAAAGGCCGTCCGCCGTTTTCTCCATGTCCGGAAAGGGCAGGGCAGCCATATAGGAGGGACCTTTCCCCCTGTTTATGACAGGCCAGCCGTCGGCTGTCCAGGTGACCTCATCAAGGCAGGTTTCCCGGCCCAGCATCCCCCACTGATGATCGATGAAGCGGGAGCAAAGGTATACCATGAACCATCTGCCGTCCGGCGTCTGGACCGGCTTTCCGTGGCCGCAGCACTGGATGCTTCCCATTTCGTCTTTCTGATGGAGAATGGGATTATGGGGGCAGTTTTCATAGGGGCCCAACAGGTTTCCTGACCTTGCCACAGAAATCATGTGGCCCTTTCCTGTGCCGCCTTCCGCCAGAAAGCAGTAATACCATCCATCCTTTTTTAAGATATGTGGTCCTTCCGGCGCGTGGCCGGAATGGCCGTACCAGATGAGAGACGGCTCCGAAAGAATTTTCTTCCCGTCCTCCGATATTTCCATGATCCTGGCACCCCGGTTTATGAGCATGTACCGTCTTCCGTCATCATCGGTAAAAATGGACGGGTCGATTCCCAATACATTGTGGATGACCGGCGTGTCATAAGGGCCCTCCGGCCTTGAGGAGCTGGTGACCATCTGGGTCTGGATGTAAGGCGCATCATCATTTTTCCTTAGGGTGGCGCAAATGTAGAACCTGCCCTTATGATAGCTGATGTCCGGGGCCCAGAAGCCCCTTCCCCCTTCCAGCTCTCCTAAAAATTCTTCCGCCCACTTCCTGTCCGTCACCGCGTAGCCGATGACTTTCCAGTGAACCAGATCCTTAGAATGGGATATGGGAATGGAGGGAAAATAGATAAAGCTGGAATTGACCATATAGTAGTCGTCCCCTACCCGCAGAACGCTGGGGTCCGGATTCATTCCGCGGCATACCGGGTTCCGGTAGCATTTCTCCCTGGAAAAGCCGCAGACCGACTGGAAATACTCCTCAAGGGAACCATTCCCCTCTGCCAGGTCGTAGGGCGTCACCATGGACTGATTGGCCCATGTAGGGTCCATGGCGCACTTTTTCACCAGGAAAGCCACAAGGTCCAGGTTTCTTCCCTTTACCGCGTAATGGAGAAGGCTGTTTCCCTTTTCATCGCAGTCTTCTATATTAAAAGAATGGTCGATGAGATGCAGAACTGCCTCCTTATCTCCTCTTTCGGCCGCCTCAAAGGTCCGTTTCGCAGCCGCTTCTGTCTTCGATGTGTATAAATTCATACTCTCCGTACCCTTCTGAAATCAAGTTGTTTTTATTTGCGCTCCAGAGGCAAAGCTTGGCTCCTGTCCAGGTAGCCCTGCGGAGAGGATTGGGCCCTCCGATGGCTGTGTAACGGATGCCGTCCGTGGACCAGGAAAAGCAGTAGGTCTTATTCTTAAAAAGCTCCATCCGGAGATAGACCGTATCGCCCTCATAGGGAACGGAAATCTGAGGCTCTTCCACAGCCTCTCCCTCAAATTCCTTTTTCATAACGATTCCTGAATAAAGAACCAGCTCATTGCCTGCCGCTCCTTTCACAAGGCCCAGATAGGCATAAAGATGGCCGATCATTCCAATGGCAGCCATATCTCCTTCCTTCTCCCCAAAAAGCCGCACCTTGGTCACAGCGGAAAGGGCCTGATGCTGGGGAATCTGGGTCATGGCATTGGGCGCATACCACAGAAGGGTTTCCCTGGCAGGATTATCAAGACAGAACAGGCGGATGCCCGGATGACCGTTTAAGGAATAGAAAGAATCCCGTGGATTGGCCTGCCACTGCCACTGGAGTCCTAAGGTGCTGCCGGAGAAGTCATCGGATTGGGCAATCCGGTATTCCGGCTGTCCCTCCACAGGAAGACTCCACTCCTTTACAGGCTCTCCGATGCCGTCCCCGTTCTGCTCAGTTCCGATAAACGGCCAGCCAGCGTTAAAGCACATGGGCTGTAAATGGATGATTCTTCCCAGCTCGATCACATCCTGGAAATGAATGAACCAGTGCCTGCCGTCAGGCCCTGTGACCCAGCCGCCCTGGTGAGGCCCGTTGACCTCCGTATTTCCCTGGTGCATGACAATCTTATACTCATAAGGCCCTGTCACAGACTCTGCCCTTAAAACAGACTGCCAGCCGGGAGCCACTCCGCCGGAAGGCATGAGAATGTAGTAATAGCCCTGATACTTGTAAAGCTTGGGTCCTTCCGTCGTAGGCCCTAACTGCTGGCCGTCAAAGATGGTGACAGGCTCTCCCAGAAGCCCGGTGCAGTCCGGATCAATCTCCACCAGATCCAGCCTGTGCTTGATTCCGCTTCGGCTTCCGGCATAGGCAAACACCATATAGGCCTTGCCGTCGTCATCCCAGAAAGGACAGGGATCGATCCAGCCCTTTGTCGCATGAAGGCAGTTTAAGGTAAACTCCCCATAGGGATCGGCAGATCTGGCAACAAAAATCCCTTCGTCTACAAGGGGAACGAAGATGTAGAACATCCCGTCATGATAACGGATGGCAGGAGCCCAGGTCCCGGAGCCGTGGGAGGGATTGTTGTATTTCTCAAAGGGCAGGGACGGAACACAGTGGTTGATGATTTCCCAATGGACCAGGTCCTTGGAATGAAGAAGAGGAACGCCGGGAAGATAGGCAAAGGAAGAGGATACCATATAGTAATCGTCTCCCACACGGATAACATCCGGATCGGAATAATCTGCATACAAAATCGGATTTTGGTACATGTTCATTACCTCCTGAGGGTCATTTAATTTATAACCATTATAACCGAAGAAAAAGGAGCAGACAACTGCCCCTTTCCATGCCGAAAGCCATTATTCCTTCACGGCTCCGATATTTACGCCCTGAATAAAATATTTCTGGCAGAACGGATAAATAATCATAAAGGGAAGGATTGCAACGATAACGGCTGCATTCTTTACCGTATTCTCTGTCGCGCCTCCGATTGCGGTGGGCAGATCGCTTCCCATAATAAGAGTCCTTAACTTCATCTGGAAGTTATACAGATTCTCATTGGTGATATAAAGTTTATAATTAGTATAATCGTTCCAATAACCAACGGCATACATAAGGCCGATTGCTGTAAGAGCCGCCTTGGAAAGAGGCAGGACAATCCCAAAGAATATTCTCATAGGGGAGCATCCGTCAATCTCTGCGGATTCAAACAGGCTCACCGGAATTCCTTCAAAGAAGTTTCTCATAAGGACCATGTTGTAAACATTGATGGCCGGAAGCAGGATGACCACCCACAGAGTATTGGTTAAGTGAAGTGTTTTCATGACCAGGTAGGTGGGAATCATACCGCCGTTAAAAATCATGGTCAGCAGCAGAAGACCTGCAAAAAAGTTTCTTCCCGGCATTTTCCACTGGATCAGCACATAGGCTCCCAGGGTGGAAATGGCAAGGCCTGCAAAGGTTCCCACTACAGTTGTCAGACAGGAGACCAGGAACGGCTTATACAGCGTTGGATTGGTGAATACGGAAATGTATCCTGCGAAGCCGAATTTCTCCGGAAACAGCTTCATACCGTAAGCCGTTTTTAAATCCAATGAATCAATGAGGACTTTGTAGATGGGGATTATCATGATAAGGCTTATAAGCACAAATACAACCATCAGCACATAGTCAAATGCGGTTTTTTTCTTTGTCATGTTCTTTCTCCCCCCTATACAATTCCTTTTCCGCGAACCTTGTAGCTTGCCCGATTGCAGACCAGTACAAGGAAGCACCCTACCAATGAGGAAACCAGACCTACCGCCGTGGTATAGCCGTAATCAGGAAGGGCCCCGGAATTGAATGTCTGTGTATATATGTAAGTCTGTAAAACGTCTGCCTGCCTCACCACCGCGTCATTTTGCAGTACGAATACGGATTCAAACAGATTCATAACCTTTGCCAGATTTAAAATTAATACCGTAATAATCGTGTTACTCAAAGCAGGCAATGTGATGTAGCGCAGCCGGTTCCAGCGCCCCGCTCCATCCATGGAGGCCGCTTCGTAAAGCTCCGGATTGATGCCGGAAAGCGTTGCCATGAAGATGATGGTGCCCCAGCCTGTATCCTTCCAGATATTGATTACGTAATACATGGGCCGCCACCAGTTCTGGTCGCCCAGGAAATAAATTCCTTCCTTTATGAAGCCCAGCTTGACTAACAGAGAGTTGATCAGTCCCGCATTGGTAGGGGAAAGAATCAAGGTGAATACGGAAGCGGTTACTACCCATGACATGAAATGGGGAAGGTAGACGATGGTCTGGGAAACCTTTTTAAATGTCAGGGACCGCAGCTCATTGAGCATAAGGGAAAGGGCAACTGCCATGAATGTATTCAGTAAAAGCTTAATCACGCTTAAGCTTATGGTATTGCCAAAAGCGCTCCAGAAGCCGGGCATGTTCACCATCTTCTCAAAATTTGCAAGGCCAATGAATACAGGTTCCTTTATGCCTTTATAGGAAAAGAACGCATACCGTATTCCAAGCATGGGGAGATAGTGAAAGACTACCGCAAAAATAAGGACCGGAAGAAACATAAGGTAAAATCCCCTGTAATAGTAAAGGGAAACCAGAAGAGGCCGTTTATTGTCGCCTGCAGCTTTCGCTGCAGGCACTTTCTTTTTATTAATCATAGCATACCTTTCTGAAACTATTTTGCTTGCTGTTCATTTAAGGAATCAACGATCATCTGTGACCACTTTGCGCCGCCGTCGCTTTCAAAGCGCTTGTAGGCTTCGTCCACAGAGATTCCCTGGACAACAACGTCCGCAATGATGGAGTTCTTCAGTGTGGTTAAATCTCCGTTGTAGGTTGCCATATCTTCCGTAGACGGAACGATCTGGGCCTGATGACAGTTATTATTAAACATTTCCTGGGAATCCTTGGCTTCCGGCTTTACGCTGTCTTTTCCAGGGTTGTTATCCCAGTTGACAATTGCAAGCATTGGATCGATATGCTGCTTTGTATACTGTGTTCCGGGTTTCTCAAGGCTTTCCTTTAAGTGGAACTGACCTTCGCTGTAGGTATTATCAAGAATGGTTTCAGCCTTATTTGACCAGTGTACATCCTCTACGCCGTAGCTCCACAAAGTCTGCATATCTCCGCCGTCCAGCATGGATTCGATAAGATATTTGTATACGCCTTCCGGATTCTTACAGGAAGATGTGATACACCATACAGGAGGAGTTCTCTCCAGATAAGAACCTACCTCTGCAATGGGCTTTAAGGCAACCAGCTCGCCGCTCTTTCCGTTGGCTTCCAGGTTATTCTTTAAATTGGAGGCCCATGTTCCTGCCCAGTAGGTGAATACGCCGAATTTGTCCTCATAGAACTTGTTGCGGCAGTCATTTGTTCCGTTTGTCAGGGTTTCCTTATCAATATAGCCTGCTGCATAAGCTTCCTGCAGCCTCTTTAAAGCATCCTTAAAGTTATCCTTTGTAAATCCGTCATACCAAACGCCGTCATCGCCCTTTATGAAAGAAGGATAAGCGTCCTGATAGAACTCAGGCAGATAGTTTACAAAAGGAGCCTCTGTTCCGATGATACCGGCTGCGGAAACACCATATGTATCGCCGTTAACGCCGTTTCCGTCAGGATCGCCTTCTGTAAATGCCTTCAGCATGTTCATGTATTCATCATAGTTTTGCGGAGCCTCTAAGCCAACGTTGTCCAGCCATGCTTTCTTTACATAGGTAACGCAGCCGTTTCCTCTGGTAACAGGGAAACCGTAAAGCTTTCCGTCAATCTTCATGTTATCTACTACAGCCTCGCCGGTTACACGGCCGGAAGCCTTTAATTCAGAATTATTCCATGCATCCGTCATATCCCACAGAGCGCCTTCCTCGGCATACCCTGCATAATAAGTAGAGGACAGGATAATGGCATCGGGCCAGTTCTCTGGGCCTGATGCAAAGGTCTGGCCGACTACATCGTAATAGGCGTCATGGTCAGGCTGGATGATCTCTAAATCGATTCCTGTAAGCTCTTCCCATCTCTTCTCAAAGGCATCTCTGTTGTTCACCTTTGTGGTTACCGTTCCGTCTACCATAATGGTAATCTTCTCCGGCTTCTTCACTTCTTCTTTTGCTGCCTCTGTTGTGCCTCCGGCTTCCGTAGCGGCTGCGCCGCTGGTGGTGGCTTCTGTTGAGTTTTTGGAGGAACATCCGCTTAACATGACAGACATTGCCATTGTAAGGGCCATTCCAGATGCGACCAATTTCTTGATTCTCATTTCATACCTCCCAATTATTTTTTTGTGCGGATCAAATCGCAGAGTCATCATAGCATTGGTACCTTGAAATTTCAACGAACAGTTTTAACTCCTATTGTACACTTTTCTCTATAAAGCCGTTTTTTCCAAATATTTATTATACAAATGCAACTATGTGCATATGCATTACCTCTGCTTTAAATGACATAGTTATAGAAGAAACGCAATATTTTCAGAGTACATTTTTTATTATTAGAGTGCATAATTTCCTCTCATCTGTCCGTTTCTTGATTTTGATGATGATTTATACTATAATTTTCTCATACGAAAAAAGGAATGGTAAACATGAAAAAACAAAACAACGATATCCCGCTGAAACATCAGCTGATGCTGTCCTACATCATCATCCTGGCAATTATTCTCATCATCGGGGCAACTCTGTACTACATCTCTTACCGCCAGGTAAAAAGCGGAATAAACCAGCAGAACCGGCTCACGCTATCTTCCTCCGTCACTCAGCTGGATTCCACCATGAAGCTGATGCATGCAGCAGCTGGACAGACGTCCTCCAATATCGCTTTTAATGACCTCATTCACCTTACCGGCAATGAGGGGCCTGCATTTTATTATCAGGCATATGAAAGCCAGTTAAGCTTAAAATCTGTGACACCGGTAGAGTTGCTGCTTCCCATCAGCAATTCTTTTATTTACCTGAAAAATTCCGGACACGTGATCTCTTCCATCCAGTTTTCAGATTACGATTTTTATACAAGGTATAATTCTACCTACCAGCTCCATCCCAAGCAGTTTACCGAAATCCTGCTGAACAGCGATTACTGGAATAAGTTCATTCCTTTCAGCCGCAACCAGGGACCTGTTAAGAGCTTTCTCTACGTTCAGCCTCTCTCTGCCTCGGTGCTGAAAATGAACGCGGACGCTGTTCTGTGCTATGAATTTGACTATGATCTTTTAAGTAAATATTTTGCAGACATGAACTTATATGGAGACGGATACTTAGTGGCCTACGACCAGAATGGCTTCCAGACCTTTCTTCTCTCCGAAGCAAAGGAGGCGCGCAGCTTTGACTCCTTAAGCGGTCTGAAATACAAAAACCAGACCGCCAGCTTCATTTCCCCGGAAAGCCATCAGGAAATGCTGGTGACCACCCTTTCCTCCGCCTACAACAACTGGACCTATTATCTGGTCCAGCCTGCGGACAAGGCCTATTACTCCATCCTTCCTTACCAGCGCTTTTTTACGGCCATTACCATTGCCTCCTTTGTCATCGGAGGGATCATTGCGGGGGCCTTTTCCGTCTTCGGAAGCCGCCGTCTGGCCCAGCTGGCAAACGAGCTGATCGCAAAGGAATCCATGGCAACCAGCTTAAACCTTCTGGTAGAAAAGCAGAAGCCGGTAGTCATTGAATCCTACATGCGAAAGATCATGGAGGGGAGCATTACCACCAACGACGAGATGGAGTACATCGTAAAGGAGCTTTCCCTGGACCGGGCGGATACAAAATACCATGTTCTCTACACAGAGGTGTCTCCCTCCGACGACTCCATCATCAGTCCCAAGGACTTGGAGCTCTGCCTGCAAAACTATGACATGCTGGTGCGGGAAGCCCTGCGCCGCTATTATCCGGACACCGGGTATATTTACAAGCCTTCGGACAAGATATTTGCCATATTGATCGCCTCCGACAAATCCATTTCCCAGGAGGAGGTTATAAGCCATGATATGGAAACCTTTACCGCTCTCCACAGAGAGCTTATGGAAAAATACGGCATCTGGATCAGAGGCGGATTGGGCGGAAGAAACGGATACGTTTCCTATACCTGGAAATCCTATCAGCAGGCCAAGGAAGCAAAGTCCGTTACCACCATGGAAAATTATATCTTAAGCAGCGATTTCACCGGCTCCAGCGACGTTTACTATTATCCGGAAAGCCTTTCCGTCCAGCTCAGCGGCTTTATTTCCATCGGAAATAAGGACCAGGTAAGCGAGCTGTTCAAGCTCATTAAGAATGAAAACATGGGAAAGAGAAAGCTTTCCTACACCCAGCGGCAGTGGCTGGTCTCCGACGTGCGTGCCACGGTCTTTAAAAAGAGGCACAATATCAGCATAGAAGAGCTGGGACCGGAAAAGCTGAAGCTTCTGGATCTCATTGACCGGCAGTTTGAAGAGGAAATGAGCCTGGAAAGCTTAAAGTCTATCGCCCTTCAGCTATGCGATGTATGCGGCTCTGAGGGAAATGAACTGATCCTTAAGATACAGCAGTATATAAACAATAACTACAGCGACCCTGACTTAGGCCTGACGAAGATTTCGGATGAATTCGCCATTTCAGAAAATTATTTCAGCTATTTGTTCAAGAAAGAGGTATCGGAAAACTTCTCCAATTATCTGGAACGGCTTCGCATGGCAAAGGCCAGGGAAATGATCCGGGAATCCGACACAAGCCTGTCCACCCTGTACCAGTATGTGGGCTACAACAACGCATCGTCTTTCCGGCGGGTGTTTAAAAAGAATTTTGGCGTGTCGCCAAAGGAAATGAGGGATAAGGTCAATGCAAAGTAATAGCTATGAATCAGCCTCCGGTACCGGAGCGATTATGGAGGAGCTTTGGCTCTCCCTCAAGGGGAGTGAGTTTCCCGTCCATAGCTTCCTGGCTGACAGGGGCGGAAAGCTGTTAAAGGAGGCCTATGAGGCGCCTTACGGAAAAGATGATTTTCACCGCATGTTTTCTATCACTAAGAGCTTTTGTTCCCTTGCCGTAGGCTTTCTCTATGAAGAGGGCCGGCTTTCCCTGGAGAACAGGATTATGGATTACTTTCCCGAATACTGTTTAAACAGGGAGATACATCCCTGGCTCCGGGAAATGACCATACGCCATATGCTTTCCATGGAAACCTGCTACTCTTCCACTACATATAAGCTGGACAGCAGCAAAAACTGGGTAGAAAGCTTTTTTACCACGCCTCCCACTCACAGAAGCGGGCAGATTTTTCTCTATGACACCTCTTCCAGCCACACCCTGGCAGCCCTTGTGAAAAAGCTTACCGGCAAAGGGCTGCTGGACTATCTCCGGGAAAAATGCCTGGACCAGACAGGCTTTTCCAAAGACGCCTATATCCTGTCAGACCCCTTTGGCTCGGAAATGGGCGGCTCCGGCCTTATGGCCCGCCCCATGGACCTTTTAAAGCTTGGGCGGTACTGCATGGATACGGTTCGGAAAGGAGAGGGGAAATTTGCGGATTATCTGAGGGAAGCGGTATCCTTTCAGGTTCCTACCATTCATTCCGGCGATACCCTTGACGAACAGCAGGGGTACGGATACCAGTTCTGGCGTATAAGAAACGGCTTTGCCATGTACGGCATGGGAGGACAGTATGTTCTGTTTTATCCGGATCAGGACCTGGTTTTTGTCATTACTGCGGATACACAGAAGATCAAAGGCGGGAATCAGAAGATACTGGATCTTGTTTATAGGGCGGTTAAAAGGGCCGGTCATGGGCTGGCCGGATTGGAAGAGACGGCTGAACTGGAAAAACTGGACGGATTGGAAGAGGCGGTTGGTTTGAAACGGCCACAGAATAAGGCCTGGAATGCCTCCTATCGGCTTTATCAGAACCCTGCAGGCTTTTCCCGGCTTACCCTCGCTTTCGGACCTGCGGAGGGCTTACTGGTCCTTTCCGGAAAGGATGCGGATTTTCCTTTCCCCTTTTCCTTTGAGGAAGCCCGGATAAGCGTTCTGCCCAAATATGAGCAGAGAATTGCCGTTCGCGGCATGTGGGCTCATGACCATACCTTATATCTGCCGGTTCAGATTGTCGGAGAATGCGTCGGTTCCATTCATCTGCTGCTCCGTCTATCAGGGGATAAGGTTACTGTCTGGATGAGAAAAATTGAAGAGACCTGCTTCAATGAATTTCAGGGATTTTTAGAAGGGGAAAGAGAGTAATTCCGGTTATTAAAAAAGACAGGCGCGGGCGAATGGTTTTCCAGCCCGGGGCCTGTCTTTTATTTATTATCCTGTATAAATGTTATTTCATCCCATCATATAAAGCCGTAAGAAGCTCTCCCTCCGGGTCCTGGCTCAGCTCCCAGATCATTGCGCCGCCTAATTTCTTTGATTTTATGTAATCCGTTTTATGGGCAATGGATTCGGGGTCTTCATAGCTTATGAATATGGTGCCGTTAAACAGCCACGGAACCATGGACTGGGAATGGACGTATCTGGTATAACCCGCTTTCGTTAAGTAATTTGCCTTTATGGCCTGATAGCTGATGGAATTGGAGCCTCCAAAGGTCTGATAAAGGCCCCGGTTGGAATCATTTACAGAGGAATATATGTATCCGTAAAACGGAATTCCCATTACCAGCTTTTCCGCCGGAAAGGACGCATCCAGCCAGGAATTCACAGCCTTATCCACGCTGGTCTTATATTGAGGCGAAGAATCACTGTTGTCATAAAGGGGGGCCAGCAGATCAGCCCGGGAATCCCAATATCCATGCAGGTCATAGGTCATAATATTGGCGTAGTCTAAATATTGGGCCAGCTTTGGAAGCTCCACATTGTTTATATAGGAGCTGTCCGCGCCTCCGGCAATGGTGAGAAGATAATGCTCCCCATCCTGTTTTCCCTGGGCATCCAGCTTTTCCCGTATCTTCTGAATCAGCAATGTAAAATTCTGCTTATCCTCCGGTCGTCTGCCGTTCCCCGTCAGGCCGCCGCTTACCGGGTATTCCCAGTCAATATCCACTCCGTCAAATCCATACTTCAGGATGAAAGCAACGCAGCTGTCCGCAAATGCAGTTCTGGACTCCTCTGTAAGCGCCGCGTCGGAAAATTTTCCGGACCAGTTCCAGCCGCCTACGGAAATCAGGGTTTTTAAACCGGGATTTTTTTCTTTCAGAGAATTTAAACGCTTAATGTTATCATGGTCCACATCCGGAAATCCAAGAGTGAGCCTTAAATCCGAATCAATATTAGCAAATGCATAATTTATATGGGTCAGCTTTCCGGCATCAATCTGATCTGGGAAATAATTGGAATAAGCCGCCCAGGCCGCATAATATCCTACGACCTTTTCTGCCCCGGATTCCTGTACCGCCTGACTGGTTTCCTCTGTCTTTGCGTTTTCCGGCTTTGCTTCCTCTGACCTTGCGGCAAAGGCTTTCTGTCCCCAAAGGCTTCCGATAATCGCCAGCACAAATATGGAAACAGCAAAGGCCGTTGTTTTCATAACCTTGTTTTTCATCATGTTATCCTTTTCCTTCCATAATTTCCTCAAGTATAACATGATGGTTTTTCCTTGAACAACGCGCAATAACTGGATGAACTGTATATAACTGGTAAAACACAGGTCTACGCTCCGTCGATTGAAACATATTTCTATGTATGGTAGGATTGTATCAGGTAAGCAAAATGAAAGGAGTCCATGTGATGAATGAAACCTTAAATGTAATAGCGAAGCGGTATTTCTGCCGTGATTTTAAAAATGAAATGCCGCCGGATGAAATTCTCCAGGCCATAGCCGAGGCTGCAATACAGGCTCCAAGCGGAATGAACCGCCAGGCGTGGAGGGTTATTGTTGTAAAAGATCAGAATTTAATAAAAGATATGGAAGCGGAAGGCATGTCCTATTTAGCAGGCATGGAAGATAAATCCTCATATACCAGAATTATGGAGCGCGGCGGCAGGCTGTTCTACGGCGCCCCCTGTATGATCGTAGTCCCTGTTGACCCGGCCCAATATGCCCCAGCCCTTATCGACTGCGGTATTCTGTGTCAGAACATCGCCCTGGCTGCAACGTCTCTGGGTATTGCCAACATTATGTGCGGATTTACCGGGCTGGCATTTGCCAGCGGCCTCCGGGCAGAAGAATTCAGCAAACGTCTGGGCTTTCCTGAGGGCTATGCCTTTGGCTGTTCGGTATTACTGGGATACGCCAAAGCAGAAAGGCCGCCTCATGTTCCGGACAAGGGAAAAATTACTTTTATTGAATGAAAAACAAAAAGACGATAGCAAATCATCTATCGTCTTTTTATTCGTATTGAAACAGTTCTTTCATCTCAATCCTACTGATCCAGGCATCCAGTATTACTAAACAAAAACACATGATTGCTTAGTCACCCCCACAAGCCTTTCTATATAATATTGAGTATTAAAAATAAACCACATCTGCGCATCGAATCTCATAATAGTCCAAAGAGATATCCCATGGAAATTATATTCTGCAACCAGCTTGGCTCGTGCATCAAAGCTTCTTGCATCTTTCGTCCATACTATATGCAGATTTCCGTCACCGTCCGTATAGTAGAAGTAGGAGGACTGTGCCGGTTCATTAAATTGTATTGGTACGCCGTTTTCCGCTGCAATTTGTACTGCACGATTATAGGTTAATACGGTAGCATCGGTGGCGCCGGGAACATAGGGAAGTGTCCAGTCATAGCCTAAAGCAGTGATTCCTAAATATTTTTTTTCAGGGGGAATCGTTTTGACCATGTAATCCAACAATTCTCTTAAAATATTAACCGGATAGATTGCGCTTGGATAATTGTAAGTCATTGCCCAGTCATAGGAACCGAATATGACCCCATCTACAAATTTAGACATCTTTGAATAATCTATTTTCTCAAAGCCAACACTAGAACCACCCATAACCGGTGTTATGGTAATCATTATTTTATAGCCTTCTGAACGAAATAAAGCAGAGGCTTTTTCTAAATATTCCACAATGCTATCGGCGTTCTCATTGGTGATGTTCTCTACATATATGTTAATACCATAAAATCCCTTCGTTTTCATTATATGAAGAGCGTTATCAATAAGACGGTCCTGCACAGAAGGATTGCTTAAAATACTATTGGTCACTTCATGGCTGGCTATTCCTTCTTCCGACATAGTGGAAACCAGCATCAGGGGCACAACACCATAGGTTTTAGCCAGATTAACAAGTTCTGTGTCGTCTGATCTGAAAACTATTTCTCCTTCACCTGTAGCCCTGTAATTGAATATAGTCAGATAAGTTAAAAAAGGAAGTGTTTTTATTAAAACAGATTTATCTATATATGAGAAAGTATAACCAATAGTGGCAATTGTTCTTGTTTTATTCGTCTGGTAGCTTATAACTATGGTTTCACCGGCGTACAGAAATTCTCTATCGGAAAGATACGGATTGTTTCTTAGTAATTCCATTGGCGAAACACGGTACTGCTGTGCAATGCTCTCCAATGTATCGCCGCGCTGAACAACATATAGTATTTCTGGTTGTACAATCACAATTGTTTGGCCTATTGCTAAATTGTCAGGGTTTGTTATTCCGTTTTCCAATATTAATCTGTTGGCAGGGATATTGTAATACTTTGATATTGAATCGATTGTTTCGCCGGGCTGGACAACATGTATGACCATGACTTCCCTCAAGTAATCTCATTTATTCCATTATATGTTAATCCTATCCCTTCATAACGATATATTACAAACAATTGCATATTTTCATTGACCGCCAGCTTCCAGATTCTTCATCTGCCGGTCAGCCCGTTCATCCATCGTCGGGAGTCTCCGGTTGTTATCTCTGTAGCAGCTGGAAAAAATAACACCTGCAAACAGCAACGTATTGACCACCAACGATATAATTACATCATTCCATGTTACATCCTGATTTTGAAGAACCTTCTCCGTATAATTTCCGGTAATAATCGGAACCAGATTATTGTTGATAAAATGCAAAATAACAACCGTCCATATATTATCGGTTTTTAAATAAGCCCAGCCATAAAATATTCCCAATGTAACACATATAATCAACTGCCCTGTTAAGCTTATGATCCCTACAGAAGGAGATGTATAATAAAAGAAATTAATGGGTAAATGCCACATTCCCCAGACAATTCCCAGAACAAAAATACCCCGCACCATTCCAAGCTTTTTTTGCAGAACAGGCTGAAGATAGTACCTCCAACCGTACTCCTCTCCCAAAAATGGGATGAATATGAAAAAATAGTTTACGGGCAGTGTGAATAACATTAACCAGGAAACAGGATTTTGGATTAGTTCAGCCATCTTTTGCATTTGACCGCTTACGATATACATGATACCGGTTCTGCCAAAGTAAAGAATTAAATACAGCAGAATAATGAGGGCAGCCGTTTTCCAACGCCCGCCTCTCAATCCATAGGCAATTCGCTTCTCTTTCTTCTCAGTAAGCAGTAAAATCCCTGTTGTAATAGAACCAAGTACTATCAGATATTGGGAAATGGCGTTCCAATTCATTTGGGGCAGAATAATGCTTGCCACGGTACAAATCAATAAAAGAAAAGTAAAAAGTAAAAAGCCAATAAAAAATCTCTTAGGAATCAGATGATCTTCTCTTCGTGTAAGTAATGCGGCTAATATAGCCCCCGAAGCAGGGTAGAACATTTGGGCAGAAGGGAAAACCGATATATCAAGGCCCTCAGCATAACCGATGCCCATTAAAATTCCTAATATATAAGGTAATGCAAAGGCCACACCCAGAAAAATAAGCAGCTGAGTTTTCTTATGATTTTTTTGACGTTCCATTTCATTCTCCTTTTTGATTTAATTGTTTGAACGATTCAAAAGCCTTTTCGATATTCCTGTCAGATCTTCCAACTGTTTATAGGGGTGATACAATAGCATTTCATGCTTTTGTTCAACTCTATATATCCTGGGGATCTACCTTTCTTATAAATTTTCTATTATTCTGTCCATTTAATATTTTATTCACCTTATTATTTTAATAAAACTATGTATTTCCTATACGGCTCGTATATGCTGTTTATTGTAAGGTAAAGAATTCTAAGTCACCAACCACCATTTCAAATGGTGGTTTGATATTAGCCCTCCAAAGGGCTATGTTACTGCTCGCCCAAAAGGGCGGTATCGCAAGCACTTTTTCTGGTCCGCTATAAAGCGGTACTATTGGAATCTGCTTTTCTTGATTCTTCTGCTTGCTCTTTTATATACTTTTGTACTGCTTCATCTGTGATGTTACCAATTGTTTCTACATAATATCCTCGCGCCCAAAACGCTTTATCCCACTTACTTTGTAATTCTGGATGCCTGTCATAAACCATCAATGTACTTTTCCCTTTTAAATATCCCATAAAACTTGAGATACTTATCTTAGGTGGTATTGCCACACTAAGATGCACATGATCTATGCAAACTGCTCCTGCGATAATATCAACATCTTTATATTTACATAACGTGCTGATTATCTCCCTCACATCGTCTCTGACTTTTCCATACAGCACCTTTTTACGATACTTCGGAATAAATAAATACAATATGGTATTGGCATTTCCAGCGAGTATGTGATATGCTTCTATTGTCCATTTGGACCTCCTCCTATGTTTGAGTTTGGCTTGCGACACCATTCTCAATATAACATAGGAGGTTTTTTATTGATATCCTTACCGTTTCCACTTACACGATTCTCCCCAGCATAGCTGGGGGATTAGGATTTTCATTCATCCTTACACTTATCCTTAAACAAATTATCCATATCACTATTATAAATTGTACTCTTACGTGCTTTTCAACCTAAAATTCATTCATCAAAGAACAGTATTTCTTTTTTAAATCAGTTTACATAATTTATAACAATAAAAACTACCAGCTACGAATAATTATTATTTTCCTTTCATCATTATATATTCTGTAATACCCTCGCGATATAATCCAGGAATTTCACCAACTTGACGATAACCAATGCTTTCGTAAAAATGTTTTGCATTGGGATTAAAGTCAGCTACTGCTAAGAAGAACTTATCTCTATCCGATATCTTTTCGAAATACTCAACAAGACGCTTCCCTATTCCGTTTCCTCTGTATTCCTCTTTAACAGCTATAAGATGCAAATAAGGAAAACTGTGAAATGCACCATTTGTAATATAGAACATAAACCCAGCGCATACATCTTCTGCAAATGCAACATAAAGATTTCCATGTTCCAATCCCTCTTCAATCGCTTTCAGTGCACTTCCTTCGCTCTCAAAATAATGCTGCCCAAGGGATGATTTCAAAAGTGCTTCTTCACAATCTCTCAGATGTTCAAAATTTCCTTTTATAATTTTTATGTTCAAAAATTCACCTCCTAAAATAAGCATAAATTTTCAGTGCTTTTTCTTTATAACAAAGAGCCTATTCATTCCTTTCTGCCATGGATATTGAAATTCTAAATAAACAATAATTTCACCAAACTCTGATAACTGTTTCTTCCAATATTCTGTTGTGGCCTGACGAAGATGAAGAATCCCCTCTTCTTCATAGAGATTTGCTCCTTTTTTCTGATAGCCAAATGATTCAAGTTCCTCTTGAGAGTAATAAGGGTTCATTTTGATAAACCAGTAACCGTCATATTTCAAGAGTTTGTTTAGCTTCAGCATTGCCTCACAGGAAACATCCTTAGGCATTACATCCAGAACATTCGATAAAATAATTCCGTCAAATTCCTCCATCTTAAACTGATCTAAGAATTCCTCTCCTCCAGTAAAAAAATGGGCTCTTCGATAATGACTTAATCTAGCTGTATCTTTTGCAAAGCTAATACCAGTTTCAGCCTTATCCACTCCAACTATCTGATGATCCGGTTGATATTGCAGGTATTGAAAAGAAATATCTCCTGTTCCGCAGCCAAAGTCTAATACTCGTTTTGATCTGCGGGCAAATAACTCCAGCGCTTCGTCAAACATTGGTTCAACCTTTAGTTCTATACCTCTTAGATCAATTGGCTGATATTCTTCAAAAATCTTGTTCCACATATCCGTCTCAAGTTCATAGGCTTTCATAAATACCTCTTTTCCTATTCCTATCCCATTTATAAGAATATGTCCGTTTTCTTTTTCCCTTTATTTGTTATAATCAGCTTCATACTTCTCTATATACTGTATCACCTCTTTTTTCAAAACACAATATATACGAATATAATCATATTAAAAGCAGAAAAGCCATGACCTCACAGCCATGACTTTCCTTAATCAATCAAATACATATCAAGGGGTAATCAATCCCTGGATACCAAATTTTAACATATTATAGGCTGTAATTCCATTTAAAAATACGTTAAAACCTTTCATTCTTTCGTATCTTTTCCAGTTCCTGTTTCTTCCTGTTCAAATGACACTCCCTGACTCTTGGCTCATACTTATTACACTTCTGGCAGTAATGAGCGTGATCCGCTTTCCTGCCCTTTTTACATAGTCCAGCTCACACATAATGTAAGCATGGTGTTTCTCTGTCTTTAGCCATTCTTTGGTTTCTCCAATTCTATTACATGTTCCTCCATATATCAATTCTTCTATGCTCCGATTTTCAGAACAGATCATTTACATTTCTACTTTCTCGCTCTGGCTGCTTTATCATAACATGACCCAACTTTCCAATATTCGTAACCTTCTACCTTAATTGTCCGCGGGGAACCCCGTCTTGTTTTAATCCAACCACCATATTCCAGACTATTTATATGCGGAATAACCATTGAAGACACAAGGCCTACACCATTTCCAATTTCTCTTTATGCATGTGCATATGCATTTTTCTCAATATAAGAAATGATAAACTTATATATTACTAAATCCCTGTCTGTCATAATCCTCCACACCTTTCCAAATCATCAAATATTGAACGCAAATTTTCAGGATGTTGTTTACGTTTACAGTTTTAAGCACTAAAATAAGCCCACATACTCATATTTTTCATACAAGCATATGGACTTATTTAGATGTCCAAATAGTTAAGTTATACAGGTCTTTTGTTTGCGTTTAATCGTACCCCATGAAGCATGTTTTTGTACCTCATGTATACCCCATTTTTATGACAAAACGTGCTATACTGCGGTAATTTATGATACTTTTACATCTTGCATCTAATTAGGTAAATTAACTCTATTCCTTTAAAATAAAGGCCTAATTTTCTTCCACATCCAGCAGATAAGGCGTAATCTGGTAAACATAGAAGTTCAGCCAGTTCCCATACAGCGTATTAGCCACATTCCTCCAGTTCAAAACCGGTATTGTATCCGGGTCATCGTTCTCGTAATAGTTGCATGGAATATCCGGTTCCAGTCCCTTATCTAAATCCCGGTGATACTCCTCATTCAAGGTCATCCTGTCATATTCCGGGTGGCCCTGGACAAAGATCTGTTTTCCATCCCGGCTCATGACGAGAAGCACTCCCGCCTCCTCTGACTCAGCCAGGATCACAAGTTCCGGATGGTCATTAATATCCTCTCTCCTCACTTCCGTGTAGCGGGAATGAGGGGCCATCACATAATCGTCCATGCTGCGCACCAGGGGAACCTTCCGGTCCAGGATCTTATGACGGTAAATGCCGGAAAGCTTTGAATTTCTCTTATACTTCCGTATCCCATAGTGGTAGTAAAGCCCTGCCTGGGCTCCCCAGCAGATGTGGAAAGTGCTGGTCACATGGGTCTTGCTCCATTCCATGATTTTTTTCAGCTCTTCCCAGTAGTTGACCTCTTCAAATTCCATATTTTCCACAGGAGCGCCCGTAATGATCATTCCGTCGAACTTCTTTTTCCTCACCTCATCAAAATAAACATAAAATTTATTTAAATGGCTGGCGGAGGTGTTCTTTGACACATGGCTTTCCAGCATCAGAAAGGTACAGTCCACCTGTAAGGGCGTGTTGGACAATGCCCGCAGAAGCTGGGTTTCCGTTTCCTCTTTCTTGGGCATGAGGTTGATAATCAAAATTTCCAGAGGACGGATATCCTGGCTTAATGCGCGGTCCTCATCCATCATAAAGATGTTTTCCCTCTCCAATATGGCTTTTGCAGGCAAATCCTTTTGTACTTTAATCGGCATAATTTAATCCTCCAGCATTTTTATAAAATCCTCTTCAGAAATAATGGGCACTCCCAGTTCTTTTGCTTTCTTATTTTTCGAAGAATTGGATGTCGTATCATTGTTTATGAGATAAGTCGTCTTAGAGGTCACGGAACCGGTAGCCTTGCCCCCATGAGCTTCGATCACCTCCTGAAGCTCTTTCCGGTTTTCATAATGGTTCACGGAGCCGGTAATGACGAATATCATTCCATCAAATTTCCTGTTCTCCTCTGTCTCAGCCTCCTGCTCGATGGTGACCTCGGCCAGAAGCCGGTCCACCATCTCATTGTTTTTCTCCTGACCGAAATAGGTGACCCAGGCATCGGCCAGCACCTTGCCGATTCCGGAAACCACCGTAAGCTCTTCCTCTGTTGCGCGGCGCATTCGGTCAAAGTTGAACTTAAATTCCCGGCACAGCATCTTGGCGTTTGCCAGACCGATTCCGGCAATTCCCAGGCCGTATACCAGCCTTGGCAGCGTGGTATGAGAGGCGGTTTCTATCGCCCGGATCAGGTTGTCATAGGATTTCTGTCCAAAGCCCTCCATCTGGGTGATGGCTTCCTTATGCTGCTCCAAATGAAAAATATCCGCAAATTCCCGGATGAAGCCCGCTCCGATGAATTTCTCCAGAGTCGCCTCCGACAGGCCGTCAATGTTTAAGGCATCCCGGCTCACCAGCAGGGAAAATCTCTTAATCCGCTTGGCCTGGCAGTCCGGGTTGGTGCAGTATAAGCTTCTCACGTCATTAACCTGCCGGATCTCCGTATCCCCGCCGCAGACCGGGCAGTGGTCCGGAATCCGTATTTTTCCGCTTCTTGTGAGATTCTCGGCAATCTGAGGAATAATCATGTTGGCCTTATAAACGGTTATGGCATCGTTCTCCCCCAGCTCCAGGGCTTCCATAATACTTAAATTATGAACGCTGGCCCGGGTCACCGTAGTTCCCTCCAGCTCCACCGGGTCAAAGATGGCAACCGGATTGATGAGACCGGTTCTGGAAGCGCTCCATTCAATGTGGTCCAGCCTTGTTTCCCTGATCTCATCGGCCCATTTAAAAGCGATGGCATTGCGGGGAAATTTGGATGTCCTGCCAAGGGATTCCCCGTAGGCAATATCATCAAGGAGAAGCACCAGCCCATCTGAGGGGATGTCATTTTCTTCTATGGACCCGGCAAACTCCTCCACCGCCTGGGGCAGAGTCTCCCTGGTCACCAGCTTGTAATCCACCACATCAAAGCCCTGCTGCTTAAGCCACCCGAACTGTTTCTCTCTGGAGTTTTTAAAATCCACCCCTTCCGCCGTCACAAGGGCAAAGGCCTTAAAATTGACGTTTCTCCTGGCCGTGACCTGGTTGTTCAGCTGTCTTACAGAGCCGCTGCATAAGTTGCGGGGATTCTTATATTTAGCCGCCACATCTCCGATTTCCTCATTGATCCTGTTAAAATCCGAATATTTAATAACCGCCTCTCCCCGCAGGATCAGCTCTCCCTGATGGGAAATATTTAAGGGAAGGTTGGAAAATACTTTTGCGTTGTTTGTGATAACCTCACCGATTTCCCCGTTTCCCCGGGTTACAGCCTTTTGCAGAGCGCCGTGATTGTAGGATAAGACAACCGTAAGTCCATCCAGCTTCCAGGACAGAACTCCTGTCTGGTTCCCCAGCCACTCCTGCAGGCTTTCCACGCTCTTGGTCTTATCCAGGGAAAGCATAGGACTTTCGTGGGCTTCCTTGGGCAGCTCGCTTAAGGCCTGGTAGCCTACATTCTGGGTAGGACTTTTGGATAAAATGACCCCTGTTTCCGCCTCAAGCTCCTGCAGCTCGTCGTAAAGCTTGTCATACTCATAATTGCTCATGATTTCCCGGCTCTCCTGATAATAGGCTTTTCCTGCCTCAGAAAGCAGGGAAATCAGTTCTTTCATTCGGCTTAATTTATCGTCCATCAGATTTCTCCTTTTTTTGTTCTTTATAGGAAAGGCTTGTGGAACCCCTCAGGGACTCCTTCATCTGGTGGTATTCTTTCTTTGAAAGCTCCCGGTAAGCTCCGGGTTTTAAATCGCCCAGTTCAATATTCATGATGCGCACCCGTTTCAGCATCCGCACTTCATAGCCCAGCTGGCTGCACATCCGGCGTATCTGGCGGTTTAGGCCCTGGGTAAGGATGATGCGGAAAGTCTTTTCTCCGGCCATGGCGGCAAAACAGGGTCTGGTGGTCACATCCAGCTCCGGCAGAAACACTCCCTTTTTCATCTTTTGGATAAAATCTCCGGTCACCGGCCGGTCCACCTTCACAAGGTATTCTTTTTCGTGAGCATTTCCGCTGCGCATGATTTTATTCACCAGGTCTCCCTGGTTTGTCATGAGAATCAGGCCCTCGGAATCCTTGTCCAGACGTCCCACAGGATAGATTCTTTCCGGATAATTCACCAGATCCACAATGTTGGGCGCCCGGTCCTTATCCGAAGCGGTGCATACGACGCCGCGGGGCTTATGAACCGCTAAAAGAACCTGCTCCGCCCTGTGGCTTTCCTCTCCCTTTCCGGCCTTTATGGTACGGCCGTTTACAGTCACAGACTGGCCGGGAAGAACTTTCTGGCCGGGCGACGCAGCCTGTCCGTCCACACGGACCTTTCCCGCCTCCACAAGGCGGTCCGCCTCCCTGCGGGAGCATATCCCGGCTTCACTTAAAAACTTATTCAGACGGATTCCCTCTGCCCCCATGTTTTTTCTCCTCTCGTTTCTGCCCCTGCTTTCCGGGCAGAGCCCATCCCGCTTTATCGGGTCCGCATCTATACCCGCAGGATGCTGCTGTTTACTAAGTAAAAATTATAGCATTGCCGGGAAGAAACGTCAATTTCAACCGGTACATTTCCGGTAAAATACCCGCTGAAGATAATGCCACGATTCCGTAAATCCCCCTGCCAGGCTATGAAAAGTTCTGTTGCTTTTTCTCTGTTTAAGGTATACAATGAAGTAAATTGCAACTTCATTACACAGGAGGAAATGTTATGCCGTGGACACCAAATTTATCAGTGGGAATTTCAATGATCGATGATCAGCACAAGATGTGGTTTGAGAAAGCAGAGGCGCTTTTCGAAGCGGGCAGAAACAACAAAGCCAAGGAATACGTGGGAGAGCTTCTGACATTTCTGGACGATTACACAAAGAAACACTTTTCAGACGAAGAAAGGTATATGAAGAGCATTAATTACCCGGGATACGAGGAGCAGAAAAAGGCTCATACAGCATTTATCGAGCAGCTGACAAAGCTGCGCGGCGAATACAACTCCTCAGGCGGCAATTTACTGGTAATTTTAAATGCAAATCAGATGATACTGGATTGGCTGACAAAGCATATTTCCAATATGGACAAAAAGATCGGCGACTATGCCAAAAGCGCCCGTTAATCTTTCGGTTTCAGGGAAATAACGCGTTTTTAAGAGGGTTTAAATCTTCTGGATTTAAGCCCTCTTTCTGCGTGAAAAACCCGGTATTTAAGTGAACTTATACTTTACCTCGCAGCCGCTGGATACCCGGCTGCAGATGTTTACCACCCGTTCCATAACAGCGGAGGTTTTCCCTGTGTCCATCTCAATGCTCATTTCCCTTAAATCTTCCGAGATTTTTATGTCCTGCACCCCGTCGACCTTGGCAATCTCCCGCTCGATTTTCCTGGCTTTCATCCGGTCTGACAGGGCGTAAACATGATAACTCCTGTTCACGCTTCCCCCTCCTTTCCTCTCCATTGCCCATGCATTTTGGGCATATAGGTATACCCGCAGGGTGTTTCCTGCTGGATATTCTATTTTTATTGTAGACATCCAGAGGAGGGTTTAAACATCAGATGAAATTTCGGGCAATGGTTGTAAACAGAAAGCAGACAATAAACCCGGTCACCGTGGGTACCAGCCAGGAAACAGCCGTCCATTTTAAGCTCTGAGTCTCTTTCCGTATGGTCAGGCAGGTGGTGGAGCAGGGCCAGTGCATCAGGGAAAAGAGCAGGGTGCTGACTGCCGTTATCCAGGTCCAGCCATTTTCCACAAGAAGTCCCTTTAAAACAGTTAAGTCCTGAATTTCCAGTATGCTGCCCTTTGCCATATAGGCCATAATGATGATGGGAACCACGATTTCATTGGCCGGAAAGCCAAGGATAAATGCCAGCAGGATCACTCCGTCCAGTCCCATGAGCCTGGCAAAGGGGTCCAGGAAACCGGAGCAGCGGGCGAGGAGAGTGACGTCTCCTGCCGTAATATTAGCCATGAGCCAGATGACCAGGCCCGCAGGAGCCGCCACCACTACGGCACGGCCCAGTACGAACAGGGTCCGGTCAAAAATGGAGCGCAGGATGACCTTGCCGATCTGAGGCTTTCTGTAGGGCGGCAATTCCAGGGTAAAGGAAGAGGGGATTCCCTTCAATATGGTTGCCGATAATATTTTCGATATGAGAAGGGTCATGAAAATCCCCAGGAGTATTACCCCGGACAGGATGACCGCCGACAGCAAAGAGGAAAACATGCCGGAGGAGCCGCTTACAAAAAACATGGTGATGATGGCGATCATGGTAGGAAATGCGCCACCAGCCAAAGGGTAACTTTGCTCCATACGACAAGTATATGGCTGACAGTTCCTTACTGGCCGTCAATAAAAATATGGAGATCTCTTCCGTCCCAGAAAATTTTTTTGACCAGCAATTTGATTAAGGTTCGCTTCTCCTCAATGGACAGCCTGTCAAAATTGTCCTTGAAGCTGGATAATACCGCAGACAGCATATCTACCTGAATTTCCCTGTCTCTCATCCCATGAATATCCTTTTGCAAATATGCCTGTTCGTCTCTTAAAGAAGACAGTTCACGGTCAAGTTCCGTGATCCTGACGTTTATTCGTTCAATGAAAGCAGTTCCTAAGCTCCCATGGGATAATATATTGATTAAGTTCTCAATCTCACTGCTGCACTTTTTTATTCTCTCATCAATCTCTGTCATAGGGCTTTTTTGAACTTTCCCCTGTAAATCACGTTTCAGCTTATCCAACAGCTTGTAGATACCCGAATTTTCATTGGTATACTGCATGAGATATTCACAAACCAAACCGTCCGCCTGCTGACCGTTGATGTTTTGACAGTCACATAAGGCTAAACCACCCCGCAATTTATTATTACAGATATAATCGTACAAATCATGATTTCCGCCTTTTCCGCTTCTCTGCTTTGCAAACATCCGGCTTTGGCATTTGTCACAGAAGATCAAGCCGGACAGCAGGGAATAGTCATTATGCATGACCGCAGGCTTCTTTCCTGTAGGTATATTGTTCTTCAGGATGTTCTGAACGGCTACCCACTTTTTACCGGATACACGCCCTTTGTGCTTTCCAATGGATATAATCCATTTATCTATATCCTGCCGTGGAGCGTTCTTTTTTCTGTAATCCCGTTTATTATAAGCCAATAAAGCATATTTCCCGGAACACTCAGACCTATTAAAACAAACATCTGCCTGATGTTCAGTAAAATAGTCCCATGCCTCTTCATCCGCAATGCAATAAACCGGATTTTGTAAAATCTCTTTTATGCCTGACAATGAAAATATTTTTCCGGTACGTGATACAATTCCCTGCTTGATTAAGTACTTACTGACCCCCGACACACTGCGAAGCTCCAAAAACTTTTCAAAAATACAGTCAACGGTTTTTAATTCTTCCGGATTGTCCTTTAATTTACACGAAGTTTTGACTTTACCGTCAATAACGATTTCCTGCATTTTTTCGGAAGTGAAGCCTGTTGGGGTAGTACCGCCCAGCCAGCGGCCGGTCCTTGCCAGCATCAGCATATTATCACGAACGCGTTCTGCTATGGTTTCTCTTTCCAGTTGGGCAAAAACGGATGCTATATACATCATAGCCTTTCCCATGGGTTTTGACGTATCAAATTCTTCTTTGATACAGATAAAAGAAATATTATGATGATTCAGATCCTCAATCAGGGAAGAAAAATCACTGACGTTTCGGCTGACACGGTCAAGGCGGTAGCAAACGACATAATCCGGTTTATTGGCCTTTATGTCACGGAGCATTTGCTGAAACCGGGGTCTGTCTGTGTTCTTGGCAGAAAAGCCTTCGTCTTCATAGACGGTTATTACAGCTTGATCTGCATGGGCGATTTTAGTTGAAATATACTCCTTGCACATTTCAATCTGATTTTCCACACTTTCTCCTTTGCCAGTGCAGACCGATTTACGGCTGTAAATAAAAATTCTCACAGGTCAACCCACCGCCCTTTCCTTGTATCATAGAAACAATCAGTCAGGAAACCTTATTCTATATATTATATATATTATATATATTATATATATTATATATTCAATACCTTATAATTCATGCTACACTTTTTCTTGTCATGTGCGAGACCAATGCAGATGACCTCTCCTTTTAAGCCCGCATAGTATCGGTTCTCAATTATCTGCTGTAAAGCCTCCTCTTTCAGACGCTCCAGATCCTCCCCCTGCTTAAACTCAATAATTACATGGCTATTCTCAGGCATCAAAGCTTCCAGAGTAATATAACTCCTCCCATATCCAGCTTCCATGTTACTAGTCACCTTATAAGAACCCCTGAGCGCAATGCACATCCCCAAAAACAGCATGTGATACGCATTTTCCCTGGCATCCATATAGCTGGTACATGATATGACAATATTCTGATATAATTCAAAAAACGCTTCATATCCTTTTTAAGAAGGCAGGAAAGCATCTGCTGTAAATCCAGTCCGTCAACTCCCGATATTTCGGCAATCAGCATCTGAAACTCCGACATCACTTCATCATTCGGTATCTTTACAACCACAGTATTGGAATCAATCCGTCTTAAGGCAGTCAGGTATCCGGAATTTACCAGAAGCACCCACAAGCTGTAATTACTGTCCCTCTCTATATAGGAAGTCTCTTAGGTAAGCCATATGGGAATTTCTTTTCCTTCCGCCATCTGATCAAAATCATCCCAAAACTGCTTATCTGCTGTTTCTAATGCCTTTTTCACCAAAAAATTAGAAGATGTATTAATCCAGTAATTATCCAGAGCGCCATGTCCGCATAATTCAAAACAGACCACAAATTATACATTTCTATGCCTCCAAAACGATATCCGTCGTATTTCTTTTGCACATTTTGGTCCAATGTAAGACCAAAATATGAGGCATATTGTTTGTGCAGCACCGTGTAGACTCTTGCATTATTAAACTGAGAAAATATGCTTTCTTTGGCAACCCTCTGGACTCCAGTAAGAAGCGCCTGGCTTAATGCAGCGTTTCCTTTCATCGCACTACCATACAGATTAGAAAAGAATGTTCCAACTTCATGGTGATATCCAAATTCATAGCTGATCATATTCGGCTGATCATATTCGTCAATCAAAAGAACCGGGCTAAGCCCATAAGCTTCCTTTACAAAGTGGGTCAACTGTTGAATAGCAGAAGAATAAAGGGCATGAGGAGCCGCCGGATCTCTCAGAACCTGAATCATGGCATAAAAATCTTTTGATTCAAAAGAGTCCTTATCCATTTTATTCCGCAGAAGTTTTTCATACCGCAGATATTCCTGATACAGCTTCTGTTTAACAAGAAGTAAGAGTTCATCAGCAGCCGTTCCTTTACAATCTTTAAATGTAAAATAAATGACAGGCCTCGAATTCATCAGATCCGCGTATTCCGTATTCATAATTGCCAATCCAGCAAAAATATCTCTGCTATCCATATCAATGTCAAAAAATTCCCTGAGCATTGTCATATTTAGTGTCTTTCCGAATCTTCTGGGACGGGCAATCAGTGCCACTTCATCCTTCATCTCAATAAAATCCTTTATCATCAAGGTTTTATCCACGTAATAGGAACCGTTTTCACGTAATTTTCGGAAATCATCATTTCCTATCGGTAAGATTTTTTTTTACACTCATACCTTTGATCCTTTCTGATCCACGTCAGTCTGTCTTACAACCATCATATCAAATCCCATCTCTCTTTCCAGTCCAGATTCCATATATTACCGATTACACTGGTTCATTAGTTTCTAAAGCTCCCGACAATTCATATCGTGATTAACAAAAGCAGCAAAACATCATGAATAGAGAATGACAGCTCTATTTATTTCCATTGGAATTTTTATGTAAGCTCAAGTTATCTGAATAATTCTTATTATAATATATATTTTCCCAAGTAAACCCTGACAACAATTTTAAGATATCTGTGCCTATGCAAAAGCCTGTATAGATCATTCATCCGCAATGCCTACCGATTGGAATTCAATGGAAAAAGCATAAGAAATTAAAGCTAATTATAAAAAGCAGCTTATTTCTGACTAGATTTCGTCTGGTCTGTTCTCCTTGTAACTCGTCATCTGTTCATTCCTGTCCGTTGAAACGCAGGCGTAGGCAGCCACTTTCCGCCTTTTCCTGCTGTCGGGAGGAAAGACTGTAAACTTACTGATTGTGGCAGGTATCGTGATTACGTTCCTTGCCACTTTTTCACCCTCCCATCTTTAAAAATATATTCCAGGCTTCCGTCCTCGTATGTTGTAATATGGTCAATCTGCTCCGTCAAACTCCTCCATGCCGAGGATATACAGGTTTTCTTTCCTCTGACGCTCTTGCCTCGATTCTTCGTACTGTAATACTGCTGCAATTCCTGCAACTTTAGCCATATCTTCAGATTCATTTTCTGAAAATTTTGTCCCGCAAATGTAGCAAAACACAGTATCATCTGTGCTTAACGTCCCGCACTCTCGACATTGTTTCATTATCTTCTTATCTCCTCACTGAACTCAAATTTACCATTGCACATAGGGCAAATCAAATCGCCCTCCTCGATTTGCCAATTTATATATGATAGTTTTTCATGGCAAATAGGACAATACACATCGATATAATACTCGTCTGTTTCATCAGGTTCCATTTGTTGGTGTTCTTCCGCTGTCAATCTTTCTTGTTCAACATGTTCTTCTGTAAGTTTTACTAATCTTTTTTGGATTGTTTCCTCTGCGTCTTCTAAAAATGCCTTTTGGCTTTCATTTCCAAAGCGGATGGCTTTTGTATAATTCTTGCTGTCTGCAATCGTCGATGAACAATTTTTTAATTGTTCACGAATGTTACATTTGAATTCTATGAGCAATTTATCAATATACGCTTCGGCGTTTGTCGGCTCGGTATCCAAAACTCGCTCACAATAATCATCTGCCCTCTCAAATTCCCCATCTTCCAAAAACAAATCAATACGTTGCAGAAGCGGCGCTATTTCGTGATGAGCAGTTACTGCATTTTCAGATACAACATGTATCTCCATATTATTAGATACTATATCCGGAATTTCCGGGAACCTTTTCCCGCAAATAGAACAAAACACGGTTTCATCTGTGCTAAATATTCCACACTCTCGGCATTGCTTCATGATATACCTCCCTGAGCCACAAACGCTACACTCTTACCACTTCAGCGCCGAATAGTGTAAGGGCAAGATGTGCTATCTTAAAATATTGTTTTCCAAAAAGGAAGAAACAGAATTTTGCAATCTTAAAGCACTGTCATGGATTACTACCCATTTTAGAAATCGAATATCTGAACAAGTCCTCTTCACCTAATGGACTATCCTTAATAATAACGACATCACCAGAACTCCACCGCTCTTTAAAAAGTACTTGCGCCAGAGGATTTATTAGGCAAGTTTCAACCATGTTGCTGATTCCACGCCCACCATTAGGCAAATCCTGCTTGGCTCTATTAAGAAGGAACTCCTTAAAGGGATTTCGGATTTCAAGCTTGATGCCCTTTTCGTGTTCAAGATTTTCTACTATGGCATTCAATTTCAGGTTCAAAATCTCTTCAACGGCTTTCTCTCCTATAAAGTCAAAAACAATAAAGTTATCGCCAATACGATTTAATAATTCGGGACGTTGAATTGTATATTTGAAGTAGTCCTTAATCGTTGCCAGCAATTCATTTTGAATAGTGCCATAATCCATATCCGGAGTTATCGTTTGGTATCGTTTTCCGGTCTCAGCCTCTTGGCCTACAACGCCCAAATTGCTGGTAAAGATAATAAGAGCCTCCGAAAAATACATTGTTTCACCTGCTGAATCTGTGATACGTCCATCTTCAAGTATCTGAAGAAACTTATCCAGGATAGAGGGATGTGCTTTATCAATTTCGTCAAATAACAATACACAAAATGGCTTTGATTTGATGGCATTTGTTAATTGCCCGCCATCGCTGTAACCAATATATCCTGGAGGCGCGCCAAGCAGCTTTTGATCCGAATGAGGTTGCTGGTACTCACTCATGTCAAAGCGAGTGACAAAGCGCTCATCACCAAATATAAATTCAGCTATTGTTTTGGCTAACTCAGTTTTCCCTGTTCCGGTAGGCCCGACAAAAAACAGAACACCTTTAGGCCGACTGTTAGATCCCCCTTGTATTCCTGACATGCCCAGACAAGCGCGGCTCAAAACACTTGCAGCTTTCTTTATAGCTGCATCCTGTCCTTTAACTCTTTTTGAAAGGTACTCTTCAGCATATTTAAACTTTTCAAAATCGAGTTTATCCCATTGACTCTCTGTCTCACCATAGCGAAACATCTTTACAGCTTCACGAATCTGGAAAACCGTATACTTTTTCCGCTGACATAGCGAAAAAATACCGAAAAGTTCCACTAACGTCATACCATCAGTAAGCGCAATAAACTCATCTTGTGCCTTTTTTCTTTCAGAGGACGTCAGTTCTTTCGCACCAGTCAATGTATCAATTCTTGCATCAATGACAGCCGCCCGAACCTCTTTCTCTGGACGAGAAATGGTCAATGTCCTCACATATGGATTATTAAGATAAAACCATGTAGGAATATCATTAACCTTTTCGACAATCAGAAAAAGGAGATTTGTAAGCGGCTGTTTGTCGCGCATGCTTAATGCCTGCGTTGGTGTTCTTGATGCAAGCATAAGTCTTGTAAAGTATTCTATTTCCTCATCAGATAAATTGTCCGGAGACGCTGCAATAGTGTTTGCAAGGTCGACTACAACAGCAGTTGGACGAACAGTATTAGACATGGTTTTTCTTATCAGTTCTGTCGCGGCTCTAATTGATTTTGAGGAATTCTCATCTGACGATACACCTCTATAAAAAGTAGAAACCATATCAAGAGCATAGGGATTGGAAAAGCCGTCAATTCGATTATAGAAGATAACTGGATCATATCCCTCTTCGGTCAAATACCGCTGAAGATATAAAGAGAGACCGATAGGTTCACAAGCTCCGTCGTCTTCATAAATCCAGGGCTGTAGATCATGCACATTTCCTTCAACAATAAATGTTGTGTTGATATCCTGGTAGACAGCCAGATCCTTCTGCCATTTCTCTGCTTGTATCAACGATCATCACCCTCCTTTACAATAAATACTGTGTCAAGATCACACAGAGTGACCTTTGAACCATCGGCAACTCTGACAGGTGAATTTTTAATAATTCTCTGCCCATCAATTAAAGTCCCATAACTGCTTATGTCCTCGACCAGTACACCAACGTTTCTCCTCGGTGTCACTCGCAAGTGCTGTCTGCTTACGGACGGAAACTCTGCCAGTTCTTCTGCCCCGACCTCCGTCCGGCCTATAATACATCCTTCTTCCGGAATTTCTATTTCTTTCCCGTTACTTAATCTTAATATGTATTTTCGTTTTTGAGTCCCTATGCCTCCCAAGACGGGTTTTTCTTCATTTTCTTTATTCTCTTCTTCCTCTACATTCGCCGCGCCTTTCATCAGTTCCTCGACACGAGGGTCATCTTCGTTATATGTCAAGAAATCAACTAACTTTCGGCCACAAGAAGGGCAGCTGTCGGGAAAACTTAATCTCCGTTCAAAAACTATCTTTTCACCGCAAGTACAAACTTTACAAAGAGCCATATGTTAGTCCTCCGAATTTAATGCACGTTGTTTTTGGGCCGCAGTCTTTCGCTGTTTCTTTCTCGCACTTCTTTCGCTAATGTCAGACTGAACACACATTTCACCAATATGTACGGGTTCTATGTATACTCTTTTTAAGATAACGCCTTTCTCAGCAGCTCGTTCCTCCAATGTTGTGTACATAGAACAAATACTATTCGCACTGCTCTCAATTTGCCGCTGTCTATCCAGGGAACCTTCTTTGGATTCTCCAACAGGCTCAAACATAATCCCACTGCCATCATTTCCTACAAATACATCGCAAAGAGGGTGCCCATCGACTGCATACATCTGTCCTACTGTACGATATAACATTGCGTCATCCGTGGCATTGCACCCGAGTTCTTCCATGATTGACTCAATAACATCCATAACATACTCGTCTTGTCTGCGCTTTTCCAAAACCGAAGTCATTCTAGTTACTTCTTTTTCAACTCGGTATGGGAGTCTTTCTGTCGGTTTTACTTCAAGCATTTCACACAGCGCACAATACTCATAATAGGTTGATTCCATTCGGGCTTCATCATCTTTAGTTATCCTGGCAGCCCCTTGTAAATAACTTGAAACACGCATCTTAACTGACTTTATCTTATCCTCGATATCAATTTCTGACGCTTTGACTGTCTTTGCCAGTTCAGCCAAAAGCCGCGTCCTATCTTTTTCATCTTTTTCGTACACAACTGGACGTTCATTAACTTTCTTTATCCATGAATCAAGCTCAAGTTCCAATCTGTTAGGCTTTTTATGAATCGAAACCAGCAATCCAGAAAAATCAAGATCACCACGTTTTGTCTTAACTTGGTCATTCCCGTCTTGAAGCATGGCTCCAGTAATCACAGCGCTTTTATTGTATCCTCCTACTGAATTATCAGTCACAAAAACCGACATCTCAATGTTAGATCCTGCAGTCATCTGCACATTATTGGTATGCTCAACATGAAGCTGCTCTTTCAGTTTCTGAATACTATCAGCCAATTCCTGCTTAAGGCGTGCTTTTCTTGTCGCCTCCAACTGAGCGGTAGTGTAGTAGCTACTCATATTAGACAAATGCCTCCTTCATCCTACGCGTCTCTTTTTCATACCCCAACCTGTTAAGCCATGCAATGAAGCGATCACTGCAAAGCAAGTCGTCAATTTCCTCAACGGAACATTTGCTCAAAACCGGGATTAGATCATCCAAAGTTTCCACAGATACTCCGAATATGTCTATTGCTTTTTTCCCCTGCAATGCAAAGCATATCGTTGAAATGGACGCCATGTCATCGCTTCCGTTCCGACGAATTAGCAACTCCAGTTTATCAATTTGTGACTTCTCGTAATCATTGTAACGAAGATAGAATACCAACAATCCCGCTGAAAGAAACCTTTTTGCAATTTCGTCTTTCCCCGTAGACAGCTGTTCAACATAATCAGCAAGTGACTCATATTCTTTGCCGCAGTAATATATCCTCTGCGCATCATCTTCAATATACATCAGCAGCTTATATACAGCAGCATCCATATCCTGATACAGTTCAAGCTCACTGATTTTATCTGTGAGCGACCTGTCAAACTGGCGAACAAATTCAATTAATTCGCGTCTTTTTACTATACGCGTTGCCTGAGACCAGTGATTTTTTATGGCTTGTGCCAGTTGATGAAGTGTGACCACAGAAACAGTCTGGCCATCAAATCTACCAAATATCAGCGGTTTGTTTGGATGCTCCTTTTTAGTTCTGGCGTATATATTTCGATTAACAGGGCGCATATATTCGCCTTCGCACCACCGCTTAACCTGGACATAGCCCCAGCGCTGTTCTTCGTCTTCGTTAAGCAGCCCTTTAATCAAAACTCCAAGCCGCCCAGTGATTTGGCTTGGTAGTTCCAGTCCACTTTCCCAAGCTTTCGAAACCTCTTCAACAGACATCCCTTCGAAGATAGAATGACCGAGAACAGCTTTGCAAAGCACTAAACCAAAGGAGCCGTAATCATAAGCTGGCGACATAGCAGCACTCCATAAGAGAGCTTTAACGCGTGGCGCATATTCAGGGGTTCCCCTTACAGCATCCACAAGTTTTCCGTTTGAATTCGTGTAACCGCTTATTCCGCAATCCCCGATTACAACCTTAGCACCTCCGTCCGTGCAGAACAGATTACTTGGCTTTATATCACAATGAACGATTCCATTTCTGTGAAGTTCATGAAGTCCTTCATTTATTGAAGGAACAATTACATTCTGAATGCAGGCACTTGACAGCGCACCCGCATCTTCCAGCGTTCCTTCCGAATAATACTCATATATTTCATAGTAGTATCCACCGTGATCACCGCATTCAACAACATGCGCAATATTCGGATGACGGACGCTCGTCAAAAAACTTTGCATTTGGTTCGAAGGATGCCATCCGTTATGATATATCTTTATAACATAGGATTTACCCCACTTTTTCGCCAGATAGACATTGGATTGTTTGCCTTGCTTATCCATCAAGGAATTAATCACATAGCTATCGGCAACAGACTCACCCGCCAATAGAACGATACTTTGCCCGCTCTGGTTTGCGTTTCCAGGAGGTATGGTTTCTCCTGTATTTATAATCTGCCCAATATGAGATTTTGGCGATTGTGTTTCCGCTGCATTTATCATAAAAACATCTCTCCTTGAGGAATGCCTATCGTCAAAACTCTCTTGCCATATACGATAGTTTGCAATCTTCTTTCTGCGATTTCAATCCCGGCATACTTATCTGGATATTTAAAGATCCAGCATCTTTGATTCGAAGAGCCCCTTAGTCCGCTATTATCATTCAGTTCTTTCACATATGGACCATCTATAAGGGCCGCACAAGTATCGAGAACAGAATCAATCGCTTTTTCGCCTTGTGCTTTTAGTTCCTTAATTGTATATCCCGAAAAAATCAGGATATCATCACAAACGGTTGCTGCCGCTCCTACCAGTGCATTTAACGCTTCCGGTCTGAAGAACGGTTCCCCTCCGGATATGGTAAACCCATCTATAGGACCATCTACACGCTCAATCATCCTCATGATTTCATCAACAGACACCTCTTTTGATTTATCATATACTTGCAGTTCCGGACTAATACACCCATTGCAGCCTCGATTGCAGCCGTTCATCCATATTCCAACCCTACTGCCCGGACCAAGGACTTTTATCGGATAATACATTCTTGCGAGACTAATTTTTATATCCATCTGTTTCATCTAAGCTCCGAAGTAAAGTGTGATGAGCAAACCAGTTTATTTCCATCAACATATTTCCCGCAAAACAAGCAGTTGTGAGTACGCTTTCGTTCCTCAATCTCGTGTCCTACCTGCCATTGGTTCATTACTAACAGAAGCTCATCTGGTGTGACACAGAACATTGCTCTATTCGATAATTGTTTGATACATTCAAAAGGTGTGGGCATTTTTCTTTTTAACTCCGCACCTTGCGGAGATCTCACTTTTGTTGCCACGCTGTTTTTAAGAAACAGTATTACACTATCGGGTAAGGCAGAAACAATATTCCCAATTCCCCAACAGAAAGGAACATCACATTCTCCAGATTCGTAAGCAGCCATATTTAAGAAAGCGTGAGTACCCATTGGCTCTTTGTGTAAAGCACTGCATAGCCCGTCAACGCTTCTTGTGTTTTCATAGCTCAAATAAAAGTAGTCGCCGCCAAAAAGGGCTCTTCCTCCCATCCGTTTTTTTCTGATTACCCAACTGTAGTTAGGTCTTCTTACCCCGCATAATGCTGGAAGAAACTTGGTATTAACGGCATGAACCATTTCTTGAATTCCAGTATTGTCGTCCCATGTAAGGTTTTTTATTGGGTTCAAGCCTGCATAAAGAGTAATCAAGTATACACACGTACTTGCAATCATTTTTAGGGCTGTCATGTAGGCTATTGTGTCTTTCTTTTTTAAGACCGTAATTGTTTCAGAAAACGGAAAAGGAGAACGCATTAATTCATCACATACTCTAACTTCGTTATCTATAGATTCATGGGCTTGCCTCAATTTTGGAAAAATATCCAGCGACTTTGATGGCGTAGAGTAAACCTTTTCTAACACCTCTGTTCCATTCTTATATAGGGAGTTACCAATCTCGCGGTAGTATGTATAGTCATTCAAGAGCATCTTCAAACGAATGACATCATCATTTTCGTCCAATGCCCTTTTATAAACCTCCGCAATTTCATCGGCATATCCGTTTGTTTCCCTGTTAAGCATTCCTAAAAAGTATAGTACCTTTTTCGAATCCATGTTATCCGCCTCACTTATCTACATCTTGCAACACACTCGCCAGAGCAATATAGCGAGGATCGTTAGGCGAATAGCTCAAAGCGGCCATAATATGCCGCAAAGCATCCAGCCTCTGTGTTTCATTGGTTCCGTTTCTCAAAGAAAGTAACGCTAGGGTAAATTCCTTTTCGGCAGAACTTGGCAGATTATCAACTTTATGAGAATACCTAAACCCCCCATTATCAGAGGCGGCAAAACCCTCTAAAGTCAGCCCATAGATGGCTTCCGATACAATCTGCATTTCAGTTTGCTGATAAGAAACGTCTGCTTGCACCGGAACATAATTTTTAGAAATGTTAATCCTCTTGGATTTTTCCCTCAACACATCTTTTGCCGTATCAAGTTTTTCAAATTGAGTTGCCAAATCATAGCACTCTTTTAATTGGAAAGCCTCTATGTTATCCCAATTATTTACATCAGCCATTCTTATCACCTTTAACGATCTTCAGCGAGGAAAATAGGAGATATTCTCCTCGCCGATACATTAGTCACCATTTGCTATGTATCTTAAATTTTTGAATTGTCATCCAATATTGAATTTAAATTCTTCTGCCGGTTCTCGACCATATTTAGGACTGAAGCCGCCGACTGATACATATTGTATGCAATCACAATACCTAAAATAATTAACAGAATCCCCCATACTGGATGCGATGCAAAACAAAGGATAAGACCAAACAAAGAAATAATAAGCGGCATCAAAGTACTCGTTGTTGTCTTACTAGATGCCGCTTGGGTTGCACTTGATCCCACACTTCTTACGGCATCTCTAAGATTACTGTACGCATCTGTTATCTGGCACTCACAGGCTTCCACCTGCTGTCTTGCTTCTTGTGATGTCATAATTAGCGACCTCCTTCATTGATTACTTCGTCGTAAATCTCGGCATAACGCTCCACCCACACCTTTGCAGGAACATCATAAGGCCGGAAGTGAGTATTTTTTACATCCCTGTCAATATCCATATAAACCGCAGTCTTACCACGAAGCGCTTTTGCTTCGCTCTCAGCTACAAGGATGTCCATTGATTCCTCATCGAGTCCATACGCGATGCGCTTATCAAACATAGAATCATAACGGTCACCAAGCATAAGCTCAATACTGCGAATGCTCTCCCCCCATACAATACTGTTTACGCAATACTTTGGTCCGTTTGCAATAATCTTCTGAAGCATCTCGATTGAGCTTAATTCTCCACCACGATCCTCATCATAAATTCGACCAGTACGCAGCCTCCTTGCACGATTGATCCCAAAGAACATCAAGAAGATTCGTTCTGTGGAAAGAATACTTCTTTCGGAGCGTCCAACCACAGTTTCATACAGGCTGGTGATGAGTTCTTCAGCATCACCGACTTTAGCAACCTTAACCTGTTGCGGGAACTGAGATTCAAGGAAATCGAAATCACACTCTCCATCAGCTAATTCGTCAGCAAACAAGTCAATGATATACACAAGAGCGTTTGCCTTGTCTGCACTCGTGTGAAGTTCCTCGTAAAGCACGCTCATCACAGACAGTTCAAACAAACTCAAGGCCACCTTTTCGTCTTTGCTGACAACAAGGAGATTATCACGGTCTTTGGTTCTAAGTTCCGGCATAAAGATACTCTTCTTCCCAAAACCTTGACCAAGGAGCAGACCATATCCGTCTTTTGATATACCCAAAGGTTTGATACTATCGACACCTTCCAGAATCAGTTGATTAAAGCAGTTGTGAATGTTATCCTCTGCGTTAGTAAGAAGAACTCTTGTCTGCTGATCCTCATAAAGCGGTGCAACATCCGGATCGGTGAAGTACGCATCCAAACGAGTAAGGAAATTCAGACGCTCATCCTCGTTAATGTAACTTACCTGGAAGAAGTTATTGGCGGATTCCACGCCACCGCCACCGTTGTAAATCGCCGCACCTGCGGGCTGATTTTGAAGTGTGCGAATTCCAGCATTATCGGCATTCAAAATTGATGCCGCACCGTCCTCAGAACCTTTTACAGCGATTCGAATAGCCATCTGGCTGAAATATGCCTCTAATCCGGCACAGTTGTGGAAGTCCTGGCACGCAAGAATAACATGGATTCCCATAGCTCTGCCCTGCATAACAAGTTTGTTAAGGCAGGAAAGGCACTCACTACTAATGGAGTCGCTCTCATCCTTGCTTCTAAACAGTTCCTGAACTTCATCAAAAATAAGGAGGAGTTTCGGAACCTTTGGAGCATCAGAGAGTTTCACATAGCCATTGATATCCGACACCCCATAACGGGTAAAGTACTTTGTTCTGATTTCCAGTTCTGTACACAGTTCCTTTAGAACGTTCAATCCAAACTCGCGCTCACTGTTTATGGCGACGACTCTCAGAGCCGGCAGACGGTAACGGGTATATGCGCTAAATTCAACACCTTCTTTGAAGTCGAGCAAATACATCTGTACCTCATCAGGTGAATAGCTGATAAGGGTACTCATGATAAGTGTATGGAGAAGGGTAGACTTGCCTGCACCAGTCTGTCCAGCAATCAGCGCGTGGTGTTCCGTACTTCCACCGCCTCTTCCCAGGACCATTTTGACTATGGTATTTGCCCCCTTGATTCCAATCGAGATAGCAATTTCTTCATGGTTTCCTGTGAACCAGTTGTTACTATCGCAGATATCCTCTCTATACATGCTATCAAAGTGTTCAACTTTGAGTTGCATATGCTCAATAGCACTGCTAATCAGCGGAATGATCTCGTTCTTGCGCTCAAATACATCCTGCATCTCATCAAGCTGAAAGAATAAGCGTTCTTTATTTGAACCAACAAGCATAAGCCTTTTTCCAGATACTTTTGTTTCAACAACACTTTGAACAATTTCAGCTACGAGAGTTCCATTTCTCTGCTTGAGTTTCTCAAGCTCCTCATCGTTTGCACATATCAGCACACATACTCCAAGGGACGCACTATTTCTCACGATTGCATGCAGGTCTTTCAAAGCAGTTTCATTAAAGCCAATAGGGAAGTTCGTGATGGCTAATGCTCTAATAACCTCTTTTTTCAAGCGGCTGATCTGGTCTCCCCCATAAGCCTGCGTCATGTTTTCAAGCCGCAGTCTCAAAGTTGCAATAGCAGTTTCAATATCCTTTTCCCCACTCCATATCTTTGTGTCGATAATTCGCGCCGAATTGTGACCCCCAGCCAGTTTCGGAATGTCGGGAAAACTAGCTCCAAATTCAAGCGGATCAATCATAGTTGCTTCAAGTTTTCCTGCAGGGAAAGACATGAAAAGCTTCAGAAGCAATGGCTGCATTAATCCCTGCACATAATCTTTTTCAGAAAGTGAATATCTCATCAGAAGAGAGATGCCATCCGACAGCCTCTGAGAGTAGGGGATTTTGACAACATACTCGCCCGGCTGCCTTATGCCAACGTCTGCTGCCTGCAACTCCACAGCCTGAACAACAGCTATATCGTTCTGCGAATTATTGGGGATAATAAGGCCAATGTCCCCGAGCATAACATAATCCGGAACTTCAGAAGGGCAGTCGTAGTTAGCGGCATTAAACCTTGAAGACTTAATCTCCTGCTGATAAGCGTGAATTGTAGATTTGTTGAACCCGTCATTTATATCCGAGCGATAAGTATCACAAATACTCTTATGTTTAGCTTCAAACCTGCGCTCAGCCTGCGTATCTCGGTCAATCTGCTCTATTCTTGCTTTATCCAGCTTATCGTTCTGGATGCGTTCAGACTCTGCGATCTGACAATTATAAAGGGTTCTATACGCTTGAATCTTAGAGCTGATTGCCTTTGTGACATCGCCCTGTCTGCTTTCCACAGAACTTATATCGCCACGAGCAGCGTCAAGCATATTATCCGCGCCGCTTTTTAGCGTATAGTTGATAAAATTGTTATATGCGTTCATGATAGTGCTAACCGTATTTCTTCTGGATTCTGTATTTTTAATGTTGTTTTCACACTCACTCGTGAACCGCTGTCGTTCATCTTCACATTGCTGTATGGCACTAGATGTAACGGAATCATAGATTTGCTTACTGCTAGATTTTGCATCTTCCCATTCTTTTCTGGCTTCAGTCAATTCACTTAGAAAAGCATCTGTGTGGCTACGCAGAGCAAGCATTGCTGCCATTGCCTGCCCATGTCCTACAGGTATGTTTTTCCAATTATTCCAAGATTTCGTTTCATTGCTTGCGCTGATCTCCGGCTGCTTTGAAACGGAAACAAAATCAAGGAGGATTCCCCAGTCATCATTCTGTTTAACTACAACATCAATGATAGTCCCTAAGTCTACAGATATTGGTTCTGCACCTTTGAAAATTCTACCGATAACACCCTGCTCTAATTCGACAATCAGATTACCTTGGTAAATATTAATAACACGACCAGAGCATTTTTCGCCAACACCATAATTACACATAAGATTTACTGCGCCTCCTGTATTTTATGCGTCTTGTGTATGAAGATTATTCTGTTGATCCGAAGTTATTCACTTTCATCCATTTGCTGCATGGCTTCTTCTGGCGTTGACATCCGTAGGCCGCCATTTTTGTCTTCCAAAATAAGAAGCGGCAACCCTACATAGGACATCTCACCTTCAGCAACAATGGGTTCATAACACTTATATCCTCGCCATTCACAAAGATACTCAGCCTTTTCGTATCCCTGACTTTTTGCAAACTCGTCAACTAACAGATGTTCCATTTTCTGCTCCTTTCATAATGTGATTAACTACATTAAAGTTGAAATCCATATTATCTATATGTAATAATTGGGGAACACATGTAGCCGCCCCTCCGAACAGTGATATTTTCTTATATTTCATTTTCGATAAATAATCAAGAACCTCAAAATTGCCTATCCATTCACTCCTTTCTCTTGAACCGCGTTGGTTATCCTTGATTCGCAGCAGTCCATTTGAGGTTCTATCTATATTGACTATGTGACCACTATGCCACCGACCTTTCCATGCAAACTGGATCGTATATCTATTACCGGGTTTTACGACTTCATTGACAAAATCTAAATACTTCTCCGGTGTTCTTCGAGAGTTATCATAAATGTATTCTGGGTATTTGCCTGTTCTTGGATCAATCCATGCCATTCTCGGATCATGCGATAACTGATCAAGTGCTGAGCCTTTTGTACAAGGAAGAACCTGAACATTGTACCCTCTCTCACGTGCCTCAAAAGCAACTACACAGGATTGACAATTAATCGAATAGCCAGAACCCTTTCCGTAATTTGGATTTACGTGACCAGAATCGGCCAATTCAAATGTCATGTTGCCTCCAGGTGAAACATTTGCTATTTGCGGTCGACAGTTATGGATTTTCTCAATCAATTCATCATAATTTGGATCTGAATACAGACCATTCGGCTGCCCCAATATGTCTTTTTCAAGTTCGGCCAAGTAGTGTTTTCGCAACTCTCTGATTTCTGCGTCCAGAGCCGCAACAGAAACCACTCCTTGATCCAGAAGATTGTCCCGATATACTTCAAGTATGTTATCAATATATCGCTCGCCCATTTGGCGTTTTTCTACGGAAGTAAGTTTCAGGTCCTTAGCATGGTCTTTTATAGCATTTGCCTCCACTTGATTGAAATAACTCTGCGCCGCAGCCATCAACTGGCTTCTCAACATATTTAGTTCAGATACCTTTTGTTCGGTTGACAAAACGCTGGACTCAACAATTCGATTTACCAATGTGTTAGCGGATGCGTTACCATCCAACCACCCAGGAATATCCGCAAAAATCCGGCCCACTTGTCCGGCATGGATCGTATTTTCTGTGTCTGAAAGACGCATTTCTTCCTCACTAAGTGCTGCGTCCACATATGAAGAAGCAGTCAGCCCACCACCAACAGGTGCCGCAATCCCACCTCCAGAGGCAAGTCCCTCAGAGCCACCGCCTTGATGACTTTGTGCCTGCCCGGTTGTATCTAAAATCGCAAATCCGCCGCCTCTCCATCCGGAATTACCAGCACCAGCATCACCGACAGCAACATGATCTGGGGTGGCATCAATACCCATACTGCGGAAAAGCGCCACTCTGGCATCCTCAGCCTCATTAAGGCGCTCTGCCATTCCCTCCGTCAGTACCGCAGAATCAGCACCAAATGCTTCAGAACGGAGACGCCGCAGTTTTTCCAAGTTGGATCGTTCCACTTGATTGTGCTTCTCAATTTCCTCAATATGGGCATTTTTTTGCTGTCTTACTCGGTCGGCATCACTACGAGCAGCAAAAAGAGCACGTTGACTGGCGGCCAGTTGATTTTCAGCCATACTTAGCTGTGCACGTGCATACTCAACATCTCCTGTTGGATTTCCTTCTTCATCAGTCTCACTTGCGGCTGCAAGCTGCCTTCTGGCTGCGGCAGCCCTATTATTGGACGAAGCGACTCTCGCTTGGCAACTCTGAACTTTCTGGTCAGCCTCTTTGCCTTGCTCAATCAGCACCTCTGCCTTTTTCCCAATTTCCTTAAAACCTTTTGCCATTACCACAGTCTCCTGTACCTAAATAGCACTTAGCCAAAAATGCCACCCAGATTATTTTTTAGCGTCTCAATTTGTTGCTTCGTTTCATCAATGGCACCCTTTGCATCGGAAATGATTCCTCCATACTCTCCAGCACTCCCCTCTAGCTTAGAACGCCCAGCTTCTGCGGCGTCAAGACCAATGTCGGAGATTCCACCCGCCTGTTCTAACTTGCTGATGCCAGAACGAACATTTTCAAATTCTCCCTCAGCAGCTTCTTTAATCTGTTCGCCCTGCTGCTCTATTTCTTGCCCAGCAGATTCAACCTGCTCACTAAAGGCAACGTCAAAGCTGCCCTGATATGAATGCCCAGTTTCGCTGATTGCCTGTACATCCTCTTCATCTTGCAGTTCGATGCTCTCTAAAACAGCATTAATTTGATCCGCCTGCTCCGTCATTTCGGAGCCAAGTTCAGTTGTTTCTCTGCTGTTTTCCCGCATCTCCTTAATACCCTCACGGTTCTTTTCTCTGAAACTTCCCATATGACAGTCTCCTTTCATGTTTGATTAAATGTTTCTACACCATACATTTTGATATAGGCACTTAAATTCTCATTCAAATCCTTAGAAAGAGCAGACAGCTTCTCCACTTCCTTATCGATTTTCTTGACATCCTTTGTCATTCCTAATGCTCGGATGAGTTCTTTGTATAATTTCAAAGTACAGTCACACATTTGAGTTTGAAGCAACGTAATTTTTATCAATTCCGATTCTGGGGCTGAAAAACGTGTCCAGCGACCGTTTTTCAGCCTTTCTAATGCAAATATCCAATTTCCAACAGTATTAATGATCTCCAAAGGTTCTCGAATTTTTGTTTTGTCGGCAAGCAAGCTCTCTCGACTAGTTTGAAGTACCTCAAGTTGGTCATACTTAAGCTGTTTGTCATCTTCGTCGAGTTGAATTTTTTCCAATTCTGCCTGCTCTAAACATGAGTACAGCTTATTGATTTTTTCTGCTTGTGCCGAAACGGACTGCAGCCAATATTCACAAGGATAAAGTCTCTTTTCTATATCGCAGAGCAAATGATAGTATTTGCTTCCTATTATCTTTATGCTCTTCAAATTTTCATCTTGGTAGGTATCTCTGTCAGCAAGGGCATATCTCAAATCTACATCATTTTTTGAAGACACCATCGCCTCTTTTTCCGCTTGATTCTCAATCTCGCCCCGCCATTCTTTTATCCTCATCGTAAATGGGCGCATGAGTTTTTCATAGAAAATCAAGGCTTCACCCACAGCAAATGTTGACATCTGCTCCAGCTGCATCGCACTCGCTGCCATTGTACTTCCGAGAAGTGATCTGTCATCTGCAGAAGTAATTCTCAAGCCAATTTTAAGTCCAGTATTTTTTAATACCTCCTGTGCCATAACGGTAGGCAGCTGATCCGCAATGACTATTCCTTCTTTCAGTGCACGGACTTCAGCAAGCATCTTTACAATAAATGCCGTAGCGGCCTGTTTTGGATCTGCGCCTGCACCTGTTTGTTCCTCTGATTCGGGGCCAATGAGGTTATGAGCTTCCTCAATAAAAATCACATGCCTTATATCCCCATCAAACCGAGGATTAACCTTTAATGTTTCCCTGATGAGGGAACAAAGCATCAACGTTAAAAAGTTTGCGGGACCAGTACCCATAGATTCAAGCTCAATCACAGAGGGGACTTCAAGCCACTTTTCCGGTGCAAAAGTGGATTCAGGAACATCAAAAACATCTCCCATTTCTCTGCGCAGGAGACTTCCGATACGAACCTTTAGTGCCGATTCAAGATTTCCTCGAACTTCATCACTGTACTGTGTTGATTTTAATTCTTGTTCCAGACGCCGATATAACATTGACATTGTCGGCAGCGCACGTTTCTTTTCACCGTCGTCTTGCTTTTCATCTCCCGTATAAACATGCTCTGGAATCCATCCTAATTCACGGTATACAGCTTCTATAGCGGTATCAAGCAAGAAAGGCATAGGTGGTTCAAGCGGAAATGCACCTTCAAAAACGGAACACAATCTACGAATATGTTCTGCAACCAGAGTCCCTTTTGACATCTCAAACGGATTTATATGTAAAGGAAAACTCATATCTGCATTTGGAGAAAACAAGTACATATCTTTCATTCCAGGATCATTAGCTAAAGCTCTGTATTCCTGTTTTGCTGGCTCAAGAACAAGGAATGGTATCCCGTGTTCTTTCCACAGCGATGAAGTAATATGGTGCATGGTATTTGTCTTACCGGATCCAGGAACGCCCGACACAAAAGCATGTTTTGGTATGAGGGAAAGTGGAAAGAACACATCGTATCCATTATTGTCTTTCCCCAAAAACAGAGATCCATCCCTATTGACAGCGGCAGGAGCTGTCTCTTTGGCCATCTGAATTACCTCCCCATCATATAAGACAGGAAGCCGGAAAAACGGTGCTATTTCTTCAAGAGAGAAAAGTGTAGGCAAATAATTTAGATTTATCCCTACAGTATTATCTCTGCATACGACTAATCCTGGTCCTCCTTTCCTGACCACCATCCTTTCGCGCATGTTCTCCAAACCGTCAAATTCCCCATTAAGAAAACTAACAGGATCAAAGTTAGAGGAGAAAGCAGCTACATTGTATTTCCCTTTTAAGAGGCTCTCCGCTCCCGCAGCGTCTAGTATAGATACCGCATCTTCCTTTCCGTTAGCCAGTACCAATATATTAGCAATAAAATGTGGGGAAGAATCATATTTTTCTATAAGATCTTCGTAGCTGTCGAGAACATCTTTGCCGTCATAATCTCTTCTCGAATTACTGTCATTCTGCCTTTTTCGAAGAATGTTCATCGGCTTTCTTAATGATTCCCTTAAAAATACACTCTTCTCAACGGGATATAAATCAACACGATAGAGCGTGGTATGATTTAGCGCCTCCATCATTTTGCACATATTATAGAGACGCCCATCTTCATTCATCTCCCATTCGCGCAGCATATAATAGTCTTCTCCCTCGCCACTGCCAGATGGAAGAAGAGTCTCTGTCTTAGTGAGAAAGACACATGTATTGAAAATTGGGAAGTTCAGTCCATTTCCAGCCATGACGTTGCTGATACTGCATGAATTATCTCCTGTGGTACTGTGTTTTAATTTTGATTCTAACTTGTAGAAATCAGCTAACGGGGATGCTTTTATCAGCGCAGGGACATTCTCCATCGCATCTGCTTTTCCACGAATCAACAAGTAAATCTGAAGTCTATGCCCCGGTGTATCTTTCGATTTATCTTCTGGAGCTACATACAAGTAAAAAAGATGGTATGACAAACCAGAGACAATACCTTTTCGGTTAAGCTGTCTCAAAAAAGCGATATGCTTTTCAATAACCCCGTCCACACCGTTGCCCTCAAGCGAGGCATACTTATTCAATGTTAAATCAGGAAGTTGTGTCAGTCTATACCATAGTTCTTCCATTACTACACCTCGTTTTAAATCACTATTTTCTAATCATCCCATTTTTTCATTTGTGGGCTCCATAATCATTCCCATACCTTCTGAAACCCCATCTATACTGTTTAGCCTTTAAATGCTGTCCATGGCATTTCCCGTTTTCCAGTTTCTATAGGGCTATATGTTTGCCTCGATATATCAAAGCAATATCTTCTTGTGAAACTTGTGCTTTGGCTTCCTAAAATATAGCTGAAATAATGTTTAATTTTAACATAACTTATCTCACGTAAGTTCCGCTCGTCAAAACTGGTAGAAAAAATGACACAAATGGTAATCGAAAGGGGCTGTGAAAAAACAGCCCCCTATCGATTTTCTAAAATTAGTGATCCTGGCCATAACGAGTCTTTACGCAGTGTCCTCCATCACAAGATGAACGCTCACTGGCATTTGTATTGACTTTTACTGATACTTGCAGTTTTTTTACCACTGGCTTACTATACTTCATCTAATCACCTCCTTAATATAAATCGCTTGCCTCTTCCCAATTATTCTTGCAACTATCATTTATAGGGTAATAAGAATTGAACTTATCACATTTATTGGTATCTCTTTCATCTTTAAAATCATAATGTTTACAAGTTCCGCATTGGTATTTTTCTACAGATATTTTTTCATTATACTTATTCATCCGATAATAATCCATGATACTTCCCCGTCCCTATCCTCTAAAACATTTTAAATTTTTCTAGTTATTACATTACTAACATAAATATAACAGTAACCTAAAACTGATTTTCTTTTTCACACTGATTTCCTCCTTATTTTATTCATCAAAAGAAGCTAATTTTAGCGCTCTTTCAAATGTCAGTTCGTTTTCATAAAAGGCTTTCCGTATTTTTGCACATTTGCAAATTAATATAGGACGATATTCCATATCTCCATATAAAAAATCCATTTCTGCAGGACACACATTGCAATAATATTGAGCATCACATCCTTTACAAACATATAAATCCGAAGCGATTATCTTACTATATGCCCCAAACTCACTCCATATCTGATCATAGTTGTTTTGAAGTTTTATTCCCTTATGTCTTAATTTAATACAAGGGCACATTCTTCCTTGATAATCTACAACAAAACTATTAATTGCAACATTACACGTATACACACATTTATTTTTCATTAACTCGTTTATTATCTCAACATTATCAGATGTGTTTTTGTGTTCCCTTTGAGAAATTTGTTCATAATAATTTTCAAATTCATACTTTAAAGCTTCTTTCAACGGAACCTGAAGTTCTTTTGGCTCATCGCATTTATCTATTGTGGAACAAATCTCAAATGTATAAACAAATGGAACATCTATTTCATTTGCAATATTTTTCATATCTGATAATTCACATAACGTATCTTTTATTATTGGAGATTTAAGAGATATGCGAATATCCGCTTCCTTAATTTTTCTGCAATTACTTATAACCTTATTAAAAGCACCAGATATACCTGTTACTTTATGATAGGTGGCTTCATTTGCACCATAAAGTGAAATATCCACTAAAAGTGGCGGATATCTTTTTAAGACATCGATGATCTCATCTGTAAATGAGAGGCCATTAGTAAATAATTCAACAAGAAAACCTTTCTTTTTAGCATATACGTATATATCAACAAAATCTGCTCTTGTAAGTATTTCACCGCCAGTAAATGTCAAAAATAGAATTCCTTTTTCATATAGAATATCAATGATTTCTATAACTTCCTGAAAGGATAATTGTTCCGATTCGTGGTTGTTTTGTAAATAGCAATGTATACAATTCATATTGCATCGTGCTGTCAACTCAAACAACACCGAAAATGGTTTTCTGGATTTCACCCATTCATTTCTTTTTGAAGTATCAAAATCCAATAATTGTATATGAAAGTTTTCATTAAGCTCTTCCATCGATTTCCTCCAAAAAGTTTTCACTTATCAAAGCATTGATAAATTCCATAACATCGTTATAAATCTCTAAATAATTAATCTCTTCAGAGACATTACAAACTATAGCTTTCACAATATCTGATATCTCATTGGATATCTCAAGTTGTCTCCATATAAAGTCGCCAATGTCATTTATCTCGTACAGACTGCATTTATCGTCTAAATAGTTTTCCGTTATATCAATTAGAAAATATGTATCGTGAATTTTTCTCTCAACAAGGTTTTTATTTTTTACAATCATTTACACCCCCAAATGTGAATCAGTTCTTCCATCTGTACATTTGTCCAGTTAATATAGATTCCACACAGATTACCAAACCCATAATAATTTTCGGGTACCGGTTCTTCTTAGATCACATCTATATGACACCATTGTCCGTCCAGTTTAACTTTATTTCAAGCATGATTGATAGCTCCCACCAATTCCTCTGACACATAATAGGCTCCTTCTCCCCCAGTTATATATTTTGCTTCCAGTCCACGAGCCTCTGCCATTTTCCGAAAGGCTTCGGCACGCGCTGCCCCTCTTTCGGATAACAGGCCGATATCCAATAGTAACCGTAGCTTTTTAAAATCCAAGTTCTCCAGCCGGTCAAACCGGTACCTGGCTCCTGGGGAACACAGGACTTTCCGCCATCGTTCAGAACTCATTTCATTTAAGCCTCTTTACCACCCCCCTCTCCTGTTTTATAGACACCGTTCCCATTCCATAGCATTAGGGCTTAGTATAGAGAGACTTACCATTTACCTACTTGTTCACAGCACGCCCCACTTCACCGGGCGTGAACGCAGGCTGCTTCGTAATTTGTCATCGGGGGACTTTTCCTCCCACTGACATAAGTATCCCCCAAACCCACCGCTTAACAATCTTCACGCTTGAAACAGTGGGTTTGGAGATACTCATCTGCGTTCACAGCTTCCGTTATGACTATTTTCTACGCAGAGCAAGGACTAATTCCTTGACCTTCGGCTCATCTTCATCATATTCGATGAGGATTTGTTTAATCGCTTCAAGTTCAGCTCTTGAAGAAGCGTTCTCGATGCGCTTCATGATTTCATATACTTCGTTACCGGAAAGTGATTTCGACATCTTTACCTCCTTCTATGAGCGTTTACCCACAAATTAGCTTATCATTTCATCAAAGATGGCGATAAGTGCATCATAATACATTTGCTCCTGCTCAAGTTTGCTCCTGTTCTTACCCATGTTCATCAAACCAGAACTAACAGCGTTGCCGAGTTTGAAAGATAAAGATTGACCTTTCCGTGCCTCTTTGTTTGCTTCTGAACGGGCATATTTAGCCATCTGAGAACTGTTACCATAATCATTTACAGTAACAAAGGCCATAACTCCCTGTCTTTTCACTCTGATGGCAAAACGGAAATAATCGGAGGGATGTTCGGGATGGTAAAGAACAAGACAATCCTCGACCTCGGAATTGAATAATCCGCCGGACTTAACTTTGTCGCTTGAAAAAGATACGGGAATCCCATATTTTTGTGCAGTATCTTTCAAGGCTACCTGAATGGTCTGCAAATTGATATCATCACCATTTTGATAACGGTATGTAGGACGGAACTCTCTAAGTTGATCAGCTTTTAACATAATTTCTACTCCTTTTAACTATAAATGATGTTTAATTTTAACATAAAGTATCTCCTGTGAGCTTCCCTCATCAAAACTGGTAGAAAAAATGACACGAACGGTAATTGACAAAAGGGGCTGTTTTTCAACCAATGTCAATAAGTTAAGTCAAACGGGCTATTGATCATTCACGGTAAAAAACAGTTGAAGGGTGATTTTTCATTCTTTCAGCTGTTTTTTTGCATTAAAATTAGACAGAGCCAATGTCTGCCT